>NZ_WSSA01000001.1:0-691 GCF_011421605.1 Marinobacter sp. JSM 1782161
TCGCCCTTGTGGGTCTGGGTTTTCAGGGTGGTTCTTGTCTTGTGTTCCGGCAGCGCGTAGGGCGGCGTGTTGGTGGCGTGGTAGGTGCGCCCGGTGATGATCGGCTGGTCCGGGTCCCCGTCCAGGAAGGAGACGATCACTTCGTGGCCGATGCGCGGCAGGGCCATGAAGCCGTAGTTGCCCCCGGCCCAGCCCTGGCTGACCCGCAGCCAGGCACTGGAGTGTTCGTCATTTTGGCTGTAGCGGTCCCAGGGGAATCGGACTTTGACCCGGCCGTGCGCGTCGCAGTGGATCTCTTCGCCGGCCGGGCCGGTGACGATCGCGATCTGCGGGCCGTCCATGATCGGGCGGTTCGGCGTCTTGGGGCGCCAGGTCTTGTCGCCGGGAATGACGTTGAAGGTGTTGCTGTAGGTGGTCGGCTCGGAGCCGCCTTCCTCTTCCAGGGCCTGGGGCTGTTTGCCGGTGTGGGTCACCCCGGTGATCAGCCAGTCGCGGTTGTAGGTGGCCTGGTCGTGGTCGGTGAGGCTGACCCGGCAGCCGGCGGCGAAGTCGGGGCGGTTGCTTTCCCCTTCCCCCACGCTGGCGTCGGCGCGCAGGCCGTCGAGTCTTGCCTGGGTGTAGGCCTGGCCGGACTGGTCGGCCTTGAAGCGGCCCGGGTAGTCGTAGTGTTCGTAGTCGGTGCGCTGGTTGT
>NZ_WSSA01000003.1:0-766662 GCF_011421605.1 Marinobacter sp. JSM 1782161
ATGCTTCCGAAACCGCCGAATCGTTGCCGGCTGACCCGTTCAAGGTGGCGCGCATTTTACGCTGTTTCGCCACCCTGTCAACCGTTGATTTCGAGAAAATTTAAATCAAATTCTTCAAGCAAATCAGTCGGTTGCCTTTCGATTTCTGGCCCGCCTCAGTGGCGTGCCCCTCGAAAGAGATGCGCATTCTACAGACTTCTCCGAACCCGTCAACGCCTTTTTCAAAAAAATCTGAAGAAACTTAAAACTCGACCTTAACCGCCCCGGCCGACACCCGCGCCTGTGCACGAGCGCTCTCCACATCCTCTCCCCGAGCCAGGGCAACACCCATGCGCCGACGCCCCGCAATTTCAGGCTTACCGAACAGACGAATTTGGGTATCCGGGTTTACCAGCGCTTCTTCTATATGAGTAAAGGTCGGTGACCGCGACTCACCGGTAGGCAATATAACCGCAGACGCACAGGCACCCTGCTGACGAATCGCCGGCACCGGCAGCCCCAAGATTGCTCTCGCATGCAGGGCGAACTCGGACAGGTCCTGGGACACCAGTGTAACCAGGCCCGTGTCATGGGGACGCGGAGACACTTCGGAGAAATAGACGTCGTCTCCTTTTATGAACAGCTCTACGCCGAACACTCCGTAGCCACCAAGATCAGCCGTTACTTTATCGGCGATCTCCCGGGAGCGCGCAAGCGCGAGCTCGCTCATTGGGTGCGGCTGCCAGGACTCACGGTAGTCGCCATCTTCCTGGATATGGCCGATGGGATCACAGAAAGACACACCCGCCGCGTGACGAACAGTCAGTAGCGTAATCTCGTAATCGAAATCCACGAAGCCCTCGACGATCACCCGCCCCTGTCCGGCGCGACCACCCTGTTGCGCATAGTCCCAGGCGGCGTCGATGTCCGCTTCGGTTTTTACCGTGCTCTGACCTTTGCCGCTCGAACTCATAACCGGCTTAACGACCAGCGGTAAACCAACCTCAGCGACGGCGGCACGGTAATCTTCCAATGTTTCGGCAAAGCGATAGGGCGATGTCGGCAAACCAAGCGTCTCGGCCGCCAGGCGACGAATGCCTTCCCGGTCCATGGTCAGATTCACCGCACGAGCGGTCGGCACCACACGGACACCTTCCTGCTCCAACCGGACCAGCTCTGGCGTGGCGATCGCCTCGATTTCAGGCACCACCAGATGAGGCTTCTCCAGTTCGACCACCCGACGCAACTCATCCGCATCCAGCATATTGATCACATGGCTGCGGTGGGCCACCTGCATGGCCGGCGCATTTTCGTAGCGATCAACGGCAATCACCTCAACGCCCAGACGCTGAAGCTCAATCACTACCTCCTTACCCAATTCACCCGCGCCACAAAAGAGCACCCTGAATGCCGTTTCCGTCAACGGTGTCCCGATACTGACCATTCGTCTTTCCTCATTTCATCCATTCAAGTAAACCCGCCGACTGGGGACCACCAGAAACTAGAGAGCCACCCGCTCCTCGCGCACGGCCACTTTCTTCATCACCTCGCGGCGCTCGTCATTGGTCATATCAAACCAGCGCGTGATCTCGTCACCAGTACGCTGGCAACCAACGCACATATCGTCTGCATCCAGGGCACACACCCCAACACAAGGGGAGCGCACCAGCGCCGCATGCCTATCCGCCATCAATCAGTCCACCACTTTAAAGTCATTCCGGTAGCGCCGGGCATTGTCGACATAATGCGCGGCGCTCAGCTCCAGCATCTTGCGCTGACTGTCATTCAATTCCCGCTTCACCTTTCCCGGCGAGCCAACAACCAGAGAGCCGTCCGGCACGATCATCCCTTCAGGGATCAGGGTATTGGCACCAATCAGGCAATGCTTGCCGATCTTCGCTCCATTAAGGACGACCGCGTTAATGCCGATCAGGGAATAATCGCCAACTTCACAGCCGTGCAACATGGCTTTGTGCCCAACGGTCACCCCCCGCCCCAACGTCAAGGGTATACCGGCATCGGTATGCATCACCGTGCCATCCTGGACGTTGGACTCCGGGCCCACGGTAATCAGGTCGTTGTCACCGCGAATCACCACGTTGAACCAGACACTGGCCTTATCCTGCAGGCAGACCCGGCCAATCACCGTGGCATTGTGCGCGATAAAATGATCACCGCCCTCCAGTGTTGGTTGCTGATCTCCCAATGCGTATCTCATGACCACCTCAGCTCGGCGCTTCCAGTAAATCGATCCCGGCATCGTACACCGCGTTCAGGAAGTCAACCAGCACGACCGCGGACAACCCCCAGATGTGATACCCCTCCCATTCATAGCAGGGGACGTAAAGGGTATGCCCCTGAAATCCCAGCGCATCGGTTCGCAGGCGCCTGTCCTCCATAAAGAAAGACACCGGCACCTTGAAGATCGCATCGATTTCTTCCGGGCTGGCCGTCAATGTCGCGTCATGAGGCACGATGCCAACAAAGGGCGTCACCAGGATACGGTGACGGGAGACCACCTGACCCAACGGGCCCGCGACCATCACTTCCGATGGCGGCAAGCCGATTTCCTCATGGGTTTCTCGCAGCGCGGTCTCTTCCAGCGACCGATCCGACAGGTCCCGCTTGCCTCCGGGAAAGGCAACCTGCCCTCGATGCGTCTTGAGATGGGCGGCACGCTGGGTCAGGATCAGCTCGGGGTTATCCGGCACATTGGTCACGGGCACCAGAACCCCTGCTTCGGGATAGTCCAGCGCAATCAATTTTGGCGTATGACGATCAAGACGCTCTTTGAAATGCTTAAACAAGCCGGGCGTTCCTTTTGTTCGATAACATCGATTGCTCGCTATCCGTCGATCACATCCGGAAAATCGGTCGCACACCACCGAACCGACAATTGATTGGTCAATCGGGTCGACGAGCGGGCAAGCCTCGGTATACTGGGATGATACAGAATTGAGGTGGCTAATGAATTATTGCAGTCATTGCGGCAAACCGGTAACCCATCGCATCCCGGAAGGCGACAATCGACATCGCTATGTTTGCGATCATTGCGACCGAATCCATTACGAAAACCCGCGCATCGTGGCCGGCACGGTTCCCATCTGGAATGGACAGGTCCTGCTGTGTCGCCGGGCCATCGAACCCCGCAAGGGGTACTGGACGCTGCCAGCCGGTTTTATGGAAAACTCGGAAACCACCGTCGAAGCAGCCGTTCGCGAGACCCAGGAAGAAGCGCTGGCCGCGGTGAATGTCGATGGCCTCTACACCATTCTCCACGTCCCCCACATCGACCAGGTGCACATGTTCTTCCGGGCGAGCCTCACAGACGGTTCCTTCGGCGCCGGCGAGGAATCCCTGGATGCCCAGCTTTTCCCGCTGGCAGACATCCCCTGGGAGGAGCTTGCGTTTCCCACAATCCGGGAAACGCTGGAGTATTTCGTCGAGGATATCGAGCGCGACGACTTCCCGCTGCACATCGGCGATATCCGCCGTCGGCTGGGGCAATAGCGGCTCAGTCGAAAACCTCGACGCGCAACACCTCGTATGCGGGCTCCTCATAAGGGTGGGCCTGCTTGAGCGCTTGGATGGCATTTCGGATCAAATCCGCTTCGCAGACCAGCTCCACCTTGTATTCATCAACCCGTTCCACCTCTCCCTGCTGCCCCAGGTATGGCTGACTCCCGTCCAGCGGCCGAAACTGGCCCCGCCCCAAACACTGCCAGGCGCAGCTGTCGTAGTCGCCGATACGCCCTGCCCCAGCCTCAAACAGCGCTGACTTGGTTTGTTCCAGGTGACTCTCAGGCACGAAATAGCAAAGCTTGAACATCACATCCTCCCACGAGCTTCGGCGCAAAACATGGATTGAATCGCGCTCAAGAATTATCCACAACAGTCCCAATGCCTTCAAAAAAGCCCGCCCTCAAACGCTTGTACGACTTACCCACAGATTCTGTGGATAACCTTGGGGATATATTCGGGGAACAGGCGCTGAAGCCCCATGGTTAAGCATCTGACCTCAAATTGGCGACAATTTCACCGCCTTCATTTTTTACTTTATTATCAATACTTTAAAGATATCGGTCAGTTTCTGCCCCGAGTGTTCGCGTTTTAGGCAGATGAAAAACACAAGCTCGGAACAAGTGTGCATAAATGAGCAAAGTCAAGCGAGGAAATCCCCGATTTCATCGCTTGACCGCCAAACCAGTGACGAAATACTGACCAGGATACGCCAACAAACCGGCAATCATGACCAGTACGTCACGTTTGTGGGCAAGACTGTCACCGATAGTAACCATTCTCGTTACCATTGGAACCAGCTCCCCGCTTCTCCGGCGTTTTTGGCTGACAAAATTTGGCAGACACAAAAAAGCCGGCCCGGAAATATCCGGGCCGGCTTCTCTAGTAACCGACGTGGTCGATGCCGGATCAGCCGAGGGTCTTTCTCGCGTTCCGGAACATCCGCAACCACGGGCCATCTTCCTGCCAATCCGACGGATGCCAGGAGTGCTGCACCGTGCGGAATACCCGCTCCGGATGCGGCATCATGATGGTCACGCGACCATCCGCGGACGTCAGCCCCGTAATGCCGCCCTGGGAGCCGTTCGGGTTAAACGGGTAACGCTCCGTTGGATGCCCCTCGTTGGTGATGTAACGTAGAGACACCAGACCCTCTTCATGCAGACGAGACGCCGCGTCGATCCGGGAGAACTCAACCCGGCCTTCGCCATGGGCCACGGCGATCGGCATCCGCGATCCTTCCATACCCTGCAGGAACAGCGATGGTGACTGCTGCACCTCAACCATGACCAGACGCGCCTCGAACTGTTCCGACTCGTTGCGCACGAAGCGCGGCCAGTGCTCGGTGCCGGGTATCAGCTCATGCAGGCTCGACAGCATCTGACAGCCGTTGCACACCCCCAGCGCCAGAGTGTCGTTGCGAGCGAAGAAGCCCTCGAACTGGTCGCGAACCCGCTCGTTGAACAGGATGGACTTGGCCCACCCCTCACCGGCACCCAGCACATCGCCGTAAGAGAAGCCGCCGCAGGCGACCATCGCCCGGAAGCTTTCCAGGGTGACGCGACCGGACACCAGGTCGCTCATGTGTACGTCGACCGCATCGAAACCGGCCCGATCAAACGCCGCCGCCATTTCCACCTGGCCATTGACGCCCTGCTCCCGGAGAACAGCAATCTTCGGGCGCGCGCCGCTGTTGATGTAGGGCGCCGCGATGTCATCGTTCAGGTCAAAGGTCAGATCGGCACGCAACCCCGGATCCGCCGGCGCCAGCAGGTTGTCGAACTCCTGCTTGGCGCAGTCCGCGTTGTCGCGCAGGGACTGGATTCGGTAGCTGGTCTCGGACCAGAGGCGCTGGTACGCCTCCCGGCTGCTTTCGATGACAGCCTCATCACCAAAGGTGAAGCGAATCCGGTCTTCGTCGTTCAGGGTGCCAATGACGGCCGTGTGGTCGCCGAGTCCGGCCCCGGTGAACTGCTGCAGCACGAACGGGGTATCCTCGCGACGTACCTGGATGATGGCGCCGAGCTCCTCGTTGAACAGCTCGCGGGCCAACTGACTCGACTCTTCCGCCAGACCATCGAGCTTGACGTCGATCCCGGTGTGCCCGGCAAACGCCATTTCCACCAGTGTCGTGAACACACCGCCATCGGAACGGTCGTGGTAGGCCAGCAGTTTGTCGTCGCCATTGAGTCCCTGGATAACAGCAAAGAAAGCCTTGATATCCTCCGGGTCGTCCAGATCCGGAGCCACAGCGCCCACCTGGCTGTAAACCTGCGCGAGGGCGGAACCGCCCAGACGATTCTGGCCCGCCGCCAGGTCGATCAAAATCAGATCCGTCTCACCGGCATCGCGACGCAACTCCGGCGTCAAGGTGCGGCGGACGTTGGTCACCGGCGCGAAACCGCTGACAATCAGGGACAGGGGCGAGGTCACACTCTTCTGCTCGCCGTTGTCCTCTTCCCACACGGTCTTCATGGACATGGAGTCTTTACCGACCGGGATGGTGATGCCCAGTGCCGGGCAAAGCTCCATACCCACGGCACGCACCGTCTCGTAGAGATTCTCGTCCTCGCCCGGATGGCCAGCCGCCGCCATCCAGTTGGCCGACAGGCGGATGTCGGAAAGCTGGTCGATGGACGCCGCGGCCATATTGGTAATCACCTCGCCCACCGCCATGCGGCCGGAGGCCGGGGCGTCAATGGCCGCCACCGGCGTGCGCTCGCCCATCGCCATGGCCTCGCCCGACAGGGTATCGAAGGAGGCCGCAGTGACCGCCACGTCGGCCACCGGCACCTGCCAGGGCCCGACCATCTGGTCGCGGGCCACCAGACCGGTGATGGTGCGGTCGCCGATCGTGATCAGGAAGCTTTTGCTGCCAACCGAAGGCAGTCGCAGAATCCGCTGGGCCGCTTCGTTGACGTCAATCTTGCGGGAATCGAAGATCGCCTTGGTGAAGGACGCCCGCTCGATGCTGCGGTGCATGCGCGGCGGCTTGCCGAACAGCACGTCCATCGGCAGATCCACCGGGCTATCGTCGAAGTAGGCGTCGGACAGATTCAGGTGACGCTCTTCGGTGGCCTCGCCGATCACCGCGTACGGGCAGCGCTCGCGACGACAGATCGCATCAAAGCGTTCCAGCTCATCGGGGCCGACCGCCAGCACGTATCGCTCCTGGGACTCGTTGCACCAGATTTCCAGCGGCGACATGCCCGGCTCGTCGCTGGGAATATCGCGCAGCTCGAAGCGACCACCCCGGCCACCGTCCTTGACCAGCTCGGGCATGGCGTTGGAGAGACCGCCGGCACCGACGTCGTGGATGAAGCTGATCGGGTTCTCATCCGCCATCTGCCAGCAGCGATCGATCACTTCCTGACAGCGACGTTCCATCTCGGGGTTGCCGCGTTGCACCGAGGCAAAATCCAGATCTTCGTGGCTGCTGCCGGAATCCATGGAGGACGCCGCCCCGCCGCCGAGGCCAATCAACATCGCCGGGCCGCCCAGTACGATCAGCTTGGCGCCCACCGGAATCTCGCCCTTCTCGACGTGATCCTCACGGATATTGCCCATGCCACCGGCGATCATGATCGGCTTGTGGTAACCACGCACCTCGTCACCGGCCGGGCTCGGCACCGCCTGCTCGAATGTGCGGAAGTAGCCCGCCAGATTGGGGCGACCGAACTCGTTATTAAAGGAAGCCCCACCGATGGGGCCTTCGATCATGATGTCCAGCGGCGAAGCGATGCGGTCCGGCTTGCCATACTCGCTTTCCCACGGCTGCAGGTCGCCCGGCAGGTTCAGGTTGGAAACGGTAAAACCGCTCAGCCCCGCCTTGGGCTTGGAACCGCGACCGGTAGCACCCTCGTCACGGATCTCTCCGCCGGCGCCGGTGGCCGATCCCGGATCGGGCGAAATGGCGGTCGGGTGGTTGTGGGTCTCCACCTTCATAAGGATGTGGATGTCTTCCTCATGGTAGCCGTACTGACCGTTTTCCGGATCCGGATAGAAGCGGCCGGCACGGGCACCGCGGATCACCGACGCATTGTCCTTATAGGCCGACAGCACGCCTTCGCTGTTCATTTCGAAGGTGTTGCGGATCATGGCGAACAGGGACTTTTCCTGGCCTTCGCCATCGATGTCCCAGGACGCGTTGAAAATCTTGTGGCGGCAGTGCTCGGAGTTGGCCTGGGCGAACATCATCAGCTCAACGTCCACCGGATCACGCTCCAGCCGGGTAAAAGCGTCCACCAGGTAATCGATCTCGTCGTCCGCCAGGGCGAGCCCCAAGATCCGGTTCGCGTCCACCAGCGCCGGGCGACCGCCACTGAGCACGGGAATACGATCGGCCGTGCGCGGCTCTTCGCGATGGAACAACAGCTCAGCGCCGCCCATCTCGTGGAACACCCGCTGGGTCATGCGATCGTGCAGCAACGCGGCAATCGCCTCACGCTGCTCCAACTTGAGTTTACAGTCGGCATGAACATAGAACGCCGTGCCGCGCTCGATGCGGCGAATCATGCGCAGGCCGCAAATACGGGCAATGTCCGTAGCCTTGGTCGACCACGGAGAAATCGTGCCCGGGCGCGGAACCACCAGGAAAAGCACGCCCTCGGCGGCCTGGGATTCAGTCGCCGGTCCATAGCTCAGCAGGCGATCCAGAACCTGCTGATCATCGTCCGAGAGCGCTTCGGGGACGTCCACAAAGTGCATGAACTCCGCATAGATCCGTGAGACTTCCGGAACCACGGCCTGGACCTGGGACAGAAGCTTCTGGGAGCGGAAGGATGAAAGTGCGGGGGCACCGCGGAGTTCCAGCATGGCAAAAACCTGTATCGCGCTGATCTGGGAGACAATGGGGCAATCGCCGCAAAAGCGGGCCACCCCCGTTCAAGACGGCCGCAATGATACTGGAATCCGGTCGCCGGATACAGGTTTGCCGGCCCCGGATGAATGTCGATTCTGCAAGTGACTGAATTCGCGTTCGAGCACGCTCCGACGCCCCTGAAGCCCGGATCCTGGCCGTCCGATCATCCGCCCGGGCCAACCGAAGCAACTGTATAAAAAGTTACCACATCATTAAAATTTACACCCTTTTGCAGACTTCGACCGGCATCCGATTGACCCTCCCGAAGCTTTTGGCCATGATCCAGCTATATCGAACGACACCGGTACGTCCTTTGCGCGTCGCACCGGAGCGCCAACCGCCCGTAGAATGCGGAAAGCACAGCCTCAGTGCATCAGGGTGCCGGTCACAGAGCCCGGCCCAACGCCGCTAAACAGAGTCTTCTGCAAAGCAAGAAGGAACCCATCCCAGCGTGGATACGGTGAGGGAGAGCAGATACTTGCCCGTTATTTCCATCCTGAAATCAGCACGCCGCGGCCCGATGGGCCTGGCTCTCGTGCTGGGCATCGCCGGTGCCCTGACGGCCTGTTCGCGCCCGTCGACACTGGAAGAGCTGCGTCAGGAAGGCGTACTGCACGTCATCGCCCGCCCCTCGCCATCCGTTTATTACGACGGCCGAGACGGTCCAACGGGGTATGAATACGAACTGGCCAAACGCTTCGCCGACGAGCTGGGCGTGGAACTGAGAGTCCGCGAAGCCGAAGGCAACGGCCAGATCCTGTCGGTGCTCAAACAGGGCTATGCACATATCGGCCTGGCCGGTCTGACCAACACCCTGCCCAGCACGCAAGCCTTCAAGAGCGTGCCCATCAACCTGAGCGTGCAGTCCACCCTGATCTACAACCGCGATGCCGATACGGCCGGTAACGCCAAAGACATCGGCGATCGCGTCATCCACGCCGTCGCCAACAGCAATCACATCGCGCCGCTACGCAAGCTGGCCCAGCAACAGCCGGGCCTGCACTGGCAGGCTCATGACGATCTGGATACCGCCGGCATCCTTGAGCGGGTCGAGTCCGGGGAGTTCGAAGTAGCGGTGGTGGACTCCACCGAGCTGGCCCTGAACCAGGTGTTCTTCCCCCACGTCAAGAAAGGTTTCGACCTGAACGAGCCGCAGCCCATCGCCTGGCTTTTCCCCAGCGAACAGGACGACACCCTCGCCAACGCGGCCCGGCAGTTCCTGCAAAAAATGCAGGCCAACGGCCGTCTCAAGCAGCTGCGAGAGCGTTTCTACGGCCACCTGGACCGGCTCAACTATGTGGGCGCGCGTACGTTCGTCTACCACGTCCGCAACCGGCTGCCCAACTACGAGCTGGTGTTCCAGGCCACCGCCGAGAAATACAAAATGGACTGGCGTCTGTTGGCGGCGATCGGCTACCAGGAATCCCACTGGCGCCCCAACGCGGTGTCGCCCACCGGCGTGCGCGGCATGATGATGCTGACCCAGAACACCGCCGAATACGTGGGCATCGACAACCGCCTGGATCCGGAGAAAAGCATTGAAGGCGGCGCCCGCTATTTCCAGATGGTGCACGACCAGATTCCCGACGACATTCCCGAACCGGACCGTTCCTGGTTCGCACTGGCCTCCTACAACGTGGGCTTCGGCCACCTGGAAGACGCCCGCCGCCTGACCGAGGCCGACGGCCGCGATCCGGACCGCTGGGTCGACGTCAAGGAATACCTGCCGCTGCTGGCACAGAAAGAGTGGTACTCGAAAACCCGCTACGGCTACGCCCGGGGCCACGAACCGGTGGTCTATGTGCAGAACATCCGCCGCTACTACGACGTGCTGGTGTGGATGAAGGAGCCTATCAACCCCACCGAGCAGTTGGCCCAGTCTCCGGACTTCCCTGAGCTCGACGCCGCCCAACCGAGCGACGACACCCTGGCGCCGGTTCAGCCGGTGCGGGTTCCCCAGGAACTGAGCGTCGCACCGCCGACCCTGTGACGGGCCGGCCCGGTCCGTCGGACCAGTTTACTCCGCCGGCGGATCCAGTGACTCTTCCCGCACCTCCAGGGCCCGTTCCGCCTGTTCGCCGGTGAAGCCGCGCTGGGCCAGGAAGCGCGCCTGGCGCACTCGGTCGTCCCACCCCAGACGCTCCTCGCCGATTCCGAAACGCCGCCGCCGTGTCCGGGTCGCCCATTGCGCCCACTGCTCATCGCTCACCTCAACCAGACAGGACGGCCGCGTGAAGACGCCACGCTGCTGCAGCTCGCTCTCGATGCGCAGGGGCCCGTAACCCAGCTCCATGCGCTGGCGCGCGTAGACGTCGGCGAAGCGATCGTCGTCCAGCCAGCCCTCCGCCTCGTAATCGTCGAGCACCGGGTCGATCACCTCCGGCGCCAGCTTTCGCTGCATCAATTTCAGCCTCAGTTCCTGCCGGCTGTGCTCACGCCGGGCCAGGAGTTTGAGCGCGACCGAACGCGCCCGGTACTCAGGCTCTTCGTTTTCGGATTTTCCCTTGCGGAACGCCATGAAAGCCTTTCCAGAACCTGTCGCAATCCACCGCCCCACACCTGTGCAGGCGGTCGCCAAAAAGATTAGACTAACCCACCGAACGAGCGGGCGTCGATTGGCCCCGCCCCGTCTGCCGGCAGTCGCAACCGCGACTGCCCGATTCTGGTCCGCGGTCTGACCAGCAATTTGCCATCCAGTGTGGGGAGCCCAGTTATGGCGGCATTCATCAAGAAACTCTTCAAAAATCGCAAATCCGACAGCGGCCCGGCCTCCGTTGACCTCAACCAGCTCAACCCGGACGACGCCAAGGACCTCGACACCCTGATCGAGTTCGCCCAGTCGGCGGAAACCAACAGCCAGAAGGCTGCCGCGGTCGAGAAAATCCCCCACATCAAACACCTGATCCCGCTTTATCCCGATGCCTCCGCGGCGCTGCGCAACATCCTCGCCCAGCGCATCAGCCAGCTGGCCCAGGGCTCACCCGGCCAGATCCAGGACGCGAAAAACGCCCTCGCCGGCGCCGACCTCCAGACCCTGATCCAGCAACTGTGCGAGCCGTCACCGACGGGCCACGAACAGGTCTCGGCGGACACGGATCCGGCGCAGCTGCTAAAGCTGGCCATTGAGGGCAAGACTGCCGCCGTGCGCCTCGCCGCAGCGGAGAAAATCGAGGCGGAAGACGACCTGCTCAGCCTGCAGAAAGCGGCCAAAGGGCGTGACAAGGGCGTCTACCAGCTGACCCGCAAGAAACTGCAGGCCCTGCGCCAGGACCAGGCCGAAGCCCGCAAGACCCAGGACGCCATCGACGAGCTGGTCCGCCAGACCCAGGAGCATGCCCGGACCGACAACATGCAGCTCTACAGCGCCCGCGTGGATAGCCTGCAGTCCCAGTGGCGCAACCTGTCGGCCCAGGCCTCCACTGAACAGCAGACAGCCTTCCTGAGCGCCATGAAGGAATGTCAGGACCGCATCCGCGAAGCGGAAGCGGCCTCCGAGCGGGAAGCGGAGTCCGACCGCAAACAGACCGAACGCCAGGCGACCCTGGAGCTGTTGCAGCAGACCCTGGACGACCTCAAGGCCAGCGTCGATCCGCGCGGCCCTTCCCTGTCGTCACTGGACGCCCTGCAGAAAACCCAGGAAAACCGCTGGATGGAAGCCACCCGGGAAACCGAGGTGGGCAAAGCCGAGCAAAAGGACTACCAGGCACTGATGCACGACCTGCGTCAGTACATCAGCGCGGTGCAGCGCCTGCACAACCAGCAGGAGCAACTCGACAACCTGCTCGCCAGCGAACAACCGGACAGCGGACAACTCCGACACCTGCTGGACGACGTGGACTGGCCCGATGACTTTGCCCGCCCGGAGGCCATCGCGGCCGCGGCGCGCACCCTCGGCCATGTGCAGAAAGAAAAGAAAGCGCACGCCAGCGACCAGAAAGAGCAGCAGAAGACCCTCGACCAACTGCTCGACCGCCTGGAAACAGCGCTGGAGCAGGACCATTTCGCCGAGTCCCGCCAGCTCCACAAGCAGGCCCAGCACGCCTTCAACGCCCTGGACCACAAGCACGCCGGCTCACGCCACGCGCGCCTCACCCTGCTGGGGCGGCAACTGAAGGATCTGCAGGACTGGCGCGGCTTTGCCACCCGCCCCAAGCAGGAAGAACTGTGCGAAGCCATGGAATACCTGGCCACCCAGCACATGGAGCCGGAGGTCAAGGCGACCCACATCAAGGAGCTGCAACAGGAATGGCGCGATCTGGGCGGTTCCTCGGACCAGTCCCTGTGGCAACGCTTCAAACAGGCGTCCGACAAAGCCTATGAACCCTGCCAGGCATACTTTGCCGCCAAGTCGGAGCTCAAGCACGTCAATATCGAGAAGCGGGAAGCGATTTGCCAGCAGTTGGAGGCGTTCGCCGAAAACGCCGACTGGCACAACGTCGACTGGAAAGCGGTCGAGCGCATTCATCGGGTGGCCCGGGAGGAATGGCGCGAAGCCTGGCCCATCGACTTCAAGGCCAACCGGCCGTTGCAGAAGCGGTTCGACCGCCTGCTCAAGCAGATTGAAGCGCCGCTTAACGAAGAGCGTCGTCGCAACGAGGCCCGCAAGCAGGAGATTGTCGACCAGGCGGAAGCCCTGATCAGCCATGAACCGCTGCAGGAAGCCATGGAACAGGCCAAGACCCTGCAGAAAGACTGGCAGGCCGTGGGCATCACCCGCCACCGGGAAGACCGCAAGCTATGGCAGGCGTTCCGCGCCGCCTGCGATGCCATCTTTGCCCGCCGGGATGCGCAGCGGGCGGAACAGGCCGCCGCCGACACCGCCGCCGTGGAGACCGTGCGTCAACGGATCAGCGAAAGCCAGGCCCAGCGTGAACAGGCCGGTAACGATCCGGCGCTGCTGCGCAATGCGCTGGATACCCTGAAAAAGACAGCAACGCCCCGTAAACTCCCGGCCGACGTCAACGAAGCACTGAGCGCCGAGCGCCGAGCCTTGGAGTCCGCGATCGGCGCGCTTGAGCGTTCACAACAAACAGCGGACTGGGAAGCGCGTCTGCAGCGCTTTGCCACCGAGCAGGAAGCTGTCGACAGCACCCGACTGCCGGAGTCACTGCCGGCTCCACGGGAAATCGCCGTGCGCCTGGAAATCGCCACCGGCCAGCCGTCACCCGAGGCGGACCAGGAGCTGCGCATGAAGCAGCAGGTAGAACGTCTGGCCGCCGGCATGGGCAGCAGCAACCCGGACACCAGCCGTCCCGAGACGGAAATCGAACGCCTGGTGGATTGCTGGTGCGCCCAGGCCATCAGCGCCGACGATGCCGAGCAGCTGTTGCCGCGCCTGCTTCAGGTGCTGGCCCAGTGGAAAGCCGGCTAACGGACGAAGACGGCAACGCCTCGAAACCGGCGTCCCGACAGATGGGACGCCGGCACCCTTCCTTCAGACAGACGTCGGGCTCCGGCCTTGCCTATTCCCGCGAGTGGGAGTGCACGAAGTCTCTCGCCTGGGCTACCGCCAAACGCACCCGGTCCCGCATCTCCTGCATTTCCGGGTCGGCCAGATAGAAGCGCATATCGATCGAATGGCGGTAATAACGCGTTGGCAGCCGGTTAAGAGCCACGCACATCACGTCCGCCAGATAGTCCTCGTCGTCCTCCGGTGCCCGCGTGTCTTCGATGGCATCCGCCACCAGGCGCTCGTAGAAATTATCGATTGTATCGAGCAACGACATCCAGCACTCCTTCCTCAGCCGTCCGTTCCAACAAGCCTAGTTGGCCGTCTCGCCGCTGTCAGGTACCCGCAACCTGAGCAGTTTCGCCAATCCGGTTGGCAGCCCGCGTCATTACAGGAGCCGGAACGCGCCGTTATCTTGGCAGTCTACTTTTAGAGTGGTCGGGGCCGTAGCAGGCTGAAGACACCGCCGGGAATAAGCGGACCCGATCCCCCAACCCGATCCCGCTTTGACGGCAGAGGAACAACAATGACCACAGACGCCTTTATCTACGACGCGGTGCGCACACCGCGGGGACGCGGCAAGAAGGACGGCGCTTTGCACAGCGTCAAGCCCATCACCCTGATGACCACGGTGCTGGACGCCCTGCAACAGCGCAGCCAACTGGACACCGCCCAGGTGGACGACATCGTCATGGGCTGCGTCACCGCCGTGGGCGACCAGGGTGCCGACATCGCCAAGACCGCCGCCCTCGCCGCCGGCTGGGACGAAGTCGTGGCCGGCGTCACCCTCAACCGCTTCTGCGCGTCCGGACTGGAGGCGGTCAACCTGGCGGCGATGAAAGTCCGCTCGGGCTGGGAGGACCTGATCGTCGCCGGCGGTGTGGAATCCATGTCGCGGGTGCCCATGGGTTCCGACGGCGGCGCCTGGGCCAGCGACCCGGCCACCAACCTGACCACCGGCTTCATGCCCCAGGGGATCGGCGCCGACCTGATCGCCACCCTGGAAGGCTTCACCCGAGAGGACGTGGACCGCTTCGCCGTGAACTCCCAGCAGAAAGCCGCTGCCGCCTGGGAACAGGGCCACTTCAGGCACTCGATCGTGCCGGTCACCGACCAGAGCGGCGTGATGATCCTGGATCGCGACGAACATGTTCGCGCCGGCACTACCCTCGAGTCCCTGGCCCAGCTCAAACCCTCGTTCCAGATGATGGGCGAAATGGGCTTCGACGGCGTGGCCCGGGAGAAGTACCACGATGTGGAAACCATCCATCACGTCCACCACGCCGGCAATTCCTCCGGCATCGTCGACGGCGCCACCGCGCTGCTGATCGGCAGCGAGGCCAAGGGCCGCGAACTGGGGCTCAAGCCCCGCGCCCGCATCCTGGCCACGGCGGTGACGGGGACCGATCCCACCATCATGCTCACCGGGCCCGCGCCGGCCACCCGCAAGGCCCTCGCCAAGGCGGGCATGAGTGCCGACCAGATCGACCTGTTCGAGGTGAACGAGGCCTTTGCCTCAGTGGTCATGCGCTTCCAGCGCGAACTGGAGGTGCCGGACGAGAAGCTCAACGTCAACGGCGGCGCCATTGCCATGGGCCACCCGCTGGGCGCCACCGGCGCGATGATCCTGGGCACCCTGCTGGATGAACTGGAGCGCCGTGAGCAGCACTACGGGCTCGCCACCCTGTGCGTGGGCGGCGGCATGGGTATCGCCACCATCATCGAACGTTGCTGAGCCGGGACAGGAGAAGGATCCAATCATGAGTGCCATTCATTACGACATCGACGACCAGAACATCCTCACCCTGACCATCGACATGCCCGGCCAGTCAGCCAACACCATGAACGCGGCCTTCCGGGAGGCGCTGACCGACACCGTCAGCCGCGTCGAGCAGGATCTGGAGCGCCTCTGCGGGATTATCCTGACCTCCGCCAAGAGCACTTTTTTTGCCGGCGGAGACCTGAACGAGCTGTACCAGGTCACCGAGGACCAGGCGGGTGACTTCGAAGCCATGGTCAACAACCTCAAGCGTCAGATGCGCACACTGGAACTCGCCGGCAAACCGGTGGTGGCGGCGATCAACGGCAGCGCCCTGGGCGGTGGTCTGGAACTATGCCTGGCCTGCCACCACCGCGTGGTGCTGGACGACGACCGGATCCAGCTGGGGCTGCCGGAAGTGACGCTGGGCCTGCTGCCCGGCGGAGGCGGCACCCAGCGCCTGCCGCGCATGCTAGGGCTGGAAGCGTCCTTCCCCTATCTGATGGAAGGCAAGAAGGCGACGCCGAAAGCCGCCCTCAAGGCCGGTATCGTCGATGCGCTCGCCTCCGATACCGACGAACTGATCCAGCAGGCCCGCGCCTTTATCGACGCCAACCCTAGCTGCCAGCAGCCTTGGGACAGGAAAGGCTTCAAGATGCCGGGTGGCGGTCCCCAGCATCCCGCCATGGCCCAGAAACTGGCCATCGCCCCGGCCATGCTGCGCCAGAAAACCAAAGGCTGTTATCCGGCACCGGAAGCCATCCTGTCAGCCGCCGTTGAGGGCGCCCAGGTGGATTTCGACAGCGCCCAGCTGATTGAGACCCGCTACTTCGCACAACTGGTCTGCGGCCAGGTGGCCAAGAACATGACCGGCACCTTCTGGTTTCAGCTCAACGCTATCAAGGCCGGTGAGAGCCGCCCGCAGGGAGTCGACCGGGCACGTTTCCACAAAGTCGGCGTCCTCGGCGCGGGCATGATGGGCGCCGGCATCGCCTACTCAACGGCCGCGCGCGGCCTGGACGTGGTGCTCAAGGACGTGTCCCTGGAGAACGCCGAGAAAGGCAGGGGTTACTCGCAGAAACTGCTGGACAAGAAAGTCAGCCGGGGCCGACTGTCCGACGCCGAAAGAGACGCCGTGCTGGCGCGCATCCAGCCTACGGCATCCGCCGACGACCTGGACGGCTGCGACCTGATCATCGAAGCCGTGTTCGAGGACAGCGACCTCAAGGCCAAAGTCACACAGGAGGCCGAACAGCGGCTCGCCGAAGGCGGGATATTCGCCTCCAACACATCGACCATCCCGATTACCCAACTGGCCAAAGCGTCCGCTCGCCCGGACAAGTTCATCGGCCTGCACTTCTTCTCTCCAGTCGACAAGATGCAGCTGGTGGAAATCATCGTCGGCGAGCAGACCTCCGACGACACCCTGGCCCGAGCCTTCGACTACGTGCAGCAGATCGGCAAGATCCCCATCGTCGTGAACGACAGCCGCGGCTTCTTCACCTCGCGGGTCTTTGGCACCTTCGTCAATGAGGGCGTGGCCATGGTGCAGGAAGGCATCGCGCCAGCCAGCATCGAGAACGCCGGTGTCCTGGCGGGTATGCCGGTCGGGCCGCTGGCGGTCTGCGACGAGGTCAGCCTGACGCTGGTCCAGCACATCCGCAACCAGAGCCGGAAAGACACCGAAGCCGCCGGCGGCAGCTGGCAGCCCCATCCGGCCGAGGCGGTGATCGACCGTCTGGTGGACGAGTTCGGCCGCAAAGGCAAAGCCGCGGGCGCCGGGTTCTACGACTATCCGGAGTCCGGCCGCAAACATCTGTGGCCGGGCCTGGCGGATGCCTTTCCGACAGCTGGAAAAGCCGATCTGCAAACCCTCAAGGACCGACTGCTGTTCATCCAGGCGATCGAAACCGTACGCTGCCTGGAGGAGAACGTCCTGCGCACGGTGGCGGACGCCAACGTCGGCAGCATCTTCGGGATCGGCTTTGCCGCCTGGGCCGGCGGCGCCGTCCAGTTCATCAACCAGTACGGCCCGCGTGATTTCGTGGAACGGGCCCGGGAGCTGGCCGCAGGCTATGGTGAGCGCTTCAGTCCACCGAAGCTGTTGCTGGACAAAGCGGAGCGCGATGAAAAATTTCAATGACCTGAAATGGGCCCGCGCTCGCGGGCTCCGCCTGAGGGCGTTTCTGCGCCCTCCCCTCCCGTTTTGTCAATCCGCTGTCCGGATTCATGGACAGATTGTCATGACCTCGCCGTCGTCGTGCGGTAGCAACCGTCTTTCCGCTTGCCTACAATGAGTTGAGGAACCTACAAAACGCGTGGGTGTCAATGGCCCCAGCCGGCATGGGTTCCGCCAACCCTGGTGCGACACCGCTCCGTTGGATATACGATGCCTGGGTCCCGGACAGCGCGTCCGGTGGACAATCAACCTCTGCAAAGACTGTAATAACATGCCAATATCGATCCGCAAGCTGAGTCTCCCCCGCCTCCGGTCTCCCGTTGCCGCCCTGGCCCTTGGCCTCATGGTCACCTCGACGGCCGGCTTTGCCGCACTGGACAAGGACGCGGAAAAGACATTCACGCCGGTAGCTCCCACGATCGATCAGGCCCGTGCCAACATCCTGATTGCCCGCCAGCTCCAGTTCACCCACTTCCTTGACCAGCGCATCGATTCCTCGCTGTCGGGTCGGGTGTTCGACGCCTATCTGGATCACCTGGACGGGCAGCACATCTATTTCATGCAAAGCGACATCGATCGCTTCGCGCCCTGGCGCTCCAAACTCGATTCCGCCCTGAAAACCGGGCAGCTGGAACCCGCCTTCCAGATCTACAACCTGTTTGAACAACGGGTCATCGAGCGGCTCGATTACGCCCTGGAGCTGCTGGACGACGGCGTCGACGAGTTCGACTTCGAAGCCGACGAACAGCTCAAGCTGGACCGCTCCGACGATCCCTGGGCCGCCGACCGCGACGCTCTGGACGACCTCTGGAAGCGCCGCATCAAGAACGCGGTTCTGGCCCAACGCCTGAACGGCAAGAGCGACAAGGAAATCGTCGACTCCCTGCGCAGGCGCTATGAGAGCCAGCGCTCACGCGCCATCCAGGTGCGCAGCGAAGACGCCTTCCAGATGTACATGAACGCCTTCACCAGCCTGT
Source organism: Marinobacter sp. JSM 1782161 (assembly GCF_011421605.1). NCBI lineage: Bacteria > Pseudomonadati > Pseudomonadota > Gammaproteobacteria > Pseudomonadales > Marinobacteraceae > Marinobacter > Marinobacter sp. JSM 1782161. The sequence goes on from NZ_WSSA01000003.1 coordinate 18,724, forward strand.
GGGACCCGCACACCTCCTACTTCTCACCGCGCACGTCCGAGAACTTCAACATCAACATGAGCCTGTCGCTGGAAGGCATTGGCGCGGTGCTGCAGTCCGACAATGAATACACCAAGGTCGTGCGCCTGGTACCGGGCGGCCCCGCCTCCAAACAGGGCCAGCTCAAGCCGGCGGACCGCATCGTCGGCGTCGCCCAGGGCAAGGACAGCGAAATGACCAACGTCATCGGCTGGCGCCTGGACGAGGTCGTGGACCTGATCCGCGGCCCCCGGGAGTCCGTAGTCCGGCTGGAAGTGATTCCGTCCAACGCCTCCGACGAGACCATCACCCGCACGATCGACATCACCCGCGACCAGGTGAAGCTTGAGGAGCAGTCCGCCCAGAGCGATATGATCAACCTCGAGCGCAATGGCAAGGACTACAAGGTCGGCGTGATCGACATCCCCACCTTCTACGCCGATTTCCAGGCCATGCAGGCGGGCGACCCGAACTACAAGAGCACCACTCGAGACGTACGCAAGCTGATCAACCAGCTCAAGGACGACGGCATGCAGGGTCTGGTCATCGACCTGCGCAACAATGGCGGTGGCGCGCTTCAGGAAGCCAACGATCTGGTGGGCCTGTTCATCGACGAGGGCCCCACCGTGCAGATCCGCAGCGCCGATAACGACGTCAGTGTGCTGACCGATGACGACCCGTCGGTGGCCTATAACGGGCCGCTGGTCGTCCTGGTCAACCGCATGAGCGCCTCGGCATCGGAGATCTTCGCCGGCGCCATCCAGGACTACGGCCGCGGCCTGATCGTCGGTTCCCAGACCTTCGGCAAGGGCACTGTGCAGGCTGTACGCCCGCTGAATCACGGCCAGCTCAAGATCACCCAGTCCAAGTTCTATCGCGTGTCCGGCGGCTCCACCCAGCACAAGGGCGTGATTCCGGACATCAACATACCGACGCGCATCAACAAAGACGAGATCGGTGAAGACGCCCTCGACAACGCCCTGCCCTGGGACCAGATCGAGGCAGTGCCCCACGGTCGCTACTTCGATTTCAGCAGCGTCATCGACGATCTGCGCGAACGCCACGAGGCGCGCTTCGACAAGAGCCCCGAGTTCCAGTTGCTGCAACAGGAAATCGACCTGCTCAAGGGCCAGCGCAACCGCGAGTACGTCAGCCTGAACTACGACAAGCGCTCGGCTTACCAGACCGACCTGGAGTCGCGCCAGCTCAACATTGCCAACGCCCGTCGCGAACTCAAGGGCAAGGAACCGTTCGCCGACTGGCAAGCGCTGGAAGACCATGAGGAAGCCGAGGCCGCCAACCCCGACCAGGACGGCGACCACGACTTCATCGTCAAGGAAGGCGGGAACATCATGGCGGACCTGATCGAGCTGGATTCGCGCATGGCCTCGATCAAGAACCCGCCGGAGCGCATCACCGCCCAGGCGGACGAAAGCCTGAAATAATCAGGACAGCCTCTTACCCCAGGGACCCGGGACGCGACCGATATGACCGACAATGGTGATCGTAAACGCGCCCGGGCCCTGGAAAGCCTGCTCATGGACACGCTGCACGCGATCCAGTCCATGGAACAGGCGGAAAAGCTCGGCATTCCGCCGCTATCCCCCTCCAAAGACCGCAAAGCCGGCGACGACGACACCGATGACTCGCTCGTCGACCGCCTCACCGACCTGACCGGCTCCGCTTTCCGTTTTGCCCTGCGCACCACCGACAGCTCCCTGAAAGCCGGGCGCGCCCTGCTCCGTTCCCAGGACAAGCTGCGCATGATGCTGGCCGCCGGCGATTCCCTGCGAGACGTCCGCGAAGTGGCGGGTCTGACCCTCAGCGAAATGAGCGAGGCCCTGGACCTGCGCGACAAGAGTCTGCTGGAAGCCGTCGAGAACGGCACGGCAACCCTGTCGTTCGAGCTGATCCTGCGCCTGGCCGCCCTGGTAGCCCGCAACGACCCGATCCCATTCGTCCTGCGCTTTACCCGCAACTACAACCCGGAAGCCTGGCAGTTGCTCAACGACTGGGGCGTCGGCCGCCTGCCACTGCAATTCGAGCGGGAACGGGAGTTCATCAACATCTTCCGCGGCCACGACCAGGCCCGCGAACTGTCCGACGAAGGCTTCCGAAAAGTCCTCGAGTTCACCCGCCAGAGTTTCGAGATGTCCCTGCACTTCGTCGCCGAACAGGAGGCCGAAGTGGCGCGCATCCGGGACGCCACGGAAACGCCGGCCGACGCCCCCGCCGCGACATCCGGCCAACGCAAGGCCCGTTCAAAGCCCCGCAAGACCTCCTGACCGCGCGCCCCGTTTTTCCTCATCCCCAAGCATCTCAGCCCAGATTCCCTGAGCCCGACAAGCGGCTCTTGATGATATCCATCATAAAACATGTCGTTGTTAGACTGGACAAATATAAATGATAACGATTATCGTTGCGTTTATGATGAACGAGATCATTCACTCGGTGACGGAGGTCGACAGCTTGCAACAGTGGCAGTCCCTGATCGTTGCCGGTAACACCGCCTTCGAGCGCGCCGACTACGAAACCGCCGCCACCCGTTACCGGGCCGCCTGCGAGCGGGCCCTTGAGCTACTTGCGGAATGGCACGATGCCGACGCGGTCACTGCGGCCCTGTGCGTCAGCTACCAGAACCTGGCGGATACCTATCTGGATCAGTGCCGGGTGCGCGACGCCCTGGAAACGTACCGGCGACTGCACGAGGTGCTGGAGCTGGCTTACCGCAACGGCAACGCCAACCGGCGCAAGGCCGCCCTGAGCGCCAGCCGCCGCACCGTAACCGACCTGATGTGCATTATTCAGTCCCACACGCTCAATTCCGACTACGCTAAAGAAATACTGAAAGACGTCACCGCCTTCCCCCGGAGCCTCGTCAATTGAGATGGCGTTCCGGCGCGATGGCGCGTTCGGCTTTCGGTGTGCCGATTCAGATACGGCCCCATGCAGTGCCGTTCTGAATCGAAGCAATGCACAAGCAAAGATGTATTGAGCCGGAAAAGGGACGCGTTCTAAACCAGCGAAAGAGGAGTCAAAGCAATGCTGAGCAAACTCACAGCGTGGTATGACCGGGCCTTTGGTGTCGATACCGTCGCTGCCCACTGCGACATTCCGTGCAAGATCTACGACCCCATCAGTGCCCAGATCGCCGCCCTGAGCGTGCTGCGTTTCATGGACCTGATCGGGGAAATGGAAGGCAAGGATTCATTGACCGTCGCCGACCACGCGCAACTGGCCCGCCTGGTCCGCGAAAAGGAAGACCACGCCGAAAAGGCCAAGCACGAAGTCCGCGTGATCTGGGGGGACTACTTCAAGCAGCCCCAGTTCGACCAGTATCCCGACGCCAGCAGCCTGGTACACAGCATCATGCTGGCTGGTTCGGCCTGCAAACAGGGTATCGAGCGGGAAAAGGGCGAGAAGTTACTGGAACTGATCAATGAATTCGCCGACGCCTTCTGGACCACCAAGGGTGTCAGCACCTTCAAGGCGACCTGCCCGTACCCGCCCAACGAAACCGTGGTCTACCCGAAACTGAACTGATGCGCATCCGGCTCTTCAAAGTCACCGGCGAAAGCATGTTGCCGGACCTCGGTCCCGGCAGTTTCGTGATCGTCTTCGGGCGCCGCTCCCTGGCGCTCAGGGTGGGTGACGTGATTGTGGCCGAGCATCCCGCTTACGGCCGGATCGTCAAGCGGATTACCGCGATCCAGCCTGATGCAGCGCTGATGCTGGCCGGCGACAATCCCGCGAAGAGCACCTCGACGCAGGCTATGGGCGCGGTTCCCCGGAGTCGTGTACTGGGAAAAGTGTTCTGGCGGATTCCCTCTGCGGGTCACGCCAAGGACGCATCCGCCCGGCCTGTCGCGCGCCAAGGAAACCTTACCGACGGATAAATGGAGACAGACAATGAACCGCAGTAGCAAAATCCTGTTCACGGTCGGCCTCATGCTGACCGCCACTACCGCCGCCGCCCACCCGGGGCACGCCGAAGGCGGCTTTGCCAGCGGCCTGATGCACCCGCTGCTCGGGCTTGACCACCTTCTGGCGATGGCCGCAATCGGCCTGTGGAGTATCCGCCAGGGCAACGTCATGAAGTACGGCACACCGCTGTTCGTGATCGGCGGCATGTTTCTGGGCGCGGGCGTCGCCTGGGCCGGCCTGAGCGTACCCGGTGTTGAAACCGGCATCGCCCTGTCCGTGCTGCTTGCGGGCGTACTGCTGGCCACCCTGGTCAGGTTGCCGACCGCCGTCGGCGGCACGCTCGTGGTCGCCTTCATGATGTGCCACGGCTACGCCCACGCCGCCGAAATGCCGGCGGGCGCGCACATCGCCGCCTACATGGCCGGTTTCGCCCTGGCCACCCTGGGCATCACCCTGGCCGGTCGCGGTCTGGGCGCCCTGCTGATGAAGACCGACAGCCGCATCACCCGCGGCATTGGCGCCATTCTGGCTGCCACGGGAGCCGTCCTGGCATCCTGATGCCCGCCGTCCGGAGCCGCCTCTGCGAGGCGGCTCCATCCTTCCTGTGCAACGTTCACCGTCTTTTAGCAACCCACGCGTGCGCTACGCGCACCGACGCCGGAGTTTCGTCAGTAACACGGGCATCAGCAGGATCAGCACCGTCAGGCGCAGCAAATGGTGGGAAGTCACGAACGCCGGTTCAATACCCAGGGACAGCGCCACCAGGCTCAACTCGGGCGCCCCGCCCGGCATGTAGGCCAGTAACGCGGCGGCGGGGGAATAGCCGGTTACCGCATGGGCCAGCCAGGCGGCACCGACCGCGAGCAGGATCAACAGGAAGGCCTGCAGCAGCGCCAAAACCAGAGTAAATCCGACGCTGGCCAGGGAAGTCCCGGCAAAGCGCACGCCGATCGACACGCCGATCACCACCTGGGCCAGCGCCACAATGAACGGCGGGATGGTCGCTTCGCACACCCCCGTAATATGCAGCGCCCCCGACACCAGCACCGGGCCGAACAGCAGCGGATTGGGCAGACGCACGAGGCGCCCCAGCCAGGCACCGAACACACCGGCGCCCACCAGCATCGCGGCATCCACCGGCGCCGGCATGGCGAACCAGCGGGCCACCGTGGCCGTCGGAGTCTGCAGGCTGACGTGACCGATCAACTGCAACAGCGGCGGAATCGCCAGCAGCAGAACCAGGATACGCACCGCGTGAGTCAGCCCGACCACCCGTAGGTCGGCGTTGGAGTCGGCCGCCATCAGCGTCACCGTGGACACGCCGCCGGGCATGCCCGCGTAGATGGCGGTGTCCATGGAATGACCGCCCACCCGGCGCAGCAGCCACACCGACACCGCCATCATCACCGCGGTGCCCAGCAACATGATCGTCATGCTCGCGGCCCAGCGACCGACGTCGGTCGCCATCTCCGGCGTGAACGCGCCGCCCAGCAAAACACCAATCACCACCAGTACAAGCCGGCGTGAAGCCTTCGGGGCCGGCAGCGCCCGGCCGGCCAGACTGAGGAGCGTGGTAACGATCAACGCCCCCAGCAGCCAGGGCAGAGGCAGACCGGCGGCGTACGCCAGCCCTCCGCCGCAGACACCGACCGCCAGAGTGGGCAGCAGCCGCCCACCATCCGCGATCCGGCCCTTGAGCGCCGCGCTCAAGGGGTCACCGGCACGTCAGGCATGGACCGGCGTCTTGCGACTGAGCAGCTTGGGCACCAGCCATGGCAGCACCAGCAACAGCACCGCCGCGATCCACAGGCCAATGGAGATGCCGGACTGCCAGAGAATGCCCGCGTCGCCGCCACTGATCGACAGGGCCCGGCGCAGGTTGTCTTCCATCAGACCGCCCAGGACGTAGCCCAGGATCACCGGCGCCAGGGAGAATCCCAGCTTGCGCAGCGCGTAGCCAAAAATACCGATGATCAGCATCAGGTAGATGGCCATCAGGTCCGAGTGCAACTGGTAAACCCCGACGAAGGCCAGGATGGCGATAGCCGGTACCAGTACCCAGCGCGGGATGGTCAGCACCTTGGCGAAGACCCCCGCCAGCGGCAGGTTCAGGGCCAGCAGCACGATGTTGCCGATGTACAGCGAGGCGATCAGGCCGCCCGCCACTTCGGGCCGCTCGGAGAACAGCATCGGACCCGGCGTGATGTTGTAGAGCATCAAAGCGCCCAGCAGCACCGCGGTGGTGCCGGAGCCCGGAATCCCCAGGGTCAGCATGGGCACGAAGGAGCCGGCCGCTGACGCGTTGTTGCCTGCTTCCGGCGCCGCCAGACCGCGCATGTCGCCGGTGCCGAAGGTGTTGTCCTTGTCGGACAGCCGCTTCTCGGTGGTGTAGGTCACCGCGCCGGCCACCGAGGCGCCGGTCCCCGGCAGCACGCCGACGATAAAGCCGATCACGCCGCTGCGCAGCATGGTCCACTTGCAGTGCAGCAGCTCCTTGAGACTGACCATCACCCGGCCCAGTGGCGGCATGGTATCGCCCGCATCCTGACGGTTGGCGTGTTCCAGCATCAGCAGGATCTCGCTGATGGCAAACAGGCCGATGATCATCACCACGAAATCAATGCCGTCGTACAGCTCGGCCATGCCGAAGGTGTAACGCATCACGCCGGTGCCGGAGTCGACACCGACCATGGCGATCAACACGCCCAGCACGGCCCCGATACCGGTCTTGATCGGGTCCTTGCCCATCATCACCGCCATCGAGGAGAACGCGAACACCATCAGCGCGAAGAATTCAGCGGGGCCGAACATCACCGCGACTTGCGCCAGCAGCGGCGCAAACAGGGTCAGGCCGATGATAGCGATGGTGGCGCCCACGAAGGAGCTCACCGCGGACAGCCCCAGCGCCGGCCCGGCCAGTCCTTTCTTGGCCAGCGGATGCCCGTCCAGCGTGGTCATGACCGCGCCGGCATCGCCGGGCACGTTGAGCAGGATGCTCGACATGCGTCCGCCGTACTCGGCGCCGGTGTAGACCCCGGCGAGCAGGATCAGGGCGGATTCCGCCGGCAGCCCCAGCGTATAGGCCAGCGGCATCAGGATAGCGATGCCGTTGATCGGACCGATGCCCGGCAAGGCGCCGAACAGGGTCCCAAGCAGCGCGCCCAGAAAGGCGAGCCCGAGGTTCATCGGACTCAGGGCGACTTCAAAACCATGGATCAGGAAATCGAACATGCCGGACACCTCAGTTGAAATCGGGCAGCCAGTGGCCGCCTGGCAAGGCAATGCCCAGGCCGAGGGTGAACAGGTAGTAGCTGCCCACGGCCATCAGGATTCCGCCCAGCAACGCCTTCGCCCAACTCGCCTCGAACAGGCGCGCCAGGGAGAGCACCGTCAGGAACGTGGTGATCAGGAAGCCAAGACGGGTAAACAGCAGCGCATAGGCCAGCAGGACCAGCAACACCGCCACCAGCTTCAGGGTGGTGCGCTTGTCCGGCCATTCCCCGTTCTCGCCGGGTCGGAACACCAGCACCAGCGACAGGCCGGCCAATAGCGCGGAAAGCAGCATAGGAAAGGCCTTGGGCCCGACCGGCTCGTAGCTGAAGGTGACCTGGAACTGGCTGGCGTTGAAGGCGGCAAAAGCCGCCAGACCGATCAAGGCGATTCCCAGAATACGGTCGGCGGCGAGTCTCATTGCGTCAGTCCTACTTCTTTGGCGAGTTGCTTGAACTGGACCACCTGGGCCTTCACGTAGGCGTCGAAGTCATCCCCGAAACGGTTCATCGGGAACAGGCCCCGGGCTTTGCGCATCTCGGCGAACGCGTCCTTGCCGGACAGGGTTTCCAGACGCTCGACCCAGGCGTTGTAGTCCGCGTCGGTGACTTCCGGCCCCATGTAGTAACCGCGCCAGATGGGCCATTCAACGTCGTAGCCCTGCTCGGTGGCGGTGGGAATATCGGCGTAGGGCCCGCCCATGCGCACGTCGGACAGCGCCGCCAGCACGCGGATCTTGCCGCTTTCCAGGTGCGGACGCAGCTCGGACAGGTCACCGGTGAACACTTCGATGTGATCGCCCAGCAACGCGGCCAGGGACTCTCCACCGCCCTCGAACGCTACGTAGCGCAGTTGGCGCGGGGACACGCCGGCCGCCTTGGCGGTCAGGGCGGCTTTCATCCAGTCCTGGCTGCCCACGGTTCCACCGGCGCCAAAGACAACGCCGTTCGGGTTCTTCTTCAGGTCGCTCATCAGATCGCCCAGGTTCTGCCAGGGCGCATCCGCCTTGACCACGATGGCACCGTAATCCACGCCCAACGCGCCCAGCCAGCGCACTTCGTCGGCGTCGTACTGGCCGAACTTGCCCAGAGCCAGGTTGACGGCGGCACCGGTGCTCGCGGCCACGATCAGGTTGGGGTCGTCGTCACGCACGCCGTTGACGTGGTTGTAGGCCACGGCGCCGATGCCGCCGGGCATGTAGCTGACCATCATCGGCTGGTCGATCAGCCCGGTCTCCTGCAGGCCGTTGGCGGCCAGGCGACAGGTCAGGTCATAGCCCCCGCCCGGCTTGGCGGGCGCGATGCATTCGGTGGTTTCGGATTGGGCGTGAGCGTTACCGGTCATCAGTGCGGCACCCATGACAAGCGGCGCAGACCAGCGCAGGAATGCGGAGTTGAATTTCATGTTGGACTCCTGTTGTATTTGTTTTCCGCAAGGTCGTCCGGAAACGTCCCTGCTGTTCATCGTGTCGATGACCCGAGCCATTCTAGGGACGCAACCTGTCATCAACCTGTCAGCCGTCCGTCGTCGTCATGTCCCTCTTTGCGAGACCTGAGCCATGCGCCTGCTAATCGTCGAAGACGATCCGCTGATTGCGGATTCACTCACCCAGGGCCTGGGCCCGCTGGGCAACACCGTCGAGGTGTTTACCCGCCTGAGCGAGGCGCGGGCCGCGCTGGCCCACAGCCATTTCGACCTGGTGGTACTGGACCTGGGGCTGCCCGACGGCAACGGCCTGTCGCTGCTGGCGGACATCCGCAAACGCGGCGACGCCACGCCGGTGCTGATCCTGACCGCCCGTGACGGGGTGGCCGAGCGCGTGGAAGGCCTGGATCTGGGCGCCGACGATTACCTCACCAAACCCTTCTCGCTGCCCGAGTTGCAGGCCCGGGTCCGCGCCCTGCTCCGTCGCAGCCAGCAGCGCACCGATAACCGCCTGCGCTTCGGCCCGCTGTGTTTCGACCCAGCGTCGGGCGAAGCCACCCTCCATGGCCAGCATCTGGAACTGCCGCCACGGGAACTCGGTCTGATCGAGGGGCTGCTGCTTCACGCCGGGCGCATCGCGCCGCGGGAACAGCTGATCGACCGTCTGTTCGGTTTTGGCGAGGCTGGCCCCAACGCACTCGACCTCTACATCAGCCGACTGCGCAAGCGCCTGCAGGGCAGCGGCGTACGCATCCGCACCCTGCGAGGCCTGGGCTATCGACTGGAGGACGATCCCGCGTGATCGCCATCGACGGCACCCTCAAACGGCGCCTGGCCGCCTGGCTGCTGGCCGCCGTCGCGGTGCTGGGGTCGTTCCTGCTGGTGGAGGCCTACACCAGCGCCGAACGCGCCGCGGACCGGGCTTACGACAGCCAGTTGGAAGCCGCCAGCCTGACCATCGCTGAAGCCATCCAGTGGCAGGACGGCCGCCCGGTCGTGGAGATCCCCGCCGCCGCCTTCCAGATCCTGGCCACCGACCAACAGGAACGGGTGTTCTACACCCTGCTCGACACCGGCGGCCGGGAGGTAACCGGCAACCTGGACGGCGTGGTGACCGATGCCCTGCGCGAGAGCGCCCAAAGCGAGCCGGTGTGGCGCTTCGTCGAGGTTCACGGCACCCCCATTCGGCTGTACGGGCGCGAACTGAAATCCGCCGGCTGGGAGTCGGTGGAGCCGGTGCAGATCTGGGTGGGGCATACGCTCTCCGGCCGGGACGCCCTGGCCCGCGATCTGTTCATCCGCGCCCTCACCCGGTTCGTGGTGATGGTGATCCTGACCGGCTTGCTGATGCTGCTGGCTATCCGCACGGCACTGCGGCCGGTGCGTCGCCTGCGCCAGTTGATCCGCCAGCGCGAAGCCGACGACGTCAGCCCGCTCAATGCCCGGGTGCCGGGCGAACTCTACGACATGGCGGAAACCCTGAACGCGCTGTTCGAGCGCCAACGGGAAGGCCGGGACGCCCTGCTGCGTTTTACCGCCGACGCCAGCCACCAGCTCAAGACCCCGCTGGCCGGCCTGCAAAGCGCCAGCGAGCTGGCCCTACAGAGCGACCAGCCCGACGACTGGCGCCGCGCCCTGCAAACCGTCCACGACAGCAGCGCCCGCACCAGCCGGCTGGCCAGTCAACTGCTGAGCCTGGCGCGGCTGCGCCACGCCGAAGACAGCGCCCGCCATCGCATCGATCTGGCCGCCCTGCTGCGGGACACCACCCTGGAATGGGCGGAACGGGACCATGCCCAGCACCACGACCTGGGGTTGGCCGCGCTGCCGGCGTCGGCGGTGTGGATTCAGGGCGAGGCCTGGTCCCTGCGCGAACTGACCGGCAACCTGATCGACAACGCCTTGCGCTACACGCCGCCGGGCAGCGAAATCACCCTGGGCCTGCAACCGGAGACGGAGGCGGTCGTGCTGTTCATCGAGGACAACGGCCCCGGCGTCAGCCAGGACGCGCTCGATCGACTGCATCAACCATTCGAGCGCGGCGGACGGCAGGACACCGAAGGCTCCGGCCTGGGCCTGGCCATCGTCGACTCCATCGCCCGCCGCCATGCGGCATCCCTGACAATCCGCAGCAAACCTGGGCGCGGTCTGTGGGTCGGCATCCGCTTTTCCCGGACGTCTGGAGAGGTTTCGGCATGATGCCATTCCACCGATTATTCTTGCGCACCGCCCTCCAGGTCGGCCTGCTGATACTGTGCCTCATGCCCGCGATCCTGATCGCCCAGTCGCGGATGACGGTCACCGTTTCGGCGGCGCTGGATCGCCAGGTGGTCGCGCCGCTACTGGAGGCCTTCCGCAACGCGCACCCCGAGGTCGAGCTGGTCTATCACGACGACTCCACCCTTGAGGTCGACCGCCGGGCCCGCGCCGCACAACCGGCGCCGGACGTGGTGATCAGCTCCGCCATGCCCTGGCAGATGGCGCGGGTCAACGACGGGCTGGCACAGCCGCTGGACAGCCCCAGTGCCCGGCAGTGGCCGGACTGGGCCAAATGGCGCAACGAAGTGTTCGGCTTTACCTTCGAGCCCATCGTCACCGCCTACCGTCTGGATCTGCCGCGCCACATGAAGCCGCCGGAGACCCACGCCGACCTGCACACCCTCCTCACGACCCACAGTGACCTGTTGCGCGGCCGCGTAACCACCTACTCGCCGTCGGGCAGCGGCATCGGTTACACCCTGGCCCAGCAGGACGCCCGCTACTCTCCCCGGTTCTGGGATCTGGTCGCGGCCATGGGCGCCACCGGTGTAAAGCTGGAGAAAAACACCCGCGATATGCTCAGGGGCCTGTCCGACGGCACTTACTGGGTGGGCTACAACCTGCTGGGTTCCTACGCCATGCACTGGGCGCGCAGCCATCCCGAAATCATCGTGCAGATTCCCCAGGACTACGCCCTGGTGATGATGCGGATGGCCTTCATCCACCGGGACGCGCCGCATCCCGCCGCCGCCCGGGTGTTCATGGATTTCCTGCTGAGCGAGGCCGGCCAGAAAACCCTGGCCGGGCGCACGCCGCTATTCAGCGTGCTGCCCGACGTTATCGGCCCCTACACCGCCCAGCGCCTGCGCGACCAGGTGGGCGAGCGGCTCTATCCGATTCCCATCAACGCGTCCCTGCTGGCGTTCGTCGACCCGCTGCGCCGCGAGCTGTTCATGCGCCGCTGGAACCGGGAGATCCAGATCCTCAACCCCTGATCCGCTTCGCAGACTCACGCAGCGATCTGGCGGCGCCTGACGCCACCAACTACACTTAATAGACAAGCCTTCGAAAAACAGGAGGGCGATATGAGCCATGCCATGAACGGCCATTACGGCTCGAAAGAGCAGGCCAAGAACGTGTGGGACGACCTGATTGCCTCGGGCATCCCGCGGGACAACATCTACATCGACGAAGACGAACACGTCATCCGGGTGATGATTCCCGACGAGGAGCGCCGGGAAATCCAGGAGATTTTCGACCGGCACCGGGTAGCCTGAACCCTGGCCAATCGCTTCGGCCGGTGGGGCATCGGCCGAAGCCCCTAACCCCTGACCGCCACTCCGCTGACCGCATGACGTTCAGAGCATCGGCACCACGGGCGCTGTCGCGTTCATCAACAGCACCACACCCAGCACCAGAATCAGCAGACCGCCGCACAGGGCCAACCCCTGCCCCAGCAGTGCCTGCCAGCGCGGGGGCGTGCGCGATGCAAGCCGGCCGGCCTGGTTGCGGGCCAGCACGGTGAACGCCGCCAGCGCCGAGGTGGTCAGGGCGGTGCCAACGGACATGGCCAGCGTCGCCGCCACGCCTACCCACCAGTGCCCCAGCATCACGGCAACGCCGAGGATCATGATGGCGCCGCTGCACGGGCGCAGGCCGATGGAGACAATCACCCCCAGACTTTCGCGCCAGTCGTGTCCCACATGGGCCGGATCCACGTGATGGTCCCGGCCGCAGGCGCAGATCGATTCCATCGCCGCCGCGTTGCTCGCAACAGGTCGCATGGTGACCGGCGACGGTTGGACAGCCGCCGAGCCCGCCGGCCCAAGCGGCTGGAACACCGGCGCCGCTGCGGATTCTTCCCGGGACGGACGCAGTAACGCGGGCAGGCGCCGTAACGCCCGCAGGCTAAGCCAGCCGCCCAGCGCCGCCACCAGTCCGTAACTGATGCGCTCGACCACCACCGTGTCGGCCATGGCGTGGCGTGTCAGCATCCCCAGCCCGATCACCAGAATGCCCACCAGCGCAATCGCCACCACCCCCTGCAGAAACGCGGCAGCCACCGTCAGGCGAATTCCTCGCGCCAGTTCCGCCCGGTGCACCAGCAGGTAGGTCGAGATCACGGCCTTGCCGTGCCCCGGCCCGACCGCGTGGAACACGCCGTACCCCAGGCTCAGGCCCACCAGCGTCAACAGGGTGCCTATGTCCATCTCGTGGGAGAACTGCATCATGTTCAGGGACAGCCCGCGCTGCAGGGAGCGCTGCCATTCCAGCATCTGGGCCAGCAGCCATTGCGCGGCAACTTCGCCGGACGGCGTCATCAGTACAGCGGCCAGCGCCAGCAGCGGCAGGAACGCGATCAGCAAGCCTAGGGAGCGGGACATGTCAGCTTTCCGGTGTCGGCGAACATTTTCCCGAAGCCGTCCGGCGCCTGGCCGGTAACATCAATGGCCGCCGCCTCGGCCACCAGCTTCGGATCGGGATTGAAATGCACGATGTCAGCGGTGCAACCTGCCGGCGCATTGCCCAGGGTCAGGGGCTGGTCGATCTCGTTGTCGTACAGGAATTCAATGAAATAGGTGGGATCGTAGACCTTCCAGCTCAGCGCATCGCCGTCCGGGTCCTGCGGTTCGGCCAGCGGCAGGACAAACCGGAACTCGATGCGCTGCCCGTCCAGGAAGGTGGTGTACTGGGTCACCGTGCCCAGATCCAGCGCCTGATCGCCCCGATACACGTGGGTCAGGTAATGCTGTTTGGCGATGTTGCCGATGATCTCACCGCCCAGCCCGTCCAGTTTTTGCTGCTGACTCCTGGCATCGCCCTCACGGGACAGCTCTTCCATCAGGGTCAGACTGTACATCGGGTCCAGCGTCCAACGCTGCTGGAGCGCGGTCACTCGCCCCGCGTCGTCGAACAGCACGCGGACGGTGTAGTCGACCCAGCCGTGGGGGTGAGCCTGGGCGCTGGGCGCCAGCAGCCAGAGCGGGAGCAGGCAGGTTAGCAAGAGACGGCGCAGCAAACGGCCAGCGCCCGGGCGAACAAACGGCATAGAAGGTCTACCGGTCAATCAGTGATCGATGCCGGTGCAGCGGCGAGAGATCAGGAATCACCGCCGGTCGGCATCCGGCGGCGGCCATTATGCAACACTATAACATTGCTGATCCAGGCGGGAGAGTGAGGTGGGACCATGATGAAGAGATTCGCGCACTCAAAAGCACGGACTCACGACACCCTGTAAACCAACACCTCACAAGTAGAGTGCTCTTCCTCAATGTAATCAATGGTCTGCCGATCCAGCAGCGCCCACTTGCCCTGCGCTTCCAGATCCTCGGTGAATCCCTTGTAGCCGTGTTCGTTCCAGGCTTCGCTGCGCACGGTGAAGCAGATGATGCCGCCCGGCGTGGTGATGCGGATCAGTTCGTGCAGCGCCTCGGGGCCGACGTGGGCGAAGGTGAAGGTGCCCACGCTGATCAGGGCGCTGTAGCGGTCGTTCGCGACGGTCAGGGTCTTGTTCAGGTCCGCCTGGAACAGTTCCCGGTAGACGCCCTTCTTCTTCGCCTCGTCGAGCATCGCGTCCGAATAATCCAGTCCTTCAATCGCCGGGTAGCCACTGTCCGACAGGAGTGCACCAACAATGCCCGTTCCACAGCCCACATCCAGGATTGTGCCCGCTTTGTCGGTGTGGAATTGCTGGAAAATGGATGCGGTGGTCGCGGGGGCCTTGTAGCCCATTTCGTTGAGCAGGTCGTTGTCGTAGCTGCCCGCCCACTGGCTGTAGAGATCCCCGAGCGCCTCGGGGCTTTTGGCGGTGATGGCGCTTTCAAGAATTTGTCGTCTTCCCATTACAGACTCCTTCTTTTTGACGAATCACATGGTTAGGGTACAGCACGAATTGGGCCACTCTCGATGCCACCCACACCAAGTGCTGACTGCTGCTCACCCGTCGAAGATCAGTAGCCCCGCACGCCGTTGATACGGTGACATTATCAGCGCCCCTCTCTAACGGTTATTGACCAGCCTCAAACCAGAACTCAATCTCATCCGTCGCCTGCTCGAACGACGCCGCATGCTCAACGCCCGCCGGGACGTGGTACCAGTCGCCAACCCCATAGCGCTCGTTCCGGCCTTCGATAGAGAGCAGCAACTCGCCACGAATGATCACCCCGTGGTTGTCAGTGTCATGGGTATGGGGCGGGATTTCGGTGCCGGCGGGATAGGACGCAAACAACACGTCGGCCCCATCGGCCGCCAGTCGGTAGGCATCAAAGCGTCCGTCAAACAGCGGTAGCGTTCGAATTTTATCGGGGTACTTCCCTGGCACCTGTCACCTCCCTGGTTTCCTGGGTGTGCCGATCAACAATAGTGCGGTCGGTCGCAAAGCGGCGGCGTCCATTGACGGCCTCGTGCCGGAACCCGCCGACTCTCTCAATGTAGCAGGAAAACAAAACACCCCGGGCCGACCAATCGCGCCGCAATTCCGGAGTTGGGCATGGGATTCGATGCTGTTCTTGGCGATCGTGGCGGTCGGGGGAGCGCATTGATCAGCCCCAGGTAGTCTACGCGGAGCCGGTTGAGGACTGGGAGTAAACGAAGCGATCAGGGAGACGCGCAAGCAACGACGTTCGGTTTAGCTTTCACCCCAGGCAGGAGATTAAGCTGGCCCCTTCCCCCGGAATTTAACGCCCTGGCTTTGAGGCGTGGCGGAGCGCCAGAACAGGCACGCCTGACAATTGCCATTGGTTAAACGCTTGCATGCGCACACCCATGCGCATAGGATCAAGCTGTGTATTCTTAATCTCCCGGAGGCTCTCATGGCCGAACTCTATAATTCAGCCGCCCCCAAAAAAGCTGCGAACCTCTCAATCAATAGCGATCTGCTGCGTAAAACCCGGGAGCTGAATATTAATTTGTCTGCCACCCTGGAACGAGCGCTGAAAGAAGAGCTTTCGAAACGCGAAGCCGCACAATGGGTTGAAAAAAATCGCGCTGCGATAAAAGGTTACAACGATTTCGTCGAACAACATGGATGCTTCGGCGACGAATTCAGGGAGTTCTGATGGCACAGTTCGATGTGTACCCCAACCCGAGCAAAATCAGCAAGGCTCACTACCCTTACCTAGTAGATATTCAGAACAGCCTCCTGAGCGATTTGGCCACTCGCATTGTTATCCCTTTGGGAAAACGCTCTGCCTTCGGCGGCGAAGCCATGCAAGGGCTCACTCCGGAAATCAGCTTTGCCGATCAGGAGCTGTTGCTGTTAACTCCGCAAATTTCCTCAGTGCCCGAAAAACACCTCAAGAGCCCTATTGGCTCCCTCTCACATTTCAGAGATCAAATT
The DNA here is from genome assembly GCF_011421605.1 of Marinobacter sp. JSM 1782161. NCBI lineage: Bacteria > Pseudomonadati > Pseudomonadota > Gammaproteobacteria > Pseudomonadales > Marinobacteraceae > Marinobacter > Marinobacter sp. JSM 1782161. The sequence goes on from NZ_WSSA01000003.1 coordinate 34,958, forward strand.
GTTGGCGCTCTGGATCTGGCTGTCACCGGCATATAGCGCTTGCAGTAACCGGCGCCGGAGCGCAGCGGAGGGAGCCAAAAGCGCCCCGCTTTTGGCGTCCGGTTGACTGCCTGGTTATACGGCATTTCTTTCCTGTTCAAGCACCCGCGTGAGCCGATCAAGATTTTGCTCATTTGCTGGTCCAGCCCTTTCTTTGACTACCTGGGCAGTTCGAGCATCTTCAAACATTTGATTCCAGGTTATTTGCGTTCCATCAGCCTCGACAGTGAGCTCAACTGTGAGCCAGAAATTTGGCGGGCAGTCATGGTGAATGACTATCTTCGAATTGGGTTCAAGCACTTCGAACTTGCTCTCGTTCTGGTGCTCGGTTCCGTCTGGAGCGTGCATTATGAACTTCCAGCGCCCCCCTTCCCTGAAATCATGAATTTCGAAGGTATTTGAAAAGCCCTCAGGCCCCCACCATGCCGCCAACAATTCAGGCGAAGCAAACGCCCCGTAAATTTCTTCTGGGGAGAAAGGTAAAATTCTGGAAGTATGTAGCGTTCTATCGTCAGTCATGCTTGGAACTCCGATTTTGTGGGGTTCGTGCCGTATAACGACTTTGCTTTGCGGCGCACCGGAGCGAAAGCGCAGGTGCGTCCGACAACAGCCGCTTGTTATAAATCATAGCCACCATTGAAAATAACCCGAAAGCTTTCTAGCTGGTGCTTTTTAATTTTCTGTTCCATTGCGTCTTTACCGACTATCCCCTTTATTCTCCGGAAAATCGGGGAATACTTTTCTATCCAATAGTGATGCTCAAGATTTTTAAGCCAATTGGTGTCTGTCTCATCCGTCGGAAATTTTTCAAGTAGATTTAGATATACGAAAATTGAGTACGAAAGAATCGAGATATTGTGAAGAAGCGAGAGTAGCGCCTCATTACATGCCTCATTGGACTCTAGTTCTTTGTTCGAAACTGCATAAATTATCGTTCTTAAAGGCAACCCGCGATACTCCTCACCGAAGCATCCATTGTTGAACGGCAAATCCAAGTTTCTTTCAAGCTGCTGGTCCAGTCGGCCTAAAGCTTCTCGGATAACCAACAACTTTTGTTGATAGGTATTGGATTTAAAACTCTTATAGACAAGATAGCCTGCAAGCAAGGCAGCTGCAGGCGCAAGTACACCGCCGAAGTACGTTCCGAAGCTAGCCCAATCTTGATTGTTGGAGCTGATGGTTAGCTGGCCATTGCTCAGCATGGCCAGAATATAAACGCCCCCAACGACAAGAAGCAGGATGATGAAGCCAGCCAAGCTAAGACGGAAATCGCGCAAAAGTTCCCCTTGATTTATAACAGTGATTAGACCGCGTTCCGCAATATCGAATATACGAGAACGCTAGATAACAACACAGCGCCCGCATTCTGACTTTCTAAAATTTACCGAAAAATCAGGATGCTAAAACGATGAGCACAAAGGAGACACCCAATAACGAAGCACGCCACATAACAGCCTCCCTGCCGCTCGTTTCAACCACTGTAGCCAAACCTCACACACCCCAGCAAGGTCACTTGTTGCCCAAAGAACTATGCTGTCAGAGAGGCAACCCAGCCTCTTAAGCGCATATAACGTCCGCCCCATCCGCATAGGAGACCTATCCCATGCGCGCCATGGTCCTTCACCAGCAACACCAGCCCCTGACACTGGAAGACGTTCCCGCTCCGGCACCCGCCGACGACCAGATCCTGATCCGGGTCACCGCTTGCGGGATCTGCCGGACGGACCTGCACGTGGTGGATGCGGATCTGAAGGAGCCGGTATTGCCGCTGATTCCGGGACATCAGATCATCGGTGAGGTGGCGCAACTGGGGGCCGCGGTGACCGGTTTCGAGGTGGGCCAGACGGTGGGCGTGCCCTGGCTGGGCAGCAGTTGTGGGCAGTGCTGGTTCTGCACCCACGAGAAAGAGAACCTGTGCGACGCCGCCCGCTACACCGGCTACCAGATTCCGGGCGGGTTTGCGGAGTATACGGTAGCCCATGCGCGCTACTGTTTCCCGGTGCCGGAGGGCTTTTCGGACCTGCAGGCAGCACCCCTGCTCTGCGCCGGTCTGATCGGCTACCGCGCCTATCGGCTGGTGCAGGACCGCCAGCGGATCGGGCTCTACGGCTTCGGGTCAGCGGCCCATATCCTGATTCAGGTGGCGCGGCACTTTGGCCAGTCGATCTACGCCTTCACCCGCCCCGGGGACCGCGAGGCGCAGGACTTCGCCCGTTCCCTGGGGGCGGCCTGGGCCGGGGATTCATCCCAGTCGGCGCCAGAGGCACTGGACGGCGCCATCCTTTTCGCCCCCGCCGGCGAGCTGGTGCCGACCGCACTCCGGGCCGTGCGCAAGGGCGGACGCGTGGTCTGTGCCGGCATCCACATGTCGGACATTCCCGGTTTCCCGTACAGCATTCTCTGGGGCGAGCGGGAGATCTGTTCGGTGGCCAACCTGACCCGGCGCGACGGTGAAGAGTTCCTGCCCCTGGCGGCGCGCATCCCGGTCGACACCACTGTGCACACCTACCCGCTGGAACAGGCCAACCAGGCGCTGGACGATCTCCGGACCGGTCGCTTCACCGGCTCCGGCGTGCTGGTGATCTGAGGCTCAGCGGCCCGGCCTGGCCACGCTGGCGGCGGTGACCGCGTTCCGGCAGCGCCCGGTGGTCTCAAATTCTTCCATGTTCGCCAGGGTGGTGGCGACGATGCCGTCCAGCGCATCGCGGGTGAAAAACGCCTGGTGAGCGGTGATCAGCACGTTGGGGAAGGTCAGCAGGCGGGTGAACACGTCGTCCTGGATCACCCGGTCGGACAGGTCCTCGAAGAACAGATCGCCCTCCTCCTCGTAGACATCCAGCCCCAGGTGACCGATCCGGCCGGATTTGAGGCCCTTGATCACCGCCCGGCTGTCCACCAGGGCACCCCGGCTGGTGTTGATGAGCATGACGCCGTGTTTCATGGTGTCGATCAGGTGGTGGCTGTCCGGTGTGAGCGGGCAATGCAGGGACACCACGTCTGAGGTGCGCAGCAGCTCGTCCAGGGCCACGTAGCGCACGCCCAGCGCCGTGCACGCGGGATTCTCGTAAGGATCGGACGCGATCACCGTCATGCCGAAGCCGGTGAGGATGCGGGCCAGCACCTCGCCGATTTTGCCGGTGCCGACGATGCCGGCGGTCAGGCCGTGGAAATCAAAACCCATCAGCCCGTTCAGGGCAAAGTTGCCGTCCCGCACCCGGGCGTAGGCGCGGTGGGTCTTGCGGTTGAGTGACAGCATCAGCGCCACTGTGTGCTCGGCGACGGCGTAGGGCGAATAGGCCGGCACCCGCACCACCGCCAGCCCCAACGCGTCGGCGGCGCCCAGGTCAACGTGGTTGAAACCGGCGGAGCGCAGCGCAATCAGCTGCGTGCCACCGGCTTTCAGGCGACGCAGCACCGGTTCCGACAGATCGTCGTTCACAAAGGCGCAGACGGCGGGATAGCCGTCGGCCAGGGACACAGTGGTGGGATTCAGGTGAGGCTCGAGAAACGTCAGCGCGTGACGGCCTTCGGTGTTGTTGGCTTCGAAGACCTCACGCTCGTAGGGCTTGGTGTTGAAGATCGCAACCTTCATGACAGGCGTCCTGCGTTGTCGATTAGGCTTGGATCTTAACTTTAGGCTGTTTATCAAGGGTAAGGAAGCAGGCAGGCACCCACACAGGCGCCTACCCAGTCGAAAAGCGTTCTAACGGTACTTGCGGTCCCGATCGATCAACGGCACTTGGGTTCCGAAGTAATAGCTCAGCGAAAGGTTGAACGTGTCGTCGTGCGGTGATGACGTATAGCCCAACGATACTTCCGTCGATTCGCCCAAGGCATCCGGTTGATGTGACAGAGCAACCGAGTAGTTATCCCGTGAATCCATACCGCTACCGGAAAGCAGCAGCTTGGTGTTGTCTTCCGGGTACCATGCCACTGAGCCGGTCCAACTGTTCGCGTCATCGACCGGGTCTTCAACGTCTACCAGCGTTCGCTGGAATCCAAGGGTGAATCGATCAATGTAGTACTCACCAAACGCCGAGTACTGGTAAGACTTCAGATCGTCCGGAACCGCCGGACTGGAGCTGTCAAAGAAGGTCTTGGTGTACGCCGCCGACACACCCACCTTGCCCAGATCAAAATCTCGCAAATAGATGCTGCCACCAAATCCCAGATTGTCAGCGTCCAACTGATTACTGCCGGAGTCAGCCTGACTGGTTTGGCCCCCCACAAACGCGGACGATCCGACATATCCGAAGAGCGGAAGGTTGATGGTACCGGAAAGATCGACCGAGTCACTGTCGCGGTCTTTGGTATAACCTGCACCAACCTCGTAGTTGGTATCGAGTACGCCACCTTGCTCCCCAGCCAGTGCCAGCGTGGGCACCAGGAGCAAGCAGCCGACAAACGTTCGAGTCACAGCGAGTCCTTATTTTACGTCGTCCATAAAGTCACAGAAGATACCTCTCAGGGCTCAATCTGTGCGCTGTGGCGACAGTATCATTCTACCACGATCCTGCCAATTCCGTCGTTTTGGAGCCCTGATTCGAAACCTTCGACGCAGGAGGCGATTCAAACGTACGGAATGATCGACTCCCCATACAGCGCCAACTCTTCCAGCAAGTGCCGGTCGCGGTCTGAGATGTCCGGCGACTGCACCCGCTGCTGGATGTCGGCGAAGAAGCCTTCCAGGGAGCGCCAGCCGGCCTTGGGCTGCATCAGGCGTTGCTGACGGAACTGTTCCCAGCGTTCCTGCTCTTCCGGATCGAGCGTATGCGGGAAATTGCGGGCACGATAGCGGAAGACCATTTCCGGCAGGCGCGGGTCGTCGAAAGTAGGCACTTCCTCGCCCATCACCTCAACCGGCTGCTTGAGCAGCTGCTCCAGGCGCTTGCGGTCGGCCGGGGGCAGGAACCCGCCGGCGTAGAGCTGTTCGTCCGGATCGGTAAGGTCGCCGGGGCCATCGTCCTGTGGAGCGAAGGCGTTGGCGATGGTCTCGGCGATGCCCGGGGCGTTGCGCAGTTTCTGCAGGTTGGTGCGCAGCACGTCGCCGTCCAGCTGCAGCTCGCCCAGGCGCTCGGGCGTGAGGGATTTGAGCATGGCGCCCGGCGCCAGGATCGGGCACTTGTTCAGGTGCACGGCCTTGAGGGCGAAGCGCTCCTCGCCTTCGCCCAGATCCGCCTGGGACGAGAACACCCGGCGGCGGATCTCGTCGGCGTCGGCCCCCACCAGTTCGGCGGGATCGTGGCGCAGGTCGTAGACGATCACCGCGTTCTTGTTGACCGGATGCTGGGCCACCGGCGCGACCATGGCGCAACAGCCGATGGACGCCGGATACTTGCTGGAAACGTGGAACACCGGTTTCATGGTGGCCAGGTCAAGCATGGAGCGGGCGGAGTGCTTGTCCTTGTGCTCCAGCACGTACTCGAACAGCTTGGGCTGCTTCTCCTTGATCAGCCGGGCCATGGCGATGGTGGCTTCCACGTCCGACATGGCGTCGTGGGCGGCCTCGTGGGCGATGCCGTTGGCGGCGGTCAGTTCCTCCAGGCGGAAGCTGGGCGAGCCGTCTTCCTTCTTGGGCCAGTTGATGCCTTCCGGGCGCAGGGCGTAGGTCAGCCGCACCATGTCGATGATGTCCCAGCGGGAATTGCCGTTCTGCCACTCCCGGGCGTAGGGATCACGCAGGTTGCGGTACAGCGTGTGGCGGGTGACCTCGTCGTCGAAGCGCAGGCTGTTATAGCCCACGGCGCAGGTGCCCGGCTGGCTGAAGGCCTCGTGGATCATGTCGATGAACTCGGCTTCCGGATAGCCTTCGGCCTGCGCCTGCTGGGGCGTGATGCCGGTGATCAGGCAGGCCACCGGATCGGGCACGTAGTCCTCGGTGGGCTTGCAGTAGATGACCAGCGGGTCCTCGATGATGTTGAGGTCGGCATCGGTCCGGACTCCGGCAAACTGGGAGGGCCGATCGTGGATCGGGTCGGCGCCGAAGGTTTCGTAGTCGTGCCAGTAAAAGCTCTTGATCACAGTGTCCGGACCTCTGCGGGGTTCTGCCAGTTTGGTCGCCGAGTGTAGCAGAGCCGCCGGGGGGGATCAGTAGGCAGGCTTCTTTTAGAAAAGTCCTAAACCACGGTCGATGTACTCGGTCCTCGCCCGGGGAATCCCGTTCTGCAACGCCTGCAGATCCAGCTGCATGGCGGTGGGCACGTTGAGGAAGACGCCCGCTGCCGCATCGATCGCACCGCCGGTGCCATCCTGCCACTGCACCGCCTGTTTCTGGAAGGCGATGAACAGGTCGTCGGTGAAGCCGGTGGTGCCGTCGCCGTTGTCCTGGCCCACATCGAGGGTCTGCAGGTTGGTCAGGGGCGCGCACTGGGTGTTCGTGGCGCAGTCGGTGGCGGCGTCTGCCAGGCCGACATAGGTCGCGCGGGTCTGGGTGGCGTTGCCGTTGGCGTCGAACAGTTGCGCGGCGGAGACGTTGCCGTCCGCGTCTTCGAGCTGGATGCCGAGGTGGCCGGAGAAACTCTCGATATCGCCCGACAACGTCCCGCGCGCTTGATTAAAGCCGACCCGGAAGCCGATGACCTCGCCGTTCTCCTCCGCCAGCTCGATGTACGGATCACGGCCGACGAAGGGCACGATCTCGTCGACGGCGTAGGTCTGGCCGTCGATCTGGACCCGATTGGCGTCGGTGGCGATGTGGCCGAGGGAGAGCTGGTCGATCAGCACGTCGGTGCCGTCGCCGGTGTCACCGAAGGCCAGCGATGCGATGTTGGTCTGCACCTCCGCATCCAGCCCCAGCGTGATTCGGGTGGTGCGGTTGGCCGCGCTCCCGCCCAGATCCACGGCGATCATGCCCTGCCCCCGAACCTGCTCCATTTCCTGTTCGGAAATGGGCCGCAGCTCCGCATCCACCGTCCCGGCCAGCATCAGGCCGAGCAGTGCCGGGGCCACGCGTGCACGCGTTTCCCTGTTCATGTTGATGGTCTCTGTGTCGTTGAGCATCCGCCCCTTATCGGCTACCGCCACGCCCGTCGGTTCTTGTTGTTGGATTGGACGCGTTACCCGGGGCTTTTTCTTGCTTGCGATCGGGACTATAGGCGGGCAAACCCGGCGGGACAGTGAGAGATGTCACATCGGGCCAATGGCCCGACAAGGCAATCCTGAATCTGTGATGAATCTCTTACAATAAATTACATTTGAGACAACAAAAGAAACAGTGATTAGGGCATCATCACTTCCTTTCGCCTGTGCCGGTTATCCGATCGGCACGCTCAAGTCCGGTGCCAATTCGGTCGTTGATTACAGATAACAATTCAGCACTGGCGACACTCCTTTCCCGACGGGTTAGATCGCATGAGCTATCGAGTCCTCATCTGTGACGACTCCGCCATGGCGCGCAAGCAGATGGCCGACGCCCTGCCTTCGGCGGCGGTCACGGATCTGGCGTTTGCCGAAGATGGCGAACAGGCCCTCGGGCTGATTCGCCAGGATCGATGCGATCTGCTGTTCCTGGATCTCACCATGCCGGTGCTGGACGGCTACGCCGTGCTGGAGGCCATCGCCCGGGAAGACCGGCCGGTGATGACCATCGTGGTGTCCGGCGATATCCAGCCGGAGGCCCGGCGCCGGGTGCTCAACCTGGGCGCCATGGATTTCATCCGCAAGCCCACCGACGCCGCCGAGATCCGCGACATCCTCGCCGACTACGGCCTGATCTCCCCCGCCGAAGCCGCCACGGAAACCACCGCTGTCGAACGGGCCACGGCGGACGATACCGGCGAGGAAAACCTGTTCGGGCACCTGCAGGAGCTGGCCAACATCGCCATGGGCCAGGCCGCCGATCTGCTGGCCCGGCTGCTCAACGTGTTCGTCAAACTGCCGGTACCGCGGGTGGACATGCTGGCGCAGAGCGAACTGGCCATGGCGCTGGGCGCGGTGGACGAGCGTGACGCCTATTCGGCGGTGTGCCAGGGATTCAATGGCGGCGGTATTGCCGGCGAAGCGCTGCTGCTGTTCTCCGACGCCAGCTTCAATGACATGACCCGCCTGCTGGGTTACGAGGAAGACGACCGCAACGCGCTGGAAGTCGAAGTCCTGATGGACCTCTCCAGCATCCTGTTCGGCGCCTTCCTGCGGGGGCTGGGCGAGCAGCTGGATCTGAACCTGGGCCTCAGCCACCCGGTCGTGCTGGGCCAGCACCGCCAGATCGGCGATCTTCTGGAATATCACCAGGCCCGGGACCAGCAACTGCTGTGCGTCGAAATCAATTACGCGATTGAGGATTACAACGTGGTCTGCGACCTGCTGATCCTGCTGACCGGGGATTCCCTGCCCCGACTCGAGACCGCCATCCACGGAGCGAAGGCGTCCCGATGATGGCCAAACCCGAAGACCTGCAGGAATTCCACTGGCTGATGGACATGCTGGAAACCGTGGAAGTGGGCCTGGTGGTCCTCGACCACGACTACGGCGTGCACGTGTGGAACGGGTTCATGGAGAACCACAGCGAGATCACCGCCAGCCGCATCAAGGGCCGCAACCTGTTCGAGACCTTCCCCGATCTGCCCGAGCCCTGGCTGCGACGCAAGCTGGAGTCGGTGCGCCTGTTGCGCACCCGCGCCTTCACCACCTGGGAGCAGCGCCCCTACCTGTTCCACTTCCGCAACACCCGCCCGATTACGGGCACGGCGCCGTACATGTACCAGAACCTGACCATCAGTCCCCTGTGCGGCAGCGACGGATCGGTGCAGATGTACTGCCTGATGATTTACGACGTGACCGACATGGCCGCCGGCAAGCTGGCTCTGGAACGGGCCAACGACCAGCTCAGCCGCCTCAGTGAAACCGACGGCCTGACCGGGCTGCTCAACCGCAATACGTGGGAAAACCTGCTGGAAGCGGAATACGGGCGCTGCTGCCGCTACGGCAACGAATCGGTGCTGGTGATGTTCGACATTGACCGCTTCAAGTCGGTGAACGACACCTACGGCCACGTCACCGGGGACGAGGTGATCCGGCGCACGGCCCAGATCCTCAAGGCCAACCTGCGCCATGCCGACCTGGCCGGCCGCTACGGCGGCGAGGAATACGCCATCGTGCTGCCGGAAACGCCAATCGACGGCGCGGTGGTGTTGTGCGAGCGCATCCGCCGCACCATCGAGACCACCACCGTGGACGTCGGCTCGGCGCGAATCCAGTGCACCATCAGCATGGGGCTGGCATCGATGACCGAGGATATCGACAGCGCCCGGGAGTGGATCGAGCGCGCCGATACGGCGCTCTACGCGGCAAAAACCGGCGGCCGGAACCAGATCCGGGTCGCCGGGCAGTGAGCGGGCGCCGCCTTATTTGGCGCTGAGCGAACGCACCGGGCGGGAGACCAGCCCCTGGATGCTCTGCTCGTAGATTTCCTCGCGCTCTTCATTGTTGGTGATGCACAGCCCCAGATCACGCAGCAGGCCGTCGGCCACGTCGTATACCCAGCCGTGCACGGAGAGTTCCTGGCCGCGTTCCCAGGCGTCCTGGACGATGCTGGTCTGGCACACGTGACGCACCTGGGCCATGGCGTTCAGCTCGCACAGGCGGTCCACCTGCTCGCTCTCGTCGGACAGTTTCTCCAGGATCGGGCTGTACTCGTCGCGCACGTCCTGCACGTGGCGCAACCAGTTGGCGATCAGGCCCTTGCCTTCGTTCTTCAGCGCCGCCTTTACACCGCCGCAGCCGTAGTGGCCCACCACCATGATGTGCTTGACCTTCAGCACTTCCACGGCGAACTGCAGCACCGACAGACAGTTGAAGTCGGTGTGCACCACCACGTTGGCGACGTTGCGATGCACGAACAGGTCACCGGGCATCAGATCGACGATCTGGTTGGCAGGCACACGGCTGTCGGCGCAGCCGATCCAGAGGTATTCGGGAGCCTGCTGGTTGGACAGTCGCTCGAAGAACTGTGGGTCTTCCTGCTTGATCTTATCCGCCCAGTCGCGGTTGCTTTCAAAGAGGTGGTTCAGCCGTCGCATGGTTCCCTTCTCGATGTGGATAGGTTCTCGAAGCGGGTGCTTATAACACGCGGGCGGCCGATTTCCTGAACCGCCCGAAAAACACCCGGGCACAAAAAAGGCGCTACCGCGAGAACGATAGCGCCTTAAATTGAACGGCAAATCCCGTTCCGGTTCAACTGGACTTACGGGTTAGCCGTCTCCAGCGGCGTGTGCAGGGACGACTGCGCCAGGTCCAGCAGCTCGCGCAGGGCGACGGAGAACATGGCGTACTCCGGCTCCCGGGCGCTGCGCAGTTCCGACAGCATCGCGTGCCAGCGCTGGACCATCGGCTTGTGCCGATCGGCCCATTCCTCGATGGCCTGCTCGATGTCCCCTTCCTTGCCGCTGATGCGCAGCACGCCGGTGGTCAGCGCGCGCTGCTGCCAGTCCAGGTCCTCGCGGAAGCTCTCCCGTGCCAGGGCCTCCCAGTGGGAGGACGGCGACAGTTTGGCCACCGCGCCGGCAAACCAGTTGAGGTCCAGCTGTTCGCCCAGCGTGTAGTACAGGTTGGCCACCTGCTTGAGCGGCACCTGGGTGGTCTCGTGGGCCTCGATGATGCCCAACGCCGAGTACAGGTACGACGCCCCGGCCACGACACCGGCCACATCCTCGGGAATATCCTTGGCCACCAGCGCGTCGAACTGCTTGCGCCAGGCCGTACCGGACTCCGTGCCCAGGTATTCCGGCATCTGGCCGATGATGTCGGACAGCGCCGCGGCGAAGCGGTCCATGTGGGTCTGGATGTTCAGCTCGCTGCGACGGTTGCGCAACAGCCAGCGCACGGAACGGCGGATCAGGCGGATCAGCTCGTTCATCAGTTCCAGCTGCAGTTCCGCCGGCACCTTGAAGTCCAGCGATTCGATCTTGTTCCACCACTCGTCGAAGCGGAACACATCACGGGCGATGATCCAGGCCATGGCGATGGCCGACACCGACGCGCCGGTGGACTGGGCCATCCGGTCCACAAAGGTGATGCCCATGTGGTTGACCATGTCGTTGGCGATCTGGGTGGCGATGATTTCACGCCGCAGTTGGTGCTCGCCCAATTCCTTGCCGAACTTCTTGATCAGTTGCTCCGGGAAGACCTTGTTCATCTCCTTGGCCAGCAACGGCTCGTCCGGCAGCTCGCTGTCGATCAGCAACTGCTTGAGGTCGCCCTTGACGTAGGAGATCAGCACCGACAGCTCGGGCCGGGTCAGGCCGCGCTTGTTCAGCTTGCGCTCCGCCAGGGTCTCCTCGTCAGGCAGGAACTCCAGCTCGCGGTTGAGTTTGCCCGCGGTCTCGAAGTTGATCATCAGCCGGCGGTATTCCTCCAGGCGGGTGATCGCCTCGGTGTTGGCGATACTGATCGCCTGGGTCTGGCGGTAGTTGTTCAGCAGCACGAGATCGGACACGTCGTCGGTCATCTTCTCAAGCATGTTGTTGCGCTGCTTCTCGGTCAAATCGCCGGCCGCCACCACACGGTTGAGCAGGATCTTCATGTTGACCTCGTGGTCGGAGCAATCCACCCCACCCGCGTTGTCGATGAAGTCCGTGTTCAGGCGGCCGCCGTTGAGACCGAACTCGATGCGACCGAGCTGGGTCATGCCCAGGTTGCCGCCCTCGCCGACCACCTTGGCGCGCACTTCGCGGCCGTCCACGCGCAGGCCGTCGTTGGCCTTGTCCCCCACATCGGCATGGGTCTCCTTCGAGCCCTTGACGTAGGTGCCGATACCGCCGAACCACAGCAGATCCGCCTGGGCCTTGAGGATATGGCTGATCAGCATGTTGGGCGGCACGCGGTCCGACTTGATGTTGAACAGCTTCTTCATTTCCGCGCTGACCGGGATCGATTTGGCGCTGCGGTTGAACACCCCGCCGCCCTTGGAGATCAGGTCGGCGTTGTAGTCGGTCCAGCTGGAGCGCGGCATCTCGAACAGGCGCTGGCGCTCCTCGAAGCTGGCCTTGGGATCCGGCGTCGGGTCAACGAAGATGTGCAGGTGGTTGAACGCCGCAATCAGCTTGGCGTGCTCGGAACGCAGCAGGCCGTTGCCGAAGACGTCACCGCCCATGTCGCCGATACCGATCACCGAGAAGTCATCCCTGGCCGGGTTGATGCCCAGCTCGCGGAAATGCCGCTCCACGGATACCCAGGCGCCCTTGGCGGTGATGCCCATCTTCTTGTGGTCGTAACCCTGGCTGCCGCCCGAAGCAAAGGCATCACCGAGCCAGAAGTCGTATTCCGCCGACAGGCCGTTGGCGATGTCGGAGAAGGTGGCGGTGCCCTTGTCCGCCGCGACCACCAGGTAATGATCGTCCTCGTCGTGGCGGATGACGCTGGTTGGCGGCTTGATGGCGCCGTCCACCAGGTTGTCGGTCACATCCAGCAGGCCGCGCACGAAGGTCTTGTACGCTTCGATGCCTTCGCGCTGGAAGGCGTCGCGATCACCGCCATTGGGCAGCTGCTTGGCCACGAAACCACCCTTGGCGCCCACCGGCACGATGACCGCGTTCTTGACCTGCTGCGCCTTGACCAGGCCCAGTATTTCGGTGCGGTAGTCCTCGAAACGGTCCGACCAGCGCAGACCGCCCCGCGCCACCTTGCCACCGCGCAGGTGCACACCTTCCACCCGCGGCGAGTAGACGAAGATCTCGAACATCGGCCGCGGCAGCGGCATGTCGGGAATCTCGGACGGACGGAACTTGTAACTGACGTAAGGCTTGTAGCCGCCATTCTCGTCCAACTGGAAGTAGTTGGTGCGCTGGGTCGCCTTGATCAGGTCCAGGTACAGGCGCAGCACCCGGTCCTCGCTCAGGTTCTCCACGTCGTCCAGACCGGCGTTGAATTCCAGCTCCAGCTTCTGCTGGGCGGCCGCGCTCTTGCCGCTGCTCTGGAAACGTTCCGGATCGAAACGCACCGCGAAGAAATCCAGCAGCAGCTGCGCCAGGGACACGTGATTGACCAGCGTGTTGGCGATGAAGGTCTGACTGTTGGAGATGCGTATCTGGCGCATGTAGCGGGCGTAGGCCCGGAGCATGGCGATCTGGCGCCAGTCCAGGTAGCAGGCCAGGACCAGCCGGTTGAAGGTGTCGTTCTCCGCCTGGCCATACCAGACGCGGCGGAACAGGTCTTCAAAGATCGGCCGGATGCGGTGGATGTCCACCGTCTTGCCGGACCGGGCCTGCAGGGTGAAGTCATGGATCCATACCGCCTTGCCGCTGCGATCCACCACCTCGAAGGGGTGCTCGCCCAGCACCCGGAAACCGAGGTTGTGGAAGATCGGCAGCACATCCGACAGCGGCAGCTGCCTGTCCGGCGCGAACAGTTTGAAGTGGACCGTGCTTTCCTCTTCCTCCAGCGCCCGGTAGAAACTCATCTCTACGCGGTCGTTGTCGGCCGATTCAGTGATGTGGTCCAGGTCGATGGCGGCCCGGCGCGGCGAGAACATGTCCCGGTAGCTGCCGGGGAAAGCGTTGCGGTAGAGGCGGATCAGCTCGTTGCCGCGTTCCTCGCCGTGAGTCTCGTAGAGCGCTTCGGACAACCCGTCGCGCCAGGACTGGGCCAGCGCCAGCACACTTTCCTGGATCTCGGCCACCGGCAGCTGGCGGTTCTCCACCTGCGGCACACGGATGGTAAACTGCACCCGCGCCAGTACCGACTCGGAGAAATGGGTGACGAACTCGATGTCCTCGGCACCCAGCCGCTCCATCAGCACCTGCTCCACGCTCAGGCGCAGCTCGGTGTTGTAGATATCCCGCGGGAAGAACGCCAGGCAGGTGACGAACTGGCCGTACACATCCTCACGCATGAACACCTTGATCATGCGGCGTTCCTGAATGTAGAGGATATCCAGCGCCACGTTGTAGAGCTCGCCTGGCTCGATCTGGAACAGCTCGTCGCGGGGGTAAACCGTCAGGATCTGGTCCAGCTCCTTGCCCGCGTAGTCGTCGCGCAGGAAGCCGGAGCGCTCGATGACCTCAGCGATCTTGCGGCGCAGCAGCGGGATCTGATCCGGACGCTCCTGGTAGACCCGCGAGGTGTAAAGGCCAAGGAAACGGCGCTCGCCGATCACCTCGCCCTTGGCGTTGAATTTCTTCACCGCGATGTAGTCGGGATAGGCCGGCCGGTGCACTCGCGACCGCTGCGCCGACTTGGCGAAGATGAAGATGTCGTCGGTGCGGGTCATCTCCGTGCGCGTGCGCTGGGGCAGCTCGTCGAGACGCACCTTGGCCGGACGTTCGTTGTGGACCCGCAGGATCCCCATCTCGGAATCCGGCACCTGAGTCACCAGGATGCTGCCGTCCTTCTCCTTGACGAAGTCGTACTCGTCATACCCCAGGAAGGTGAAGTGGTCGTCGCCCAGCCATTCCAGGAAACGGTGCGCTTCCTTGACGTTCTCGGCGCTGACCTTGGCCTTGCAGTTGTCCAGCTCCTTGAGGATCTGGGCCGACTTGTCCTTCATCTTCGGGAAATCGTCCACCGCGATGCGCACTTCCTCAAGCACACTCTGCAGCTCCTGCTCCAGGACACGCAGGTCTTCCGGGTCACTGTGGCGGTCGATCTCCAGCACGATCATCGCTTCGTAGCTGGTCTTGGCCTTTCCCGGTTGGCTGTCGCGGTCGTGGATTTTCTTGAGCTTGCCGGTGCGGTCGCGTTCGACCTGGAGGATGGAGTGGTAGAGGGTGTGGGTACCGATTTCGCGCTGGTTGATCGCGATGCGGATGGAGTCGATCAGGAAAGGGATGTTCGGATGCAGTATGAATATGACCGAGTGGGTCGATTGCCAGCCGTCGCTTTCCAGATCCGGATTGAAGACCGACACAGGCGTTTCGCTGGCGCCGCGTTTCTTGATGAACTGCCAGGCGGCGAGAACCGACCCGTAGACATCCGCAAACCGCCTCGACACCAGTTCGTTCAGCGGTAAGTGGGATAAATGTTGAACTGCAAATTCACTGATCTTCTTCGCTTCAGTCTTGTTGATTTTCTCGGCAAAGGCTTCGGCCAGCAGGTCATGGAACTGATCCTTGCTGGTTACCGTCAGCGCGTTCATGTGCTACCCCAACTTTCTGAATTAATGTTAATAAACAAATGAGGCGGAGTCCTGTCAGAGACAGGGTTCCCCGACAAGGCCATGACAGCTAGCGGGATATGTCCGCACGCGGCTACCGCCACAAGCGGATCTTTTCACAAGCATAGTCAAACCCTTGATTTTTGCTGGTAGGTTACAAACACTGGGCCCCTACGGCGATTGTGGTGAATACGGACCCGGCCCATGCCGGTACCCCAGCGCGACTGCACGAGTCGACGACATCACGTTGATTGGCTCTCCTGCCCCGCAGGGCGCGGATCGCCCTCACGTCCCGGATCGGTCGCCCATAGGTCCCGGATCGAAAGTCAAAACGGAAGGTTCGAAAGTGCAATGAGTGTGCAGCGTATATTCGGGGATCTGCGATCCCAATTAGCGAAAAGGATCATTGGGCAGGAAAAACTGGTGGATCGCCTGCTGATCGCGCTCCTCGCCGACGGCCACCTGCTGGTGGAAGGGGCCCCGGGCCTGGCCAAGACCACGGCCATCAAGACGCTCTCGGACCACATCGAAGGCGACTTTCATCGCATCCAGTTCACGCCTGACCTGCTGCCCTCGGACGTCACCGGCAGCGAGATCTACCGGGCCGAGACCGGCATGTTCGAATTCCAGAAAGGCCCCATCTTCCACAACCTGGTGCTGGCCGATGAGATCAACCGCGCGCCGGCGAAAGTCCAGTCCGCCCTGCTCGAAGCCATGGGCGAGCGCCAGGTCAGTGTCGGCATGAAGACGTTTCCCCTGGATCGCCTGTTCCTGGTGATGGCGACCCAGAACCCGATCGAGCAGGAAGGCACCTACCCGCTGCCCGAAGCCCAGCTCGACCGGTTCCTGATGCACGTCATCATCGACTATCCGGACGCCGGCGCCGAGCGCGACATCCTTCACCTCGCCCGCCGCGACTACCAGCAGGGCCCGGCGCCGACCGACCTGCGCCTGCGTGCCGAAGACATCTTCCAGGCCCGTCTCGATGCCAACGAACTGTTCATGGCCGAGGCCGTCGAGGATTACCTCGTGGCACTGGTGCTGGCCACACGCCAGCCGGCGACGCTGGACGAGGAGCTGGCCCGCTGGATCGCCTTCGGTGCCAGCCCGCGCGGCACCATCGCCCTGGATCGCTGCGCCCGCGCCAAGGCCTGGCTGGAAGGCCGGGACTTCGTCAGTCCCGACGACGTGCGTGCGGTCGCCTTCGACGTGTTGCGTCACCGCGTGCTGCTGACGTTCGAGGCGGAAGCCGACGGCATCACGCCGGACGACGTCATCCAGCGCCTGATCGACCGGGTACCGGTGGCCGCCTGACACCATGGCCGACGCGTCTCCACTGATCCGCATTGATCTGCCCGAGCTGATCCGGCTGCAGGCCGACGCCCGTGCCCTGCGTATGCCCGGCACCCGCCCGGTGGCGGTGCGCAAGGCGGGCGTGAACCGCTCGCGCCAGAAAGGCCGCGGTATGGTGTTTTCGGAGGTACGGCTGTACCAGCCCGGCGACGATATCCGCAGCATCGACTGGCGCGTCACCGCGCGCCGGCAGTCACCCCACACCAAGCTTTACGAAGAAGAACGGGAGCGCCCGCTGCTGATCATCTGCGACCTGGGCGACTCCCTCTATTTCGGCAGCGAAGGCGCCTTTAAACGCGTGCGTGCGGCCCAGGCGGCCGGACTGGTCGCCTGGCTGGGTTTACAGGCCGGCGATCAGGTGGGCGGCATCGTCTTTTCCGATCACCAGTGTGACGTACTGCGACCGGCCCGGCGCCGACGCTCCGTGCTCAAGCTGCTCGACAGCCTGGTCAAGCGCCAGGACGACCACGCCCCGTCGTCGGACGGCTCCAGCCATCTGGGCAAACCGGGTAAACTGGACGAGGCCCTGCGCGAGGCGCGGCGTATCGCCCATACCGGCAGCCGGGTATTCCTGATCAGCGACTTCATCAACCTGAGTGCCGACACCCCGGGGCTGATTGCCCAACTGGCGCGCCACAACACGGTGACCGCACTGCGGGTGATCGACCCGCTGGAACAGGCGCTGCCGGAACGCGGTCGTTTCGCGGTGGCCGGGCCGGACGGTCCGCTCTGGTTCGACGCCGGTGACACCGCTTTCCGGCGCGCGTTCGAGGCCAAGGTGGCCGAACACGAATACCAGGTGGAGCGCTGTTTCAGCCTCGCCGGCGTCAGCGCAACGCCCATCTACACCGGACAACCACCGGCCCAGGCCCTCAAGCAGGTGCTGGGTCCGCGGGGACGAATAGGCTGACAGCAGTTCTCGATGAAACCCATGACACAGGCAACATCCAATCCCATGAATTCGGGCGATCCCCTGGCCCAGTTGCGCGATATCCACCTGCCGGAGCCCGGCGGTTTCTGGCCCCCGGCACCGGGCTGGTGGATCGTCGCCGCGCTCATCCTGGTGCTGGTGGGCGCGCTGGTGTTCTGGCTCTGGCGTCGCCATCAGCGCAACCGCTGGCTGCGCGCCGCCCGGGCCGAACTGGATCAACTGGGCGCCCGGGCCGAAGCCAGCCCCGCCTGGTTCACCGAACTCAATGCCCTGCTCAAACGCTGCGCCCGCCAGCGCTATCCGGAACAGCGCCCCCACGCCCTGAGCGGCGCCCAGTGGCGTGACTTCCTGACCCACACGCAGAAGAAGCTGGACCCTCAGGCTGTGAACGCCCTGGTGGAGGCCGCCTGGTCACCGTCACCGGCGATTGATCCGCAAGCCGCGCACAGCCTGGCCGCCCGCTGGCTGGGAGGTCAGAAATGCTGACCCTGGCCTACCCCTGGCTCCTGCTGCTGGCCCTGATTCCGCTGCTGTGGTGGCGACGCCGCCAACGCCACGTCGACGATGTGTCCGCGCCGACACTGCCAGTGGGCCACTGGATCACCGGCCTGCCCGGCGTCAGTCGCAGCGGCGATGCCCGGCCGCGCTGGCAGAAGCTGCTGCTGTTGCTGAGCTGGGTGCTTCTGGTGATCGCGGTCGCTCGTCCACAACACGTCGCCGAGGGGGTGCAACTGCCGGTCACCGGTCGTGACCTGCTGCTGGCGGTGGACATTTCCCCCAGCATGGAAGAGGAGGACATGGTGCTTGGCCAGCGTCAGGTGAACCGGCTGACGGCGGTCAAATCCGTGCTGGACGAATTCATCAAACGCCGCGAGGGCGACCGTCTCGGCCTGCTGTTGTTCGGCACCCAGCCTTACATCCAGGCGCCGCTGTCGTTCGACCACGAGACCATCCGCACCCTGTTGCAGGAAGCCCGGTTGGGCATGGCCGGCCGGGCTACCGCCATTGGCGACGCCATCGGCCTGGCGGTCAAACGCCTGCGCGACCGGCCCCAGGACCAGCGCGTCCTGATACTGCTCACCGACGGCGCCAACACCGCCGGCGAGGTCAGCCCGGATAAGGCCGCCGAGATCGCCGCAGCGGCCGGTGTGCGCATCTACACCATCGGCATGGGCGCCGAAGCCATGATCCAGCGAGGCTTCCTCGGCACCCGCAAGATCAACCCCTCGCGGGACCTGGACGAAGACCTGCTCAAACGCATCGCCAGCCAGACCGGCGGCGAGTATTTCCGCGCCCGCAGTACCACGGAGCTGGAGACCATCTACGACACCATCGACCGGCTCGAGCCCATCGAGCTGGAGGGCAAGCAGTACCGGCCCACCACCGACCTGTTCCAGTGGCCCGCCGGCCTGGCCGTCACCCTGTTGCTTCTGGGCACCGCCGGAAGCCACCTGCGCCGCCGCACGCCGGAGGTGAGCCATGGCTGACTTCCATTTCCTGCGGCCGCTGTGGCTGCTGCTGTTGATCCTGCTGCCGCTGATCCCCTTCCTGTTGCGCCACCGTAACCAGGGCCAGAGCGGCTGGGCGCGGATCATTCCCGATGCCCTGCTGCGTCCGCTTCTGGGCGAAGCCGTCGAACAACAGAGCCGTCAGCGTCGGCCGGGGCTGACCCTGGGCGCGCTGGTCATCGTCTGCGCTATCGCCCTCGCCGGCCCCAGCTGGCGCCAGGCGCCCACGCCACTGATGCAGCAGAACGACAGTCTGGTGATCGTGCTCGACCTGTCCCTGTCGATGCTGGCGCAGGACGTGGACCCGGACCGTCTGACCCAGGCCAAACGCAAGATCCGCGACATCCTGGAACAACGCAAGGGCAGCTTTACCGCCCTGGTGGTCTACGCCGGCGACGCTCACGTGGTCACCCCACTGACCGATGACGGCCGCACCATCGAAAGCCTGCTGGGCGTGCTCGATCCGTTCATGATGCCCGCCAGCGGCAACCGCGCCGATCTCGGTGTGGAGCGGGCGGAAACCCTGCTCGACCAGGGCGCTCCGGGCGAAGGCCGCGTGCTGCTGGTGGCGGACTCGGTGCGCCCCGGCGACGTGCAGTCGATCCGCGAGAGCCTGCAGGGCACGAACTACACACTCAGCACCCTGGTCGTGGGCACCCGCGAAGGCAGTCCGATCCCGCTGCCCAAGCGCGGCTTTATCCGCGACGGCGATCAGGTGGTGATCGCCAAGGCCAACCCGGAACGCCTGGCCAGCCTGGCCGATGCCACCGGCGGCCGGAGTTCCGCCATCACCCTGGACGATGGTGACATCCGCTCACTGGAACTGCGCACCGAAGACAGCGACGACTGGCACGACAGCCAGCGCCAGCTACTGGTCGACCGCTGGCAGGACGACGGCTACTGGTTGCTCTGGCTCGCCGCACCGCTGGCCTTGCTGGCGTGGCGGCGAGGTGCCCTGCTGCTGATCCCGCTGGTGCTGTTGCCGATGCTGCCCCAGCCGGCCCAGGCGATGGACTGGAACGATCTCTGGACCCGCCCGGACCAGCGCGGCGAAGCCCTGATCGCCGAGGATCCATCGGTGGCGGCCGGTAAGTTCAAGGACCCGCAGTGGAAAGGTTCCGCACTCTACCGCTCGGGGTATTACGGCCGTGCCGCCGAACAGTTCGAACAGGGCGACGGCGCCGATGCCCATTACAACCGTGGCAACGCCCTGGCCCGCAAGGGCGAGCTGCAAGCGGCCCTCGACGCGTACGACACGGCCCTGATGCAGAATCCGGACAACGCGGATGCCCAATACAACCGCGACTTGGTGAAGAAACTGCTCGAGCAGCAGCAACGCCAGCAGGAACAGCGGAAACAGCAAAACCAACAGCAGCAGAACCAGGAAGGCCAGGGCCGGCAATCCCAATCCGGCCAGGGCCAACAGCAACAGGATTCATCCCAGGGCAACCGCTCCCAGTCACCCGGTCAACAGCCGGACCAGGCCGGGCAGCAGGGACAGCCCCAGGGAGAGAACGGCCAGCAGCCGTCGTCCGAAAGCGGCGACGCCGCATCGTCCGATGAACAGCAGGCTCAGGACGCCCGGCAACCCTCATCGCCGGGGCAACGCCCGCCCGGTGACGGCGAACAGGCGTCCGCCAGTGCGCGGGAAGCGGAACCGGAAGACCGCTCACAGCTGAGCCAGAGCCAGGAACAATGGCTGCGCCGCATCCCGGACGACCCGTCCGGCCTGATGCGGCGCAAATTCCTCTACCAGTACCGTAAGCGCGGCAACCAGCAACAAATGGAAGGCGATACACCATGGTAAGAAGCGTCCCATCGCTCCTGCTTCTGATCCTCCTGACCGGCTTCGTGTCCGGCGCATGGGCGGCACCCGGCACCCTGGACATCCACGTGGACCGCGACACCCTGCACGAGAACCAGACACTGACCATGCGGGTCCAGGGCGAGATGCCCTTCTCCATGGACCTGGACATGCTCTTCAACATCGGCGATGCGGATCTGCCCTCGCCGGACGAAGACGCCCTCAAGCAGAACTTCGAGATTCTCAGCCGGCACCAGAAATACAGCCTGCGCTCGGTCAACGGCGACGCCACGGCGGTGATCACCTGGATCTATGAACTGGCTCCGAAGACAACCGGACAGCTCACGATTCCGTCCCTCACCTTTCGCGACGCCCACTCCAGTCCGGTGACGATCACCGTCAAACCCGGCGATGCCCCCTCCGCCGACGGTGATGCCCCGCCCGCCTTCGTGGAAGTGGAAACCGACAAGGACAGCGTCTACGTGCAGGAGCAACTGGTACTGACCGTGCGCCTGTTCTATCGCGGTAACCTGATCCGTGGCGACCTGAGCCAGCCCGACCACGGCGACGCCATCATCGAAACCATGGGCGAGCAGCAGGAATACGCCCGTATCCGCAATAACGTGCGCTACCGCGTGGTGGAGCGGCGCTACGTGATCTATCCGCAGACACCCGGCAACCTGACGATCGACGGCATCACCTTCAACGGCCAGGCCCGGGACGACCGCGGCCAGCTCAACTTCCTGCGCGACCGGGCGAATCCGGTAGACATCCCCGTCAAGGACATTCCCGCCCAGTTCACCGGCGACACCTGGCTGCCCGCCACCAGCCTCGAACTGGAAGACCAGTGGAGCGGTCCCAGCCAGCAGCTGGAAGCCGGCAAGAGCGTGACCCGGACCATACGCATGAAAGCCCTGGGCCTTCTGGGGTCGGCGCTGCCACCGATGGACGTGAACTACCCGGACAGCCTGCGCAGCTATCCGGACAAGGCGGAAATGACCTCAGACGTCAACGATCGCACCGTCACCTCGTCGCGTACCGAGAATACGGCGCTGGTGGCCATCAAACCCGGCGAGATCACCCTGCCGGAGATCCGCGTGCCCTGGTGGGACACGGTGAACGACCGCCAGCGGGTGGCGGTGATTCCCGCCCGCACGCTGAGCATCGCCAACGCGTCCGGCCAGGTGCCGAGCCAACCGCCGGCGCCGGAAACCGCGGCGCAGACCTCAGCACCGGCCAGCGCGCCCGCCGACGAGGCCAGCGACAACGCCCCCTCGCCACCGGTAACCGCCGGCGTTGACCGCACCTGGTTCTGGCTGGCCCTGGCGCTGGGCACCGGCTGGGTGCTGACCCTGTTGTTCTGGTGGCTGAATCGGCGCCGGGACACAGGCACCGTGCCCGTCGACACCCAGCCGGATGCGGCCGAGGCGGCGCTGTTCGCCGACCTGCAAAGCGCCGCCGGTGCAGGCAGCGCGCAAACCCTGAGCCTGCTGCCGCGCTGGGCTCGCCGGCGCTTCGCCAGCCAGCATCTGCGCAGTGCCGCGGATGTGGTTCGTTTCAGTCAGGACGAGGTATTGGGGGAAGAGCTGGAGAAATTGCAGGAACGCCTTTACAGCGATCACCAGAGCACCGGGGAATGGCACTCGAAAGCGCTGCAGCAACGCCTGGAAGTCCTGCGGGAAAGTCACGCCGCCCGACCGGAGAAGGACGCCCTGGCACCGCTCTACCCCGCTGGTCTGAAAGCGTCCCGGGCCGGCAGCTAGTATCCCGTCTGGTTAATTCGCTGATCTACTGAGCGCCTGCGCTTTGAGAGCAGGCGCGGTAGCGACGGTTTGGTGTTTCCAAATCGAGCTGCCGCAACACCGCTATCAAAGCGTCCAGGCGCTCCCGAAGGGCGCACCGCGCTTTGGACATGCCATTCCGGCCGATTACGGAATCCGCTGGTCGATGACCACCGGCACCGTCTGCCCGTCGTAGCTGTCCAGCACGATCGCCTGTTCGCTGGCGCCTTGCCAGTCACCGCTTTGGGGAACCGCCTCGCCGGACGGCGACAGACGGGCGGAAACGGTCACTTCGGCGGCCGAAGACAGTGTATTGCCCGGCATCATCGCCATGCTGTCGTCGAGGGTCAGGGTCACCGGCAACCGGGCGGCGGATAAACGCGCCACCGCCAGCGGCACCTTGGGACCGTCCGCGTTCTGGGCGAACACAAACAGCGCCGTATCCGGCGTCACCTGATCACGCAGGGACTCGGCCAGCGACACCTGAACTTTCAATTGCACGGGCATCACCCCGGCCGGCACCGGCTCACCCAGCCGTCGGTAGGCTTCCGCCACACCCTGGCGGATCGACGGCAGCTGCGGGTGATCCGGAGCCACGTCCATGATGCGCTCCCAATACTCGATCGCCTGGCGATAGTTCTGGGCCTCGAACGCATTGATGCCCAGCAGCCCCAGGGCGTTGACTTCATCCGGGTTACGCTCGCGGGCCTTGTCGATGGCAGCCGTCACCGATTCATTCATCGCCCCCTGGCTTTGGAAATAACGCGCCTGGGCCACCAGGCCCCAGGCGGTGGCCGCCTGCCGGGTGGCGCTCTCCACCTGCCCGGCCAGCTGCTGATAGGCCCAGGCGGCGTTGTCATACTGCTCCAGATTCATGTAGGTGCGCCCGAGCATGGCCCAGCCTTCCAGGTTGTCCGGCTGTTCCAGCAGGCGGGCCCGCAACTGCTCGGCCAGGGCGGCCATTTCCTGGCTGCCAGCCTGGTCCACCTGCTCCATGGCGCGCATGGTCCGGTACTGCTCCAGCTGTTCAATGCCGCCCCAGTCGTCGTACAGCCACAGGGACACCGCCGGCACCGCTATCACGGCCACCAGCGTCACCGCCAGCGCCGACTTGCGGCCGTCCAGGCGGCCCACTCGCTGACTACCGGAACGGCCCACATCGTCCACGACACTGCCGGACAGTTCGTCCTTCATCTGGCGATAGGTCTCATCGTCCAGCACGCCGGCGTCCCTTTCGGCTTCAAGCTCCGCCAGGCGGGAGCGGTAGGCCATCAGGTTCTGGTGGCGGATATCGTTGACGTCGTCACGATCCGGTCGGTGAAAAAACAGAGGGTAGAGCACGAACACCAGGGCCAGCCCGATCAGGGCCGCCAGGGTCAGCCAGAAAGGCATTGTCATAGGGTTGGAACCATGTCGTAAAGAGTATCCATCAGGCCGGAATCGCTAACGCGGCTGACGCGGCGAGTCGGTGTCACTGTCTTCGTCCAGCCAGGCGTCCAGACGCGCCCGCTCCTGCTCGCTGATCGGCGAGTCGCGTCCCGGGCCTGCCGAACGTGACCGGCGCACCACCAGGAACACCGCCAGCAGACCGATCAACACCACGATCAACGGCGTCAGCCAGAGCAGCACCGTGCGCGGTTCGAATTCGGGCCGATAGCGGACAAATTCGCCGAAGCGGCCGGTCATGGCCTCCATGATGGCCTCGTTGCTCTCGCCGGCCTGCACCAGCCGGTGCACCTCGGCGCGCATGTCCGAAGCGATCGGCGCGTTGGAATCGGCGATGCTCTGGTTCTGGCACTTGGGGCAGCGCAGTTCGCGGGTCAGGTTTTCGAAACGCTGGCGATCCTGGGCGGAGTCCAGCGGATAGGTGTCATCGGCTGCCTGGGCGGCGGCCGAGAAGCCCACCAGGCAGCCGATAAGACTCAGGAGCAACAGCGCGCGCACTCAACCCTCCTTCCGATACTGGTCGACCAACGGCTTCAACTCTTCGCGCCAGACCTTGTCGTCCACCACGCCCACATGGCGGTAACGCACGATACCGTCGCCGTCGATGACGTAGGTTTCCGGCGCGCCATAGACGCCCAGGTCGAAGCCGAACTTGCCCTGGGGATCGAACAGGATCCGCTCGTAAGGGTTGCCGAGTTTCTGCAGCCAGTCGATGGCCGCGTCCCGGTTGTCCTTGTAGTTCAGACCGAGGATGGTCACGCCCTCCTCCCGTGCCAGCCGGACCAGCTCCGGATGCTCCACCCGGCAGGACGGGCACCAGGTGCCCCACACATTGAGCAGGACCACCCCCTCACGGAACACATCACCCTGGTAGCGGGTACCCGGATCCTGCAGGGACGCCAGGTCAAACGCTGGCACCGGCTTGCCGATCAGAGCGGACGCCAGGGTGCTGTTGTCCTTGCCAATGCCGGAGAACAGCACCACCCCGAGGGCTACCGCCAGGAGTAACGGGATGAACAGCAACAGACGCTTCACGATGCACTCTCCGCGGGATTCTCGGTAACGGGCTTGTGGGCGTCCGGCGCCGCCGCTTTCGATGGCCGCTTGACCGGAATCCGGTAACGCCGGTCGGCTATGGCCAGGGCACCGCCGAGGGCCATGAAAATCGCCCCCAGCCAGACCCAGCGCACCAGCGGCTTGTACTGGACGCGCACGGCCCAGGCCCGCTCGCCCACCGGCTCGCCCAGGGCCACGAACAAGTCACGGAACAGGCCGGCGTCGATGCCGGCCTCGGTCATGACGTTGCGCTGGACCTTGTACATCCGCTTCTCCGGGTACAGCGTCGCGACCGGGTCACCGTCGCGGGTAATCTCGAAGCGCCCGCGCTCGGCGCTGTAGTTGGGACCTTCGTGATGGGACAGGCTGTCGAAGCGGTACACCAGGTTCCCCATGGTCAGGGTGTCGCCGGGCTCCATGCGCACGTCCCGCTCGACGCCGTAGTTGGTCACCACCGTTGCGCCGGCCAGGATAATGGCCATGCCCAGATGCCCGAGCACCATGCCGTAGTAGCTGCGGGTCAGTCGCCTCAGGCCGTGCACGCGCCCCTTGCGGGATGCCGCGCGGCTCCACAGGTCGCGCAGGGTCGCCACCGCCACCCAGGCGGCGGCAAAGCAGCCGGCGAAGGCCCAGGGCTCCAGCCCACCCAGCCAGAGCGGCACGATCACCGCCAGCAGCAGACTCACCGCCGCCGGCCACAGCAACTGACGCCCCAGCCACCCGCCGTCGGTTTTCTTCCAGCGAGAGAAGATTCCCGCGCCCAGCAACAAGGCCACGGCAATGGCCACCGGACTGAAGGTCAGGTCGAAGAAGGGTTTACCCACCGACAGGGTCCCGGCGCCCAGGTAGTCTAGCACCAGCGGATACAGGGTACCGACCAGCACCAGCAGCATCGCCGCCATCAGCAGAACGTTGTTGAGCAGCAGGAAGATCTCCCGCGACAGGGAACCGTAGCGTACCCGGCTGTGGACCACCGGCGCCCGGAACGCGTAGAGGGTCAGCGAGCCGATGACGGTGACCGCCAGCAGTCCGATCAGGAACTGGCCGCGGGCCGGGTCCGACGCAAAGGCGTGGACCGATGTGAGCACACCGGAGCGCACCAGGAAGGCCCCCAGCAGACTCAGCGCAAACGTAATAATGGCCAGCAACACGGTCCAGCTCTTGAACACACCGCGTTTTTCCGTCACTGCCAGCGAGTGCATCAGCGCGGTGCCGGCCAGCCATGGCAGCAGCGAGGCGTTTTCCACCGGATCCCAGAACCACCAGCCGCCCCAGCCCAGTTCGTAATAGGCCCACCAGCTGCCCAGGGCGATGCCGATGGACAGGAAGCACCAGGCGACGGTGGTCCAGGGCCTCGACCAGCGCGCCCAGGCGGCGTCCATCCGGCCGTTGATCAGCGCGGCGATGGAGAAGGCGAAAGCCACCGAGAAGCCCACGTAGCCCATGTACAGCATGGGCGGGTGCACCACCAGGCCAAAGTCCTGCAGCAGCGGATTGAGGTCGGCGCCGTCCGCCGGCACGTTCGGCAACAGGCGCTCGAACGGATTCGACGTCAGCAGGATAAACAGCAGGAAGGCAACGCTGACGATGCCCATGATCGACAGCACCTGGGCCACCAGGTCACTGGGCAAGCGACGGCTGAAGGCCGCGACGGCGACCGTCCAGCCGGTAAGGATCAGGATCCACAGCAGCAGCGAGCCCTCGTGACTGCCCCACACGGCACTGAACTTGAAGTACCAGGGCAGCAGGCTGTTGCTGTTGTTGGCCACATAAGCCACGGAGAAATCGTCGGTGACAAAGGCGTAGGTCAGTGCCGCAAAGGCGATGGCCACAAAGACGAACTGACCGCTGGCCAACGGACGCGCAAACGTCTGCAGGGACGCGCGCCCGGTGAGCGAACCCACCATCGGCACCACCGCCAGCAACAGCGAGAGCATCAACGCCAGAATCAGGGCGAAATGTCCAAACTCGGGAACCATTAACCTCTCCAATCGCGATCAGTTAACGCCATCGGCGGTGTCCGGGGACTCCACCGTGACCCGGTCACCCCCCTTCTCTTTCATGGAGCGGGCGACTTCCGGGGGCATGTAATTCTCGTCGTGCTTGGCCAGCACCTCGTCGGCGACAAACACGCCATCGTCGCGCATGCGGCCGGTAGCCACCACGCCCTGCTCCTCGCCGAACAGATCCGGCAGGATACCGGTGTACTCCATGGGCACGGAGGACTGGAAATCCGTGACCCGGAAACGGACCCGCAGACTGTCCGGGTCCCGCTGCACACTGCCCTTCTCCACCATACCGCCGGCCCGGATACTGACATCGACCGGCGCCTCGCCGGCGGCAATCTGGCTGGGGTCGTAGAACAGGTTGATGTTCTGGCGGAACGCGTAGGTGGTCAGCCCCACCGCCACGCCCAGGCCAACCAGCAGGAACACCACAATGGTCAGGCGTCGTTTACGGACAGGATGCATCAGGCAGTACTCTTCTCGGATCCACGATTTACACCGTTCTCTCTATCGGCAGGGCTCAGATCTTTGCCAGGCCCCTGACGCCGGGCCAAACGCTGTTGCCAGAGCAGGCGCTGAATGGCCCGCCGCCGCTGGCCCACTGAGGCCGACACCAGCACCACCAGAGCCAGCAGGAACACGCCATAGCATGTCCACACGTAAGGGCCGTGCCCGCCCATGCTCCAGAATGCCTGCCAGGAATCAAACGCCATCGTCTCCTACCTCACACGTCGTTCTGCACCAGAGCCTGTACCCAGCGCGACCGGCGCTCGCGGAACAGAATCTCGGTTTTCATCCGGTAGCAGGCCAGCCAGCCGAACAGCAGGTACAGGCCCAGGATGGACAACACCAGCGGCACCCACATTTCCGGCGGCATGCTGGGTTTCTCGGTCAGTTTCAGGGTGGCCGGCTGGTGCAGCGTGTTCCACCATTCCACCGAATACTTGATGATGGGAATGTTCACCACGCCCACCAGCACCAGCACCGCGACCGCCCGCGCAGACGATTTCTCATCGGCGATGGCGTTGCCCAGGGCGATCACACCGAAATACAGGAACAGCAGGATCAGCATGGACGTCAGGCGGGCGTCCCAGATCCACCAGGTGCCCCAGGTGGGCTTGCCCCAGACAGCGCCGGTAAACAGCGCCAGGAAGGTGATAACGGCCCCCACCGGCGCCACCGCCCTGACGAACACGTCCGCCAGTTTCATACGCCACACCAGCGTGACCAGCGCGGCCACCGCCATCATGACGTAGGCGGCCTGGGCCAGGAAGGCGGTCGGCACGTGAATAAAAATGATGCGGTAGCTGTTGCCCTGCAGGTAATCCGCCGGTGCAAACCCCAGCCCCCACACGATACCGGTCACCATCAACGCCAGCCCGCTCACCAGGAACCACGGCATCAGACGCCCGGCGATGCAGTAAAACCATTTGGGCGACCCGAGCTTATGAAACCACTGCCACATCGATGACGCCTCCGCTCAACCGTTAGAAACACTGATTCGCAGCGCCGCCGCCGTGGCGAAAGGCGCGCAGGTCAGGGCCAGCACCAGCATCGCGCCCAGCAAGGCCAGGTGCGGGGCCACCGGCATCCCGTCGCGTGCCGCCATCACGGCACCGGTTCCGAAGATCAGCACGGGAATGTAAAGGGGGATGATCAACAGCGACAGGAGTATTCCGGCCGATCGCAGGCCCAGGGTCAGTGCCGCGCCGATGGCCCCGACGAAGCTGAGCACGGGTGTGCCGACCAGCAGGGTTAGACAAAGCACGCCGATCGAGTTCCCGTCCAGTTGCAGCATCAGGCCCAGCAGCGGCGCCATCAGGAGCAACGGCAGCCCGGTGACCAGCCAGTGAGCGAACACCTTGGCCAGCACCAGCAGGTAGAGGGGCTGGGGCTGCAACAGCATCTGTTCCAGCACGCCCTCCTCGAAGTCATGCCGGAACAGGTGATCCAGCGACAGCAGCGTCGCCAGCAACGCCGCCACCCAGAGGATGCCGCCGCCGGCCTCCTGCAGGAAGCTGCGCTCGGGACTCACGCCCAGGGGAAACAGCGACACCACCATCAGGAAGAAAAGCAGCGGGTTGAACAGGTCCTGCCGCTGGCGCAGGCTGGCCAGCAGGTCACGGCGGATCAACGCCAGGCAGGCCGGCAGCACCGGAACGCCGGCCTGGGACGGCGCCAGCCTGGGCAGTCGTTGCATGGCCGTCACGACAGCACCTCTTCGCCGGCATAGTCCCGCAGGTCCAGGGTGAGCATGTCGGCCAGGTCCGGCTCGTGATGGGTGGTCAATACGATAGCGCCACCGGCGGCGGCGCGCCTGGCAAGCAGTTTTTCCAGGCCGGCGACGCCGTCACGGTCGATCGCGGTAAAGGCCTCGTCCAGAATCCACAGGGGAGCGTTGGACAGGTACAGTCGCGCCAGCGCCACCCGACGCTGCTGCCCGGCGGAAAGATGGTGACAGGGCACGTGACTGAAAGCGAACAGACCCACCGCGTCCAGTGCCTGCTCACGTTGCTCGGCGCCGATGTCCGGTTCGGCGGCGGTCTGGGCTCGCAGGTTCTCCAGCGGTGTGAGCAGCGGTTTGATGCCGGGGCGGTGTCCGATGTAGAGCAGGTTGCGCAGGAAGTGCTCGCGAACCCGGTGCCGCGGCTCGCCGCACCAGTGGATCTCGCCGTCGAAACCGGCGTGCAACCCCGCCAGGATTCGCAACAGGGTGGTTTTGCCGGCGCCGTTGGGCCCGGCAATGCGCACCATCTGGCCCGGTGCGATCGCCAGGTCGAGGCCGCTGAACAGGAGGCGTTCATCGCGCTCGCAGGCGAGGCCGGTTGCTGTCAGGAAAGGTAAAGCCATCAGGAGCCCAGGTCGGCGTGAGGAATCGATGCCAGCCCGCGTGCGGTGTCCTCATGCGTCAACGGATGCACGTTCGAACACTGCCCTGGCGGAAAAAGGCCGACCGTCCGCGCGACCACCGTTCTTTTTTCGTGCTTTGAGGTCGATCAGCCGCCGCCGGTCGCCTCGCACTGTTCAATGTATGGGTGCTTCAAAATCAATCAGAAACAGCCGATAAGTACACACAAGGTACTGAAATGGCGTAATCTGGACAGCATAGAGTGATGCCGTTCGGGAGGCAATGCTTCCAAGGACGAAATTGAATGCGACCTACGGGCCAACCATGAAGATCCCCGTCCCCGGCCAGACGCCCCCACAAGCCGACAACAGCGGTCGCTCGCAACCGGCCGGCCAGACCACTGGCACGACACCGGGCGCATCGACCGGGGCCACGCCGAATCCCGCCCAGAGCGCCCGGCAACTCCTGGACCAGCTAGAGCTGCGCCAGCACCAACAGGTCATGGCCCGGGTTTCGCGAGTGCTCGAGAAAACCGCTACGGCCCCCGAGCAACTGTTGCTCGACGTACGCGGCAAATCCCTGGTGGTCAACAGCGACACCCGAATGCAGCCCGGCGACTGGGTCCGGATCATGCGGGCCGGCAATGAGCTGCGCCTGATGGCGCAGATGTCGTCGGAAGGCACGCCCCAGTCAAGGGTCGCCCAGCAGCTGGCCCAACACCTGCCGTGGCAGCACCGGCTCGATCAGGGACTGGCGCAGTTGGCCCGTCTGGCGCAGCCGGCGGCCGGCACGCCATCGACGCAGGGCCAGGGCATCCCCGAACCCGTTCGCGAGGCGGTCCGCACCCTGGCCGCCCAGATTCCCCAGGCCGGCCGACTGGCCGGCGCGGCGCAAGGCGACAACCCGGGGCGAGCCATCCAGGAGTGGATCAGCAGCAGTGGCCTGTTCGCCGAGCGCCAGCTTGCCCAGTCGCCGGCCAGTGTGCCGGCGGATCTCAAACTGGCACTCAACCGCATCGTGAGCGCGCTGCTCGGCCAGCAGGGAGACAACCCGCAGGCCCTGAACCGCTATACCCCGCTCACCAGCCCGGATCTGGTGCAGGCGCCGCTGCAGTTTCCCCAGGCCCAACAGGCGCCGCTGACACCTCCGCCGGCCCAGGACAACCTGTCCACCGGCCAGATGCTGCGACTGCTGGCGGGCATGCTCAACCGGATCACGGTCAACCAACTGCATAGCCAGACGCTGACCACACGGACGACGGTGGACGCGCCGGTGGCCACGCCCACCTGGCTGCTGGAGCTGCCCTGGCTCGATACCAACAATCAGCCACGCACCGCGCAGCTCCGGCTGGAACGCCATGGTGACGAGGAAGACGGCAGCGACCGGCCGCGACGCCGCGTGGCCCAGTGGCGATTGACCCTGGCCATGGACCTGGACGAGGCCGGACAGGTGACGTTTGAGCTGGGGTTACAGAATCAGCAGGTGTCGGCCCTGATCTGGGCGGAGAAAGCCGCTACGCTGAAGCAGGCCAACGAAGACCTGCCCTGGTTCCGCCAGCGGCTGGGAGACCTGGGGCTGGACGTGGTGGAAATGGAGTGCCGCCGGGGTCAGCCGCGCGGCGCACGCACGCAACTGGATCATCGACTGGTGGACGTGAAGGCATGACGCAGGAACGGGACGCAGGCATCAACCGGGACGCCGCCGTCGCCCTGAAATACGACGGCGAGCGGGCCCCGACCGTGGCCGCCACCGGCACCGACGAGCTGGCCCGGGAAATCATCCGCATTGCTCGGGAGAATGGCGTACCACTGTACGAGAACGCGGAACTGGCGGGCATCCTCGCGCGCCTGGACCTGGATGAGGAAATCCCCGAGACCCTTTACCGGGTGATCGCCGAAATCCTGTCGTTCGCCTTCCACCTGCGCGGCAAGACGCCGGACGACGCCAGGCCGGCCGACTGATAGACCCGCGTCGGTCAGGCGACCTGACGGCGCCGCAGCGCGGAAACCAGCTCCGCTTCCGGACGGGAAATGCCGCAGGTGTTCATCAGGTCGTCGATGTCGGCCCCGAGGTCCACCAGGCGAGACGCTTCATCGTAGGAAATGCGCAGCGGATCGTTCTGGCGCATCTCATCGACCGCCATACGCAGCTCGTGCAGGTTGCGCTCGCAGGCAATCACCCGCTGCCCCACCCCCATGCTGCCGCTGCTGGTGGCGTGCAGTTCGCGCCCCATGGTCTCCAGCCGATCCCGGAAACGGTTCTCCAGGTGCTGGATGCGACGCCGGTTAAGAATGGCCTGGACACAGAGCAGCACGAACGTGCCGGCGGTGAGTGCCCAGGGTGCGATAGCTTGCCAGTCTGCCATTACCTTGCTCCCAGCTGACAGCCCGCGCCCTGTTCAGGCCGGTATCCCCTCAGGAGGGGATCAGAGCGCGGCGATCTCCGCCCACTCGTGCTCTGCCAGCATCTTGTCGAACTCAACCAGGATGATGAGCTCGCCGTTCTTGTTACACACCCCCTGGATGAACTTGGCGCTTTCCTCGTTCCCCACGTTGGGTGCGGTCTCGATCTCGCTGGACTTCAGATAGACGACTTCGGCCACCGAATCCACCAGGATGCCCATCACCTGCTGCGAGGATTCCATCACCACAATGCGCGTGGCGTCGGTCACCTCGGCATCCATCAGGCCAAAACGGCGGCGGGTGTCGATCACCGTAACCACGTTGCCGCGCAGGTTGATGATGCCCAGCACGTAGTCCGGCGCACCCGGTACCGGCGCGATTTCGGTGTAACGCAGCACTTCCTGGATCTGCATTACATCGATGCCGTAAGTCTCGTCGTCGAGCCTGAAGGTCACGTACTGCAGGACCTGATCTTCGGAGCCCTGAATCTGCTGTCCGCTTGGGGATGCCATAATGTCCTCTCTTCGATCCGATGGCGCCCCCGTTCAGGGGCACCGCACTAACGCTGTCAAAATTCCAGCACGGTGGCCCCTTACTATAGAACAGGGCACAAACCGTGCCAGCCGGCACCATCTGCCTTTTTTCAATCTTTTGCAGGCTGGGTTAACTCAGGTCCAGCCGTTGCTGCTGTTCCGCCCGGGACAGCAATTGGGTCATCGCCTGCACGTCCAGCAGTGCGCACATGTGATCCACTACCGTGCCGGCCAACCAGGGGCGACGGCTGCGCTCGGAGCGCCAGCGCACGTCGTCCGGCCTAAGGGTGAACGACTGGGCCACCTCGTCGCAGGCCAGGCCCCATTCGCTCTGGTCCAGGCGTATCACAAACTTGTAGCCTTCGCGGGCGCCTTCTGGCACGCGACCGCTCATAACCCACTCCGCCGTATCCACCACCCGCAGGTTGTGGTCGCCGGACGGCAGCATCCCCATGAACCAGCGTGGACGCCCCGGAATCTGGTGCAGGTCAGACTCGATTCGGTGGATGGCACCGAGCAGCACCAGCGGCACCGCCAGTTGCAACCCGGCCACCTTGAAGATCAGACATTCAAAAGCGCTGTCCGCCCAGTCCGGGCGACCCGCCGGTGCCGGTTCGGCCTGCACTTCCGGCTGCGCCTGCTCAGCCTCGAGCCGAGCCTGCTCCCGGGCCTCGTAGGCAACCTGCTCGGCGACACGTTCCGCTTCCGCCTGCTTGAGTTGCTCCGCCTCGGCCCGACGCGCCTTGATACGCTCGGCCTGGGCGCGGACACGAGCCCGGCGGGCTTCCCGTTCAGCCTGCTTTTCGGCTGTTTTGTCCGCGCTTTCCTCGGCCACCTGAACCGCCGTCGATTCCACCGGAGACGGGGTCACCTCACGCACCGCGGTGTCCACCCGGGTCAGGGTGTCGACGGCCGTCTCAACCTGGGTGTCAACCGAGGTTTCAGCCGGGGCTTCAACGTCCTCGGCGGTGCTGGTGGCGACATGCAGCAGATCGTCCAGATAATGGGACAGAGCCGCGGTGGGGTCCGCGTAGGCTTCTTCCTGTCTCTTTTTCAACATGCACCCACTCCGGCGTCAACAAACTGACGGCGTGTCAAAAAACCCATTCAGGACTCCTGGCCGGCACTCAGCAGGTCGTCCAGCAAACGGCGATACGCCCGCACCCCGTGGGTGTCCGTCGAGTAGGCCGACGGCACCTGGCCGGACTCACTGGCGTCCCGGAACTTGGTGTCGACCGGGATGGCAAAGCGCCAGATCTCCTCCGGGTATTGCTTGCGCAGCGCGTTGAGGCTATGCACCGATGCCTGGGTCCGACGATCGAACAGCGTTGGCACAATGGTATAAGGCAACGGCGAATTGCGCGAACGCATGATCATCATCAGCGTGTTGATCATCCGCTCCAGGCCCTTCATGGCCAGGAATTCAGTCTGCACCGGAACGATCAGGCGCTGGGACGCCGCCAGGGCGTTGACCATGAGCACGCCCAGTGACGGCGTGTTGTCGAGCAGCACGTAATCGAAATCGTCCCAGAGCTGCGCCAGGGCGCGGGAGATGATCAGCCCCATGCCCTCAACGCCCACCATCTTGCGCTCAAGCGTCGCCAATGCCGAGCTGGCCGGCATCAACGACAGCCCCGGGCAGCCGGTTTCCTGCAGCAACTGGGCCGGCAGCCCCTCGGGCACCTTGCCCTGGTGCTGGAAAAGATCGAAGGCGCTGTGAGCCAGACGGTCCGGATCGTAGCCGAACCAGCTGGTCAGGGATCCGTGGGGATCAAGGTCGGCCACCAGAACGCGTTTGCCGGATTGCGCCAGCAAACCACCCAATGTCACGACGGTCGTGGTCTTGCCCACGCCCCCTTTCTGGTTGGCGACTGCCCAGATTCGCACGCGGTAACTCTCCCCTTGTTGTGCCATACCACGTTTTGCCATATCACGACGCTCACGCCGCACTACGACAGTGGTGCCATACCCCGGCCGGCGGGTTCCGATTAGAGCGCACTCGCCCGAGCCATGACATTTATTTTTGTATCGACAGGTGACTGGAAAACTTGAGCCGGAATTGCAGAGACTGGCAAGGATTTGCCTGCCCCGGCGCGGCTCATGGAGACAATTCAGGAAACGTGCCAGAAGTCCGTGAAAGGCGGGAATCCAGGTGCCGGCCGGCCGATCGGCTAGCGCACAGCGCCACGGATGCTGGCATCCCGCGAGATCAGCAGCACCACCCGCCGGTTGCGGCTGCGTCCCTCACGGGTGTCGTTGCGTGCGACAGGCTGAAACTGACCGTAACCAATGGCGGCCATGCGCCGGGGATCCACCTGGTTTGCCGCCAGCAGGCGGACAACCGCTGCCGCCCGGGCGGCGGAAAGCTCCCAGTTCGAGGGGTAGGCGTCGGTACTGATCGGACGGTTGTCGGTAAATCCCTCAACCCGGATGGCATTGTCATGCCCGTGCAGGATGCCGGCGATGGATTCCACCACCGGGAAGGCGTCGTAATGGGGTTCGGCGGCGCCGGAGCTGAACAGCAGGCTGTTCTGCAGGCTCAGCTCGATCCACTCGTCGCTGGTCTCGACGGTGATCAGCCCCTGGTTGATGAGCGTCTGGAACTGATCCTGCAACTGGTTGGCGATGCTTTTCAGTTCGCGGCTGCGCCCCTCTTCCTCGTCGGCGTCGTTGGCCGGGGCCGTGGCCACGGGCGGCGCAATCACCTGGTCCTGGGCCGGCGGTTCGGGACGGGAAATACGGTCGCCGACGGTGATCGGCTCCACCGAGCGCTGCGGGGCGTTGAAAACGCCGGTCAGGGTTTCCGAGAGGACCTTGTACTTGCCTTCGTTGACCGACGAAACCGAATACATCACCACGAAGAAGCCGAACAGCAGCGTGATGAAATCCGCGTAGGAGATCAGCCAGCGTTCGCGGTTGTGTTGGTCGTCCTCTGTCGCTCGCCGACGCCGCATCGCTCCGTCCGTTCTATTGCCTGTCG
This sequence comes from Marinobacter sp. JSM 1782161, assembly GCF_011421605.1. Taxonomy (NCBI): domain Bacteria; kingdom Pseudomonadati; phylum Pseudomonadota; class Gammaproteobacteria; order Pseudomonadales; family Marinobacteraceae; genus Marinobacter; species Marinobacter sp. JSM 1782161. The sequence goes on from NZ_WSSA01000003.1 coordinate 70,730, forward strand.
GGCCTGCTGGCCGTCTATTGAATGAAGCCCTTGAGGCGCAGCTCGATGGATCTCGGGTTCTCGCCTTCGGCAATCGCAATGATGCCGTCAATCATCATGTCTTCGTAGCGCGAACGCTGGCGCGCGATACCACGAAGCTTGTTGGCCACCGGGAAGAACAGCAGGTTGGCTAGGGCCACACCGTAGATCGTCGCGACGAACGCCGTCGCGATGCCGGCGCCCAGGGTGCTGGGATCCTCAAGGTTGGTCATCACCTGGATCAGGCCCATCACGGCGCCGATGATCCCGATGGTCGGTGCATAGCCGCCCATGGCCTCGAACACCCGCGCCGCCTCCATGTCACTCTGTTCCCGGGCATCCAGTTCCACTTCCATGATGCTGCGGATGGTTTCGGTTTCAGCGCCGTCGACCAGCAGTTGCAGCCCCTTGCGGGCAAAGCGTTCCGGCTCTTTCTCCGCCATGTTCTCAAGGCCCAGCAGGCCCTGCTTGCGGGCGCGTACGCTCCAGTTGATGACCTTGTCGATGCCGTCTTCCAGACCGATATAGGGCGGGATAAACACCCAGCGGACCTGCACCAGCGCGCGTTTGATGACCGGCCAGGAGGTCTGCAGGATGGTGGCCGCCAGGGTGCCGCCGATGACGATCAGCCCGGCCGGTGCGTTGAACAGCGAGCCTAGGGCGCCGCCTTCAAGGAGATTTCCGCCGAGGATGGCTGCAAAGGCCAGGACAATGCCCAGCAGACTCAGCAGATCCATCAGCGAACCCCTTCGACCAGGCGAGCTCCCACATCTTCCAGCGCCAGGACCTCGTCACTCAGGCCGGCCTTGGCCACCGCCATGGGCATGCCATAGATCACCGACGATTTTTCATCCTGCGACCAGATCACACTGCCGGACTGCTTCATCATGCGGCAGCCCTCGCGACCGTCCGCCCCCATGCCGGTAAGGATGATGCCCAGGGTCTTGCCCGGAAAGCTACGCGCCAGCGAGCCGAAGGTCACGTCGACACAGGGCTTGTAGGTCAGGCGCGCATCGCTCTCGAGGATACGTACCCGCCCATGCGGCCCCTTGTTCTCGATCATCATCTGCTTGCCACCCGGCGCCAGCAGCGCGAGCCCCGGGCGCAGCATGTCGCCGTCCTCCGCCTGGCGCACCTCGATCTGACACAGCTTGTTGAGGCGATCGGCGAAAGCGGGCGTGAAACTGGCGGGCATGTGCTGGATCAGGACGATCGGCGACGGGAACCGGGCCGGCAGGCCGGTCAGCACCCGCTGCAGCGCAATCGGGCCGCCCGTGGAGGTGCCGATGCCCACCACGCTGAAACTGGGTGGCGAGGCCTTGCGCGACGGGCGCGGAGCTTCCGTTTCCGACTCGGTATCGCGGCGCGGCGCCGAGGGTCGGGCCTGGGGCCGAACCGGCGTGGAGCGGGATTCGGGTACCGACGGCGCCACCGGCGCCGGCCGGGAGCCGGGTCGACTGCGAGCCACGTCGAGGATGCGTTCGCGCAGGATGCGCTGCAGCTCGCTGTTATCCCGCGCGATCTCCTCGAAATTCTTGGGCAGGAAGTCGACCGCGCCGGCCTCCAGCGCGTCCAGGGTGACCCGGGCGCCCTCGTAGGTCAGGGACGAGAACATCAGCACCGGCACCGGCCGGCGCTTCATGATTTCGCGGACCGCGGTGATGCCGTCCATGATCGGCATCTCGTAGTCCATGGTGATGACGTCAGGACGCAGCTTCTCCGCCTGTTCCACGGCCTCGCGACCGTTGGTGGCGGTGCCCACCACGCGAATGTTGCCGGAGGCGTTGAGGATCTCGGTCAGCCGTTTCCGGAAGAATCCGGAATCGTCGACCACCAGGACGGATACCGACATGCGCGCCTCCCTGTTATCCGTAATGCTGCAGCAAGCTGGGCACATCGATAATCAGGGCGATCCGACCGTCCCCGGTGATGGTGGCTCCGGCCATGCCGGGTGTGCCGTGCAGCATGCGACCGAGCGGCTTGATCACCACCTCTTCCTGGCCGATCAACTGGTCGACCACAAAGCCCACCTGCCGGGTGCCCATGGCCACGATCACCACGTGTGCGTTCTCCGGCTCGGGTTCGCCGGCAGCGCCGTGAACCAGCCAGTTCTTGATCTTATAGAGCGGGAACACCTTGTCCCGCACCACGATGCATTCGCGGCCATCGACGATGTTTTTCTTGGTCAGATCCAGGTGGAAGATCTCCACCACGTTGACCAGTGGCAAGGCGAACGACTGATCTCCCAGCATGATCATCAGCGTGGGCATGATGGCCAGGGTCAGCGGCACCTTGATAATGATCCGCGACCCCTTACCCAGCTCCGACTCGATACCGATGGTGCCGTTGAGCTGGCTGATCTTGGTCTTGACCACGTCCATCCCGACGCCGCGGCCGGACACGTCGGAAATCTGGTCCTTGGTGGAAAAGCCCGGTGCGAAGATCAGGTTGTAGCATTCGCTGTTGGTCAGACGGTCGGCGGCTTCCTGTTCGTAGATGCCCTTCTCCACCGCTTTCTGGCGCAGCTTGTCGGGATCCATGCCGGCGCCGTCGTCCTCGATCACCAGCAGGATGTGGTCGCCTTCCTGCTCGGCGGACAGGGTCACCTTGCCCTTGCGCGGTTTGCCGGCATTCTCACGCACATCCGGCGCTTCAATGCCGTGGTCGACGGAGTTGCGCACCAGGTGCACCAACGGGTCCGCCAGCGCCTCGACCAGGTTCTTGTCCAGGTCGGTGTCCTCGCCGTGCATTACGAGGTCGATTTCCTTCTTGAGGCTTCGGGCCAGGTCGCGCACCACCCGCGGGAAGCGACCGAAGACTTTCTTGATCGGCTGCATGCGGGTGGCCATCACCGCCGACTGCAGATCCGCCGTGACCACATCCAGGTTGGACACGGCCTTGTGCATCTCGGTGTTCTCGCTCTGGTCGCCCAGGCGTTGCAGGCGGTTCCGCACCAGCACCAGCTCGCCCACCATGTTCATGATGTCGTCCAGGCGCTTGGTATCAACCCGCACCGAGGCCTCGGCCGTCGGCTGGGCGTCGCGCTGGGGTACCGCCGGCGAGGCCGGTGCTTTCTTGTCGTCAGCCGCTGGCTTGTTGTCGCCTGCACCCTGAGTGCTGGCAGCGGCGGGCTTCTGCGCCGGGCCGGTGGCCGGGCCCTTGCCCTTGCCGTGGAGCTCGTCCAGCAGGCTCTCAAACTCGTCGTCGGTGATCTTGTCGTCACCGCCGGCAGCGGCCTCCGGCGCCTTGCCGGCCGGCACGTCGGGGCTGGCACCGGCGGCGCCCTTGAACTGGCCCTTACCGTGCAGCTCGTCGAGCAGATTTTCGAATTCGTCGTCGGAGATCTCGTCGTCGGCGGCCGCGGCGCTTTCGTTGCTCTTGGCGGCATCCGCCGGCGTGCCGCCGTGCTTGCCCTTGCCGTGCAGCTCGTCCAGCAGATTCTCGAATTCGTCGTCGGAGATCTCGTCGTCCTGGTCGGCGTCGCCGGACTCGCTCTTCTCACCCTCCAGGGCGTCGAGCAACTGTTCGAACTCGTCGTCGGTGATGTCGCCCTGGTCGGCGCCACCGGCGGGATCGCTTTCAGTTGGGGCTGGCTGACGGTCCTCCACCGCCGGCTCGGCGGTTTTGGGCGCCGCACCTTCCGGCTCGGCCAGCGCGTCGAGGGCTGCGATCAACGCAGGGTCGGCCGGCGTTGGCTCTTCCCGGTTGCGCACCTGGTCGAACATGGCGTTGACGTTATCCAGCGCTTCGAGCACCACGTCCATCAGATCGGACGTCACCTGGCGCTTGTGGTTGCGCAGGGTGTCGAAGACATTCTCGGCGGAATGGCAGCAGTTGACGAGCGCCTCCAACTGGAGGAAGCCGGCGCCGCCCTTGACGGTATGGAAACCGCGGAAAATGGCATTCAGCAGGTCGCTGTTATCCGGCTGCTGCTCCAGGTCGACCAACTGCTCCGACAGTTTTTCGAGAATTTCTCCAGCCTCGATCAGGAAATCCTGGAGAATCTCTTCGTCAGCATCTAACGCCATGCAATGTCCTCACTTAAAAACCAAGGCTGGACAGGAGGTCATCGACATCATCCTGGCCGGATACGACATCCTCACGCTCGTCGGCGTGCATCTGCGGACCTTCCCCTTTCTCGATCGCCCGGGCCGGTTCTTCGCCCAGTTCATGGACGGTGCCGGTAATCTGGTCAACATGGCTGGCCATGACCACCAGGCTCAGGAGGTGCTCCTCCACTTCCTTGACCAGGGCGGTGACCTTCTGGATGACCTGCCCGGTCAGATCCTGGAAGTCCTGCGCCAGAAGTATTTCCGACAGGTGTGAGTACAGGATTTCCGTGTCGTTCGCGGTCTGGTCGAAGAAACGATCGATGCGGTGGTACAGTTCGCGGAATTCACCGGCACCGATTTCGCGACGACGCAGTTTTTTCCAGTCGTCGCGCAGTGCCAGGGCTTCCTCGCGCATGGCGCTGGCCTTGGGCATGGCCTCCTCGACCAGGTCCATGGTGCGGTTGGCGGCGCTGCCGGTCATTTCCACAACGTAGGCCAGCCGGTCCGAGGCATCGGTCATCTTGGACAGCGCTTCGCGCTGTTCGGCGTTCTGCGGATCGATCTGGAAATTGCGAATCGCTTCGTGGAGGCTGCGCGTCAAACGGCCAACCTCGTGGTACAGGCTCTGGTCCCGCACGTCGTTGAGCTCGTTGATCAGACGCATCGCCGCCGCGTAATCCCCGGCATCCACCTGCGCCTTGAGGTCAGTCGCCTGCTGCTTCAGCTTTTCGGTGACTTCAGGGTCGAGCTTCCCCGCATTGTCGTCTTTTGGATTGCCCATGATTGGCGCTCTGATATTCAGGACTGGATGCGTTCGAAGATCTTCTCAATCTTTTCCTTGAGGACCGCTGCCGTGAACGGTTTCACCACGTAGCCATTGACGCCGGCCTGGGCGGCGGCCACGATCTGGTCGCGCTTGGCTTCGGCTGTGACCATCAGGATGGGCAGGTCCTTAAGCATGTCGTCGGCACGACAGGCCTGCAACAGCTCGAAGCCGGACATGCCCGGCATGTTCCAGTCGGTGACGAGGAAGTCGTACTTGCCGCTCTTGAGCATGGGCAGCGCTGTGTTGCCGTCGTCGGCCTCGTCGGTATTGGTGAAACCGAGGTCGCGCAGCAGGTTCTTGATGATGCGCCGCATCGTGGAGAAATCATCCACGATCAGAATTTTCATGTTCTTGTCCAATGGGACCTCCAATCGTTACAACCCGGGATACCAATCGTGCCGGCCCGCCTCCTTCTGACCGGCCACACCGTGCCGGCGGGATCAAAAGGCACCGCCTATTCTGTCCAGTCCACGGACGCTGTAAAGCACCCGTTACCAAAAACTACAGTTTGTACCGTTCTCTAGTGTCGAATCAGCTCGATTGCCAGTCGCTCAGGCGCGCTTTCAGACGCAGTGCCGCCTGACTGTGGATCTGGCTGACGCGACTCTCGCTGACGCCGATGACCGCGCCGATTTCCTTGAGGTTAAGCTCTTCCTGGTAATACAGACTCAGGACCAGCTTTTCGCGCTCCGGCAGCCCATCGATGGCCTGGGCCAGACTGTGCCGGAAACCGGCTTCGGACAACTCCGCATAGGGGGCGTCAGATACCGCATCTTCATTGTCTATCGGCACCTCGCCGGATTCATTTAGCTCATCGAGACTAAAAAGTCGTCCTCCGCTCGAATCGGCGAGGCAGGCGTGGTATTCGTTGAGCGTCATTTCCAGCTCGGCGGCGACGTCCGCATCCCTGGCTTCCTCGCCGGTACGGGCCTCGACGGCCTTGATGGCCTGCGCGATGCGACGGGTGTTGCGATGGACGGAGCGCGGCACCCAGTCACCCCGGCGGATCTCGTCAACGATCGCGCCACGGATACGGATACCGGCGTAGGTTTCGAAGGAAGCGCCTTTATTGGCTTCGTATTTTTGCGCGGCCTCCAGCAGGCCGATCATGCCGGCCTGCATCAGGTCTTCCAACTGCACAGAGGCGGGCAGCCGCGCCATCATGTGCAGCGCGATCTTCTTCACCAGCGGCGCGTGATCCTCGACCAGTTGCCGGGCCGCACTCCGCTCACTGCTTTGTTGGTAGATTCCAAGGCCTTTTGCCAACGTCATCAATCCGGATTACCCAAACAGCCCGTTTGACCGCCATACCACCTGCCCTGTCGGCCGGCGTACTGCATCAGGCGTCAACCAGACGCTCTACGAAAAATTCCAGGTGCCCCCGCGGCGACGACGGCAATGGCCAGTTGTCGACTTTCTGGGCCAGGGCCTTGATGGCCAGCGACGCCTTGGCGCGGGGATAGGCTTCGAGCACTGCACGCTGACGTTGTACCGCTTTCTTGACCGCTTCGTCGAACGGGACGATGCCCTCATATTGTAGTGCAACATCCAGGAATCTCTCGGTCACCCGGGTCAACTTGCCGAACAGGTGCTTGCCTTCCTGGTCGTTGCGTACCTGGTTGGCCAGGATGCGGAAACGGTTAGTGCCGTAATCACGGTTCATCAGCTTGATCAGGGCGTAGGCGTCAGTGATGGAGGTGGGCTCGTCGCAGACCACCAGCAGCAGCTCCTGGGACGCTCGCAGGAAGCTGACCACGGATTCGGAGATGCCAGCCGCGGTGTCCACGATGAGCACGTCGATCTGGTCCCCCAGTTCACTGAACGCGTTGATCAGTCCGGCGTGTTCCATCGGCGTCAGTTGAGTCATGCGCTGGGTGCCGGAGGACGCCGGAACGATCTTGATGCCGCCCGGCCCGTCCACCAGGACGTCGCGCAGGTCGCACTGACCGTTCAGCACGTCGGACAGGTTGTGCTGGGCGGTGATGCCCAGCAGCACGTCGATGTTGGCCAGTCCCAGATCAGCGTCCAGGACCACCACACGACGCCCCATCTGAGCCAGGGCAATGGCCAGATTGACCGAAACGTTGCTCTTGCCAACGCCACCTTTGCCGCCGGATACGGCGATCACCTGAACCGGGTTTGGTCTACTCATGCCGGGTACAGTCTCTCACGACAGGTTGTGATTCTCTCGGCCGGTTCCGACCGGCTCTGTGTATGGACGGCTCCAGAACGATCGGCGGCTCCGGCAACCTTCCCGTATTCAGGCACCCGCTGCGACCATGGACGTCTCCCGCATCTGGCGCAGGCGTTCCACACCCAGGCGGACCAGCGGTGCGGACTGCGCGGGATGGATGTCTTCGGGAATGCGCTGGCCATCGGTGTAGTAGGCCACCCGAAGTCCGGTTTCCATGGCGAACCCGAGTACCTCGCCGAGCGTCAGGGCTTCATCCAGCTTGGTCATGATACACCCGGCAGGATTCGCCATCTTATAGCAATGCCACGTGGATTTCATGATCCGCGGCTGACTGGTGGCCGACAGCACGAGGTAGGGCTTGACCGGGTGATCGCTCGACGCCAGCTCTTCCAGCTGCTCCTGGTGGCCGCGATCGGCGTGGGTCAGGCCCGCGGTGTCGATCAGTACCAGACGCTTGTCGGACAGGTCGTCCAGAATCCGGTCGAGGGAATGGCTCTCGTCGACCACGCGTACCGGCACATTGAGGATGCGGCCGAAGACGAACAGCTGCTCATGGGCCGCCACCCGGTAGCGGTCGGTGGTGACCAGCGCCAGGGAATCCGGACCATGCTCAAGCACATAGCGCGCCGCCATCTTGCCGATGGTTGTGGTCTTGCCGGAGCCGGTGGGGCCGACCAACGCGACGATACCGCCCTGCTCGACAATCTCCTTATCCTGGGTCCGAACCCCCGCGGCGAGGGTCCGCAGCGCCTTCTTCCAGCCTTCTTCAAGGCGGCAGTGGCCCTGGTTACGGGCCAGTGACCCGGCCAGCTGGCTGGACAGACCAAACTCCTCCAGGCGCTCCGCCAGACGCTGCTGGCTGGCGACGGCCGGTTCCGCGGGCTGGGCTTTGCCTGGAGTCCGCTCACGACGCTCGTTGACCATGTCCCGCAGCGAATGAATTTCGGCACGCATGGCTTCCAGAGCCGCCTGCGTGGTATCCGGCGCCTCGCTCTGGGGCTCGGCATTTTCCGCTACCTCGGCGAATACGTCCGGCTCGCGCGGCTGGCGCTTTTCGCGGATTTCACGAATGCGGTCGCGGGAACGGCCGAGTTCTTCCTCCAGGCGGCGATGCTGTTCCGCCTGCATTTCGGCCAGGCGCGCGCCGTTGGTGGCATCCACCGCGGCATTGCCCAAACGCTGGCGCGCCAGATTCTCGTCATAATCAAGGGCCGTCACGATTTCGACACCGCCATCCACCCGTCGGTTGGACAGGATGACCGCGTCCTCGCCCATTTCCAGGCGAACCATCTTCAGCGCTTCGGCCATGGTTGGCGCAAAAAACCGTTTTACCTTCATGATGACTTTCCTCCGTCGGCGCCGCCGTCAGCGACGCCCTGCTCTGCGGGCCGGCCTTGCCTTACTGCTGGCCCACCGATGCCACAATCGTGATCTGTTTGTTATCCGGCACTTCCTGATAGGACAGGACGTGCAAGCGCTCTACGCCATAGCTGACAAAACGGGCCATGACCGGCCTCAACGGCCCGGACACCAGCAGGATCGCCGGTTTGCCCATCATCTCCTGACGCTGGGCGGCGTCGCGCAGGGAACGCTGCAGTCGCTCGACCATGTTGGGTTCGAGCACCAGGCCGATATCGTCCTGACCGCCGGATTGTTGACTCTGCTGCATGGACTTTAGCAACATCTGTTCCAACTCCGGATCCAGGGTGATCACCGGGATTTCGTGATCGCCGCCGCAGATGCTCTGGACGATCATTCGCCGCAGCGATTGCCGGGCCGCCGTGGTCAGCACGCGAGCGTCCTGGGTCTTGGGCTGGACGTTGACGATGGCCTCGGCGATCGAGCGCATGTCGCGGATCGGCACCTCTTCCTGGAGCAGGCTCTGCAGGACTTTCAGCAGCAGACTGATGGAGACGGTGTTGGGCACCAACTCCTCGGCCAGCTTGGGCGAGACCTTCTCCAGCTGTTCCAGCCACTTCTGGACCTCCTCGTGCCCCAGCAGCTCGTGGGCGTGCTTCTGCAGGATCTGGTTGAGGTGGGTGGCCACCACGGTACTGGCATCGACGACGGTGTAGCCGAGTGTCTGGGCCTGATCTTTCTTGTCGGGCTCGATCCAGCTGGCATCCAGGCCGAACGCCGGGTCCTTGCCCTCAATGCCCTCGATCTTGCCGAACACCTGCCCCGGGTCGATGGCCAGCTCCCGGTCCGGATGAATCTCCGCCTCGGCGATGGTCACGCCCATCAGGGTGATGCGGTACACATTGGGCATCAGGTCCAGGTTGTCGCGGATATGGACCGACGGCATCAGGAAACCGAGATCCTGGGACAGCTTCTTGCGCACGCCCTTGATCCGGGTCAGCAGTTGCCCGCCCTGGGACTTGTCCACCAGCGGAATCAGGCGGTAGCCCACTTCCAGGCCGACGATGTCGACGGTGGAGACGTCGTCCCAACCCAACTCTTTGGATTCCGCCGGCCCCGGCAGCGCCTGCCCCTGACCGCCGCCTTCACCACCCTGCGGACCGGCCGGCTGCGCGGTGCGAGGAACGCCACCACCCCGCGCCGGGAAGACGCTGTCGTCTTCCTCAACCGCCTGCTGCTGGCGCTTCCAGATGTAGTAGGCACCCGCACCGGCAATCAGGCCCAGCCCGATAAACGCCACGTGCGGCATGCCGGGGATGATGCCCAGGATGATCAGGATCGCGGCGGCAATCGCCAGCACCCGCGGCGCGGTGAACATCTGCGACAGGATCTGCTGGCCCATGTCCTGGCTGGAGGTCACCCGCGTCACCATAATGGCGGCGGAGGTGGACAGCAGCAGCGACGGGATCTGGGCGACCAGACCGTCACCGATGGTCAGCAACGCGTAGCTGCGCATGGCATCGCCGAAGGACAGGGCGTGCTGCAGCATGCCGATGACCACGCCGCCGGCGATGTTGATGAACAGGATCAGCAGACCGGCGATGGCATCGCCCTTCACGAATTTGCTGGCACCGTCCATGGAGCCGTAGAAGTCGGCTTCCTGGGCAATCTCGGAGCGGCGGGCCTTGGCTTCGTCCTGGTTGATCAGGCCGGCGTTGAGGTCCGCGTCGATCGCCATCTGCTTGCCGGGCATGGCATCCAGGGTGAAGCGGGCGCTGACTTCCGAAACCCGGCCGGCACCTTTGGTCACGACCATGAAGTTGATGATCACCAGGATGGCGAAGACCACCAGACCGACGGCGTAGTTACCACCGATCAGCACCGCGCCGAACGATTCGATCACCTTACCGGCGGCGTCGCCGCCTTCGTGACCGTTGAGCAGGACGATCCGGGTCGAGGCCACGTTCAGCGCCAGGCGCAGCAGCGTGGCCACCAGCAGCACCGTCGGGAAAGCGGCGAACTCCATCGGCCGCAGCGCGTAGACACACACCAGCAGGATGACGATGGACAGGGTGATGTTGAACGTAAACAGCACGTCCAGCAGGAACACCGGCATGGGCAGGATCATCATGCCCAGCAGCGCCATCAGCAGGATCGGGATCCCGAGATTGCCGTTTGTCAGGGATTTGACGTTATTCAGGACCAGCGCTCTGTCCACAGCCCGAAACTCTCCAGCTCGATCAACGTTTGTCTGTGCCGCGATGTCGTTTTTTTGACGGCACGACCGCATCTGGAGGGGTTTTCGCAATATCCATACCAATCGCCGCAAGAAGCTTTATCCGGGGCACCCCTGACTGACTGGACCGGGCAAGTGAGGTATCCTTGGTGAGATTTTATGTTCCTATTCTGAAAAGAAGGTGAGCCATGCCCGTCCTTGAGGTAAAGCACCCCCTGATCCGCCATAAACTCGGCCTCATGCGCCGGGCGGACATCAGCACCAAGAACTTCCGTGAGCTGGCACAGGAGGTCACCGCCCTGCTGACCTACGAAGCCACCCAGGATTTCCATCTGGAAAAACAGACCATCGAAGGCTGGGCCGGCCCGGTCGAAGTGGATCGCCTCAGCGGCAAGAAAGTGACGATCGTCCCCATCCTGCGTGCCGGAATGGGCATGCTCGAAGGCGTCCTCACCCTGATCCCCGGCGCCCGCGTGAGCGTGGTCGGCCAGGTCCGCGACGAGGAAACCCTGGAAGCGAGCACCTACCTGGAGAAGCTGGTGGGCGAACTGGACCAGCGTCTGGCGATGATCGTCGACCCCATGCTGGCGACCGGCGGCTCGCTGATCTCCACCATCGAACTGCTCAAGAAAGCGGGCAGCACCGAGATTCGAGCCCTGGTTCTGGTGGCCGCGCCGGAAGGCATCGAGAAAGTGCTGGAGGCCCATCCGGACGTGTCCATCTACACCGCCTCGATCGACGATCGCCTCAACGAGAAAGGCTACATCCTGCCTGGCCTGGGCGATGCCGGCGACAAGATCTTCGGCACCAAGCAAAAGGATAACTGAGCATGCCAGCTACCCCGAACGAACCGGTATGGCGCCAGGCCGTCGCCGGCGCACAGATGTTGCTGGTCGCCTTCGGCGCACTGGTACTGATGCCCCTGATCACGGGCATGGATCCGAACGTCGCGCTCTTCACGGCGGGCGTGGGCACGCTGATGTTCCAGATCATCACCGGCGGCCAGATCCCGATCTTCCTGGCCTCTTCCTTTGCCTTCATTGCCCCGATCCTGTCCGCCAAGGCCAAGTTCGGCATGGAGGAAACCCTGGGCGGCCTGGTCGCCGCCGGCCTCCTTTACATGCTCCTCAGTGGCGTGGTGAAACTGCGCGGCACCGGTTTCCTCAACCGCCTGCTGCCGCCCGTGGTGATCGGCCCGGTGATCATGGTGATTGGTCTGGGCCTGGCGCCGACCGCGGTCAACATGGCCATGGGCAAGGCCGGCGACGGCAGCGCCCAGCTGGTGCCCTACGACACCGCCATCTGGATCGCCATGATTTCGCTGGTCACCACCATCCTGTTCTCGGTCTTTGGCCGCGGCATGTTCCGGCTGATCCCGATCCTGTTCGGCGTACTGGTCGGCTACGTGCTGTCGGCGATCGTCGGCATCGTCGACCTGACGCCGATACGTGAAGCGGCCTGGTTTGGGCTGCCGAACTTCGTCACACCGGAATTCAGCTGGGGCGCCATCCTGTTCATGATCCCGGTGGCCATCGCCCCGGCCATCGAGCACATCGGCGACATCCTGGCCATCGGCACGGTGACCCGCAAGGACTACCTGAACAAGCCGGGCCTGCACCGCACTCTGCTGGGTGACGGTGTCGCCACCAGCACCGCGGCTTTCCTCGGCGGCCCGCCCAACACCACCTATTCCGAGGTGACCGGCGCGGTCATGCTGACCCGCAACTTCAACCCGCGGGTGATGATCTGGGCGGCCATCGTCGCTGTGGTCCTGGCCTTCATCGGCAAGTTCGGCGCCGCCCTGCAGACCATCCCGGTGCCAGTGATGGGCGGCATCCTGTGCCTGCTGTTCGGCTCCATCGCCGTGGTGGGGCTGAACACCCTGATCCGTCACCAGGTGGATCTGGCCGAAGCCCGCAATCTGGTCATCGTCGGCGTGACGCTGGTGTTCGGCATTGGCGGCATGGCCCTGGGCCACATCGAGGGCATCGCCCTGTGCGGTCTGGTCGCCATCGGCCTGAACCTGGCATTGCCCGGCAGCCAGGCGGCCTGGGGCGCCTCGGCCGCATCCAAGGGCGATACTCCGGCGGCAGAATAAGCGGGCCCTTGAGCAGCGCGCCGCCAGCCGGCGGCGCGCGGTTTTCAGGGGATCAGCCCTGATAACCAAGGAGCGACCATGACACGCCCGCTCGACAGTTCCGGCATCAGTTTCACCGCCCTCTACACCGGCGCCGTCTGGCAGCACAACGGCCTCTCGGAAGACGGGCTCACCCCGCCCGCCGGCCATACCCTGTACAACCTCATGACGCCCTTCGAGGGCCTGAGCCGCCTGGTCACCGGCGGCAACATCCGCACGTTCCTGCTGCAACGCCACCTGATCATTGACCAGTTGATTCACGACGCCATCGAGCACCGTGGCATCGGCCAGGTGCTGGAGATCGCCTGCGGCCTGTCACCTCGTGGTATCCGGCTGCGCCGGCGCTATCCTCACTTGCAGGTGCTGGAAGCCGACCTGCCCGCCATGGCCACCCGCAAGGCGGCCTATCTCGCCACCCACGGTTTTCTGGGCGAGCATCACCAGGTCCGCCCCATCGATATCTTCGCCGACGGCGGCCCCCTGGCCCTGGAACGGGTGATCGAGGACCAGTTTGACGCGGGACGGCCGCTGCTGGTGGTCACCGAGGGTCTCACCAGCTATTTCTCTCTCGACGACATCAGCCGGTTCTGGCGTCGCCTGGCGCGCTGCCTGGCACAACGGCCGGGCTCGGCCTACCTGACGGAAACCTACCTGCAGCCGGATGGCAAACTACTCGGTCGCGGGCTGGATCTGCTGCGCGGTGCATTGGGTCGAATGACCCGGGCCGACGTGAGCTTTCACTTTCACGACGGTGCCTCGGCCGCCCGGCACCTGGGCGGGCTCGGCTTTGATGATGTGCAGGCGATTGATCCGGAGGCTTACTACAGGCGGCTGCCGATTCCGGAAAGTCGGGGGACGCCACTGGTGCGGGTGCTGGATGCGAGGAGTTGAGTCGGTCGATGCAAAGGAGGAGCCGGCCCGGGCACCAACAGTGCCTCAGAAGCTCAAGCGTCTGCTGCATGCCCGAGCAGTTGCTACCAATGTAGCCGGAGCTTCAGCTTCGGAGCAGCCGGCAGGCTGCCGATAAAAACGCCAAGCCCCCGGAATGTTGCCAGCCCAGCCTTGTGTAAGGGACACTAGCTGTCCCGCCGCAGATCGCCGGGAATCGGGAAGTCCGGCATGCCCGGGCGCTCGCCCTGACCGCGACGATAGCGCCGCAGCTGGAACAGGTAGGCCAGCACCTGGGCGATGGCCACGTAGAGCCCGTGGGGGATTTCGCCGCCCACATCGGTGTTGTGATAGACCGCCCGGGTCAGCGGCGGGGTGCGCAGCACGTCGACCTTGTGCTCGCGGGCGATTTCCATGATCTTGAAGGCCACTTGGTCCGCGCCCTTGGCGACCACAATCGGCGCCGCCATTTTTTTCTGGTCGTACTTCAGCGCCACCGCGTAATGGGTCGGGTTGGTGATGACCACGTCCGCGGTCGGCACATCCTGCATCATGCGGCGCTGGGCCATTTCCCGCTGCAGCTGGCGAATCTTGCTTTTGACTTCCGGCTTGCCTTCGGTGTCCTTGAACTCGTCCTTGACCTCCTGCTTGGTCATGCGCAGCTTTTTCTGGTGGTCGTAGATCTGGAAGGGCACGTCGATGGCGGCGATGATGATGGTGGCGCAGGACAGCAGGAAAAAGCTCCAGCCCAGCGTCCAGACCACATGTTCCATGGCCGGCACTGGCGCTTCCTCGGCGATGGACAGCAAATCCTCGGTGCGCAAATCCAGGATCACCACCGCGATCACCATCACCAGCGCCACCTTGGCGACGGCCTTGACCAGCTCGATCAGTGAACGCATGGAAAACATGCGCTTGAGGCCCTTGAGCGGGTCCATGCGACTGAGTTTGGGGGCAATGGCCTTGCCGCTGAACAGCAGACCGCCGATGCCGATGGGCCCGGCGATCGCCGCCACCAGCAGCATCAGCAGGATCGGCGACAGCGCAATGGCGGCATCCTCGGCCGCCGCACCCAGCATGATCGCCATCTGGTTGGTGTCGAAGGCGCTCATGCGGTCGAACGAAAAACTGTGACGCATGATGCCTTCCAGCGAGGCGCCGAGGCTGGAGCCGAACATCAGCAGGCCGCTGGCGCCGGCCAACAACACCGCCATGGTCGCCAGTTCACGGGAGCGCGCGGTCTGGCCCTCCTCCCGGGCCTTCTCAAGCCTTCGGGGGGTGGCCTCTTCGGTCTTTTCCTGACTGTTTTCGTTTTCTTCAGCCATGATGGCAACCCAATTCCCGCCGTTGCGTCAGGGAAGACGCTCCAGCGAGCGCATGAATTCAAAGGTCTCCCGGGTGTACTGGTCAAAGTGCGGCAGAAAATCGCCGTGCAGCACCCAGATCGCAAACAATCCAAAAATCAGGCCAATCGGGAAACCGAGGGAGAAGATGTTCATCTGCGGCGCCGCTCGGGTCATCACGCCGAATGAAATGTTGACGATCAGCACCGCCGTCACGGCCGGAAGCGCCAACATCATGGCGGAAACGAACATCCAGCTGATGCGGTGGGCCAGCTCCCAGTAGGCATCAGGGCCCAGCCCCCCCTGCCCGATGGGCAGCGTGCGGAAACTCTCGAGGAAGATCTCGAAGGCCACCAGGTGGCCGTTCATGGCCAGGAACAACAGGGTCACGGTAATGGTGTAGATCTGCGACAGCACCGGCACGTTAACGCCGTTGGACGGGTCCACCATGGAGGCGAAACCCAGCCCCATCTGCATGGCGATCATCTGCCCGGCGATCACGAACAGCTGGAACAGCGCGGTGAGCACGAACCCCAGACCGGCGCCGATCATCACCTGATGGATGGTGATCACCACCGCATCGCCCGACAGCGCGTCCACCCGCGGCACGTCGCCAATCAGGGGCACCACCAGGATGGTCATCAGTAGCGCCAGCCCCAGGCGGATGCGCGCCGGCACCAGGCCCGCGCCGACGAACGGGATGGTCATCATGAAGCTGGCGATGCGGAACAGCGGCCAGAGATGCTGCCCAACCCATTGACCGATGCCGTCGGCCGCGATCTCCAGCGCCATGCTCAACCGATCAGGTAGGGAATGTTGGAAATCAGCCGTTCCGCGTGATCGGTCAGTTGCGTCAGCATCCAGGGGCCGAAGGCGATGATCGTGATCAGCGTGACCAGCAGTCGCGGCAGGAAGCTCAACGTCTGCTCGTTGATCTGGGTCGCCGCCTGGAAGGTACTGACGATGAGCCCCACCACCAGGCCGGGCCCGATGATCATGGCGGACAACAGCACGATCATCCAGAGGGCTTCACGCATGATGTCGATGACGGTTTCCGGCGTCATGAACGACCTCCCCTATATCCCGAAACTCGATGCCAGGGTTCCCATGATCAGGGCCCAGCCGTCCACCAGCACGAACAGCATGATCTTGAACGGCAACGAAATGATGATCGGCGACAGCATCATCATACCCATGGCCATCAGCACGCTGGCCACCACCATGTCGATAATCAGGAACGGGATGAACAGGATGAAGCCGATCTGGAACGCGGTTTTCAGTTCGCTGGTCACGAACGCCGGCATCAGCACCCAGAAGGACACGTCCTGGGGCGTCGCGGCCTGCTCGTCGGCGATGCGCATGAACAGACCCAGATCGTCTTCCCGGGTCTGCGCCAGCATGAACTCACGAAACGGCTCGGATGCCCGCTGAACCGCCTCCAGCGGCGCAATCTCCTCCGCCATGTAAGGCTGCAGCGCGTCTTCGTTCACCTGCTCAAGCACCGGGCGCATGATGAAGATGGTCAGGAACAGGGTCAGGCCGATCAGGATCTGGTTGGACGGCGTCGATTGCAGGCCCAGAGCCTGCCGCAGGATGGCGAAAACGATGATGATGCGGGTGAAGGACGTCATCATCATCAGCATGGCGGGCAGGAACGTCAGCGCCGTCATCAGCGCCAGGACCTGCAGCGTGACCGAGTACTCCTCGCCGCCGCCGTCCTCGGACGGCGTCACGGTGACGGCCGGGATGCCCGGCAGGTCGGCATGCGCCGGCCACGCCAGCAACAGCAGCGGCAGGGCCCGGATCAGTACCGCCAGCCAGCCGGACAGGCGCGTCACGCGTCACCTCCGCCGTCGCGACGGGAGGTGGACGACGGCCCGCCCCAGTTGCGACCGATCATGGCCTGCAGGCGCTTGGCAAACTCGCTGTCGTTGCCCGCCTTGCCGTCCACCACCGGCTCATCGAAAACATGCAGGGTGCGAATGGTATTGGCCGTGATGCCGACGAGAATCTGGGTGCCGCCCACTTCAATCAGGACGATGCGCTCACGCGCGCCGACGGACATGACGCTGACGATCTTGATGGCCTGGCTGTTCATGCCGGACAGGCCGTTCATGCGCTTGACCAGCCAGGCGCAGCCGAAGATCAGTGCAATCACCGCCAGCAGGCCGAGCGCCAGCGTCAGCAGCGAGCCAAGGCTGTCCGGGCCGTTGCTGGTGGCGGCCTCAGCGGCGGGCTGGCTCTGGGCCCAGAGGACCGGGCTGGCCAGCAGGCACCATCCGCTGAACAGGATACGTTGCAAGGTCTTTCCTCCACCTCGACGGAACCCCGACGGCGGCCGGGTTCCGGAAATACAGGCTACTTGGAGAGCCGCTTGATGCGTTCGCCCGGGCTGATCACATCGGTCAGCCGAATGCCGAACTTCTCGTTCACCATAACCACCTCGCCATGGGCGATCAGGGTGCCATTGACCAGTACGTCCAGCGGCTCGCCGGCCAGACGGTCCAGCTCAATGACCGAGCCCTGGTTGAGTTGCAGCAGGTTGCGAATGGGAATCTGGGTGTTGCCGACTTCCATGGAGATGGTCACCGGGATGTCGAGGATCACGTCGAGGTCCGGCGCCAGGCCGTCGCCCTGCTGGACGCCACCGTCCATGCCGAACTCCTCCATGGGCGCCGCCTTCACATCGCCGGCGGTCTCGGATTCGCCCTCGCCCGCCTCGGCCATGGCCGCTGCCCACTCATCGTCACGGCCACCGTCCTGGTCCTCGCCAGCATCGTCACCGGACTCGGACATGGCAGCCTCCCATTCGGCGGCGAGCTTCTCGTCTTCGCTCATCTCCTGCGGGTCTTTTTTCTGATCGTCGTCAGCCATGCCTGTTCACCTTCAATTGTTTCTTCACTTTGGGTCGTGCCGTGCGATCGGTCACGCGCAGTGCCAGGTTGCCGTCCCGGGTCCCGAGCTGGGCCTTATAGATGGGAATGCCGTTGGCCGTCACCGTCAGATCGTTTTCCAGCTCCACCGGAATCACGTCCCCGGCCTTGAGTTTGGCGATATCACGCAGGCTCAGCCGGCGCCGGCAAACGGTGGCGTTGACCGGCACGTTGACCGCCTTGATGTCTTCCTGCAGGGCATTTACCCAGCGTTCGTCGACTTCGTCGATGTCACTCTGGACGCCGGCATCCAGCACGTCGCGGATGGGCTCGATCATCGAGTACGGCAGCGCCATGTGCAGCTCGCCACCGCCGCCGTCCAGTTCGATGTGGAAGGTGCTGACCACCACCACTTCGCTGGGGCTGACAATGTTGGCCATGGCCGGATTGACCTCGGAACTGAGGTACTCGTAGTCGATCTTGAGCACGGCGTTCCAGGCTTCGCGCATGTCCTTGAACACCATGTCCAGCATCATCTGTACGATGCGGGTCTCGGTGGGGGTGAATTCACGCCCCTCGATCTTGGCGTGGCGCCCCTCCCCGCCGAAGAAATT
The DNA here is from genome assembly GCF_011421605.1 of Marinobacter sp. JSM 1782161. Lineage (NCBI taxonomy): Bacteria > Pseudomonadati > Pseudomonadota > Gammaproteobacteria > Pseudomonadales > Marinobacteraceae > Marinobacter > Marinobacter sp. JSM 1782161. Next base: position 89,270 of record NZ_WSSA01000003.1, read on the forward strand.
ATCCACCAGCTTGAACACCAGCTTTGCATCGAGGATGAACAGCCCGGTGCCACGCAGCGGCCGCATCTTGACCAGGTTGAGACTGGTGGGGACGTACAGCGTGTGTATGTACTCACCAAACTTCATGATCTGGACACCACCGGTGGAAACGTCGGCGTTGCGGCGCAGCAGGTTGAAGAGACTGATCCGGGTGTAGCGGGCAAAACGCTCGTTGATCATCTCCAGGGTGGGCATGCGCCCACGGACGATACGGTCCTGACTGGAGAGGTCGTAGGACTTGACCCCGGTGTCGTCCGTCTCGTCGTAGGTGTCGATGTCACCATCGTCAACGCCGTGCAGGAGCGCGTCGATTTCGTCTTGTGACAGTAAGTCCTGCATACCTTTAATCCGACCTCACGGGTTCGATCTGTCTGTTGTGATCAAACGGGCTGACGACTATTGCAGCACAAAATTCTCGAACAGGATCTGGTCAACCGGTTCGGCACCTTCCTGTTTCAGGACCTGATTGACGGTCTCCACCCCTTTCTGCAGCAACGCCTCCTTGCCCTCGGGCGTTTGCATCGCCTGGAAATCCTGGGCCCCGAACAGGGTCAGCAAACGGCTGCGAATCAGCGGCATGTGCGTTTGCGCGGCATCGAGTGCGGCCTGGTCGCGGCTCTGCAGGGCCACGAAAATCTGCATGTAGCGCTGTCGGCCCTCGCTGGCAAGCGTGACGATAAAGGGTTTGCTCATGGAATAGTAGTGGCTGGGCTCGAACACTTCGGCGGTTTCCGCCTCGCTATCGGCGTCCGCCTCGGCGCCGTCGTCACCCGATTTCAGGAACCAGAGGGTGCCGGCGACGGACAGGCCCACCGCCAGCAGGATCACCACAACCAGCAGGATGATCAGTTTCAGTTTGCCCTTGCCGCCCGGCTTTTCCGCATTTTCCGCCATAGATGTCCAACAGTCAGTTTATTGTCGTTTCGACCCGCTACCCGGAGGTTTGAGCAATAAGTGAGCCAACCTTTCCCGGAATGCCGCCAGATCATAAACAAAACAGAAGTTTAGCGTCTGGGTCGAAAGACATAAACCGTAGCCTGGTGGAACCACCGGCTAGGCGTACAGATCCACCTCGCCACGCCAACTCAGATCGAGGCTGCCGCCGGCCAGGGTCTGCTCGCCATCTTCCCCCTCAACACTGGACGCAAGCCCGGATCCACCGGATTCGCTTCCGCTGCCATCACCGGCCAGTTGCTGCTGTCCGCCCTGCTGGTCCGGTGTCTCCGCCGAGACCTCGAACCGGTCCAGGTTCAGCCCGTTCTCCTGCAGCATATCACGCAGGCGATGGCCGTTGAGTTCGAGCTGGTCACGAACCGCCGAATGGGTGGCGTGCACGGTGACATGGGCCTGGTCTTGCTGGACCTGGACGCGAACCTCCAGCGGGCCCAGGTCGGGCGGCGTGATGTGAATCTCGGCGGCGGACATGCGCTGGCTGGTCAACCACGCCAGTTTGCCGGCGACCTTCTCACCCCACTCGGCATGCTGCACCGGCAGCTCCACGCTGGTGGAATAGCTCTTCAGTCCGGCCATGGCGTCTCGCCCTTCCAGACCGCGCTGCAGGCTGGTGGCATTATTCTGCAGGTTGCCGGACTGGCTGTCCCCCTGCAGACCAGCCAGTTGACTGGAAAAATCAATCGCCTTGCCGTCGGCGGTCGCGGCCTTGCCCAGCAGGATGCCGGCCTGATCGCCCTTCGCCGTTGTGGTCAGGCCTTCCTTGAGCGCTCCCGCGTCAGAAGCTCCCTGGCCCGCCGCCAGCGCCTTGTCCAGAAGCTGGCTCAGCTTGGGGGTGCCCGGCTGGCCGCCGATGGCAGCCGAGCCCTGGACCGCCGTGGCGGCACTCGGCGCGCCCTTCAGGGCCGTGGCATCGGTGGGCGTACTGAACAGGAAGGGCAGACTGGCCTTGTCGGTGATTTCGGTATCGTCGCCGCTCTCCTGCCGGCTTCCGTCACTCACCTGTTCGGCCGTCCGGGTCTTGTCGGAATCGGCATCACGCCCACGGTCGGAACGATCCGCGGTCTGCGCCTCATCGTCGCGGGCTTTATCGGCCCTGTCGCTGCGTTCGGCGCTGCGGCGGTCTTCAGCTCGAGCGTCTTCAGCGCGTGACTTCTCGGTTTGGCGTTCCGCCTGCTGGTCAGCGCGCTGGCGATCCTCCGCACGCTGGTCCGACAGCCGCCGTTCCTCCGCCTGTTTTTCCTCCAGGCGCTGATCGGCGCGGCGCTGGTCCTCAGCCCGCTGTTCGGCACGTTGCTGCCGCTGCTCGCGGGCCTCTAGACGCGACTGCTCGCGCGCCGATACCTCGTCGAAGGCTTCGGAGGAGGACTCCGAAGCCGCATTATTCTTCACGCTTTCAGTCGAATTTCCGGACGTGGACGAAACGGGTGTCAACACCAATCCAGACATGGCAACCCCTTGCCGCTTTGGCACAAATCAAACGGTTTGGAGGAAGCTCAGCAACAAGGATGCCAATCGCCCAGGCGCCACCCCGGAAAGGACCTTCCTGGAAAGGGCGCCCCTGTAAAGCCCCCTCCTGGAAAGGACGGCCGGGCCCCGCTTGCGCCCGGGGCTCCCTGAATCAGCGGGCCAGCGTATTTTCCAGCAGACCGCGGACCACCGAGAATTCGTCCTCGATGTCGGTCAACACATCGGCCGCGGCATCCAGTCGTCCTTCCTTGCCGGCCATCTCCGCATCGCCACACAGGGCTCCCAGCCGGGGAGCGCCAATGTTGATGCAACTGCCCTTGAAGCTGTGCGCGGACTTGGTAAAGGCATCGGTATTGCGACTGCCCAGGGCCGAGCGCAGCGTGTCGAGGCGCTCGCGGGAGTCGTTCAGGTAGGTCGTTATCAGCACGTCGAACTCGCTTTCCATGACTTCGCGTAGCTCTGCAAGCGCTTCATCGTCCAGATGCGGCTTGTCGTTCATGATCGTCTCCTTGACTGCGACCGCCCGCCGCCAGGCTGGTTTCGCCTCCTGCCTGCGGCAGGGCCGGTGGACGTGCCGTCGCGCGGGCTCCAATTCGGGCATACCGTGCCCGGAAGCCTTGTGGATATCAACCTGTGATGTCAGTCATGGTCGTCCGGGTCAAAGGTCCAGCTGTAAATCGCTTCCACCTCGTTACCGCTGCCCCGGTGCGTCAGTGAGTCGCAGAGTTCCCGCAGCAGGGCCAACCCCCGGCCCGCATAGCCTTTCTGGTCGAGTGTCGACAGTTTTCCCTTATTATAGTTGAAGCCGTCGCCGCTATCCTGGCACACCACCGTCAACTGGCCGCCGTTACGGCCGATCCGATGGGATAACCGGAAACTGATGGCATCGTCCACCACGGTCTTCAGCCGACGGGCCCGCTCAGCGTAATAGCGGCCAAAACCTTCCGGCGAGCTCTTCCAGCTCGACGGCAACTGCAGCACGCCATGCTCCAACGCATTGGTGTAGAGCTCTGCCAGTATCGTGTACACCTCGCCACCGCGCCGCCTCAGGCCCGGCACTTCCATGCAGATGTGCAGCAACAGGGGCAACGGGTTGAACTGGGCCATGGTGTCCCCGCAGACCCGGTATTCGCAGGACCAGTTGGACGGGCCACTCAGGGCCGACTGGGTCACCCGCAGCGGCAATTCCTCCAGCAGGCTGGCCTCGATGACGTCCACCGATACCAGGGTCAGATCGTCCGGCGCGGCCTCGCTGCCGGTGAACTCGCCGATGGCGGATAACACCGTCTGCAACACCGGCGTCTCCAGAGGCGTCTGTTCCACCACCTGGCGCAGGCGATCCTCGCCGAACATCTCGCCGGCGCCGTTGGTCGACTCGGGCACGCCGTCGGTGGTGAAGAAGATGGTGTCGTCGACTTCCACCTTGAGCCGGCTGACCTCGGTGCTGAAGCGCTCGGCGGCCACCACCCCCAACGGCAGATGACTGGACGGCAGACGCTCCACCGTGCGCCCGCCCCGCAACAGGAAGCCGCAAGGCAGACCGCCGTTCCAGATGGTCAGGTTACCCAGGTGGGCATCCAGCTCGATGAACGCGGCGCAGCAGAACATGTCCGTGGGCAGGATGCGCCAGAGCTTCTGGTTGATTTCCCGCAGGATGTCACCGCAGGCAAAGCCCTTGCTGGTCATGCCGTAGAAGATCTCGGCCACGGGCATGGCGCCGATGGCCGCCGGCAGCCCATGCCCGGTGAAGTCGCCGATCAACACGTTCATGCCACCGGACGGCCGCGGACAGGCGAACAGGATGTCGCCGTTGAACACGGACATGGGCGACGCGTGGTAACGGATGTTGGGTGCGTCCAGGCAGCCGGTGTGGGCGACGTTGTCAAAAACCCGCCGGGCGATGTTCTGTTCCTTGATCAACTGCTCGTTGCGGGCGCGGATCAGGTCGCGTTGCTGGGTCAGAGTGTTGTGCATCACCCGCATACGGTTGAAGGCGTTGATCTTGGCTTCGATGATGATGCGGTTGTAGGGCTTGGACAGGAAATCGTCGCCGCCGGCTTCCAGGCAGCGCGCCAGGGCGTCGGCGTCGGACAGGGAGGTCAGGAAGATAATCGGCACCAGGGCCTCGCCGGCCAGGCTCTTGATGTGGCGGGTTGCCTCCATGCCATCCATGCGCGGCATCATGACGTCCAGCAGGACGATCTGAGGCTCGAAGGTGCGAAACGCCTCGACCGCTTCCATCCCGTCGGCGACCGTCATCACCTCATGCCCCAGGCGTCGCACCATGGTGCTGAGGATCATTCGGTCGGTTTCGCTGTCGTCCGCAATCAGGATCCGGAGCGACTGGCCTTCCATCGCCTTTTCAGCAACCGCCTTTTCCAATGGGGTCTGCCTCTGTTGCTGCATCCCGTGGACAGGCGCCCGGCCGGCGTTGCGCGGAGCGGGACGGTGTATGCATCGCCCGCGGACCGGCTTCGACCCGGCGCGGCCCCGGCACTAGTTGATGGAAAACAGCTGCTCGAAATTCGAGATGCTGAGAATGCGCCGCACGTCGCTGTTGCAGTTTTCGATTCGAACGCGACCGGCGTCGCCACCGGCGTAATCGCGCAAGAGGAGCAGCATGCCCAGGGCGGAACTGTCCAGGTAGGTGGTGTCGGACATGTCGATGACGTAGTCGCTGACGTCCTGGTCGCTGCGCTCGTAGGCGTCGCGAAAGCTCTGATGGGAGCTGAAGTCAAAGCGACCATCAATGCTGATCACCAGGGTGCGGCCATCATCGCTGCGCCGCGTATGTATTGCCATGCGGTGTCCTCCGTCCATTTTCAGCCAGCAGGTCTGTTTTCCCGGGTCGTTCCGTCACGCCGAGGGACAATGCCGCCGATCCGTTTTCCGGCCAGCGTTACATTCGTCCATTGTATTTTTTTGATGTTTCCACGGGATTGAGGATAGCCAAAACTCAGCGAATTGCATTCAGAATTTTTGACTGCCGCCGCGCCCAAGGCTGCTCAGAAGCGCCTGTGCGCGTGAATCCGGTTGGCCGCTTCGTCCGCCTGTTTCTGCTCGCGCAGGTCCCGGGCGCGCTGCTCCTCGGCCCGGCAGGCATCGATGTGCTTGGCCATGCCCTTCTTGCGCTCGTAGGCCTGGCGCCACTGTTCACGCGCCTGTTCGAAAACCTCCGCCGAACGGCGTGCCTGCTGCTCCTGCCCCTGGATGGCCTGGTCAAGCTGGCCAATGAACGCCTGCCAACCCTGTAACCGGGCCACCGAGACCGTGCCCTGCTGACCCTGGCGCATCTGCTCCCGGTAGTCGGCCTGGTAGCGTTTCAGCTCACCCAACTGGTGCTCCTGCTGCCGCCATTGCTCCCGCGCCCGGTTCATGGCCTCGAGGGCTTCGTCCTCGCGCCGTTGCTCGAGCGCCAGAACCACTTCCAGTCGCTGCGACTTCGGCTTCATGCGTCACCTTTTGCGGCGTCCGGCCTGGCCGGCCGGTCCGGCAGCACGTCCATCAGCCGTTCAACGCTGGCGTCGTAGGGCGCGCTCTCCTTCAGGCTCTGCTGCAGGAAACCGCGCATGGCGTCGATGCGTTCAATGGCGTAGTCGGTTTCCGGGTCGGAGCCCTTGACGTAGGCACCGACGCTGATCAGGTCCCGCGCCTGCTGGTATCGCGCGAAAACCTGCTTGAATTCCTGGGCCTTGCGGAAGTGCTCAGTGCTCGCCACCTGCGGCATCACCCGGCTGACGGAGGCTTCCACGTCGATAGCGGGGTAGTGCCCTTCTTCCGCCAGGCTGCGGGACAGGACGATGTGACCGTCGAGGATGGCCCGCGCCGAATCGGCGATGGGGTCCTGTTGATCATCGCCCTCGGTCAGGACGGTGTAGAACGCGGTGATGGAGCCGCCGCCGGGCTTACCGTTGCCCGTGCGCTCCACCAGCTGCGGCAGCTTGGCGAACACCGACGGCGGGTACCCCTTGGTCGCGGGCGGTTCCCCGACGGCCAGGGCGATTTCCCGCTGGGCCTGGGCGTAGCGGGTCAGGGAATCCATCAACAGCAACACGCGCTTGCCCTTGTCGCGGAAATACTCGGCGATGCGGGTGGTCAGCATGGCGGCGCGCAGGCGCATCAGCGGGGAATCGTCCGCGGGCGACGCGACGACCACCGAGCGGGCCAGGCCTTCCTCGCCAAGGATGTCCTCGATGAACTCCTTGACCTCGCGGCCCCGCTCGCCGATCAGGCCGACGATGGTGATGTCGGCGTCGGTAAAGCGGGTCATCATCCCCAACAGCATACTCTTGCCCACGCCACTGCCGGCAAACAGGCCCAGACGCTGGCCCTGGCCGACGGTGAGCAGGGAATTGATGGCGCGGATGCCCACGTCCATGCTCTGGCGCACGGGCGCCCGGTGCAGCGGGTTGATGATGTCGCCCGCCAGCCCCACCTGGGCCTCGGCCCGCAGCGGACCGTGACCGTCCAGCGGCGTGCCGGAGCCGTTGATCACGCGCCCCAGCAGCTCCGGTCCCACCGCCACGCGGCTGGCGGATGACAGGGGCACCACCCGGGCGCCCGGGCGCAGGCCGTCGATGGCGGTGAGCGGCATCAGGTAGACCTTGTCGTCCTCGAACCCCACCACTTCAGCCTCGACGCTGGCCCCCTGCCCTTCGATCAGGCAACGGTCGCCCACGACCATGGGGCATCCAACACATTCCAGAGTCAGGCCCACCATGCGCGTCAGGCGGCCGGAGAGCTCCGGTTCGATGCGCGGCGGCAGATAATCTTGCAGGCGGTTGAGTCGGTCAGCCAGCTGGCTCATCCGGATCTCCGTCTTCACGGGGGACATCGGGGTCGCGTGGGTGATCGGGCGCGGGCCCGGATGATGGCCCGGGGTCGGCGGCACCGGATTCACCGGAATCCTCGTCGGGCGAACGGGTTTCCAGCACATCGCGGTGGAAATCGGTGAGATCGCCCATCATGGCGTCCAGTTCGACGCTGTCGCCAGGCTCGTCGCTGTCCAGCTGCTGATCCAGCATGCGCTGCACGGCTTTCTGGAATCGCTTCTCAACGGTGAAGTCCACCAGGCTGTGACGGGTCTCCACCTTGCAACCGCCGGGCAGGATGGCGGCGTCCTCGATCAGGCTCGCTTCCGCCTCCAGACGATTCGCCACTTCGCGCACCCACTCCAGATCCGCTGGATTGACGCGGATGCGCACGTTGTCGGTGGTTGATGGCAGGCTGGCCATGGCTTCCTGCACCACGTTACGGATCTGCGAGGAATCGGTTTTCAGCTCGCGATAGACCACGGCCCGGGCCAACACCGTGCTGAGGTTGAACAGCGCCGTTTCCAGCTCGTCTTCGTGGCGCCGGATGGGATCGGTCAGCTCGGCCATGATCGATTCCAGCTGCGACAGCTTCTGGCTGACCTCCTCGCGGGTCTGTTCCAGCGCCTCCTGCCGGCCCTGCTCGCGACCTTCTTCCAGCCCCTGCTGAAGCCCTTCCTTGTGCCCGGCTTCGCGGCCGCTTTCCAGCCCTTCCGCATGGCCGTTTTCGGCGCCTTCCCGGCGACCGTCTTCCCAGGCTTCGTTGCGGATCGCCTCGAGGTCGGAGGCCGTCAAGGGTTTGACGTCCTGCTCTTCTTCCCGGGAATGGGCGACGGTGTTGCCGTTCTTGTCGAGCAGCGGCAACTCCCAGCGTTCGTAGGCGGTGAGTTCCTCGGAGGGAATGCGGTCGCGGTGGCCCTTGTCTTTCATCACATCATTTCTTCGCCGGAACCGCCAAGGGTGATCTCACCGGCCTCGGCCATACGCCGGGCTATGGTGATGATGTCCTTCTGCGCCGTCTCGACTTCGCTGACACGAACCGGCCCCTTGGCTTCCAGGTCGTCCGCCAGCAGCTCGGAGGCGCGCTTGGACATGTTCTTGAAGATCTTGTCCTTGACCTCGTCGTCGGCGCCCTTGAGCGCGACCACCAGGACTTCGGACGACACTTCGCGCAGCAGCGCCTGGATGCCCCGGTCGTCGATGTCCTTGAGGTTGTCGAACACGAACATCAGGTCCTCGATGGTGGAGGCCAGATCCGGATCCATGTCCTTGATGGAGTCCATCAGGCCGCCTTCCACGCTGCGATCCATGAAGTTCATGATATCGGCCGCCCGCTTGACCCCGCCGATACGACTGGTCTGGGCCGCCGAGCCGCCCGAGAACTGTTTCTCAAGGATGTCGTTGAGCTCCTGCAGGGCCTGGGGCTGGATGCTTTCCAGCGAGGCCACCCGCATCATCACGTCCAGGCGGACCTTGTTGTCGAGGGTCGCCAGAATCTCGGCGGCCTGGTCCGGGTCGAGGTAGGACACGACGATCGCCTGGATCTGGGGGTGTTCGTAGCGGATGATATCCGCCACCGCACGGGGCTCCATCCACTTGAGGGTGTCCAGGCCCGTGGTGTTACCACCGATCAGGATACGATCGATCAGGCTGGAGGCCTTGTCGTCCCCCAGCGCCTGGGTGAGCATGGCGCGGATGTAGTCGTCGTTGCCGACACCGAGCCCGGTCTGGGCGCCAACGGCGTCGACAAACTGATCGAGCACGAACTTGACGTCTTCGCGGCTCACGTCCTTCATCTGAGCCATGGCCACGCCCACACGCTGGACCTCTTTGGGGCCCATGTGCTTGAGGATCTGGGCGGCGTCCGCCTCGCCCAGGGACATCAGCAGAATCGCAGCCTGCTCGACCCGCGGGATCTTGCGCTGCGGCTTTCTCTGTTCCGCCTGGTTCGGCTGTGCGTTTTCGTCAGTCATCCACGTTTACCCACTGCCGCATGACCTGGGCCACACGGGCTGGATCTTCGGCGATCACGCCCTTGAGCGCATTGAGCTGCTTATCATAGCTGTCTGTGGCACCCGGCAAAAGCAGGTCGTCACTGTGTTCCATGGCACCGCGCAGGGCGTCTCCACCCTCGATGCCTTGCAGGCCATCGTAATCGTCACCGCCGGACAGCTCCCGGTCACGCTCCTGGCGACCGCCGCCAGACAGACTCTTGAGCGTCGGGCGCAACAGGCCCAGTACCAGGATCAGCACCACCAGGCCGGCCAGAACCTGCTTCATCAGGTCCCAGAACCAGGGCTGTTCCCAGAAACCCGGTTCCTCGAACACCACCTGCTGTTCCGGCGCGAAGGCTGTATTCATTACCGTAACACTGTCGCCACGGGCGGCTGAATAGCCCACGGCGTCGCGGATCAGCAAGGTCAGGCGCTGCAGTTCCTGCTCGGTCCAGGGCTGGAAGCTGACTTCGCCGGTCTGCGGATCCACGATGCGCTGGTCGTCCACCGCCACGGCCACCGTGAGACGCTGGATCTTGCCCTGCTCCTGACGAATGTAGCTGACCGAGCGATCCATTTCGTAGTTGCGGGTGGACTCGCTGCGCACGTTGAAAGGCGTCGCGGGCTGCTGGTTTTCGTCACCTTCGCCGTCGGCGTTTCCCTGTTCCTGGACGTTGGCGGCGACTTCCGGCGCCGTGGCCTCGCCCGGCGGCTGGTTACTCAGCGCGCCCGGAATGCCGCCTTCGCTGCCCGCCACGCGGCGTTCGCTCATTTCGCGCTCGGAGCGGATCGCCCGCTGTTCGGGATTGTACAGCTCCTGCGCCTTCTCGACCGCGGAGAAATCCAGGTCGGCCGACACCTCCGCGCGGAAGCGACCGTCACCCACGATCGGCGAAACAATACTCGCCACACGCTTGTTCAGCTTGTCTTCGATGCGCTCGCCGTACTCGTACTGGTCCTGCATCTGCTGGGCGCCGCTTTTCTCATCGCCGTTGGTCAGCAGGTTGCCGTTCTGGTCCACCACGGTGACCTGCTCGCGGGTCATTTCCGGCACGCTGCCGGCCACCAGGTTCACAATCGCGGAAATCTGCTCTTCGGACGGACGGCGACCGCCGAAGACATCGAGGAACACCGAGGCGGACGGCTCGCGGGCGTCGCGCACGAATACCGAGCGCTTGGGAATGGCCAGATGCACGCGCGCGGCGTGAATGCTTTTCATGCTGGAGATGGTGCGCGCCAGTTCGCCTTCCAGCCCACGCCGGTAGCTGATGTTTTCCATGAACTGGGACGTACCCAGGCCACGCTCCTGGTCGAGCAGCTCGTAGCCCACGGTCTGCTCATCGGTAACGCCAGCAGCCGCCAGTTTCAGGCGAGCGTTGTAGACGTCGTCCGCCGCCACCAGCAGCGCGCCCGAACGCGGTTCCATGTGGTACTCGATACCCGCCTGATCGAGGATGCCGGTGACTTCCTGGGTGTTGTAGCTGGACAGGTCGCCCAGTACCGGCTGGTAGTTGGGCTCCTGGGCCCAGAGCACCACCGCCACGCCCAGCGCGACGCTGGCCGCGAGCCCGACCATCAGGCCGATCTGGCGCAGCAGGGTCAGCCGGTTGAAACCGAACAGCAGATCGCTGCGACCTTCGTCACCGCCCTCGGTGGTGGCTGGGGCGTTACTGGATGTTGCTTCAGCGGGTACGCTGGCCATTCTTATGCTCCGCTATCAGACCGGCATGTTCTTGATGTCTTCATAGGCCTGCACGACGCGGTTACGCACCTGCGTCAGCGCCTCGAACGACACCGAAGCTTTCTGGGAGGCAATCATCACCCGGGCGATGTCGACATTGGGGTCACCCTGCTCGTAGGCCGTTCTCAGCGCCCCGGATTCCGACTGCAGGTCGTTCACCTGATCCACCGCCTGTTTCAGCATGTCGCCGAAGCCCGGTGTTTCCTGGGTCTCGCGAACGCCGTTGGGCTTGCCGATGCTGTCCAGGGAACCCTTGAGACGGTTCTCCTGTTCCACCTGCTGGTTCTGCATCATCTGAGAACGCATGTTGCGAATTTCAGAGAGTACGTTGTTGATGTCGGCGCGCTGTACCATGTCTCCCCCTCAGGACGGGCTCCCGGTCATGCCGTTGAGCACCTACCGAGTATGATTCAATTACCCACCCACTTAAGCAAACACTAAGCCACTTCCTTAATTCCCTTTCATTACAAGCCATTAAGCAAACTTTAAGAATACCACCCAGCCTTGACGACAAACTTTTGGCACCCTTCGGTCCACCATCACTCCAGCCAACACGGACACGGCCCGGAGCGATAAGCGCGCGGCAAGACCGTCAGGCTGAACCCCGGAGAGATCCGGGCTCATCGCCAGGGACTGGTGCTCCGAACCTCAATGAGGCAATAGACCAAAAAAAAAGCGGCGCCAGAACAGGCGCCGCATGAAGGAGTTAACGAAGGAATACAACGTACTGCGGGTCAGGCGGTAGCCAGCTCCGCGTCCAGGTCGATGCCGTAGTCGCGCATCTGGGCCAGTTTGTAGCGCAGGGTGCGCGGGCTGATGCCCAGTTGCTCGGCCGCCCGGTTACGACGCCCTCGCTCCCGGCGCAGGGTATCGATAATGATGCGGAACTCGCGCTGCTTCAGATCGCGGCCCAGGGAGGCGCTGTCTTCGGCCTCTTCCGGTCCGGTCGCGGCTTCCGCTTCAGTCTCGCTGGCCGTGACCGGTTCCGGCGCCGGCTGAACAGCCGGCTGCTGGGGCGCCAGGCCGGTGATCCCCATGTCCAGGCACAGGTCGTCGGCGACGATTTCCTGCCCCTGCAGCAACACCAGGGCACGCTGGATGGCGTTGTCCAGCTCACGGACGTTGCCCGGCCAGCTGTGGTTGCGCAGAGCCTGCTCGGCGTCAGCACTGAAACCGATACCGTTGAGCTTCATCTTGCGACTGTGGCTCTTCAGGAGGTATCGGGCCAGCGGCATGATGTCCCGCGGGCGCTCGCGCAGAGGCTGCCACTGCATGGGAAAAACGCTCAGCCGGTAATACAGGTCCTCACGGAAATTGCCTTCGCGCACGTATTCCGCCAGGTTGCGGTTGGTGGTGGCCAGCACGCGAACATCCAGCCGGACCGGCTTGCGCCCGCCGACCCGCTCGACTTCGCGCTCCTGAAGGACCCGCAGCAGCTTGGACTGCAGCCCCAGGTCCATTTCCGAAATCTCGTCCAGCAGGATGGTGCCGCCGTTGGCCTGCTCGAACTTGCCCGGCGCGGCCGCGTGGGCACCGGTAAAGGCGCCCTTCTCGTGGCCGAACAGGATCGCCTCCAGCATGTTCTCGGGGATAGCGGCGCAGTTGATCGCCACGAACGGCTGATCGGCGCGGGCGGAGTGCTGATGGATGTAGCGCGCCAGCACTTCCTTGCCGGTGCCGCTTTCGCCGGAAATCATCACCGTGGAGTCGGACGCCGCCACCTTGCGCGCCAGCTGGAACATGCGCTGGCTGACCGGATCCTCGGCCACAGGCTCGTCCTTGCGACTGCGGCCGTCACCGCCAACCACGCGGCCAACCGCCTCCACCAACACCTGCGGCTCGAACGGCTTGACCAGGTAATCGGTCGCACCGGCCTGCATCGCGGCCACGGCGTCGTTGATCTGGCCGTAGGCCGTAATCAGCATCATCGGCAGACCGGGATACAACCGCTGCACATCCGCCAGCAACTCGTGACCGGATTTACCGGGCATGTTGACGTCGCTGACAACAATGTCCACCGGACCGTCCGCCAGTCGCTGCATGGCCTGCTCAGCGGAGTCCGCCTCACGCACCTTGAACTTCGCCAATTCCAGGGTGGTGACCAGCGCCTCGCGCAGGTCCAGGTCGTCCTCGACGATCAGAACGGTTGATTTGGCCATGAGTGCCTCCGCCTTCCTTCTGAATTCTTCTCAATCGTGCTGGTTAAACGCGGGTTAAAACGTCACGCGTTGCTGTTCGCCGCCAACGGCAGGGTCAGTGTTGCCCGGGCGCCGCCGACTGCCGGCGCGGCCAGATCAAAACGGCCGCCATGGGCCTTCACGACCGCCTGCACCACGGCCAAGCCCAGACCGGTGCCCTGGGACTTGGTGGTGTAGAAGGCCTCCAGCAACTGGTCGCGCTGCTCCGGCGCAAAGCCGGGACCGTTGTCCTGTACGGCGATTTCCACCTCACCGCTCACCACCTGCAGGCCCACGGTCACCTGGGTGGCGCCGGCTTCCAGGCTGTTGTTGACCAGGTTCATGCAGGCTCCGACCAGCGCATCGCGGTTGCAATGCACCGCGCCGCTGGTCGCATCCAGATCCCATTCGAGGCTAATACCCGGCTTAAGCGCGATGCCTTCAGCGGCCGACTGCAGGTTGTCGGACAGCGCCGCCAGTGTCAGGTGCTCGGCGAGACGGGTCTCGCCGCGGGCGAAAATCAGCATGTCCCGAACCTGCTGTTCCAGGTGGGTCAGGCGCGAGTTCAGGCGGTCGGCGCAGCGTTGGCGCAGTTCCGGCTCCAGGTCCGGCTGGGCCAGGTGCCCCCCGTAGAGGATCGCGGCCGACAGCGGCGTACGAATCTGATGCGCCAGGGAGGCCACCATCTTGCCCATGGCCGAGAGGCGCTGTGCGTGGGACAGCTGGGCCTGGAGGCGACGGGTTTCGGTGAGGTCGTTGAGCAGGATCAGCTGGCCGGGCTCGTTCTCCATGGAACGGATCTCGATGCTGACCCGGCGACCGTCGCGCAGGGACACCTCGTGACCGTCGTCCCGACGCGGCGCGAAGCAGCGGCGAATGACGTCGAGCCAGGCTTCGCCCTCAAGAGGTTCGCCCAACAGTTCCACCGCCGCCGGATTGCACTGGCTGACAACCCCCTTGCTGTCGAGGACGACCACACCGGCAGGCATGACCGAGAGCAGCGTGGACAAACGGTCCGCCAGACGCTCCTTCTCTTCCAGTTCCTGCTGCCGCTGCCGGGTTTCCGCCGACAGTTCGCCGGACAGCTGATTCACCCGGGACTCCAGGGTGCGATAGGAGTCGGTAATCTGGCGCGACATCTGGTTGAACAGGTCCAGTGCCGAGTCCACGGCCGCCTCTTCGGCGGAGGGCGGGAACAGGGCCGTCACCTTCTCGTTGGCATCGGCGGCGGCATTCGCCCCACGGGCCGATGCCGCTGACTGACTGGAAAACTGCACTTGGCTCATGCCAGACCTCCCGGACGCGGGCTCAGGTTTCCCTTTCGGCCCGTCTGGATTTTTACGTTGGGAGCATCCAAGCGATTTCTGTGCCAAGTTTTATTTTTTATTAATTTTCAGAAAGTTAAGATTTTCCGGCGAGCGCCGTTGACGGATATTTGTCGTCAATCAGAAAGGCACGAAAGGTGGGCTACGGGATTTTGACGGGAGGCTGAAGCGTATGGATGGAACCTGACAGCATGCCCGGACGCCTGATCTCGGCGCCCGAGCCAGTATCTCGTCAGGCGTTCTCGGACGCCTCTTCGCGCAAGCCGTACTTGCGCACTTTCTCCACCAGCGTGGTGCGGCGGATGCGGAGCTTTTCGGCGGCTCGGGCGACCACTCCGCCAGCTTCGTCCAGCGCCTGCTGGATCAGCTGCTTCTCCAGGTTACCCAGGTAATCCTTCAGATCGATACCGTTGACCGGCAGCAAGGCCGGCGCATCCAGTCCCACGAGCCCCGGCACACCGCTGGGCATACCCGGATCGTCGACGGGGCGGTTCTCGTCCAGGTCATCAATGTAGCGGAACTTCTTGGGCAGCTCCTGGACACCGATCACGCCGTAGGGATGCATGATCGCCAGGCGCTCCACCAGGTTGGCCAACTCGCGCACGTTGCCCGGCCAGTCGTGCCGGCACAGGCTCATGATGGCGGCGGAATTCAGGCGCAGGGAACCGCGTTTTTCCTTCTCCATGCGCGCGATCAGCTCGTTCACCAGCAACGGGATGTCTTCCACCCGCTCCCGCAGGGCCGGCATCTCGATGGGGAAAACGTTCAGACGGTAGTAGAGGTCCTCGCGGAAATCGCCACCCTCGATCATGTCTTCCAGGTTCTTATGTGTGGCGGCGATGACGCGCACGTCCGCCGATTGGGTGCGGTTACTGCCCACCCGCTCGAAGGTCTTTTCCTGCAGCACGCGCAGGATCTTGACCTGCATGTTCAGGGGCATGTCGCCGATTTCGTCCAGGAACAGGGTGCCGCCTTCGGCCATTTCGAAACGACCCACGCGGGCGGTGATCGCACCGGTAAACGCGCCTTTTTCATGGCCGAACAGCTCGCTTTCCAGCAACTCGGCGGGAATGGCGCCGCAGTTGACCGGTACGAACGGCTTGTCGCGGCGCGGGGAATGGTAGTGCAGGTTGCGGGCCACCACTTCCTTGCCGGTGCCGGACTCGCCAGTGATCAGCACACTCACCTCTTTATCCGCCACCTGGGCCATCAACTGGCGCACATGTTGGACCGTTCGGCTGGTACCAACCAGGCTGCGGAACAACTGGATGCCGCGCTGCTGGCCGCGTTCCCGGGAACGGGCGTACTGGTCCCGGAAAACCTGGGCACGGTAGAGGGAGTCAACGAACTTGGTGTAGTTGAGCGGCCATTCCATACGCGCTATGACGCGGGCAGCTATTTCCTCAGGCAGGCCGGACAGGTCCGGTTCCCCCACCATCAGCACGGGCAAGCCCTTGTCCAGCGAATCGAGCTGCTCCATCAAAGCCGCCAGGTCCGCCTCACCGGCGTCGAGAATCGCGGCGTTGGCGGTGGCCAGTTGTTCCGGCTTCAGACTGCCCGCAGACGCTGGCGACACCTCATCCGATTCCTCACCGATGAACTCCAGAATGGTCGACAGATCGTGTCGAATCGCCTCATCGCTGATCAGGACCAGAATGCGGTTGGTATCCGTGGACATGCGGGTCGTTCTCCGGCTCGTCAGGTAAATACCGGGCCGAACGCATACTGCCGAGCCGCCCTGCGCCTGCACGGAGGGACGGGAACACCTGCGACTACTTCAGCCCTATACGAAAGCAATTTTTCTTTGCCTGTTTTCTGACGCGTATTTAAGACTTCGGAAAGGTTAGAGTCAATTTAATGACGCAATTTTTTGCCAATATTTGTATCCAGATCAGGAACGACGACCGCCCGTCCTGACGTTGGCATAGGCCTGGACAGCCTGCCGGTTCTGGCTCATCCCGCGCAGCTCCCTGGCCGCCTGATCCCTTGATTCTCCGGCGTTTTTCGAGGCATCGGCCATCAATTTCTGCAGGTCCGCCAGGCGCTCCCGCAACACCTCCGGATCGTCGCCGCGGCTATGGATCTCGGCCACCGCCGACTCGATGGCCGGCTGCACCGTTTCATTAACTCGGTTCAATGTGTCCCAGTCTTCCTGGGCCAGGGCGTGACGAAATTCGTCGATGAGGGTGTCGAGGGATTCGAGGGCCGAACTCATGAGGGTGCACTCCAGGCTGATGTCGGTGTCTGCCACGCAGTATACGCCGACACACGCGGTCTACCGAACCCCGGGCAAGGCTGCCCTGCCCGGAGTTCAGTGATCAGTGTTCCGTCCGGTTCATTCGCTAATCGACTGCGCGTCGCTGAAGGTTCTGAACCAGACGCCCGCTCGCCGGCATGGTGGTTCCATGTCAAGAACGGGTAACGCCGCTCCAGGGCCTTCAGCGGCGCGCAGAACGGCGGACAGCGGAGGCGGAAAACTCGTTGCCGCGAAAGCCCGGTTCGAAATCATAGGGCTTCTGGCCGTCGTCCAGACCATCGACGTAGTACCGCTCCGATTTAAGATCGTAGGTCAGCTCCAGCGTGGTCCAGAACACCGGCACCGTGTAGTAACTGATGTTGTGGGCCTCGGACACCCGCCAGAGGTTTCCGTCGCTGTCGTACTCCTCAGTCGTCAGAATCTGCCAGCTGTCCTCGTCGATGTAGAACACCCGGCGGTGGTAGACGTGATCAAGCCCGGTACGCAGCGTCGCTTCCACGACCCAGACCCGGTGCAACTCGTAGCGGGTCAGTTGCTGATTGATGTGGCGCGGCTGGATGATGTCATCCGCCGATGCCGACGGCTGGTGCAGCCTGTAGGCGTTGTAAGGCACATAGATCTCGCGCTTGCCCTTGAGCCTCCAGTCGTACTGGTTGGGCGCGCCGTTGTACATGTCCTTCTGGTCCACCGTGCGCAGGGACGAGCTATTCGGCAGGTCGGTGGTATAGGCCAGGTTCGGCGAACGTCGCAGACGTCGCTCACCCGACTGGTACCGCCACGCCAGACGCGGCGAGCGGACCTGGTCCAGGGTTTCGTGCACCAGATTGAGCGTGCCGGCCAGACTGGAGGGCGACATGATCCGGGTCTTCAGGTAGAAGATCTTGTTGTCGATGTCGGACAGCGAGACACCTGGCTCACTGTAGGCAAAGTAGTAATCGTATTCCGTCAGCACCGGGTTGAAGGACCCGTCCACCGTCGGCGTGGCGAACGCCGAGCGGAAGGACACTTCTTCACCGCGAAAACGCAGGATGTGGTTCCAGATGACCTCAAGCCCGCTCTGGGGAATCGGGAACGGGCTGGTGGCGATGGTGGAGCGAACGCCATTGCCGTTATCGAGTAGCTCGGCGTGCCTCGCGTTATCCCTGAGCCGCTCATAGATACGCTCCGGATAGGCGGCCGTGCGGCGCGTCTGATAGACCGGCATGACGTAGTCGGGACCATACTGCGCCAGCAGCTTCCGGTGTCCGGCCGTTAGCTTGTCACCATAGAGAGCAGCGTTCTCGGCCGTGATCACGAACAACGGCTTGTCGTCCGGAAACGGATCGGCTTCGATCTCGCCTTCCCGGTAAGTCGCCGGTGGTTCGGCGAGCCCGCCATCCCACGCGGGGATCGTACCCGAGCCATTGCCGGCCCGCTCTGCCCCCACCGGGGTCAAATCCTGGTCCAGGCGCGCGGCCTCGTCCTCGGAGACACTGGCCAGGGACGGGGCAGCCAGCCCAAGGAGGGAAACCAGCCCCAAAGTCGCGACCGAGCGCTTCGCCTTGTGATTACATTCCAACAAATCGTCCTCCCGCATCAGGAGCCGATACCCGGGGATATCGCCCCTCCAAACAGATGTGTATGTTCAGCGCAGGCGACTTTTTGCCTGATCGTTGCAAATTAAACAAGTGTTTAATTGTAGGAAGTTGTTAATCCTCACCAAATGGCCGCCCCGCCCTGGAGCCCATCCGCCACTTCTCCCTGTGCTTCCCGGCGGAGACCGTCGCAACGCCGCCCGCACATCCACGGACACGGCAAGCGAAACCGGAATCTGTTAGACTGGCCCATCAGCTCAACCACCGGATCCGCGGAGTCGTTCATGGCGTCACAGTGGCCCACATTCACCAGGCAGAAGCTATTCCTGGCCAATACACTGTTTCGTCTGGCCGAGGAGCAGGATCAGGCAACCAGTCGCGAAGCGAGCTTGCAGGGTGGAGTTGCGCTACTCTCCGAAACCCGGAGCGCCCTGCTCTCCCTGATTGCCGACCTGTATCAGGTGAATCCTGCATCCAGGAACAGCATCGACGCCCTGGCAGAGGCCATTGACTACACCTGTCGCGAGGTGGAGGAATTGCGCGCGCTGGCCACTGAGCCAGGATCCTGGTGGCAACATCTTGATGGGCTACTGGCCGAGCAGGCCCGCCCTGTCGACCGCAAGAAAGCGGAAGCCCAGGACAACCTGATCGCGGTATCCGCCCAGTCCGGACCGGACCGTACACCGGCAGAACTGCTCAAGACGACCGAAGCCATACGCCGCTATATCGACGGCGTGCTGGAAAGGCACGAAGAGTGGTAGGCTTTCGATCCTGACGAGGACCGACGGCATCAAACGCCAAAATGAATCGAATTGAGAAGGCCGAAAGCCTTCCGATAAAGGCTGTATTTATGTCCACATCCATTCTGGAAATCGTAGAACTCCCCGATGGCGATTTTGCCCTGCAGCGGGTCGATGACGATTCGGCGCCTCTGGTCCGCATCTCCTTCTCCCAGGAAGCGCGTGACATGATGGAAGATCGCGACCTGTCCGTGGCAAAGGCCATGATGACAGCCGGTATCGAAGCGGTGGGCGACATTGCCCACGCCATCGATTGGGAAGACGAGGATGCGGAGCTACCCGCTCCCTCCCAGTCCCGCACGCTGCACTAGTCGACCACACCGTATACCCACGCCAGGGGCCGGACGCTACAGGACGGTCTATGGCGGCGGAAGCCGGCCATCCGCAGAATGCCTTAACTTGAAGGGTTCCGAGCAACGTCGGATGGCTTGGCGAAGAATGATGATCATGGAAGGGGAATTTCGAGCGCCGAGTACGCTTCTGCGGGAGAGCCGTCGGGCGCGGTCGTCCATTCCCATCGTCGGCACACCGAACCACCACGGCCAGGCCAGCTATCTGCCGGCGTTATCCATTTACCAGCCAATCTCTACAGGCCGGCCACGACGGCCTGTGAATACGAACCAACCCGCGCAGTAGGTCTTGCCGGGCCGGGAACCACACCGCCGTTTACGTCATCCAGACGCCCACCATCCAACGACGACGTGCCCTGCGTTACAACTCGTCCGAGCATGAACCATCAGGGCGCAGCCTGCCCTGACACGACCTCACCGAATGCCTTACCCGGACATGATGCCCGGAAAGTCGCCCGGCCTAACGCTGCCTCAGAACCACGCCGTGGCTCTCCCCTTTGGCAGAGGCCTGCTGCAAGCGATCCATGGCGGCCGTTCCCGGCGTGCCTGCGGTCCACATCACCACCGCGTGGCAGGTACCGGCCCGCAGCGCGCGCTCCGCCAATTCCTGGGCGTCAAACTGATCGTTTGAGCGCAGGACCAGAATCTCGCCGGCAACAATGCCATGGGTCTGCTGCCACTTCTGCATCAACGCCTGGGGAGGATCGATCCAGGCCAGCCAGCGACGCTCCTGGTTCAGCTGGGTCAGCATGGGGAGCAGCAGCTGCATGTTCTCGACCTGACCTTCCGGCAATATGATTTCGGTCACATTGCCCTGGGGCTCGCGAGCCGGAGCGTCAGGCGTTTCCGGAGCCCGAAGCGGGCGCTCCTGCGAGTGGATCGCCACCGGCCTGGCCAGACGGCTCCGACGCTTCAGCGATCGGTCCGCCAGCGCCACGGGCACCGGATTCTGGGAAAGAGTCTGGTTAAAACTGAGCTGCTCCACGGGACACCTCCGAATGTCGCACGGGCCAGGCTGTCAGTGCATATCCGACCGACGGATCACACCGACACCCAAGCCTTCGATAAACAGTTCCTGCTCGGTCAAATCAACGTCAATGGGCTGGAATTCCTCGTTTTCCGGCAGCAGGTAAACGTGGGTCCCTTCACGCTTGAAGCGCTTGACGGTCACCTCCTCACCTACACGGGCCACGACGACCTGGCCGTTCTGGACGTCCTGGGTCCGGTGGACGGCCAGCAGGTCGCCGTCAAGAATGCCAATGTCCTTCATGCTCATGCCGCGCACACGCAGCAGGTAGTCGGCAGACGGGGAAAAGAAGGTGGGTTGCAGGGCACAGTAATCGTCAATGTGTTCCTGCGCGAGGATCGGGCTACCGGCCGCCACCTGCCCCACGATGGGCAAACCGGGATCCTCTTCCGCTTCAGGCAGGCGGATGCCGCGGCTGGCGCCGGGCACCATCTCGATTGCGCCTTTACGGGCCAGCGCCCGCAAGTGTTCCTCAGCCGCGTTGGCCGACTTGAACCCCAGTTCCCTGGCGATTTCGGCCCGGGTGGGGGGATAACCCGTGTCGTCCACGTAGCGGCGGATTACGTCCAGAACCTGGGATTGTCTCGGTGTCAGCTTCATGCCGTTTACCTGTCTTTATATACAGTACGAGTGACTATATACAGTATTTTATCCAGTGTAAAGACTGGAGACAGGACGGCGTCGCATCGCGCGACTACTTGACCGTGAAAGACTTCCTGGGCCGGTAGGCCATACCCTCGACGTCCACCTTGTCCACCCGGGCGCGGTCGGGGCCCTTGTGCAGCCACTCAACCAGGGACTCTACGGCCGCTTCATCGCCACAGGCGAAGACTTCGACCGAGCCGTCTTCCAGATTCTTCACGTACCCGGTCAGCCCCAGCGCCCTGGCCTTTTCCTGGGTACTGGCCCGAAACAAAACGCCCTGAACCTGTCCATAAACACGGGCTTTCACACATTGCTCTTCCATTGCAACCTCCCGGAAAGACTCTGATCTGTGACCTCGTGGGTGATACCCTAACCCGGCGCGACGTCGCTGAAAATATCGCGCCGGCAAGCGTACCGCTACCAGCGGTATTTCCCCCAATTCTCGGGGTTGGCCCAATACCGGGGGTTGTTCCACTCCCGAGGGCGATTATAGGTTTCGATGTCGTAGGTGAACAGTTCGGTACCGTCGTCAAAACGGTCATGACGATGGAAGGCAAGCGCGACCATGTCGCTGAAGGTCCAGCCGTCGTCCGGTGTCAGACTGACCGCGACACGACGCGCCCCGGCATTGCGCAGCCAGCCCAGGAACTGCCGGGCTTCTTCGTGGGACAGACGGCCCATCAGTTCAGTAACCAATGCCAGATCCGCCACGGCCTCCTGGTGCTCAACAACCGCCAGGGGCGCTTCGGAGACATCCGTCAGTTCGATACCGGCGTATTCAGCCCAGACATCGCCAATATGTCGGGCGGTTTCCCCCGCGACCAGCAGCGATTCGGGCCGGTACTGCCCCAGCAGCTGTTTCAGGCTTTGTTCCAGCATGATGTTCCCATCCCGGTGCATGGAGCCGATCAGTGTAACAGTACGCGCGTGGAATGGCGCATCCGGCCGTCGCCTCGGCAGGCGGGCCGGATCGTCCCGGCACGGGTCCTGCTTGAACCACATCACCACCGGGATTGACGCGGCCACAACGAACTGCGACAAAGCCTACAGGAACCTCACAGCGGCCAACCCAACCAAGGAGCCGAAATGACAATGGAACAGGCGTGCCGGATGCCCAGCATCCTCAACAACCAGGACGGCGAGGAACGACGCGTCGGCGTGGAGATCGAGATATCCGGGCTCTCCTACGACAGCCTCGTCCGCCTCTGCGGCAAGCTGCTCAAAGGGGAGCCGCACCTGACATCCCGCTACGTCACCCGCCTGGATACGCCCCAGGGCGAATACACCATCGAGCTGGATTCCGACCCGATCAAGGACCTGGACCTGCAGGACGACCGGCTGCCCGACTCCATACGCGAACTCGGCGGCCACGCCATGGAAGTGATCGACGCAGCGGCCGAACGCATCGTGCCGCTGGAGATCGTCAGCCCGCCGCTGCCGCTGTCGGAGCTGGAAACCATGGAGGAACTCTGTAACAAGCTGCGCGACGCCGGTGCCGTAGGCAGTCGCGAGGCGCTGATCTACGCCTTCGGCCTGCAGCTCAACCCGGAGCTGCCCAACCTGGAAAGCGGCACCCTGCTGGCCTACCTGCGGGCTTTCGCCGCGCTCTACGAGTGGCTGAAATCGCGTCACCAGTTGGATATCAGCCGTAAGTTCACTACCTACATTGAACCCTGGGACACGGACTACGTGGACCTGATCATGCAGCCGGACTATCAGCCCGACCGCGCCACTCTGATGAAGGATTACCTGCACTACAATCCGACCCGCAACCGTGCGCTCGACCTGCTGCCGCTGTTCTCCCACCTCGACGACGACCTGCTGCGACAGTACGTCGACGACGAACGCATCAAGGCCCGCCCGACCCTGCACTACCGCCTGCCTGACTGCGACATCGACAACCCGCGCTGGCACTTCTCCGACGTGTGGAACGACTGGGTGGTGGTCGAGGAACTGGCAGCGGACGCAAAACGGCTGCAGGACCTGATGGCCGCCTACCGCGAAAGCCGCAAGTTCAGCTTCCGCAACCTGACCACCAGCTGGAAGGACCGCTGCGAGGAATGGCTGGCTCAGAACCTGGCTTGACCATCGGCATCAGCGGCCCGTCGCGACAGCGCCTGCCCCATCGCCTGATGCGCCTGGGGCTGAGACTGTTCGGTGCGCGTCCGCTGTTCATTCGCCCGGGCTCGCGGGTGGACGTGTCCATGCTGGACGGGCTGATCCTGTCCGGCGGCACCCACGTCCATCCCGACCGGTTCGGCCAGACGCCCGAAGTACGAGCCCGATACGACCGACTGCGGGACGAGACCGACTGGCGCCTGCTGGCGGAAACCGAGCGCCTGCACCTGCCGGTGTTGGGTATCTGCCGGGGGGCGCAGCTGATCAACGTGTTCCGCGGCGGCTCCCTGTGCCAGAACGTCACGCCGCTGCGGGTCAATACCCGGCACCGACCGCTGCTGCTGCCGCTGCAGACCGTTCGCCTGGTCCAGGGCAGCCTGCTGGGCCAGATCATGCTGGGGCCCACCATTGGAGCCAACCGCATTCACAGCCAGGCGATCAAGCGGCTGGGACGCGGTCTGCGGGTGGTCGCCCTCGACAACGACTATTTTGTGCAGGCGGTGGAGAGCGAGGAAGGGCAATGGCTGTTGGGTGTCCAGTGGCATCCGGAATACTTGCTGTATCACCCGTTGCACCGGCGGATTTTCGAGTGCTTCGTGCACGCGGCCCGGCAACAGAAGCTGCGGCGCCTGGGACAGAGTGAGGGCAGCGCCCTGTGACGCGGCCCGGTGAGCAAGTGCTCCGTTCGCCGTCCGGTCTGAACGTCGCCGGCACCCGCAGCACCGTGTCGATCAGCGCCTGGTCAGATCGCCGCCAGGTATTTGGCCAGGACCGCCTTGAGCTGGCGCAGGCGTTCCGGCTCCTGTTCATTGCCGTCAAGGTGGCGCTCCACGAACTGGCGCAGATCCTCGCGCGTGCGGATCGTCGACGGATCGGCGCCGGTCAATTCCCACAGCACGCGCTGTTCGCGAGGCGTCAACCTGACCTGTTGTTCATGGACCAGCATGAAACTTACTCCCGATATCCGTGTCCGTTAGCACCATGATTCCCGAAGGGAAAACCAACCGACAACCACAAGGAAGACCCGCATGCCAATAACCCCGCTCCGTTCATCCCGTACGGGCCTCAAGTCCCTGGCATTCGCCGCCGTGCTGCTGCCCTCACTGGCCGCCGCAGGAGAAGTCAGCGTTACCGGCGAGGGCAAGGTGCAGTATACGCCCGACAGCGTTCGTCTGCAGTTCACCGCCCGCGGCGAGAGCGCCGATTCCCAGGCCGCCATCCACACCGTGGAGGACAAGATCGACGCCTGGGAGAACAACATCAGCGCCTACCGCAACCAGTTGGACAAATACGACACCGCCACACTGAACCTCTACAGCCGCCAGCTTCCGGTGGAACGGGACAGCGACGAACCACCCAAGCGTCACAGCGTCGCCACCCAGTCAGTCAGCTTCACCCTGCCTGCACTGGATTCCCTGAACCCGGTGCTCCAGGCGGCCCAGGACAGTGGCCTGGAGTACAACGTCAACGACAACAGTTTCTTCCATTCCAACCAGGCCAGACTGGAGCGCGAAGCCCTGGGCAAGGCCATCGACGATGCCCGCGACCAGTGCCAGTTCATTGCCCAGCGGCTGGGCCAGAGCTGTGGCGAAGTGAAAACCCTGTCCACCCACGGCAGCCCTCGTCCGCAGGTCATGATGATGGAAGCCCGCGCCAAGGGTGACGGCCCGGTCACCGAGGTCGGCGAGCGCGAGATCGCCGTGTCGGTCAGCGCGACCTTCGAGATCGACTGATGATCGGCTCGCACGGCGATCAGAAGTCCCGCGTATAGAACAGGTCCAGCGAGGCGGCCAGACCACTGGCCGCCTCCAGGTAGAAATAGCGTCCCAGGTCGTAGCGCAACGCAATCGTGGTAATGGGCTGGAACACGCCCACGCCGTAGCGCAGCGACAGGTCGTCAGTGATGTAGCCGCTGGCCACAACGGCAGCTTCGTCGCCCGATCCCTCGGCCTCCAGCGTCAGGTCGCGAATGCCCAGTTCCTCACCGATGCCCCGGGTCAGCTCGTTGGTTTGCGCCAGACCGAGGCTGAGCGCGGCACGTCCCACCTGGCTCTGGTCACCGCTGGAATTGAGCGGACGCCCCAGGATCACATACGAGAGGGCTTCGGACTGAGGCATGGAGGGCTCCGAGAAGACTTCCGCCTCCGGCTCGTCGGCGGGTCCGCTCAGGCGAATCCCCGCCACCACGGTATCCACCGTGCGAACCGCCTCGATATCGATATAGGGTTGGCTGATGGGGCCAACGAACAGCAGCCGGGCCCGGCGGATTTCCAGCTCCTGGCCATAGGCCTTGTACTGCCCGTCCACCATTTGCAGGGTGCCGCGAGTGTCGAGGTTGTTGCCGATACGCAACTCTCCCTGCAGGTTGCCGGTCACACCGAACCCCTCGAAAGAGACTTTGTCCTCGCCTTCCGCCTGGCCCACTACGACGGTCACGTCCATGGCCAGCGCCTCCACCGCCGGCGACGCCTTTTCTTCGCCAACGATCACTTCATCATCCGAGACCGACACCGCCGAAGCCGGCAGTTCGCGTACCTCGATGTCGCCCTTGGGAACGGCGACACGCCCGCTCACACTGACTTTGTTGTCCTTGAGCGCCAACCGCAGATCCGGCGATAGCTCCAGTGTGGCGTAAGGTTCATAGACCAGCGACAGGCGGTCGCCGGAGAGACTGAGGTCGACGTCTGGCTGAGCTCCACTCCAGTCCACCTGGCCTTCCAGACGACCTTCACCACGCTCACCACTGAGCCATCGACCGTTCAGGGTGGCGCGATTGCCCTGGAAGGCCAGCTCGAGATTGACATCCCGGAAGGGCATGGGCACCAGCGGATCAAGCAACTCCCCCTGGGAAAGCGTCAGGTTGCCGTTAACCTGCGGGTCTGTCAGCGGTCCGGACAGCCGTCCATCGCCACTGATGTCACCGTTCAGGGACTCCAGGCCGGCGAACGGTTCCACCACCGCCAACTGCAGCCCGGACAGTGAATAGGTGCCGTCCATAGGCCGGTCTTCCTGGGTCGGATCAATCTGCAGGTCCACGTCGAGCTGGCCCAGTTGATCACCGCTGAAGTCCAGGGCCAGCGTCACGTCATCCGGTTGCAACGCCACATCAGCCTTGAGCGTGTCGTATTGAATGGACTGCCAGTCCTCGTGCTGCAGGATCTCAAACGCCCCCGGGCCAAGATCGAGATTGATGGTGCCTCGCGGCCCCTGGTCATCCAGGGTCAGGTCCACGTTGCCGTTTAGCGAGGCCTTCCAACGGAACCCGTCCGGCCATAAGGCCGCCAGGCTCTGCATGGGGAAATCGGTCAGGGCGTAACGGATTCGCTGCGTCGGCAACAGCTGTTGGTCCTCGGCGCACAGACTCGATGACTGCCAGCGCCAGCAGTGCGATCCCAGGGTCAGCCGGCCCGCATCGGTGTATTCAATGGCGGCCGGTTGCTCCAGGTTCCAGACCTGGCCGGCGCTCTCGACACGCCCTTCGCTCAGGGCCCCGGACCAGATGTTGCCGAGCCCGCCGGCAAACACGGTTCGCACGTTTGCGTCGGGGTTATCCAGCTGCAGCGTCAAGCGATGCTGCGCCATGCTGCCATTTAGCGTCGCGGACAAATCACCGATCAGTTGGTCGTCGTTGCGGACACCGCTCAGGTCCAGGTTTGACTGCAGTTGCTCGCCGTCGCTCACCTGCGCCCGCAAGGCCAGGGCGCTTACCTGCAGCGTCTGGAACGCCAGTTTGCGAGCGTCAAGCTGCGCCTGACCGGATGGTTTCTCGAGGGTACCTCCCAACGAGACCTGACCACTCAGCTGACCCGACAGGTCCGGCCAGAACTGGGACAGACGCTGGGCGTCCAGCGACAGGGAGGCCTCGATACGGTCCGCCAGACGCCCTTGCCCCTGCACGGTGTTGTCGCCCACATCAAGCTCGAAGGATTCCAGGCGCCAGTCGCCTTCGCGCCCATCGAGGAGGCCCTGGCTGTCCAGGTCATTGTCGCGCCACTGCCCGTCCAGCACCCAGTCGACCTGAGCCTGCAGGCCGCTTGACGGCACACCGCCCTCAGAGGTGATTTCACCGTTAAGTGCCCCTTTCAGCTCGGGCACCCAGTAGCCGGGGTTAAAGGCATCCAGCTGCACCCGCGCTTTCCAGCTCAGGTCGCCGGCAAACGCCACATCCGCCTGGGCATCCAGTCCACCGGCACCGGTATCCAGTCGCACGTTCTCGACCGCCACCCGCTCGCTGTCGCCCTTAGCCCGAGCGCTGAATCGCGAGGGGCCGGCTGGGCCACCCGCTTCACCTTTGACCTCGACGCTGTAACGTTCGTCGCGATAGTCAAACGCCACATTGGCCGTCTCCAGGCGCACCGGCGGTTCCGCCATACCCGGCAGCAGCGTGTACCAGGGAAAACGGTCGAACTGCAAGGAGCCGCTGGCCGCCAATTCATCGAGCCATTGGACCCGACCGCGCACGATGGCCCGCCCCGACTCTCCCTCCGGTACCGGTGCGCCATCCAGTTGCACCACCAGATCCTCGACCCGGTCGGTCAGCACCTGGCCGCTGACCGCAAGCGCCACCGGACCGGCACTGCCCGGCAGGCTGGCGTCGGTCTGCAGGGCGTAGCCCCGGTCCATGTCGCCATCCAGGGTCAGGGTCCAGTTTTCCAGCACCAGGGTATCGGGCAGGTCGGGAGACGGCCGGAAACGCTTGCTTTCCAACTCGACGCGAGCCGGGATACCCGGCTCGAACGGGGCCGCACGGGCGCTTAGCCGCGCCTCCAGGTAACCCTGGCTGCGCCCGGTCAGGCGCAGGTCCCGGGCGCTGCCGGCCGCGTTGAGATCAAGATGCCACTCGCTGTCAGGCTGTGGCGACGGCAGGGCGACCTTGACGTCCAGGTCCAGCGGCCAGTCATCGCGGGTATTGAGGCGGCCACCGGCACTGACTTCCACGGCATCGGTCACCAGCTGAAAGTCGTTCAGGTTCCAGGCGGTACCGGATGCCTCCACCGCCAGGGTGAAGGAGCGCCAGATCCGGCCGCCATCCACTGACAGCGGCCCCAGGCGCACATCGCCGACGGAGACGCCCAGCGGCAGCTCGATGCTGGGCAGCGTGAAGGGCTCAGGCGACGGCTCCGGCTCGGAAGGCGCGAGTTTCAGGTCGATACGTTCAGCCAGCAGGCGATCGACACAGAGCACGCCGGTGAACAGGCAGCCGGGCGACCACTCCAGGAATACCTGGTCGACGTCGGCCGTGACGCCGAAGCCCTGCCAGCGCACATGCTGTGCCTGCCAGCGCCCCAACACGGAGCCCCGGCCGCCCTCAACGGTGAGCCCCGGAACCTGCTCCAGCAACCAGGCGGTGCCCGCCTCCGAGCGCAGCACCAGGAACACGGTCAGCAGAATCAGCAACAGCAGGGCCAGAAGACTGCCCAGGCTCCACAGGATCACACGCTTCACAGTTCCGGCCCCATCGAGAAGTGCAGACGCCAGCCGCCGCCGAGATCCTCATCCAGGCCCCGGGCAATATCCAGCCGCAGCGGGCCCACGGGGCTGACCCAGCGGATGCCGAGACCGACACCGGTCGCCAGCGGGTCGGTCAGATTGTCGATGGCATTGCCCTTGTCGACGAAGGCCGCCAGACGCCATTGATTGGTCAGGGGGTACTGGTACTCGACACTGCCCACCAACAGGTAGCGCCCACCCACGCTGTCACCGTCGCTGTCCTCCGGCGAGAGGGTCTCGTATCCATAACCACGAACGCTCTGGTCGCCGCCGGCGAAGAAACGCAGCGACGGCGGCACGTCGTCGAAATCGTTGGTGGCCACGGCCCCCGCCTGCAGCCGGCCCAGAAAGCGATGGCCGTTGCCGACGGTGATCAGGCCCTTGGCAATGCCCAGCACGTGGGCGATATCGGCATCGGACAGCACGCTTCGGTGGGCGCCGGACACGTCCAGTTGCAGACGATACCCTCGCGCCGGGTCCAGGGGCGAGTCGGCCACCAGTTTGGAAAAGCTGATCCCCGGCAGCAGCAGTTCCACATCGCCCGGCTTGTCACCGATGGTGTAGCGTTCCTTTTCCCAGTTCAGCGACAGCACCCGCATCCAGCCGTTGTCCAGCTCGTGGCGCCATTGCTCGCCGAACGTCAGGCGCTCGGAGTTCACGTCTTCGATATCTTCTTTCTGGTAACCGGTGGTAAAGCGGATGGCATCGGTCATGGGTGGGTCCAGCGGCAACTCATAGTAGGCGCTGACGTTCTGGCGCGGTGCCGACAGCTCCATCTCGGCACCCCGGCGATGACCCATGGGATTGATCCAGTGTTCGGTCCAGGTGCCCCGCAGTCGCGGCCCCACGTCCGTGGAGAAACCGACACCGGCCGCAACGGAACGGGGATCGCGGGTGGTCAGACGCACCTGGACCGGCACGCGACGATCCTCGGCTTCTTCACTCTGGGCGCTGACAATCACGCTGGCGAAATAGCCACTGTTGGACAGATCGCTGTCCAGCTCGGCGATCCGGTCGGCGTCGTAGGGCTCACCCGGCCGGATCTGGACGAACCGGTTCAACAGGGGGCGCTCGAAGGTACCGTCGTCCTCGAACGTTACTTCCCCAAAGGCGTAGCGGGGCCCACTGGCGAACACCAGCTCGATGTCCGCCTCGCCGGCGTCGGGATCGACTTTCAGGGAGCGGGCAGTGAACTTCCCATCGAAATAGCCGAGTTTGCGTGCGCGGTTGAGGATGCGCTGGCGCACGGCGTCGTAGTCACCGTGATTGAGAATACTGCCCGGAGCAATCGCGGAGAGGTTGCCGATCTCGAAGGCCGGATCCGCGGACGCTTCGCCTTCAACCCGAACGTCACGGTTGGCAATGCGAACAGGGTCGCCGGGCACCACGTCAAGAATCAGTCGCGGAGGCTCATCACCCTCGACCCGCCAGCGGATACGAGGCTCATAGTAACCCAGCGCCCGCAGCGCCTCGCGCACCTGGGACTCGGCGTGGTTGGCGTAGCGACGCAGGTTCTCCGCCGTCCGGTCCTCCACCGTGCCGATGAAGTTGGTGGCGTTCTCCTGCAGGGCGGGGTAATCGCCTTCGACGCGCACCTCGACCTGCCCTTCGGCAAGGGAGGACGCCGACCAGACCATGCACGACATTAGAAGCCCTGCAACCCGTGCCGGACCTGTTGCTCTGACCGTCAAAAACTTCTCCGTCCCCAGGCGTCTTCGATCAGCCGTATGCTACCGAAATTCGGGCATCCCTGCCCGACCTCGCAGATTAATATTTGCCACTGCCGATCAGCGTTGGCCGACCCGTGTCCGCTTTGGACCGGGTCCGGTTAACAACGTTTCCTCTTTATAGAGGGTGTCTCCGATTAGAGAGTGCCCTGTAATACACCATAGTAGATGGCAAAGAAATGGCAGGCTCCGCCGCCGACGACAAACAGGTGCCAGATGGCGTGATTGTAGGGGATCCGCTTGATCAGGTAGAACACCACGCCCAGCGTATAGGTGATGCCCCCGGCCACCACCAGCCAGAGCCCGAGCTCGTTGACGCTGCTGGCCAGTTCCGACGAAGCAAACACAATCAGCCAGCCCATCAGCAGGTAGATGATGATCTGCAAGGGCTTGAAGCGATGGCCGAACACCAGCTTGAGCGTGATGCCGGCGGCGGCCAACCCCCAGATCACGGCGAACATCAGCCAGCCGGCCCCATCACGCATGTTCACCAGCAGGAAAGGAGTATAGGTGCCGGCGATCAGCAGGAAGATGGCGCAGTGGTCGAGCATCTTGAACAGCTGGCGCCGATCCGGGCATCGGGCGCGGTGGTAGAGTGTCGACGCCAGGAATAGCAGGATCATGCTGGCCCCGTAGATGCTGAAACTGACGATTTTCCAGGGGTCCGCTTCCAGGCTGGCCAGGACGATGAGCACCACCATGCCGGCCAGACTGAACAGGGCCGCCAGTCCGTGGGTCGTCCAGTTCAGCCACTCCTCGATCGGCGGGTAGTCCTGCACGCTGCCGTCAGCGTTGATGTGGGGTTCGGTCGACAAGAAGGCCTCCAAGGTGTCCGTGGTCCCGAATTTCAGCTTACAACTGTAAGCTTAATCAATCCGATTTCAAGAGGTGTGAAACAATCGTGGTTAAACACATAGCCTATGTCCGCCGCGGCAGAACCATGGTGCCACGTCCGGGATTTGGCTACAGTAGAATGAACGCAAGCGGCTGATTTCAGGCGTATGCCTGCCCGGCCAACCTTCGGCAGAAACGACGTCGCCGCTGGCCCGGCCGGTCGCGGACGTCCGGTTTCTCCCGCAGCGCCGGCCGATGGTAGGCTTTGCAGGCCCCGCGCTGTGGCGGGGTCCCGATTCACCGGCCAGGCGAGGCGCATGTTTACGATCAACCGAGAGAATCTCCGCAACAGCCACCAGCTGTTCTGGTTCGTTGTGGATTTTGTGATGCTGGGACTGCTGTTCCTCAACATCACCTGGATCATCTTCGATGCGCTCTATGCCGTGGACGCGGTGCGCGACCTGCTTTTCGAGTACGTCACGCCGTTCGCCGAGTTCTATCGGCCGATCCACCGCAACTTCATCTTCTATGACCTGATCTTTGTCTGGATCTTCCTGACCGAGTTTGTCATTCGCTGGCTCTACGCCATCCGTACGAAACTCTACGACCGCTGGTACTTCTATCCGTTCCTGCACTGGTACGACCTGCTGGGCTGCATCCCGGTCGGCTCTTACCGCTTCCTGCGGGTGCTGCGGGTCATCTCGATCATCTACCGCCTGCACAAGTACCAGATCATCGACTTCACCAAGACCCGGGTCTACCAATTCCTCAAGTTCTACTACGAGGCGTTCATGGAGGAGCTGTCGGACCGGATCGTGATCAAGGTTCTATCCGGCGCCCAGGCGGAGATGACCCACGGTTCGCCGCTGATCCACCGGATCCAGAACGAGATCCTGCTGCCCCGCCGCGATCTGCTGAGCCAGTGGCTGTCGGAGAAAGTGGCCGAGGCGGCCACCACCGGGTACATCCCCAACCGCGGCGCCCTGCGCCAGTACCTGGAATCCTGCGTGGACCAGGCCCTGAGCCAGAACCACGAGCTGTCCCGGCTGCGCCAGGTGCCCATGCTGGGCCCACAGATCACCGAAACACTGGAAGAAGCGGTGGGTGATATCGTCGCCCAGGTGATCCACCAGATCCTCGATGACCTGGCCTCGGCCCGCAACCATGACTTCATCGACGACATCGTCGGCACCTTCCTGCAGGAAACCGATGTCCGGGACGGCAAGGTGACCGAAAGCGAGCGCCAGATTATCCAGGTGGTCAACGAGATCATCGAAGCCCTCAAGAAACAGCTGGCCGTCAAGCGCTGGCGCGAGGAGCTGTAAGCCGGGCCCGCGATCGGGGCCCGATCAGCCTGACCGCCTTTAAAGCAGACGCTTTACTCTGGGCAGGCTCTTGTCTTTAATGAAGCATCTTCATGACTCTTTCATAACGCTTTTATAACTCTGGACAGGCTGGTGCCGAAACCGTGCCAGCGGCGGAAGAACCCGTACGAAAGGAGGCAATGCCGGGCATGACCGACCTTCACTATCGCAGTGCGCGTGACCTGATCGGGGAACTGCGTTCCGGCACCGTGAGCAGCGTGGTGCTAACGCGGGCATTGATCGACCGCATCCAGGCCCGCAACCCCGACGTCAACGCGGTGGTGACCCTTGATCCCGAAGCCGCGCTGGCCCGGGCCGCCGAAGCCGATGCCCGCCAGGCCCGTGGCGAATCGCTCGGCCCCCTGCACGGCCTGCCCATGACCCTCAAAGACACCTGGGAAGTGGCGGGCCTGACCTGCGTGGCGGGCTCGCCCACCCTGAAGGATTATGTCCCGCAACGGCATGCCGACCTGGTTCAGCGTCTGACCGACGCCGGCGCCATCATTCTGGGCAAGACCAACGTGCCGCTGTTCGGGATGGACATCCAGAGCTACAACAAGGTATTCGGCACCACCTACAATCCCTACAACCCCCTGCATACGCCGGGCGGTTCCTCCGGCGGCGCGGCGGCCTCACTGGCGGCCGGATTCACCCCACTGGAAGTGGGCAGCGACCTGGCCGGCTCGATCCGCACCCCGTGCCACTTCTGCGGCGTATTCGGCCACAAGCCCAGCCGCGACCTGGTCTCCATGCGCGGCCATATTCCGGGCCCGCCCGGCACCATGAGCCAACCGGACCTGGTGGAAGGCGGCCCCATGGCCCGCCATGCCGGAGATCTGCAGCTGTTGCTGGAGGTCATTGCCGGGCCCCGTGAACCGGATGCCCGCAGCTGGTCCCTGGCGATGAGCCCCGGCGCCCTTGAGAGCCTGCCGCAGGCGCGGGTCGGACTCTGGCTGGAGGACCCGGTGTGCCCGGTGGACAACGAGCTGACCCAGGCGTATCGGCAATTGGGAAGCGCACTGGCAGACCAGGGATGCCTGGTGAGTGACGCCAGGCACGAATTGCTGGACCTGCATCACCTCCTGCCGGTCTACTTCAACCTGCTCGGCAGCCTGGTCAGCGCCGCCCAGACCCAACGCCAGCGGCGCCAGCTCACCTGGATCGGACGCCTGGAAAAATGGCTGCGGCTGTTCATGCCCATGACCGAGCATGTCGGCGAGTTCAGCCGGGGCGTCGTCCAGCCCTATCACCAGTGGCTGCACTGGAACGAAACACGCGAGAAGATGCGGACGCGGATCGAGTCGCTGTTCGCCGACTACGACGTGCTGCTGACCCCGATCACCCCCACCACCGCCATCGCGCACGACCAGCAGGGTCAGAGCTATGGCCGTCGCATCCAGGTCAACGGCCAGCCCCGCCCCTACCTGGACCAGTTCTGCTGGATCGCCCTGGCCACCACCCTCGGCTTGCCGGCGACGTCGGTACCGGTCGGGCGCAGCCGCGATGGCCTGCCGTTCAACGTGCAGGTGATCGGCGCGCCGGGCATGGACCTGACCACCATCGGCTTCGCCGAGCTGATGGAACAGGCCGGGCTGGCCGGCTTCCGGCCGCCCGACACCTTCTGAACGCCGATCCTCAGCGCTCGAGAATCGCCGTCACCCCCTGACCGCCGGCGGCACAGATGGAAATCAGGCCGCGACCGCTTCCCTTCTCCGCCAGTTGCTTGGCCAGCGTGGCGATGATCCGTGCGCCGGTGGCGGCGAACGGATGCCCGGTCGCCAGACTGCTGCCCTTGGGGTTGAGCCGACCGCGATCGATCGAGCCCAGCGGCTGCGCCAGCCCCAGGCGGTCCTTGCAGAAGGCCGGATCCTCCCACGCCTTGAGCGTGGACAGCACCTGGGCGGCGAACGCCTCGTGGATTTCGTAGATGTCGAAGTCCTGCAGGGTGACGCCGGCCCGTTCCAGCAGCCTGGGCACGGCGTAGGCCGGGGCCATCAGCAGGCCCTCTTTCTTGTCGACGAAATCCACCGCCGCCACTTCGGAGAACGTCAGATAGGCCTGCACCTCCAGGTTATGGGACCTGGCCCATTCCTCACTGGCCAGCAACACGCTGGAGGCGCCGTCGGTCAGGGCCGTGCTGTTGGCGGCGGTCATGGTGCCATTCTCACGGTCAAAGCACGGCTTGAGACTCGCCAATTTCTCCAGCGACGTGTCCGGACGCAGGATGTTGTCCTGCTCGAGTCCCGCCAGCGGCGTCATCAGGCCGTCGAAAAAACCTTCCTGATAGGCAGCCGCCAGCTTCTGGTGACTCTCGTAGGCCAGCTGGTCCTGCTCGTCGCGGGGAATCTGCCACTCGTGGGCAGTGACCTGGCAGTGATCCCCCATCGACATACCGGTACGGGGTTCGCCATTTTCCGGTATTTCCGGAATCAGGTGGCCGGGCCGGAAACGACCCAGGATCTTCAGCCGCTCACCGTTGGTCCTGGCACGGTTAAGGTCGAGCAGGATCTTGCGCAGCCCTTCGCCGACACCAATGGGCGCGTCCGAGGTGGTGTCCGTACCGCCGGCGATACCGCACTCGATCTGCCCCAATGCGATCTTGTTGGCCACCAGGATGGCCGCTTCCAGCCCCGTACCGCAGGCCTGCTGCACATCGTAGGCCGGGGTTTCGGGGGCCAGACCGGAACTGAGCACCGATTCCCGCGTCAGGTTGAAGTCCCGGGAATGCTTGATCACCGCCCCGGCCGCCACTTCGCCCAGGCGCATGCCGTCCAGGCCGAAGCGATCCACCAGCCCCCGCAGCGTGGCGGTCAGCATGTCCTGGTTGCTGAGTTTGCTGTAAGCGGTGTTGGAGCGGGCAAACGGAATGCGATTGCCGCCAATGACCGCCACTCGCCGGACGCCCGGAGACGACGCCCTGGAACGCTTTTTCGTGGTCGCTGCGTTACTTGCCTGTGCCATGGGACTATCCTGTCTGTCGGTGTGTTGTGTGGCAGTCTAGCGGGACCGGCTCACCGCTCATTGGCAGGCCTGACAAGGGCCGGACCGCATTGAGTCAATCCATGGACCGCCAATTCCCCTACCATGATTTCCATCCGGGACGCGTCAGGACCATCGTACCCGGTCATGGCGCGACACCGCACCCGACACTCACAGACGATCAGACGTAAAAGAAAAAGGGAAATCGCTATGTCCGACCTCTACCTCAAATTCGTGAACACATCGGTGGGCAAATCCACCGTCTCGACGCTGGGATTACCCTCACCCGTGGTTCTCAAGCGCTGGCAGCGGACCGACCAGCCGTTCATCGAGGGCGACGTGCTGGTGGGCGCCGCGGCCAATCCTCGTGCAGCCGGGGTCGTTGGCAGCGTGCTGGCCACCAGCCCCGCCAATGTCTATCACGCCAGCGGCAACGACCGACTGGCCGATTCCGCCAAGGCTGGCAGCAAGGCCCGACCACTGGCGATCGATGGCAGCATCGACCAACGTTTCTCCGCGCTGGTGTTCGACGCCAGCGGTATCAAGGATACCGCCGACCTGCGGGCGCTGTACGACTTTTTTCATCCGGTAATTCGCAAGCTGGCCGGCAACGGCCGGGTGCTGGTCATCGGACAGGATCCGGATACGTGCCGCAAGCCGGCCCAGGCGGCCTCGCAACGGGCGCTGGAAGGTTTCGTGCGCAGCGTGGGCAAAGAAGTCGGCCGCAAGGGCGCCACCGCCAACCTGATCTGGATCGCCCCCAACGCCGAGGAGCGCATCGACTCCAGCCTGCGCTTCTTCCTGTCGCCGCGATCGGCCTACGTGGACGGCCAGGTGGTTAAAATCGGCAAGTCGGATATCGACACCAAGGCTCCGAAGAGCAGCGCGCCCCTCGCCGGCAAGACCGCCCTGGTGACCGGCGCGGCACGCGGGATTGGCGCCGCCATCGCCGAGACCCTGGCCCGGGATGGCGCCAACGTGGTTGTGCTGGATATCCCGGCCGCCGCAGACGACCTGAACGCCGTTGCCCAGCGCATCGGCGGCAAGCCGCTGACCTGCGACATCACCGACGCCGCCGCACCGGCCCAGATCGCGAACTTCATGGAAAAACAGGAAAACGGCATCGACATGGTGGTGCACAACGCGGGCATTACCCGGGACAAGACCCTGGGCAACATGCCGGAGCATTTCTGGGACATGGCCATCGCCGTCAACCTCACCGCCGAGGAGCTGATCGACGAGGAACTGCTCAAGCGCAAGCTGATTCGCGACAACGGCCGGATCGTCTGCGTCTCCTCCATCAGCGGTATCGCGGGGAATTTCGGCCAGACCAATTACGCGACCTCGAAGTCCGGCGTGATCGGCTATGTGGAGTCCATGGCCCGGAGCCTGAAGAACGGCATCACCATCAACGCCGTGGCACCCGGTTTTATTGAGACGCAAATGACGGCGGCCATGCCCTTCACCATGCGCGAGGCGGGCCGGCGCATGAACAGCCTGTCCCAGGGCGGGCACCCAGTGGATGTGGCCGAGACCATCGGCTGGTACTGCCACCCTCAGTCGTCCGGCGTGACCGGCAATGTGGTGCGGGTGTGCGGCCAGTCGCTGATCGGCAAATAGGACCGAATAATCCCTGGCTGCGGCCGGGGATTTTCCGACAGACACGAAAAACCGCCCAACAGGCGTTTTCACACGCTGTAGGCAGAGCTCGTACGAACAGGAAAATGGTGGGTGGTGCAGGGATCGAACCTGCGACCCTCGCCTTGTAAGGGCGATGCTCTCCCAGCTGAGCTAACCACCCGGGGAAAGAAAATGGCGGAGCGGACGGGACTCGAACCCGCGACCCCCGGCGTGACAGGCCGGTATTCTAACCAGCTGAACTACCGCTCCGCGTATCATCCATCAATCGGTGGGGTGCCGATCAAGCGCTGAATTGGTGGGTGGTGCAGGGATCGAACCTGCGACCCTCGCCTTGTAAGGG
This sequence comes from Marinobacter sp. JSM 1782161, assembly GCF_011421605.1. Classification (NCBI taxonomy): domain Bacteria; kingdom Pseudomonadati; phylum Pseudomonadota; class Gammaproteobacteria; order Pseudomonadales; family Marinobacteraceae; genus Marinobacter; species Marinobacter sp. JSM 1782161. The sequence goes on from NZ_WSSA01000003.1 coordinate 126,924, forward strand.
CGATGCTCTCCCAGCTGAGCTAACCACCCAGTCCAGCGTGGATGGAACAGCGTTTGCCTTGCGGCGTGTGCTGTGTCATCCAGATGAGACGCGCATTTTAAGCATTTCAGAGGGACTGTCAAATACTTTTTCGGGATTTTTTTGAATCAAACTCAACTGGTTAAATTGCGCTCAAGGGCGTCGAAAAAAAGCCCGTTGTCAGGAGGACTCGGCATCGTCCCCTGTCTGGCGGGTCTTGCCCGAAGAGCGCTTCCGTCCGGCGGAGGCCTTGCCGGCGACCCGCCGCCCCGCGCCAACCATCTGGCTGGCCCGCCGCGCCGCCGAGGCAGCCTTGCGCTCCAGGGCCAGCCGGCCCACGCTGCTCTTGCGCTCTTCCGGCACGGCCTCTTCGGCGAGACGCCGGTTCAAATCATCGAGTCGGGTTTGCAGGGACTGGACCTGCTCCCCCACCCGCTCCCTGAGAGACGGGGCCAATCGTTCGAGGCGACGTCGTGCCCACTCCACACGCGCGCCGAGTGCGTCCTTTAGTGCCATCGTTCCACCGTTGTTATTGTCAGCCGTGACCACCTGAAACCACTACGCCTTACCTCCCAGTCTAGACAGGCCGGAAAAGCGCGCCAAGGGTGTTTAAACGCTGTCATAGATTAGCGGCGGACAAAGACGCGTCATTGGCATGAATAAAACGCTCCGGCGTCAACACCGCGAGTCGATCGCCGTGCCGTTCTAGAACGGCCACCAGCTTCCGCCGTCGGCCTCCTCACGCTGCTCACGCTCCTCAAGGATGGCGGCGTAGTGGCTTTCGAGCGCCTCCAACTGACGGTCGCTCTCCAGCGGCCGGGTGGGACCGCCGCCGAATGGCCAGTACCAGGGCGCCTCATCGTAGGCGCCAGCGGCCTTCAGGCTTTCGATCTCTGCCTCCCGGGCGGCCTCCAGGGCCTCGCGGCGACGCTCGTAATCGATATCCTGGTTGGCTTCGACGATCGATACCGCGGCGTGGTTGGGTGCCAGCAGATCGCTCTCCAGGAACTGGGTGGTCATCAGCTCCTGCTCGCTCATGGCGAAATCCCGCGACACGCGCTGGAGCTGGCCGGACGCCAATGGATGATCCGCCTCCAGATCGGGAAACGACCGGTCGGGCGGTTCCAGCTCGTTGTAGCGCAGGTAGTAGACGCGCCCGGCCACAACATCCAGCTGCGCGTCGGCAATACGGCTCAGATCAAAGTCGTTGATGCCTTCCAGCCCCAGCAGCGGGCGCCGGATAATAATATGGCGCGTGCCCGGCGCCACCTCCAGCCAGGTGTAGCTGTCGTTGCGGATATTGAAGTAATGCTCGCCGTCCACATAGACACTGGGAGCCTCGATCTCATCCGCGGCCCATTGGGAATGGGTGCGGTAGAAATAGATCAGCGCGTGGTGCTGGCGATCCCAGTGATCATTGGCGATATGGACGAAATCGGGGCCAGAAACCGGATGCAGGAACGCCCCGGTACTCTTGCCGATGGACTGGTGAATGGAGCACCCGCCGAGCCCAATGGCGAGCAGTAACGCAAAGATGGCGGGTGCCGGTACGGCGTGGCGCATGATGAGTCATCCCCCTGAGACCCGGTAACGCCCGGATCGTAGCACCTGCCAGGCCCGGCAAACCGAGACCTGGCGCAAGGGATGACTACAAAAAGTTACATTGGACCAATAACGCCCTGCCGCATCAGCCGCCCTGGCGACGCAGACTGGTGACCGCCTCATCCAAGCGGATCAGACGCGAGTTGAGTTGCGCCCTGGCCGCGTCGATCGCATCGATGGCGTTCTCGATCTCGGACAGGCGCTGTTGGGTGGCCGACAACTGATTCTCCAGCGAGTCCATATTGCCGCTGCCGTTCTCCAGGCTATCGACGCGGGCCACCAACTCCTGCCGGGCCAGGTCCTGCTCGCGGCCGAAGCGTTCCAGGCGCCGGGTCACCGTGTCGCTCATGCCTTCGGCGGTTTTCTCAACCTCGGTCAGGCGCGGTTGCAGGTCATCCAGCCGGGATTGCAGGCCGGCCACCGTTTCGGCGCGCGCCTCGGCGGTGGACGCCAGTTCGTCGACGTTCCCCTGCATCGACTTCACCTGCTCACCCAGGTCATTTTTCAGATTGCTGGTGGTTTCCTCCAGATAGGCCAGCGCCGCCTTGTTGGCGTTGATCGCTTCCTTGTTACGCTCGTTGGCCACCGCCCACAGTTTGCGGATCTCGCTGTTGGCGGTTTTCACCTCCTTGCGCAGATCGTCCAGCGTGGAGTCCTTCTGCTCCAGATTCTCGCCGGTCTCACTGAGCTGCCCTTCGAAGCGCGCCAGCGCCAGCTTGCTCTGCCGCGCCCAATAATCGGCCTCCTGCAGGCGTTCGGAAAGCTGGTCGATCTGCTGTTTCTGGCTGTACCAGCCCCAACCACCGGCGGCGATCGCCAGGATCAGAAGAATCAGCAGCAGCGGCGCCATGCCGCCTTTGCCATTAGCGCGCGTAACGGCTATCTCGGGCGTCGAATTCGACGAGGGCGTCTTCTTTTCCTTTCGCTCCTGCTTCTGCGGCTTGCCCGCCCGTACTTCATCCCGTTCAGGACGTATTGGTTCCATACGTGTCCCCAATTGACTGTCTTGTAAACAGATTCTTGTCACTGGCTAACCAGGCTGCCAGGCATCCGTTAACCATCTTGCAATCTGGTCGTGATCTTATCGATTCAGCGCGCCGAGCGCCAAAGTTCCGGGCCCTGCGTCGATTTGCAAGGCCTGTAGGCAGTGCATACAATGCATCGCTTCTTTTTAACACACCGGGACCTTGCTTATGCAGCCGCAAGTTGGTCTTATCATGGGCTCCAAGTCGGACTGGCCGACCATGGAGCATGCCGCCAACATGCTTGAGAAGCTTGGCGTCACCTACGAAGCAAAGGTGGTTTCCGCCCACCGCACTCCGGACCTGCTGTTCGACTACGCCCGCACCGCCGCTGAACGCGGCATTCAGGTAATCATTGCCGGCGCTGGTGGCGCCGCGCACCTGCCGGGCATGGTCGCCTCCCAGACGCCATTACCGGTACTGGGCGTCCCCGTCCAGTCCAAGGCGCTCAACGGTCTGGATTCCCTGCTGTCCATCGCGCAGATGCCCGGCGGCGTGGCTGTCGGCACCCTGGCCATCGGCAAGGCGGGCGCGACCAATGCCGGCCTGCTTGCCGCCCAGATCCTGGGGCTCAATAATGCGGATATCCGCGATGCAGTGGAACAATTCCGGAGCACCCAGACCCAGGCTGTACTGGACAACCCGGACCCCCGGGCCGAGTAATACGGCCCGGCGCAGCGATTCAACCCGAAGCCGGGACGGCCTGCCCGTCCCGGCTCGACCATTACCGGAGTAACACATGCGTATTGGTGTACTTGGCGCCGGACAACTCGGGCGCATGCTCGCCCTTTCCGGTTACCCCCTGGCCAAAGAGTTTGTCTTCTACGACCTGTCCGGCAGTCCCAGTGCCGGTCTTGGCGAGGTCATCATCGACCGCAATCATGAATACCTCAAGGACTTCCTGTCCCGCGTCGACCGGGTAACGTACGAGTTCGAGCATCTGCCGGTGGAGGTCGCCGAAAGCATCGCCCGGGAGAAGCCGGTATACCCGTCACCGCGCGCCCTTCAGGTGTGCCAGAACCGGGAAGCGGAAAAGACCCTGTTCGGCAGCCTGGGCATCCCGACTCCGGAATGGCGCATCGCCGACAGCGCCGGGACCCTGAAGAAAGCGGCCGAGGAACTGGGCTGCCCGGTGGTCGCCAAGTCCAACACCGAAGGTTATGACGGCAAGGGCCAGGCGGTCCTGCGCAGCCCGGACGAGGCCGCCGCAGCCTGGGAAAGCATCGGCCACGAACGGCTGATCGTCGAGAAGTTCGTCGATTTCCAGCGTGAGGTGTCCATCATTGCCGCACGCGGCATCGACGGTGAACTGGCGTTCTACCCCATGGCGGAAAACGTCCATAGCGAGGGCATTCTCCGCTATTCCATCGCCCCGGCACCGCGCCTGAACCCCGACATCCGGGAAGACGCCGAACGCTACATCCGCACGCTGCTCAACGAGCTGGACTACGTCGGCGTGCTGGCCCTGGAACTGTTCGAAACCGCCGATGGCCTGGTGGCCAACGAGATGGCGCCACGCGTCCACAACTCCGGCCACTGGACCATGGAAGGCGCCTTCACCAGCCAGTTCGAGAACCATATCCGCGCCGTTTCCGGACTGCCCCTCGGCGACACCAGCCCCCGCGGTGTCAGCTGCATGGTCAACATCATCGGCGAGCACGGTTCGATCGCCGATATCCTCAAGCTGCCCTACACTCACCTGCACCTGTATAACAAGCAGGAACGCCCCGGCCGCAAACTGGGCCACGTCAACGTGTTGGCCGACAGCTACGAGGAACTGGTCTGGCGCGCCCGCAACTGCGCCACTTTCCTGCCCGGCACGCCAGAGCTGGACTGTTCACTGACCCGCTCCTGAGACATCCGATCACCCGGCCGGGGCGCATCCGCAACCCGGCCGGCGTGACCTTCGCCACCACCACCTTGCTCCCGATCATCCCCCCCTGCCCCGGGCATGCACATCGCCCCCTTGAAAAAAGTCGCGTGACCCCAATATGTTAGGACGTGGATTCGCCCCATCCAGGGTGTTAAGCTCTGCAAACCACGAAACGACCGGAACGCCAACGCCGCAGGCTGTATCGCGCGTTGCGTTCGAAATAAATCGTGAAATAACTGTTGAGAGAAACGAGGGAGACCTATTCATGGCATTTGAACTTCCGGCACTGCCGTATGAAAAGAACGCACTTGAGCCGCACATCTCTCAGGAAACCCTGGAATACCATTACGGTAAGCACCACCAGACCTACGTCACCAAGCTGAACGGGATGGTTGAAGGCACCGAGAACGCGGACAAGTCTCTGGAAGAGATCATCAAGAGCGCCGGTCCGGGTGGCCTGTTCAACAACGCCGCCCAGGTCTGGAACCACACGTTTTACTGGAACTGCCTGAGCCCGAACGGCGGTGGTGAGCCGACAGGCGCCGCAGCCGAAGCCATCAGCAAGGCTTTCGGTTCCTTCGACGCGTTCAAGAAGGAATTCAACGAAAAAGCCGCCGGCAACTTCGGCTCCGGCTGGACCTGGCTGGTCAAGAAGGCTGACGGCAGCGTTGCTATCGTCAACACCGACGACGCCGACACTCCGGTGGCCGGTGACGACAAGCCGGTGCTGACGGTCGACGTCTGGGAGCACGCGTACTACATCGACTACCGCAACTCCCGCCCGAACTACCTGGAAGCGTTCTGGAACCTGGTCAACTGGGATTTCGTCAACGAAAACCTGGCCGGCTAACCGGACCCTGTCTCAAGCCGGTCCTGCGGGACCGGCCTGTTGACACACAAGAACGCCCGCTCCCCTGGAGCGGGCGTTTTTTGTTGCAAACCTTTACCGGCCAACACTGGACTTTGGCCGCTTATACAGCTATTTAACAGGTTACAGATTGGTAATCGCCGGGAATGGAGCGTCGATCCAGCCCTTTCAATAACGGGGACCCAAGCCTGCCCCGAGCGTTGCAGGGAATGGCTGTTTCCGCCACGGATCCGCCCGCCCCAAACAGTCGGACGCGCCTGGCGCCATCGGCGTTGCGATGGCCATACGGCGCTTGTCGCTTCCTGCATAAAGAGCGTCCAACGGTGGGCATTGACGTAGGGACCGCAAGGAACAGCCCGATACACCATTAAGCGCTGGATAATGACCAAAAAGTTTCAGATAGAACACCGCCTCGGCTATCGCATTCTCCGCTGGGTTCTGCTGGTCGCGCTGCTCAGCGGCATCGTCCTGAGCACCGCGCAGATCATTGTCGACGCCAACCGTGTGTCCGATGACCTGGACCGGCAGGCCAACCAGACCCTGTCACTGATCCGCGATGCCGCCAGTCAGGCGGTTTACAGCATCGATGAGGACCTGGCCCAGCAGGTGGTCGACGGTCTCTTCGAACAGCCCGCCATCCGTTCCGCCAGCATCACACACCCCGACGGCGAAATCCTGGCCCAGAACAGCCGCATCCTCCTGCCGGCCGACTATCGATCGCTTACCGATCCCATCTTCGGACCGGAACGGCACTACCGCGTCGAGCTGACCCGGGGCACCGAATCACCGGTGGTGTACGGTTATCTGGAAGTCAGCGTGGATACCGTCTACAGCGCCGCCTCCTGGCTTGAGCGGGCCACCCTCACCTTCCTTTCCGGCATTGCCCGGGCCATCGTGCTGGGTCTGGTGCTGTTCTTCGTCTTCCACATCCTGCTGACCCGCCCCCTGTTCCGGATCATCAACTCCATTTCACGGGTGGACCCGGAGCATCCCGGAGACACCCTGCTGGAGATGCCCCACGGTCACCGCAACGACGAACTGGGGCTGTGGGTGAACGCCACCAACAACCTGCTGGTGACCATCACCGAGAACCAGGAGAAGCAGGCCGAGGCGGAAGCCCGGGTAAACCGGCTGTCCCGCTACGACAAACTGACCGGCCTCCCTAACCGGGAGCTGCTACTGGCCATGCTGGGCACTGCCCTGGAAGAGCACCGACGCAGCGGCGATACCCTGGCCACGTTCTGCTTCGGCGTCGACGACTTCAAGAGCATCAACGAGCAGAACGGCTACCACATGGGCGACCAACTGCTGCAGACGATAGCTGACCGGCTCAGCGGCGACGGCCCCAATGGCCCGCTGGTCGCGGCACGCCTGGGGGGCGACCAGTTCGTCGTGGTCGAGCAGCACCTCAAGGATGGCTACCAGTGCGCCGCCACCTCGGAGTGGCTGCAGCGTCAGGTGGCCCGCCCGGTGCGCCTTGCCGGTCGGGACATCGCGGTGACCGCTACTATCGGCATCGCCCTGTACCCCGACGACGCCGACCACAGCGAGCAGTTGCTGCAACGGGCCGAGCAAACCATGACCCTGGCCAAAACCAACGGCAGCAACCAGTTCCAGTTCTACGTCGCCAGCGTCGACCAGAAGATCCGCGACCGCAAGCAGTTGGAACGGGACCTGTATCGCGCCCTGGCCGAGGGTGAGTTCCACCTCGTCTACCAGCCCCAGATCAATCTCGACAGCCGGCGCATCATCGGCGCCGAGGCGTTGCTGCGCTGGGACCATCCCGAGCACGGCCCGATTCCACCCGACCAGTTCATTCCCCTGGCGGAACTGAGCGGCTCCATCGTCGACATCGGCCAGTGGGTGCTGGACGAAGCCTGTGCCCAGGCCGCCCGCTGGGCCAGCCAGGGGATGCCGATCCGCATCGCGGTCAACCTGTCGGCGGTACAGCTGCGCCAGGACGACCTGGTGGACTCGGTGCTCACCACCCTGCGCCGGCACGCCATCCCGCCGGGCCGGCTGGAGCTGGAAGTGACCGAAACCGGCTTCATGGAGGACCTGGACAGCGCCATCGAAAAACTGGTGCGCCTGCGCAACGAGGGCATCAACATTGCCGTGGACGACTTCGGCACCGGTTACTCGTCACTGACCTACCTCAAGCGCCTGCCGGTCCAGCATCTCAAGATCGACAAGCAATTCGTCTGCGACTTGCTGGTCAACGAAGAAGACACCCGGATCGCCAATACCATCATCGACCTCGGCAAGAGCCTCAACCTGGACGTCATCGCCGAAGGCGTGGAAACCGAGGAACAGGAGTTCTACCTGCACAACCGCGGCTGCCACCTCGCCCAGGGCTACTATTTCAGCAAACCTCTGAAACCCGACGACTTCGCCAGTTTCATCACCTCGTTTCACCGTAAAATCACAGCCAACTCAACCGAAAACTGACAGCAAGGAATTTCCATGACGACGACGCTCATCGGCTTGGCGGTCATTGCCGCCGTAGTCATCTTTGTTATCGCCATCTACAACCGGCTGGTGTCCCTGCGCAACCGCTTCAAGAACGGCTTCTCGCAGATCGACGTCCAGCTCCAGCGCCGCCACGACCTGATTCCCAACCTGGTGGAATCCACCAAGGCGTATATGGCTCATGAGCGCAACACCCTCACCGAAGTCATGGAAGCCCGCAACCAGGCGGTGTCGGCCCAGAAAGACGCCGCCGGCGACCCGGCCGACGGCCAGCGCATCCAGAAACTGTCGTCCGCCGAGAACATGCTGTCCCGTGCCCTGGCCAACTTCTACGCCGTGGCCGAGAACTATCCTGAGCTGAAGGCTAACGAGACGGTCCAGCAGATGATGGAAGAGCTCTCCAGCACCGAGAACCGCGTCGCCTTCGCCCGTCAGGCCTATAACGACGAGGTCATGGCGTACAACACCTACCGCGAGAAATTCCCCAACAACGTGATCGCGGGCTTTTTTGCCTTCAAGCCCAGCGAGCAGCTGCAACTGGAGAATCCGGAAGCCCGTCAGGCGCCGAAAGTCAGCTTCTGACCAAAGGTCTGATCGAGCATGCAGAAACTGGGATTCTTTGAACGGCAGGAGCGCGCCCGCCGTAACACGTCGCTGCTGGTCCTCCTGTTCACCGTTGCCGTGGTCCTGATCACCCTGGTGGTGGACCTGATTGGTTATCTGGCAACCCGCGATATCGAACCGGTGCCGCATTTCGGCGCCTGGCTGATTTCCAAGCAGGGCATCTATACGTCCATCGCCGTGGTGGCCGTCGTCGGCTTCGGCTCGCTGTTCCGCTGGATCGACCTCGCCGGCGGCGGCGATCGCGTGGCCCGCATGGTGGGGGCGCGCCAACTGGACCCGTCCAGCCAGGATCCGGACGAGCGGCGTTTGCGCAACGTGGTGGAAGAAATGGCCATCGCCAGTGGCGTGCCCGTGCCGGACCTGTACGTGATGGACAACGAAACCGCCATCAACGCCTTTGTCGCCGGTTACAGCGCCAGCGAGGCCGTCATGGTGGTAACCCACGGCACCCTCACCCAACTCTCGCGAGACGAGCTCCAGGGTGTCGTCGCCCACGAGTTTAGCCATATCCTCAACTCGGACATGCGCATCAACGTGCGGCTGATCGCGCTGCTCGCCGGCATCCTGATGATCGGGCAAATTGGCCAGTTCCTGCTGGGCAGTGCCGGCCGGCGCAGCTACACCAGTTCCCGGGACGACAAGGGACGTGGTGCCATGATCGCCATCGGCCTAGCGCTGATACTGGTGGGGTACATCGGCCTGTTTTTCGGGCGCCTGATCCAGTCGGCCATCTCGCGCCAGCGGGAAATGCTGGCCGACGCCTCTTCGGTGCAGTTCACCCGCAACCCGGAAGGCATCGCCAGCGCGCTGTACCGCATCGGCCAGACCAGCGGCTATTTCCAGACCACCAGCCACGCCAGCGACGTGAACCACATGTGCTTCAGCGAAACCGTGCGCATGCGCTTCGCAGGCTGGCTGGCGTCCCACCCGCCGCTGGAGGAACGCATCAACGCCATCGATCCGGCACTGCTGGCACGCTTTCGCAACCGCCGCCGCGACGACATCAAACCCACGCAGCCATCGCCGGGCGTATCCTCGACGGCAACAGGCGGAGCCAGTCTCCAGGCGGGTCTGAGCGCCCTGACCGAGCCAGTGATCGGCGCCCGCACCTCACCTCTCGCCTCCGGCACGCGCCTGTCGGAAAGCGCTGGCGCGGTGACTCCGGCCAACGAAGCCTACGCCCAGCGTCTGCTGACACAGCTGCCAGACAACGTCCGCACCCTGCTCTACACCCGCACCGGGGCGATCCAGTACTGCTACAGCCTGATCTTCCACGACATGTCGGACGCCGAGCGGACCGCTGCGCTGCAACACTCACCGGAGCAGGCGGCCCTGGCGCTCGACCAGGATATGATGGCCCGTTTCTATCCCACCCTGGAGGCACTGGGCGACGCCATCCGACTGCCTGCCCTGGAGCTGGCAATGCCGGCTCTGCGCAAGCTCGATCCGCAGGAACGGGAAACGCTGGAAGCGGTGATGGGACGTCTGGCCCGGGCCGATGGCCGGGTGACCTTGTTCGAGTTTGCGCTACTCAGCTTTATCCGGCGTCACCTGACCCCCGCCGGCCGCCGCCCGGACCGGGTGCGCTACCGCCGCTTCGCGGATGTATCAGCGAGTCTGGGCACACTGCTGAGCCTGGCAGCCCGCTCAGCCACCGAGACTGCGGAGGAGGCAGAAGCCTGCTACCAGGAGGCTATCGCCGGCTTCGAGAGTCACTCGGTGAGTCTGGGGCCGCTGCGACAGAAGGTCAGCTCGCGGGAACTGCTGGAGGCGCTGAATCAACTGCGGGGCCTGTCGCCGATGCTCAAACCGGCGATCATCGATGCCTGCGGGCACTGCATCCTGCGGGATGGTCAGGTGGTGGTTCGGGAGTATGAAATCCTGCGACTGGTCGCCGATCAGCTCGACTGCCCCATGCCACCGCTGCCGGTCAGCCAGGCAGGCTGATACCGGCTCAGCGGCGGGTCGCCCCTCAGTCCTGCTCGGGCGGACGCAGCCGGTTACGTTCAAACAGGCCGTCGATGGGCGGCCGTTCACGAGGGCCGATGTCTTCGGCGGTCCCTTTCTCGCGCATCCCCAGGTGCAGGTTCCACAGTCCCTGGTACTTGTCGTCGGTCACAGCCACAGTGTCGGCCTTTTCCAGCAGGATCTTGGGCCGCAGGAACACCAGCAGGTTGCGCTTGATCTTGGTTTCCGACTCGGACGAGAACAGGGCGCCCAGGTAGGGAATATCGCCCAGCAGCGGAACCTTGCTGCGTGAGACGCTGTAGTCTTCCCGGATCAACCCACCCAGGACGATGGTCTCGCCATCGTCCGCCAGCACGGTGGTCTTGATCTGGCGTTTGTTGGTCACCAGGTCGGAGGCGGACTCCACGCTGTCCGCAATGTTTTCGGTAGTCTGCTCGACAATCAGCTTGACCGAATCGTCCTCGCTGATGGTCGGCGTCACCTTCAGGGTCAGGCCGACGTCGCGCCGCTCAATGGTCTGGTACGGGTTCGACACCCCGTCGCTGGTGGTGGTGGTCGACCCGGTGACGAACGGTACGTTCTGGCCCACCACGATTTCCGATTCCTGGTTGTCCAGGGTGATGATGCTCGGTGTCGACAGCAGGTTGGCGGCCGTGGAGTTGGACAGCGCCTGGATCAGCACGCCCCAGGTGAAGCCGCCGTCGCTCTGGTCGCCAAACCCGATCGACGCGCCTCCGGTTGAGGGTGCCACGAACTCGTCCGATACCACGGAGCTGATGACCTCTCCCAGGCTCAGGCCGACATTGCCGAAGTTGGTGCCCAGCACCCCGGTATCCTCACTGCCGGCACCAAACTGAACCCCAACGTCCTTGCCTACCTCGTCGCTGATTTCGACGATGGCCGCTTCGATCATGACCTGGGCCCGGCGTACGTCGAGCGCGTCCACCACGGCATCCACTTCCTGCATGATCGACGGCTCACCGCGCACCACGATGGCGTTCAGACCCTCGTCAGCGAAGATGGCAAAGCCGGAGGTGTTACCCGAACCACCGCCGCTGGACGACTGGCCCTGCTGAGTTTCCTTGGCAACCTCTCCCATGACGCCCTTGAGCAGCTCGGCCAGGGACTCGGCGTCCGCATGCTTGAGACGGATCACCTTGGTGGTGCCGCCCGAGGCCGAAGGCTGATCCAGCTTGCGGATCAGCTCGCGCATTTTCTCACGGAAGTTCTCATCACCGCGCAGGATCAGCCGGTTGCTGCGCTCGTCGGCGGTGACGCTGTACTTGTTGGCGGATTCGTTGGCATTCTGGCCCAGCTCAGACGGTGCCAGTTCCTGCAGCAGGCGCACCATGTCGCCCACCCAGGCTTCCTCCAGCTGGATCACTTCCACTTCGTACTTGGATGGACTGTCCAACTCCTTGACGATGCCTTCAATGCGATCAACGTTGGCGCTGTGATCACTGACGATCAGGGCGTTGGCCGCCGCAACACCGGCCAGGTGACCGTACTTGGCTACCAGCGGGCGCAGAATCGGCACCAGTTCGAGAGCGTTGGCATTGTTGACCTGGATAACCTTGGTGATCAGCTGCTCGGAGGGTAGGGATTCGAAGCGTTTGAGGGATTCGGCCGACTGCTTGGCGTCCACCTGCTGGACGATCTTGATGACCTCCTCACCCGGGATGGCGGTGAACCCGTGGACCTGGAGCACCGCCAGGAACAGGTCGTAGATCTCGGCCTTGTTCATCGGCGCGGAGGACAACACCGTCACCTTGCCCTTGACCCGGGGGTCCACCACGAAGCTGTAACCGGTGATGTCCGCGATCTGGGTCACGAAAGCGCGGATATCGGCGTCCTTGAGGTTAAGCTTCCAGGTGCCTTCCTGGCTGTGTACCGCCGCGCTGAGCGGCAGCAGCAGGACCAGAACCAGAACCCGGATCAGTGGCGTCTTCAGATGTGTCATGCGGTGCTGTTTTCCTGTAACTGAGAATCTGTGGCGAGCGTCATGTTCGCCCTTTCTTATAATCGTTTTATACCGGCGCCGGATGTCATTATTGCGGCAGCGCATAATTCACGGTGAAGCTCGTGCCGTCGCGCATGACCTCCACCTGGATCTGCTCCTGCTCACGCCAGCCGCCGTCCAGCAGGGCCCGGTCCTGCTCAATGTCGCCTAACGGCTGGCCATTGATCGCCGTGATCACGTCGCCGGACTGCAGGTTCAGGGCCGACAACATGGGATTGGAGCCGTCGTACACGTACCCTTGGGCGGCACCGGACGTCACTGGCTGCAGACCGTAACGCGCCAGCGCCTGATCGCCGTCACGGGCCAGCTGCTCCCGCGCATCGTCAACGAACGCTTCCGGCGACTCGTAGTCGGCTTCGGTGGACTGCGACACCATACCGCCTGTCCCGTCCTCTTCAAAGGCCAGCGACTCGACCTGCCCGTTACGACGGATCAGGATCCTGTGGGATTCCACCTCCACCAGCTCGATGTCGCCGGGCATGATGTCACCGACGTGATAGTACGCCGTTGTACCGTCAGTTCCTGCAACTATAGCACCGGAGTCGGCGCCACGCGTTGCTACCACGACGCCTTCCAGCGTCATTCGCAGGTTCGTCTCCGGAGCGCTGCGCTTGACCACCGCAGCAACCGGGGTGCCGGTCTCCGGCCGCCCGAAAAGATCATAGGCGGCCAGCGGCGTACGCGAGCCGGGCGCGGCACTGGCCATCGCGGACGCCGTCGCACGAAGCCCCGGCGCCAGCGGATCGGACCAGACCGCCAGCCAGGTCAGACGGCCGGCAAACCACGCGGCGTAGACGACCAGGCCGATCAACAGCAGATTGGCCAGCCAGCGCGGCAGCCCATTGAACGATGCAATACCCTGAATGGATGCCATGAATCAGCCCTACCCTGCCGGCAGCACGCGCTGACGGACACTGAACACCACGTCCCCGGGCGACGCGCTGCCCGACCAGGGCTGGTTCACCATATCCAGCATGCGCTTGAACAGCTCAATGCGCATCATGCCGTCGGGCTGGAGCGTGGCGGCGATCACCGGGTCCGGACTGCTTGCGCTGGAAATCAGCAGATCCACCTGCCCCGCCCCCGGGTCCCGAACCAGCCGGGCCTGCATCGGCGGCAGCGTTGCCGACTGACGACCACCGCCTTGCGGCCATGACACCTCACCGCCGGGCCAGGTCGCCAGACCGGCGAGCTCGGTCAGTCGCCCATCTTTCAGGGCCGCGTTCAGACGATCGACGGAGATGTCACCGTCGATCATGGCCCCGCCGCTGCGCCGGATTTCCCGGCTGAATTCCGCCACATTGATACGGCCTCGCGCCGACACTTTCCCCGACTTCCGGCCGGTCACCAGAAGCGCCCCTTCCAGACGGGAGGCCGGCGTCTGTAGTTGCCAGGACAGGGGCAGGAAGCCACCGTCGGCAAACAGACCTTCGAGCTGCCAACCGGCCTGGACCGAATGCCCCATGACCTGCCCCTGGATCGCCCCGTTCCAGAGCTGGCCGGAGACCCGCTCCACCTGGACGCCCGGCGGCAGTTCAATCGCGCCCCGCCCCATATGCCAGGCCCAGCCGGCCGGCACCCACACCACCAGGGCCACGGCGTAGACCAGCAACGCCAGCACAAGCAGGGCAATCACCTTGCCGGGGCGGAGAAATCGGGATTCGGGATGTGCGGCCATAGGGTTCGTACAATCAGTCAACGCGTCCTCACGCAAGTGCTCTGGAGTCTATCAGACCCCTGATATAAGTGCATGACGCACGCAATAACCCCGTCCATGAGTCAGGACGACGATGCAATTCCGGCAATCGACGCCAGCAGGCCGGACCGGCGGTCAGCAAAGCGCCTGAAACATCGCCAATACTTTGTTATCAAAGCATATTGTCATGACCCTGAGATGAAACAAAACGGCAAAAAAAAGCCCCGCGTCGAAACGCGGGGCTTTGCGACCTTAAGCGGTCAGGCGTCAGGTGACGGCCGGCTTACATCATGCCGCCCATACCACCCATTCCGCCCATGCCACCCATGTCCGGCATGGCGCCGCCCGCTTTCTCGTCTTCCGGCTCGTCAGTCACCATCGCTTCGGTGGTGATCATCAGACCGGCAACGGAAGCGGCTGCCTGCAGCGCGGAGCGGGTCACCTTGGCCGGGTCGAGGATGCCCATCTCGAGCATGTCGCCGTAGCCTTCGGTTGCCGCGTTGTAGCCGTAGCTGCCTTCGCCCTGACGGACCTTGTCGACAACCACAGAGGCTTCACCGCCGGCATTGGTGACGATCTGGCGCAGAGGCGCTTCCATCGCACGACGCAGGATGTTGATGCCGGCTTTCTGCTCTTCGTTTTCAGCCGCAACACTGTCCAGAGCCGCCAGGGCACGGATCAGCGTCACGCCACCACCGGCCACGATGCCTTCTTCAACGGCGGCGCGGGTGGAGTGCAGCGCGTCTTCAACGCGAGCCTTCTTCTCTTTCATTTCCACTTCGGAACCGGCGCCAACCTTGATGACGGCAACACCGCCGGCCAGCTTGGCAACGCGCTCCTGCAGCTTTTCCTTGTCGTAGTCGGAAGAGCTGTCTTCGATCTGCTTGCGGATCTGCTCAACGCGCGCTTCGATATCCGCCTCGGCACCCGCGCCATCGATGATGGTGGTGTTTTCCTTGGAGATGTTGACGCGCTTGGCAGTACCCAGATCGTCCAGCGAAGCGTTTTCCAGGGTCAGACCCACTTCCTCGGAGATGACGGTACCGCCGGACAGGATGGCGATATCCTGCAGCATTTCCTTGCGACGATCACCGAAGCCTGGCGCCTTCACAGCAGCCACCTTGACGATACCGCGCATGTTGTTGACGACCAGGGTCGCCAGCGCTTCGCCTTCGATGTCTTCGGCGATGATCATCAGCGGCTTGCCTGCCTTCGCGACGCTTTCCAGCACCGGCAGCAGTTCGCGGATGTTGGAGATCTTCTTGTCCACCAGCAGGATGTACGGATCGTCCAGCTCGGCGGTCATGCTGTCCTGGTTGTTGACGAAGTACGGAGACAGGTAGCCGCGATCGAATTGCATGCCTTCAACCACGTCCAGCTCGTCTTCCAGGCCACGGCCTTCCTCGACGGTGATAACGCCTTCCTTGCCAACACGCTCCATGGCGTCAGCAATGATCTTGCCGATGGTCTCGTCGCCGTTGGCGGAGATGGTGCCGACCTGGGCGATGTTGCGGCTGTCGTCACAGGGCTTGGCCATGTCACGGATGGACTTGACCGCAACGGTGGTGGCCTTGTCGATGCCACGCTTGAGGTCCATCGGGTTCATGCCCGCGGCAACCGCTTTCAGACCTTCGTTAACGATGGACTGTGCCAGTACGGTCGCGGTCGTGGTGCCGTCGCCCGCCGTATCGTTGGTCTGGGAAGCGACTTCCTTGACCATCTGGGCGCCCATGTTCTCGAACTTGTCTTTCAGCTCGATTTCCTTGGCAACGGAAACGCCGTCCTTGGTGACGGTCGGTGCGCCGAAGGACTTGTCCAGAACCACGTTGCGGCCTTTCGGGCCCAGAGTCACTTTAACCGCGTCAGCCAGAATGTTGACGCCTGCAACCATACGCTTGCGGGCTGAATCGCCAAATTTAACGTCTTTAGCTGCCATAGTTGTCTTTCCTGTGATCGTTTATTCGTTAAACCAGTCGTCGAATATCGGGTTAAACGTGGGAACCGGACTTAGCTTTCCAGTACGCCGTAGATATCGCTCTCGTTCATGATGAGCAGATCTTCGCCGTCAACCTTCACGGTGTTACCAGCGAACTGACCAAACACCACCGTATCACCGACGTTGACCGCCAGGGCACGGGTTTCGCCGTTGTCCAGAACGCGACCGTTACCAACGGCGATCACCTCGCCCTGGGACGGCTTTTCCTTGGCGTTGCCGGGCAGGACGATACCGCCAGCGGTCTTCTCTTCCTCTTCCTTACGGCGTACGACAACACGATCGTGTAGCGGACGAATTTTCATTGCTCGGTTTCTCCAAATAGTCAGATTGTCATTGGCAATGAGGTTTGCTCAAAACGCTGGGGCTCGTAAGCGCCTGTTTTGTCAGGATCTTCGTGACCCTCAGCAAACTTGTGATCCTTATGTGGGGGTTTGCACCTACATTTCAACTCCCCGTGGCGAAAAATTTTTCACTTTTTTTCCAGCCAATCCCGCTCCTGCGAAGGCTTCCCGTCGTCCTCGTGGCGGTACTCCCCCTCGATGATATCGTCATCCTTTGAGCGCCCCTGGCCGAAGGGATTCTGGCCGCCCATGTGGAAATGGAACTGACTGCTCGACGACCCGGCCACCACCATCCGCTTGAGGGCCTTGGAAGCCAGCCACTGCCGGGTGAACGGCAGCAGGCACAGGAAGCCGACCGTGTCGGTGACGAAACCGGGAGTCAACAGCAGCGCGCCGCCTACCGCCAGGATCAGCCCTTCGGCCACCTCGCGGGCGGGCAGCTCGCCGCTGTTCAGTCGCTGGTTGGCCCGGAACAGGGTCGACAGCCCCTGCTGACGCAAAAGGGCGGCACCGATGACGGCAGTCAGCAGAACCAGCCCCACCGTATTCAACGCCCCGATAATGCCGCCCACTTTGATCAGGACCACCATCTCGACGATGGGCAGCACAATGAATCCCAAAAACAGGAAACCCATGTCAGGCTCCTCAATTGCTGTGTGTAAACGGGGCCATGCTCACCAAAGCCCCTCTGATATACTGCCGCTCGTCATGTGCCCGGTTAACGCGCACGCGCCGGCATAACCATCCCACAACAAACAATTAGGGCAGAGCATGAAACTTCAAGATTCCGTGATTGCAATCACCGGTGGCGGCCAGGGTCTGGGCCGTGCCATGGCCGAGTACCTGGCCGCCCGGGGCGCCCGACTGGCGCTGATCGACCTGCTGCCGGAAAAGCTGGATGAAGCCGTCGTCGCGTGCCAGGCGGCGGGTGGCGACGCCCGCGCCTACACCTGCAACGTGGCGAAGGAGGACGATGTTGAGACCACGTTTGCCGCCATCGTCGCCGATTTCGGACAGCTCAACGGGCTGATCAACAACGCCGGCATCCTGCGTGACGGGCTGATGATCAAGGCGAAGGACGGGGAGATCGCCAAACGCATGTCCCTGGCCGAATGGCAGGCGGTGATCGACGTGAACCTCACCGGCGTGTTCCTGTGCGGCCGGGAAGCGGCCAGCAAGATGATCGAGAACGGCGACCCGGGCGTGATCATCAACATCAGCAGCATTTCCCGCGCCGGCAACATGGGGCAGAGCAACTACTCCGCCGCCAAGGCCGCCGTCGCTGCGCTGGTGCCGGTCTGGGCCAAAGAACTGGCGCGTTACGGCATCCGCGCCATGGGCATCGCGCCCGGCTTTATCGAAACCGAGATGACCGCCTCCATGAAACCCGAGGCGCTGGAGAAAATGACGGCCGGCATTCCGCTCAAGCGCATGGGCTCACCGGACGAGATCGCCTCGGCGGCCGCTTTCATCTTCGAGAACGACTACCTGTCCGGACGCATGATCGAGGTGGACGGTGCCCTCCGGCTCTGATTCCGGCGACGCCGGCATGACCCGGGAGCAGATCATCTGGCAGGTGGTCTGCGCCATCCCGACCGGCCGCGTCGCAAGCTACAGCCAGGTGGCGGAGCTGGCCGGCTTCAAGGGGCTGGCGCGCTTCGTGGGGCGCACCATGGGACAGCTGCCGGAAGGGTCCGACGTGCCCTGGCACCGGGTGCTGAAGCAGGACGGCCGCATCGCCTTCCCGCCGGACTCCAACCGTTTCCATTTCCAGAGTCGGCGGCTGACCGAGGAAGGTGTGCTGGTGCGCAACGGCAAGGTCTCGATGCCCCGGTTCCGCTGGCAGCCCTGACGCCGCCCCTGACTCCGTCGGTCTAGGCTGGCCGCTGCTGGGCCGCCCCGTCCTGATCGCCCTCCGCCGCTTCCTTGGCGGGCGCCAGCGCGTCCAGCCGCTTGCCGTGCCGCATCATGTACAGGCACAGCAGAATGGCCGGCAGGCCGGTTGCCGCCGAGATCAGGAAGAACCCGCCGTAATCGAACCCCTCGACCACCAGACCGGAGAAGCCGCCGATGAACTTGCCCGGCAGGGTCATCAGCGAGCTGAACAGCGCGTACTGGGTGGCGGTAAACGAAGCGCTGGTCATACTGGAAAGCCAGGCAATCAGGGCTACGTTGGCGATACCGCCACTGAGGTTATCGGCGCTGACCACCAGCGCCAGGGTCCAGATATCCGGCGGATACTGGGCGATCAGCATGAACAGCAGGTTGCTGCCCGCGGTCAGGATCGCGCCGATCAGAAGAATCGGACGGATGCCGTAACGGGCCACCAGCAGTCCACCCACACCCGACCCCAGGATGGTCATGAAAAACCCGAACACCTTGGTGACATCCGCGACATCGGTCTTCGAGAAGCCCATGTAATTCAGATAGAACGGGTTGGCCATGACGCCCATGGCGATGTCACAAATGCGGTAGACCGCCACCAGCAGCAGGATCATCAGCGCCAGGTCGCGATAGCGCCGGAAAAAGTCCAGGAAGGGACCGCCCACAGCAGCGGAAAACCAGCCGGTCATCCGGGCCATTCGCGGCGACAGATGCCCACGGCGCATTACCTCTTCCTCCACCCGGTGCGCCAGATCCGCCGCAGCCGCATGGTGGTTGACCCTGGGCTCGCGCACCACAAGGACGGTAGCAATTCCGACGCCCACCAGCAGCGCCATCACATCGTAGGAGATCTGCCAGGACCAGAACTCCGCGAGATACAGGGCTCCAGCCCCCGCCACCAGAAGCGCCACGCGATAGCCAAAGATGTAGGCCGCCGCCAGGGCCGCCTGGATTCGGGGTTCGGCGATCTCGATGCGGTACGCGTCGATGGCAACGTCCTGGGTGGCGGAAGAGAACGCCACCAGCAACCCGCAGAGCGCCATCAGGGTGGGTGCGGCGACCGGATCGATCCGCGCCATCAGGAACAGCCCGACGGCGATCCCGCACTGGGCCAGCAGCATCCAGCTGCGGCGCTTGCCAAGCAGTCGATCGAGCACGGGCAGGGACACCCGGTCCACCACCGGCGCCCAGAACACCTTGACCGAATAGGTGATCCCCAGCCAGCTGAAGAAACCGATGGTGGCGGTTTCCACACCCACGTCCGCCAGACGGGCGTTCAGGGTGGAAAACACCAGCAGGAACGGCAGCCCGGCCGAGAACCCCAGAAACAGCATGGCCACCACCTGCCACTGGGTGAACGTCTTCAGGGCCTCGAGAAAGGCATCGCGCCGGGCGTGGGGAGTGATGGCAAAGGCTCCGTCAGTCGCGGAAATTGTTGAACTGCAGCGGCAGCTCCAGCTCCGATTCCTTGATCAGGGCAATCGCGCCCTGGAGGTCGTCGCGCTTCTTGCCGGTAACCCGCACCTTGTCGCCCTGAATGCTGGCCTGGACTTTCATCTTGGCGTCCTTGATCAGCTTGACGATCTTCTTGGCGTCCGGCGTTTCGATGCCCTGACGCAGGGTGAAGTGCTTGCGCATCAGCTTGCCGGAGTGGGAGTCCTCCCCTTCCACCAGAGATCGGGTATCGACGCCACGCTTGGCGAACGCCATCCGCAGCATGTCCATCAATTGCTCGAGCTGGAAATCCTGCTCGGCGCTGACGGTGATGCCGTTGTCGTCCAGCTCGAAGCCCGCCTCCACGTTCTTGAAATCCCAGCGATTGCCCAGGTCGCGCCTGGCCTGGTCCACCGCATTGGTGACTTCGTGCATGTCAATTTCGGAAACAATATCAAAGGACGGCATGATGTCAGCTCCAGATGTGCGAACCGACTGGTGTATCGGGTTCATCAGCCATGAATTCGCAGGTTTGCCAATCAGACCGCAGCACAGCCACAAATTGTGGCTATAATGGCCGCGAAATACTCGGACAGCGCCACGCCCATCGGACGGAGCGACGCTTTTCTACCGGCCGCTAGGATAGCAACTTGCTCTGGCGGTCGCACCATGGATCGGACCGTGACACGTAGTGAGTCAACATGCCCAATTTCGACCTGCCCATCCTCGTCGTCGACGACGCTAAATTCAGTAGCATGGTGGTCAGCCGCGCCCTTGCCAAAGCCGGTTACGACGATGTGCGCATCGCCCATAATGCGCCTCAGGCCCTGGAGCTGATGGAGCAGCGCCCCGTAGGCCTGCTGATTGCCGACTGGCTGATGCCCGAGATGGATGGCCTTGAGCTGACCGACCGGGTGCGGCAGATCGACGAACAGGAACACCACTACACCTACGTGATGCTGCTGACGGCGCGGGAGAGCGTCGAGGCCCTGGCCGAAGCCTTCGACCGCGGCGTCGACGACTTCGTCTACAAGTCCGAGATGAACCGCCAGCTCCTGCCGCGGGTATTCGCCGCCGACCGCATCACCGACCGCCAGAACTCCCTGCTCAGCAACAACGCGTTGCTGGAGCAGCGCAATCAGGAGCTGCAGGCCCGCAACATCGTGGACGTGGAAACCGGCCTGTATAACAACAACTACGCCGGCGACCGACTGGAGCGCTGCCTACGCCAGGCGGACAGTCGGGGCGGCGCCTGTGCCTACCTGCTGGTAGGAATCCGCAACTGGAACACCCTCAAGGCCCAGTACCTGCCGTCCACCATGAAGGAACTGGCCACCACCATCGGCCAGCGCCTGGAGCACCTGGTTCGGCCGATGGACAGCCTGTGCCGGATCGCCGACAACCAGTTCGCCATCGTGGCCTACTTCGACAACCCGGAACATTGCACCACCGCCACCTTCCGACGCATTCACGACGGCATCAACCACCAGGCCCTGAAGACCTCCGTGGGCTACATTTCGCTGGAGGCCGACATGGTCCTGTGCCGTTGCGACGGACAGATTCCCGGACCCGGCGTCAAATCCGTGCAGCAGGCCGCCAGCCAGGGCCTGGCCAACGCCCACGAAACCCGCCTGTTCACCGAAGTTCGCGCCCGGGTACCGGAGATAGCCTGAACATTTCGTTACAACGGTACACACTTCACACACAGACTTCAGAGCGGGCCAGCCTTACTATTTCAATCGTGGATGTAAGCAGTATCCCCCCACGACGGAGGAGTGAGCAGTCCTCCAAGGATGCAGTCTGGAGAGTCAGAAGTCCCTCCGTCGGTTAATGGGGTCACATCCAGCGGATTAACGAATGTTTCAGGCACTTTCGTTCTTTCCTTATGTTTCCAGGCGGACTGGGTATCCAGGCCGCTTTTTTATTGCCTGCTATTTGACCCGCCGGTAACGCTGCAACCTCCCCCGCCGTCAATCGTTCCCCTGATTTCAACACGCCAGCAGGCCTTTGCGTCTCCACACAGGTCATCAGCCGTTGATCCGAAAGCGCCGATCCGTTATCAATGCCGTATCGGAACAACGACAACAACCGGCATGACCACGATTTCTTCCCTGGGCACGGCGTCCATGGCCGCCGTACGACAATACCTGCGCGCCGCCGAAGCCAAAGGCGTTGCCACCGCGTCTCTTCTGGCCACCGCCGGCATCGGACTGACGGCACAGACGCCGGATGATCAACGCATCGACGGCGCCCGCTTCCAGCACTTCATCCGCCTGCTCGTGGAAGCCGCAGACACCCCCATTCTCGGACTGGAAACAGGCGACTTCGTGCAACCCGGCTCCTACAGCGTGCTGGGCTACATCACCATGAGCTGCGCCACCCTGGGCGAGGCCATCCAGGCGATCGTTCCCTATGAGAAACTGGTGGGCGACATGGGGCTCACTCGCTTCGACCTCCAGGGCGATACCATGCACCTGGTCTGGCAATGCGCCTACACCGATCCGCTGGTCCGCCCTCACCTGATCGACAACGTCATCGCTTCCTGGATCCAGTACGCACGCTGGCTCGGCGACGACACGGACACCGCGCCCATCGAAGTGCGCCTGGAGCGCCCTTCACCGGGCGCAGCGTTGGAGGCCGCGTACACCGGTCGCTGGGGCTGCCCGGTGATTTTTGGCGCGGACGACAATCGCGTCGTGGCCGCCCGGCGGTTGCTGGACATCCCGCTGCGCCAGCCGGACCCAAGCCTGCGACGCACCCTGGAAGCCCACGCCCGACACCAGATGGCGAGCATCCAGGACGATGCCGCCCTGCTCACCCGGGTGCGCGAGGCCATCCGCCATCAGCTGCTGCAGGGTGTCAGCCGCCAGGATCTGGTTGCCGCCGACCTGCACATGACCCGCCGCACCCTGCAACGCCGCCTCAACCGCGAGGGCGCCAGCTACCAGGCGTTACTCGACGAGGTGCGCCAGTCGCTGGCCGCCGACCTGCTGATCCATACCGACCTGGCCATTGCCGACATCGCCGACCGCCTGGGTTTCGCTGCAGCCACGTCGTTTCACCGGCTGTTCCGGCAGCGTACCGGCCAGACGCCGACCGATTTCCGGCGCCAGCATCAGGACTAGTGCCCCATTCGTTTTATAACGGACCGGACACTACCTCGCTCGCGCCAGTGATCCGAGCACGGCGTCGCTGTCGGCGCCCAGGGAGCGGCCGGTATGGTGTGCCTGACAGGGTGTGGCACTGAACTTGATGGGATGCCCCAGTTGCGGCTGCGTGCCGCCCTCAGGGCGCGGCACATCCAGTACCATGTCGCGGGCCCGCAGTTGCGGGTGCGCCGACGCTTCGGCCACAGTGAGCACCGGCTCCACGCAAGCGTCCAGCTCGGCGAACAGCGCTTGCCACTCATCCAGCGTGCGTTCGGCCAGGGCACTTTTCAGCGCCTGCTTGAGTTCGCGCTGGCGCTCCGGGTCCGGGCTCAACCCCTGATCTTTCAGCTCCGACAGGCCCAGCGCATCGCACAGCCGGGCCATGAACGCCGGTTCCAGACTGCCCACCGACAGCCAGCGCCCGTCGGCGGTCTCGTAATAGTCGTAAAACGAGCCGCCGTTAAGCAGTGAGCGCTCCGGCCCCGGAACCTCACCTCCCGCCAGGCAGGCCGCTCCGGCCATGCCGTTGAGCGCAAAGGCCGCGTCGGTCATGCTCACGTCGACCAATTGCCCCTCCCCCGTTTGCTGGCGGTGAATGACCGCCGCCAGGATGCCCATGACCGCATGGTGCGAGCCGCCGGCCACGTCCGCCACCTGAATGCCCAGCGGCGGCGGCCCGGACGCCTGCCGGCCACAATGACTGCTCACACCGGCCAGAGCGAGGTAATTGATGTCGTGCCCGGCGCGGTAGCGATAGGGGCCGGTCTGGCCGTAGCCGGTGATGGCGCAGTAGATCAGGGACGGATTGATGTCCCGCAGCGTGTCGTAGCCAATCCCGAGACGGTCCATGACGCCAGGGCGAAACTGCTCGATCACAATGTCGTAATCCGCCACCAATTGCTTGATCACCGCCACGCTGTCCGGCTGTTTCAGGTCAAGCGCCAGGGACGCCTTGCCCCGGTTCACGTAGGCGTGGGCGGTGCTCGTACCGCCCTCGTGCGGCGGCATGACGCGGGTCAGATCCAGCCGGTCCGGCGCCTCTACCCGCAGGACCTCCGCCCCCATATCGGCCAGCATCATGGTGGCGTAGGGCCCAGGCAACAAGGTGGTAAAATCGAGCACACGAAGTCCTTGCAGGGGTCCGGCCATACCACTCCTCCTCTTAACTTCAGACGCTTGAATTCCATAAAACGCGACGCCATCGACGAGCACGGCGAACTCGATCTTCAGACTGCCCGCCCGGCGCCGGACTGCCAACAGCCTCATCCGCCAAAGCGACTGGCCGGAACGATCAATTCACTGGCCCACCAGGCCGGCCAGGTTGGTTGCAAAGCCCCGGCACCCTCTTATGATGAGCGATGTTTCGTTGGAATACAGGTCACTGGATGGCAAAACTGACGGTCTCCGGACACTTCGTGCGCGCTGCCCTGGGCGGGGCCCAACAACACGCTCTTGATACCGATGCCCTGCTGCGTACCGCCGGCATCGCACCGGAGCGGCTGCGTGCGCCCGGCGCCCGGGTCAGCAGCGGCCAGTTTACCCGGCTGATGCAGGTCATCTGGGAGACCATGGCGGACGAATTCATGGGCCTGGGACCGCGACGCTGCCATCCGGGCACCTTCGCCACCCTGTGCACGCTGGTGATCGGACATTCGACACTGCGCGGCGGTCTGCAGCGGGCCCACCAGTTCTCGCGACTGTTCGACGGCACCGTCTGCATGCGCCTGGAAGAGCGGGAGGACAGTGGTCAGGTCGCACTGGTGCTGGAGGCCAGCGGCACGCTGGCCGATCCCCAGTACTTCCTGCGCGAGAGCATCCTGGTCATCTGGCACCGCTTGTTCAGCTGGCTCATCGGGCAGGCGATCACGCTGGATGGTGCCCGCTTCGATTACCCGCCACCGGCCCACGCCGACGAGTACCGCCACATCTTTCACTGTCCGCTCACCTTCAATGCGGAGCGCACCGAGTTGTTGTTCGACCGACGCTTCCTGGCCGCGCCGATCATCCGCGACCGGCCGGAGTTGCGCCGTTTCCTGAAAACCTCGCCGGCGGACCTTTTGGCCCGTCCGGACGAGGGGCACAGCTTCACCGGCCGCATCCGCGCCCTGATCGGACGGGATTTCTCCCGGGCCCTGCCGGATTTCGAGTGGATTGCCTCGGAACTGCACGTCAGCCCACAGACCCTGCGCCGACGCCTGAAGCAGGAGAACACCTCATTCCAGGAGATCAAGGACCTGCTGCGCCGGGATCTGGCGATCTACTACCTGAGCCGGGGCGACCGCCCCATCAACGACATCGCCCACGACGTCGGGTTTACCGAGCCATCGACCTTTCATCGCGCGTTCAAGAAATGGACCGGCATGACGCCGGGCGCCTGGCGGGACGGCGGCGGAGAGGAGAGCTGAGCCCGGCAGCGCATCGGCATGCCGGGCCCGACAAATCAGGTCGGTGACTGCAGACGGCGAATCAGATCACCCAGGGTGCGCGCCAGGGCCTGGGTGGTGTCCGGCTGACCACCCAACTTGAGCCAGCGCGAGCCGTCGCGCGGATCGTAGATCCAGCAGGTGCGACCGTCATCCGGGCAGTCCCAGCGCAGCAGCGGGTTAATACCGTACACAGACAGCCGGGTGGAAATGACTTCAGAGCGACCATCCCCCAGGCGGCGGGTTTCCTGCACCTGCAGCTCGCCGTTGCCCGCCTGAACGCGATATTGCACATCCGGCGATTCGTCGGCGCGAATCACCCGGCCGTTGTTGTTACGCCATGCATTCTGGGACAACAGACTGTTGGCATGACGCTCCAGGGCCTGTTGCGGGGTGTCGGCCAGATAGAGACGCTGCAGGTCCCGGATAGCATCACCAGCGGCCGGCTCAATGGTTGCCACCGGGTCACCCTGGGACTGGGCGGCTGCCGCCACATCGCCCTGCTCGTTGCGGGTCTGCTCGACGGCGGTAATCAGCTCCAGCGCCTCCGTGTAATGCTCGCCCTCGGCACCAACCTGGGTGACGTAGGTTTCCAGTGCGGACATGGCTTCGTTCAGGTGCCCCGCCTCGAACATCACCCGACCGCGATAGAAGGCGTATTCAGCGGGTTTGGGCGTTTCCAGTGATTGCAGGCGATTGAGGTATTCGCCGGCTTCGCCCCACTTCTCGTCGGCGACCGCCTTCTCCACCGCTATCATCAGGCGGCGGGTTTCATGCTCGGGCGGCAAGGCGTAAGCCAATTGGGCGAACAGCATTCCACTGACAACCACACCCATCCATATGCTTTTCATTCCTGAATTCTCCGCAGGTACATCACTGGATTGGAAACCACAGCCCACGCCGGACCATCGGGTCTTTCGGGGTGTCGAGGAACCGCGCCAGGGCGGGCTTCCTCCCGGTTTCCAAGTACATCGTCTCAATGCCTATTTTTACAAAAGTTTCTGCCATAAACCGCCAGGATTCAACCTGACGCCTGTGGTGCGCACGCCCTTCGTCCAACAATCGTTCATCTGGCAACAATCGCGCATCAGTCGACAATCACGGTGCCATCGGTGTGTTCGTCGTCTTCGCCGCCGCAGCGGCCGCTGGAAACGGGAAGCGATGGCTCACGAAAACCGGCTGGGGGGTGCGCCGCGTCGATCATCGGGTGGCTCCCGGCGATTGAAGGATGATCCCGCCATTCTAGAGAAGCGGCCAGACACCCTCTGTGAACTGCGGCCCACCGCAATCAATCATCCTTGCCGACGGCGCGCACCGGCGGCTCGTCCGGTCGCTCACCGATCTCGGCCTGGTCGCGCACCGCTTTGGGCAGTTCTTTCTTGACCCGTACACCCAGCTCGACGAAGCGGTTGGCCTGGGAAATCAGGTTGCCCTTGCCCCGGGTCAGCGTATTCATGGCCGAGTCGTAGGTGCCCTGGGCGGTCTGCAACTGGCCCCCCAGTTTTTCCATGGACTCCACGAACACGCGCAGCTTGTCGTAGACGGCGCCGGCCCGGTCGGCGATCAGGCGGGCGTTCTGGCTCTGGCGCTCGTAACGCCAGATGTTCTCGATGGTGCGCAGCGTGGCCAGCAAGGTGGTGGGGGTGACCACGATGATCTTGCGCTCGAAGGCTTCGGCGAACAGCTTTTCGTCGTACTGGAAAGCGGCCACGAACGCCGGTTCGATGGGCATGAACAGCAACACGAAATCCGGCGAATGCAAGCCGTGGAGCTGGCTGTAATCCTTCTCGCTGAGGCCGCGGATGTGCTGGCGCACGGCGTCCACATGGGCCTTGAGGGCGGCTTCCCGCTCGCTGTCCTCGTCGGCGGTGACCCACTCCTGGTAGGCCAGCAGCGACACTTTGGAATCCACGATCAGGTTGCGTTCGTCGGGCAGGTGGATCACCACGTCCGGACGCAGCAGCTGTCCGTCGGCATCGCGGTAGCTGCCCTGGGTCTCGTATTCGACGCCCTTGCGCAGCCCGGATTTTTCCAGCACCCGTTCCAGGATCAGCTCGCCCCAGTTGCCCTGCACCTTCTTGTCGCCTTTCAGCGCTTTGGTCAGGTTGGCCGCTTCCTCGGTGATCTGGCGGTTCAGCTTCTGCAGCGCGTCGATCTCGCTGCGCAGGGCCTGGCGGTCACGGGTCTCCGTGGTGTAGACGTCTTCCACCCGCTTGCGGAAATCCTGCAACTGGTCGCGGAAGGGGTTGAGCAGCGTGTCCAGGCTGGTGCGGGTCTGCTGGGAAAAGCGCTCGCTCTTCTGCTCGAAGATGCGGTTGGCCAGGTTCTCGAACTCCTGCTTGAGGGCGTCCCGGTTGCGCTCGAGCAGCTCCAGCTTCTCGGCGGTGGCACGTCGCTCCTCTTCCAGCGTGACCTCGTATTCGCGAATCGACACCCGGGCGTCGGAGAGTTCGCGACTGATCTTTTCGTGCTGTCCGTTCAGCTCGTTGACGCGCGTTTCCAGGGACGCCTCACGCCGGTGGGCGGCGGATTTCTCCGCCTCCAGCGAGGCCAGCCGGTTGTCCAGCTCGCTGGTCTTGTTGCGCCAGGATTCGCGGCTGGCCTCCAGTTCACTGGCCTGCTGCCGGGCCCGCTCTTCCTGCTGCCGCAACTGGTCCCGCTCCTGTTGCAGCAGGGCCACCTGACTGGTGGCCTCGTGGCTGGCCAGGGCCGCCGACTCCAGTTGTTCTTCCAGCGAGCCGATCTGCGCCCGGGCAGCCTCCCGTTCACGGCGCAGACGGCGCTGGCCGATCACGACACAGACCGCAGCGGTCAACACCAGTGTCGCCAGGGCAATGAGGGCGAGTTCGGGGATCATTTCCCGGGACAGGGACAAGGGCACAGTTTACTCCTGAAGTTGATTCGGGCCGAGGGACGCCGCGCCGCCAGGCGACGCGGGATGCGAGCACGCGGGGACATGCGCAACGCTTGTGATTATCGATGCCCATGCGGTGCCGCTGTTGCGTTCCCCACGCTACCCGGTTCGCAAAAAGGCGATCGCCGTGCTGTTGGTTGCATCCAGGGATGGAACCGGCTCGTAAACTGAGCTACAACACGGATATCACTATAACAAAAACGCGACTGCCCGGGCGCGACCCCGATCGGGCAATGCGCGCGAGCCGCCTCCGGACAGGGACTTTTCGAGACAAAACCATGCTGAAAGCATTCTGGCGCAGGACCACCGGGCAACACGACCGCCCGGAACCCCATGCCGAAGGCCCGGGCAACGTCAGCCTGACCGAACACCTCACCCACACCGGGCGCTATCACCTGGAGCGGCTGCACATGCTCGTCGGACTGCGTTATAGCGAGCCCGTCTGCCTCGACTCCGACGCGGCCATCCGCAGCCTCATCCACTACGCGTCGCGCATCCAGGACCAGGACATCCAGCGCGAACTCCTGTTGCTGTATCTCAATTGCCCGCCGGCGGTTCAGGACTACCTGCGCTCCAACGACATCCTGGATGTTGATCAGTACCTTCGCGCTCGCCGGCCGCCGGGTGTGACAGAATAATGACGGGTTTGTCCACTGGGGTTACATATCGGTAAATCCTTGTAATGTCGTATTCCTGTATACTCCGGGCTTTCGAAAATCCTCCGGACAGGCGGCGGATACAACTGACGACAGGCTTTCACGGACAGAGGTTTTTTCCATGCCCACGCGCGCACTTCGCACGCTCCCCCCGCTACTGATCACGCTGTTGACCGGCACCCTGCTCGCGGGCTGTTCCGGCTCGGTCCTGGTCAAGGAGCAGGATCTCGACCAACTGACGCGTTCCGAGGCTGACCAGTCCCAACAACTGAATGAACTGAGCGAAGACCTCAAGGCCCATCACCGCGGCATGGTCCGCAACAACAACGAGAACACTCGTGCGTTGATCGAAACCATCCGTGAACAGGTCAAACCGCCATCCTGCCCCAAGACGCCACAGCCGGTCTGCTCCGCGCCAAGTACGGGGATGACCGCCGATTCCCAGCGTCTTAACGGCATGCTGATCGTCGGCGAACTGGAGAGCATCCACTTCCTGGAGCCGGGGTTCACCTACGAAGCGCGGGTCGACAGCGGCGCGGAAACGTCCTCCATGGACGCCCGCAACGTCGCCTATTTCGAACGTAACGGCGAAGACTGGGTCCGCTTCGACGTGCCGGTACCGGGCACCGAGGATCAGTTCAAAACCCTGGAACGCCCGCTGTCCCGTAACGCCAGGATCATCCAGGCGTCCGCGGACGAAAGCGAGCGCCGGGCCGTCGTTGAGTTGCAGTTCGCCATTGGTGATCACGTGCAGAAGGCCGAATTTACCCTGTCGAATCGGGCCAACCTGTCTCACACCGTGCTGATTGGCCGCAACATCCTGCGCGATGTAATGCTGGTCGATGTCGGCAAGGAACACGCCACTACCCTGCCCGAGAAATTTACCCGCAATCACCCGGCCGAGGCCGGTAAGGCTGACGCCCAGTGAAATCCCGCTACCCTTTCTACACGGCGATCGCCCTGCTCATTTTCGCCGGCCTGGGCCTGTCCATGTTGCGTCACTTTGAGCTGGGGATCCCCTGGCTTTCCGGCGAAGAGCGCCCGGTCTGGCTGGTGGAAGCGCGGGTCGATTTCCAGGCACAGGGCGAACCGGTGCTGGCGAGCCTGAACCTGCCGGACGATCCGCCCGGATTCCACGTGCTGTCCGAGCAGGCCGCCTCGCCCGGTTACGGCTTCTCGATTGTCGACGACAACGGCGACCGCCGCGGCGAGTGGTCAATCCGCGAGGCCAACGGTCCGCAGACGCTGTATTTCAAGGCCCAGTTCGTGCCGGACACCAACGCCCGCGCCCAGTCACCGGATACGCCACCGGTACCGGAAAGCGTTTTCTGGGAGGAGCCCCAGGCCACAGCGGCGAACGAAGTGCTCGACCTGGCGGCGGCGAAATCCAGCACCCCGGAAAGCATGACCCGGGAAGTGATCAAGCTGGTCCGGTCCTCCGATCCGAACCAGAACACCGCACTGCTGCTGGCGGGCAACAACGACGTCGAGGTGGTGTCCAAGCTCCTCAACTACGCGGACATCCCGGCGCGTATCTCAGAAGGCATCAAGCTCGAGGACGCACGCCGCCGCCAGCCCCTGCGCCCGTTCCTGGAAATCTACGATGGCGAGAACTGGCTGACTTTCGACCCGCAAACGGGCGAACAGGGGTTGCCGGACAATGTCCTGATGTGGAGCCGCAACACCGACTCGCTGCTGGACGTCATGGGCGGCAATCAGTCGGTGGTCAGCTTTGCCATGCTGCGCCAGACCGTACCGGCCCTGCAGCTGGCCCGCGCCGAATCCATGCAGAACGGCCTGGGCTTCCTCAGCCTTTATCAGCTCCCCATCGAGGAGCAGAGCATGTTCCGCATGCTCCTGCTGCTGCCGCTGGGGGCCATGGTCGTGGCGTTCATGCGCGTGATCGTCGGCATCCGGACGTCCGGTACCTTCATGCCCGTGTTGATCGCCGTGGCCTTCCTGCAGACATCCCTCGGCCCCGGCCTGGTGACCTTCGTCAGCGTGGTGGCCATGGGGCTGCTGCTCAGGGGCTACCTGTCCAATCTCAATCTGTTACTGGTATCGAGAATTGCCACGCTGATCATACTGGTCATATTCATGAGTACGGCGATCAGTATTGTCGGCTACCAGATGGGCTTTAACACAGGCATGACGGTCACCTTCTTCCCCATGGTGATCCTGGCCTGGACCATCGAACGGATGTCGATCCTGTGGGAAGAGGAAGGCCCCCACGAGGTCTTCGTCCAGGGCGGCGGCAGCCTGCTGGTGGCCATACTGGCGTACCTGGTGATGAGCCTGCCGCTGGCCGGACACCTGACGTTCAACTTCCCGGAACTGCACCTGGTGGTGCTGGCGGTGATCCTGCTGATGGGACAGTACACCGGCTACAAGCTGAGTGAACTGCGGCGCTTCCACCCGATGAAGGAATACGACTGATGCGCTGGATCTCCCCTGGCGCTCTGGCGCGCCGCGGCATGCTTAACATGAACCGCCGCAACGTGGACTACATTGCGCGCTACAACGACCGTAGCGCGTACCCGCTGGTGGACAACAAGCTCAAGACCAAGCTGATTGCCGCCGAGTACGACGTGGCGACGCCGGAGCTGCGTCAGGTGGTCAGCCAGCAGCACGAGATCTCCCACTTCCGCGAGATGATCCCCAACCTGGACGGTTTCGCCATCAAACCGGCCAAAGGCTCCGGCGGCAAGGGCATCCTGGTGATCACCGGGCGCGAGGACGATCAGTTCGTCAAAGCGTCCGGCGCCAAAGTGTCCCTGCCACACCTGGAGCGGCATCTGTCCAACGTCCTGGCCGGGCTCTACTCCCTGGGCGGCTCCCCTGACGTGGCGATTGTCGAGGACCTGATCCAGTGCCGCACGTCGCTGACCGACTTTTCGTTCCAGGGCGTGCCGGACATCCGCATCATCGTGTTCCGGGGTTATCCGGTGATGGCTATGCTGCGCCTGGCCACCAAGGCATCGGACGGTAAAGCCAACCTGCACCAGGGCGCCATCGGCGTGGGGATCGACATCGCCACGGGGCAAAGCCTCAACGCGGTGCAGTTCAACCGCCCGGTCAAGACCCATCCGGATACCGGCCACGCGCTGGACAAGATCCACATTGAGGAGTGGCACACCATGCTGGTGATGGCCTCCCGCTGCTACGAGGCCACCGGCCTGGGCTACATGGGTGCCGACCTGGTGCTGGACCAGAAAACCGGCCCCACTCTGCTGGAACTCAACGCACGCCCCGGCCTGGCCATCCAGATGGCCAACGGCAAGGGGCTGCTGCCCCGCCTGCACTACATCGAGGGCCTCAAGCGCACCCACCTGACACCGGAAGCACGGGTGGAGTACGCCATGTCGGTCTTCAGCCACGCCGGCAATCTGTCGACGCCGGCCAAGCGAGACGTTCGCCCCGGAGCCTACGCCAGCGCCTGAGCGCGCCGCCTACCCTGGCCGGGTCACCCTGCCCGGATCACTACGAGCCGGAATGCGAACATAAAAAAACCCGCCTCATTCGAGGCGGGTTTTTTGTTTCAGCCGGGGTTCGGCTTACTTCATACCGGCGTCAATGAGCGCCCGCTCGTTGTTCAGCCCCTTGAACAGGCCATAACACATGACCAGCAAGACCAGCGTGAACGGCAAGCCGACACTGACTGCACCCGCCTGGAGCGTGGTCAGGGCCTCGGAGCCGCCACCGAAGATCAGGGCCGCTGCAATGGCGCCTTCCATAACCGCCCAGAAAACACGCTGCTGGGTCGGCGCATCCAGCTTACCGCCGGCGGTGATGGAGTCGATGACCAGCGAACCGGAGTCCGAAGACGTCACGAAGAACACCAGCACCAGGATGATACCGATGAAGGAGATCACCGCGGTCAGCGGGATATTCTCGAACATCTGGAACATGGCCAGGGAAACGTCGCTCAGGCCATCGGTCGCCAGGGTGCCCACGCCCGCCTGAATCTGCTCCAGCGCGCTGCCACCGAAGGCACTCATCCAGACAACCGTGATCACGGTCGGGATAATCAGTACCGCGGTGACGAACTCACGTACGGTGCGGCCTTTGGAAACACGGGCGATGAACATGCCGACGAACGGTGACCAGGAGATCCACCAGGCCCAGTAGAACACGGTCCAGCCGTGGAACCAGGTCTCGTCTTCGCGACCGAACGGGTTGCTCAGCGGCACGATGTTGGCGACGTAGGAGGAGGCGGTGGTCCACATGGCCTGGAACACGCCCAGCGTGTGGCCGGCGAAGATCACGAACGCCAACAGCAGGGCTGCGAGGACCATGTTGATGTTACTGAGAATCTTGACGCCACCGTCCAGGCCGCGCACCACGGATACCAGCGCCACGCAGGTGACACCGACAATGATGGCGATCTGGGTTGCCATGCCGCCGTCGACGCCGAACAGGTACTGCAGACCGGAAGCCGCCTGTTGTGCCCCCAGACCCAGAGATGTCGCCAGACCGAAGATGGTGGCCAGCACCGCCAGGATGTCGATGATGTCACCGATCCAGCCCCAGACGCGATCACCGAAGATCGGGAAGAACGCGGAACGCAGGGTCAGCGGCATGCCCTTGTTGAAGGCGAAGAACGACAGGGACAGCGCGACCACCGCGTAGATCGCCCACGGATGCAGGCCCCAGTGGTACATGGTGGCGCCCAGTGCCATGCTGGCACCTTCCGGCGTATTGGGCGCTGCATTCAGCGGCGTACCATACCAGTCGGTGTAGTAGGCCACCGGCTCAGCCACGCCCCAGAACATCAGGCCGATACCCATGCCGGCTGCGAACAGCATTGCGAACCACGACAGGGTGGAGAACTCCGGCACCGCATCCTTGCCGCCGATGCGGATTTTGCCCACCGGCATGAAGATCAGTGCCAGGCAGAAAATCACGAAGATATTACCGCTGATCAGGAACAGCCAGTCAAAGTTATTGATGGCCCCGGTCTTGGCGCCGTTAAGCATTGATTTCGAAACGTCCGGGAACAGCAGGGTTCCCACCACGAATACGATAATCAACGCAGCGGTAATGAAGAACACCGTCTTGTGCAGGTCGAGCCCCAGGGGGGTTACATTGTCCTGACCCGCTTGATAGTCGGTGGAGTACTCGTCTTTAAGGACTTCGCTCACGTCAAGTCTCCTCGAACGGATTTACTGGCCCAATAGTTTTGGACTCAAATTACAGGCGTGTAAGTTTATTGATTTGAGTACAAAATATCAAAATCGAATGACGGCCTGCCTCCATACACTCAACGTAGACCAGATTGGCCGCCGCTTCCCGGAAAATACGGAAAATCCCAATAATATGCCGGAACAGCCGGATAAAGCCGGCCCGAAAGACTTTTCGGCGTCTGAAGAGTGACATTCCCAAGCACCGACATGCCCGGCGTCACGTGAGACGCCCGACCCGCTATTTACTTACAGGTCTAAAGATGGTTGTCGCCGTCCGCAAATAACCCGCCACGCTTCCAGCGACTCGACTCTATGTCCAGCGACTCCATGACGGCGAAGGTCTCTGTTAGAATGAAAACCTCTCAACGGGGTGTCTGCTGGAAATGGCAGGCTGAGATCAAACCCGCAGAACCTGATCCGGATCATGCCGGCGCAGGGATTGAGTGGCATTGCGCCTATTCTGCGGCCCCCGTTTCCACCGACCGATAACGGGACCCTGACATGGCAATACCTTTCCGGGCACTGCTGGCGGCCCTGGTTTTCTGCAGCCAGTACGTCCTCGCCGCGCCCACACTGACCGTCTACACCTACCCGTCCTTCGTGTCCGAGTGGGGACCGGGACCCGCCATCAAGGAACGCTTCGAAGCCCGCTGCGACTGCACCCTCGATTTCGTAGCCCTCGACAGCAGCGTCGCTATCCTTCATCGGTTGCGCCTGGAGGGCGAGTCCACCCCCGCCGACGTGGTGCTCGGCCTGGACGCCAGCATCATGGCGGACGCCCGCAGGACCGGACTGCTGGCACCGCACGGCACCTCGCTGTCAGCTCTGGACCTGCCCATCGCCTGGAACGACGACACGTTCGTGCCCTACGACTGGGGCTACTTCGCCTTCGTCTACGACACCGAGCAGCTGGAGCATCCCCCAACCAGCCTCGATGCCCTGATCAACGCCCCCGATGACCTCAAGATTATCCTGCAGGATCCGCGAACCAGCACCCCGGGGCTGGGCTTCCTGCTGTGGATGAAGAAAGTCTACGGCGACCGGGCGGCCGAGAAATGGCAGGCCCTGCAGCCACACATCCTGACCATGACCAAGGGTTGGAGCGACGCCTACTTTTCCCTGTTCATGAACGGCGAGGCGCCGATGGTGCTGTCCTACAGCACTTCGCCGGCCTACCACATGGCGGTGGATAACACCGATCGCTACCAGGCGGTGGCGTTCGACGAGGGGCATTACCTGCAGGTGGAAGTTGGCGCCCGGGTGCGTACCAGCGACCAGCCCGAGCTGGCGCAACGGTTCCTGGCGTTCATGCTGTCACCGGCGTTCCAGAGCGAGATTCCGCTGAAGAACGTGATGTACCCGGCCACCGACCTGGGGGATGAGCTGCCGGACGTCTTTGAACGCCTGATCCGGCCGGAACAGACCCTCTACTTCGAACCGCAAACCGTGGCGGACAACCGCCGGACCTGGATCGACGAGTGGCTCAACGCGACCGCACAATGACACCGCCGCTGAGCCATCCCCGCTGGCAGATCTGGCCGGGTCGCCTGGTGGCGCTGCTCCTGCTGGGCATCGTCGCCGCCGGCTTTTTCGGGCTGATGCGCGAGTGGCGCGGGGCGGCGCTGACCGAGCTGTGGCAGTCCGCCTACCTGCGCCAGGTGATCTGGTTCAGCGTCTACCAGGCCGCCCTGTCCACACTGCTGAGCCTGCTGCTGGCCATTCCTGTCGCCCGCGCCCTGCACCGCCAACCACGACTGTTCGGCCGCGGACTGATCCTGCGCCTGAGCGAGCTCAGCCTGGTGCTGCCCAGCATCGTCGCGGCCTTCGGGCTGGTCGCGGTCTACGGCCGCAGCGGCTGGCTCAGCCCGGTGTTCGACGCCCTCGGAGGCTGGACCCTGTACGGCCTGCAGGGCATCCTGCTGGCCCACGTCTTCTTCAACGCCCCCCTGGCGGCGCGCATCCTGCTGCAGGGCCTGGAACGCATCCCCGCCAATCAGTGGCGCCTGGCCGCCCAGTACGGCCTGGGCAGCCGCGCATTGTGGCGCAGCCTGGAGTGGCCCGCGCTGAGACAGGTCCTGCCGGGGCTGGCGGTGTTCATCTTCATCCTCTGCTTCACCAGCTTCGCCATCGTCATGACCCTCGGCGGCGGCCCGCGCTCCACCACCATCGAGGTGGCCATCTACCAGTCCCTGCGCTATGACTTCGACTTTGCACGTGCCGCGGTGCTGGCACTGGTGCAACTGCTGATCTGCGGCAGCCTGTGGTGGCTGGCCACCCGCTATCGGGGCCCATCCGGACTGGTTCCGGGGCAGTTGGAAACGTCACCGGGTCTGCGCCGCGATGCCCGGGGCTTGGCGGGCTGGCGTGACCGCACGTTGCTGGCGCTGTTCCTGCTGTTCCTGCTGCTGCCGCTGGCGGCGGTGGTCTGGAAAGGGCTGCCCGAACTCTGGACCAGCGCCGGTAACACCCTGCTCTGGTCCAGTCTGTTGCGCAGCGTACTGGTCGCCACGGCCGCGGCCGGAATGAGCCTGGGGTTCGGGCTGGCCATCCTGGGGTGCAGCCGGCACGAACGTCAGGCCGGCCATGGTCGTCGCGCCCGGCTGACCGAAGCATGCGGCCACCTGACCCTGCTAGTGCCGGCCCTGGTGCTGGGCACGGGGCTTTTCATCCTGCTGCGGCCGCAGTTGGGCCAGGGCCCGCAAGGGCTGACGCTGGTGGCGCTGATTAACGCACTGATGGCGCTGCCCTTCGTCCTGCAGGTCCTGCGCGGGCCGCTGGCCACGTTGTCGCCCGCGACCTCCCGTCTGGCGGACCAACTGGACGTGCGGGGGCTTTACCGCCTGCGCTGGATCGTCCTGCCGCTGCTGCGGCGCCCGATTCTGCTGGCACTGGCCTACGCGGCCGGCCTGTCGCTGGGGGACTTCAGCGTGGTGGCCCTGTTCGGCAGCCCGGCCAACCCGACACTGCCGCTGCTGCTGTACCAGCAACTGGCCGGTTACCAGATGGCCAACGCCTCGGCCACGGCGCTGGTGATGCTGCTGCTATTGCTGCTGGTGTTTCATGCGCTCAACCGCCTATCGCGGGCCGCACATCGCAAGCCGCAACAACGTTCATTCCAATCACGCCGGTATCCGATCCATGCTTGACATCGACCGCCTGACCTTCCGTTACCCCGGCGCCGAGCGGGCGCTGACCTTCAGTGTCCGCGTTGACACCGGCACCTGCCTCGCCATCACCGGCCCAAGCGGCTGCGGCAAGAGCACGCTGCTCAATCTGGTAGCCGGCTTCCTGGAGCCGACATCCGGCCACGTCCGCTGGCAGGACCATGACATCGACGCTCTGCCGCCCTGGGAGCGGCCGGTCACCTCGGTGTTCCAGGAGGACAACCTGTTCGACCACCTCAGCGTCCGCGACAATCTGGCCATCGGCATCCACCCGGGGCTCAAGCTGAGCGACGCCGACGAGACAGCGCTGTCGTCGATGCTGGCGGATGTCGGCCTGGCGGGCATGGAACAGCGCTTGCCCACCGCGCTCTCCGGCGGCCAGCGCCAGCGAATCGCCATCGCCCGCGCCCTGCTGCGCCGCTCGCCCCTCTTGCTGCTGGACGAGCCCCTGACCGGCCTCGACCCGGACACCCGCGCCACCCTGCTGGCCCTGCTGGACCGTCACAAGGCCGCCGGAACCACCCTGCTGCTGGTCAGCCATGACACAGACGATGTGCAAACCCTGGCGGACGACGTACTGCGCCTGACAGCCTGAACCAGCTATGCTCCAATACGGGCCCCTGCCCCCGGCAGGCCCGTCACAGTCTATTCGCGAATACAGGGAGCCTTTCGTACATGCACAAGTCGTCGCCCATACCAGCCCGCTATACAGCCTATGTGATATCGCTGCTTGGACTGGTGCTGACGTTACCGCTGGCCTGGCTCTATCCGTCCACCTTTTTCCTGCCCCTGATCTTCGGTCTGCTGGCGATCCTGGGCACCTACGACCTGCTCCAGCACCGCCACACGGTCAGCCGCAACTACCCGATCCTGGCCCACTTCCGCTACTTCCTGGAGTCGATCGGTCCGGAAATCCGTCAGTACTTCATCCAGCGGGATACCGAGGAGGTACCCTTCTCCCGGGAACAGCGCGCTATCGTCTACCAGCGCGCCAAGAACGTACTCGACAAGCGCCCGTTCGGCACCCAGCACGACACCTACGCCGAAGGCTACGAATGGATGAGCCACTCCATGGCGCCGGTGGACCACAAGGACAACGATTTCCGTATCCTGATCGGCAAACACTGCAAGCAGCCCTACAGCGCCAGCATCTTCAACATTTCCGCCATGAGTTTCGGCTCCCTGTCGGCCAACGCCATCGAGTCCCTCAATCAGGGGGCGAAGCTGGGCAACTTCTATCACGACACCGGGGAAGGCTCGATTTCCCGCTACCACACCAAACACGGCGGCGACCTGGTCTGGGAGATCGGTTCCGGTTACTTCGGCTGCCGCAACAGGGACGGCTCCTTCAACGAGGAGCTGTTCGTGCGGAACGCCACCCGTGACCAGGTACGGATGATCGAGATCAAACTGTCCCAGGGCGCCAAGCCGGGCCATGGCGGCATCCTGCCCGGCCCCAAGGTCACCCCGGAAATCGCCGAGGCCCGGGGCGTCACGCCCTGGGAAGACGTGGAATCCCCGGCCCAGCACAGTGCCTTCAGCACCCCGCTGGAGCTGATGGATTTCATCGAGCGGCTGCGCGAGCTGTCCGGCGGCAAACCGGTGGGTTTCAAGCTGGCCCTGGGGCATCCGTGGGAGTGGTTCGGCCTGGTCAAGGCCATGCTGGAAAGCGGCAAACGTCCGGATTTCATCGTCGTGGACGGTGGCGAGGGCGGCACCGGCGCCGCGCCGCTGGAGTTCACCAACCGCCTGGGCATGCCGATGACCGAAGCGCTGCAACTGGTCCACAATGCGCTGGTCGGAGCGAATCTGCGCGAGGAAATCGCCATCGGGGCCGCCGGCAAGATCACCTCGGCCTTCAACATTGCGCGCACGCTTGCCCTGGGCGCCGATTGGTGCAACGCGGCCCGCGGTTTCATGTTTTCCCTGGGCTGTATTCAGGCGCAAAGCTGCCACAGCGACAAGTGCCCTTCCGGCGTCGCCACGCAGGACCCGCGCCGGGGCAGCAAGCTGGATGTGGCGGACAAGAGCCAGCGGGTCTATCACTTCCACCGCAATACCATGCAGGCACTGACCAACCTGCTGGGCGCCTCCGGGCTCAAGCACCCGCGGGAGCTGGGGCCGGAGCACATCATCCGACGCGTGGACGAGAACGAAGTGCGGACCTACATGGAGCTGTTCCGCTTCCTGGAGCCCGGCGAACTGCTCAAGGGCTCTTCCGAACACACCGTGTTCGCCAAGTACTGGGACGCCTCCCGGGCGGACAGCTTCGAGCCGCCGGAATTCATCCGCAAGTTACGCGAAACCAAGCTGCGCTAAACCGCCCCGTCCGGCGGGTATCGTCACTCGCCGGGCGAGGATTGTCCCTCGTCGGCCTGCAACTCCGCGGCGGGCAGGCGATCCTGCCCCCACGTGCGATGGACCTGGTCCATCACCGCCTGCAGTTCTTCCGGCCGCACATCCGCCAGCGCGCCGTGTTCCAGTGGATCGTAGTGGAAGATATAGAGCCGTGACGCGAACTCCCCGAACGGCAGCGACGACTCGCCGTGGCGTTCGTCGTGCCCGGAAGTACTCACCTTGATGCCATCGCCCCAGTCCTGGGCACTGTCGTTGTTGGGGTTGAAGAAGTACACCCGCATGGTCTGCTCGGGGTCGAGCCCCACACGCAGGATGGTGATGGCGTGCCAGCCAATGAACCGAGACGCACTATCGGTAACCGCGATACCTGCCGGCTGGGGATGGATCAGCGGCTGGTTGCCGTTGTAGAAGGGATGGTAGCTGGCGTAGAAATGTCGCAGGAAATTGTCCAGGTCGACCAACCGACCGGTGGCCACGTCCACATTGATGCTGAAACCGCGCCCGCACCACCAACCGTGAAATTCAGGGTTGATCCAACGATGCGGGTCGCCATCGCGATCCGCGCACAGGCGCCCCATTTCCCCGTAGAGGCGGTCGAGGTGCGGCACCAGAATCAGCGACACCGCGTCCAGGTCCAGGTGCAGCTCGCGGGCAACGCCACCGGCACTGGCCACCGAGGACACGGGTTTGCCCTCGAAATGCATGATGATCTCGTCGTCGCGGGCGGCCCAGACCAGCAGCTGCAACAGGAAATCCGGGTCCGTGTAGGCCCACATGGAAATAGCCCGCGCCGACTGACAGGTCGGGTTATTACCCTGCCCCACGCCCAGCGGGGCTCCCATCACACAGAGCACGCCTTCCAGCAGCCGCGTACGCGGTGAGGCCGAGCCCCCGAAAACCAGCGCCAGCTGTTCACGAGTCGGCCGAGACAGGGGCAGGTTGACCTGACGCCAGAGCGCCGGGCCCATGGCGGGGTTGTAAAGAATGCCCCGTTCCAGCATCAGCGCCAGTCCGTAGACCGACTGCGGCGTCTCGGGGGTGACTGCCTCCCGGATCAGCGCGTGCACCAGGTCGGTGTAACACAGCAAACAGTCCCGGCCGGTGCTCGACAGCCCCAAAGCCTCCGACAGCAGCTGCTCGCCCTGATCCACGAGGAAACGTAGCAGCTCGGCGTGGTAGGCGGACACCAGCCCGGTATCGTGCATGGCGCGGGCACAGCCCATGGCTTCCGCCTGCAAGCCGCGCTGGTCCATGGCCGCCAGCCGCTCGCGATAGACATTGAGCCCCGGGTCCTCGCGACTGGCCTCGGTCGGCCCGAACAGACTGCTGATCAACCGATAGGCGCCCTGCCCGCTGGCGCCCAGCTCGATATCGGGGTCACTGCTGCAGATGGCGATCTGGGTGATCATCTGTTTGACGGGCCCGGTCTGGATGGGGCGTTGATTGAGCAGGCGCCAGATCTCGGCGATAAGCTGGTCGATGACATGCTCGTAGCCGATCCGGTCCGCCAGATGCTGGACCAGCGCCCGCGAGACCCCGGCCAGACGCCCTTGGGTTTCACGCTCGGCCTCCCCGGCGGTGCCAAACAGCAACGCCAGGTTGATCGCCAGCACCTGGGCCAGAAAGTGGTGGGCCTGCTCCGAAGAGACGTAGGGATGGCAGTAGCGGCCGGTGGCGACCGCCAGCAACCGCAATTCACTGAGCGCTTCGAGCGCGACCGTGTCCGCCGACGGGCTACGCAGGGACTGGGAGGTCAGCGTCGGGATCAGGATATGGGGGTGAGCCCAGTCCGTTCCCTGGAAAACGCCGCTCTCCTCCAGTTCCTGGGCTCGCTCTTCAATCGCTTCGCACCCGCCCGTCTGCATCAGGACCCGGCGGGCCAGGTCAAAAACGAGATGCGCCTTACCCACCTTGGCAAAGGGTTTGGCCCGGGCCAGCTGGGCGACCGCATCATCCAGTTTGACCAGCAGCCCCTCAAGCTTCCCGGGGGCGGCCTGTTGGGCGTTGGAATAGTCCACGCGACATCCTCATGATCGTGCAATGCCGATAGGCTACACGTAAAAGTCGAGCTCTTCCTGGTGTTTCAGCAAATCGCGCAGCTTGTGGGGATCGTCGCCCTTGAAGTAGAGCAGCCCCCAGTGGGTTCCGAATGCGGTCCGTTTGGTCACGGTATCCTGCATCGGCGGTGCCAGGTCGTTGGACTCGTAATACGGATGGTCCTCGGTTTCTTCCGGGATCTCCAGCCGGCTCACTACGCGCAGGCGCGGATAGACGCCGAAACAGCCCGCATAGCCCGAGGCATCGACCACTTCGCGAGGGAAGAAACGGGTGATTTCCTCTTCCGTGGTCTTGGGGTCGAAGGCCAGGATCATGCCCTGGTAGGCGTTGAAGCCATAGACCCGCTCCAGCAGCTCGAATACCTTGAAGCCCGGCGGGCGATAGGCCACCTCGCCAAAGTACATCTCGCTGTCGTTGGTGACGAAATACTCCGGGTGAAGAAAGCCGAACTCGATATCGAAGGCCTT
Source organism: Marinobacter sp. JSM 1782161 (assembly GCF_011421605.1). Classification (NCBI taxonomy): domain Bacteria; kingdom Pseudomonadati; phylum Pseudomonadota; class Gammaproteobacteria; order Pseudomonadales; family Marinobacteraceae; genus Marinobacter; species Marinobacter sp. JSM 1782161. The sequence continues at coordinate 169,111 of NZ_WSSA01000003.1, forward strand.
GATCAGCTTCTCAATCTGCTCCCGGATCTGGGGCCGGTATTTTTCCAGCTCCGGCGAAGCCGGAACGAACACCGAATAGCCCAGGGTCACGTACTCGGAAATATTCAGAAAGCGGATCTTGCCGTTGTGAATCCAGGCTTCCACCGCAAATTCCCAGCCATCCAGGTGGGATTCCATCAGGACCGGGAATTCCTCTTCGGGAATGGTATCCACCTCGTCCGGCGTGCGGATCACCCGGTGCCCCAGGCAGCCAGCCTTGTCGAAGGCTTTGAGGTGGATCGGGTCGTTGGGGTCGCCGTCGAGCTTGAGCAGCGTCTGGTTCACGCGCTTCAGGAAGCGGATGACGTCGTCCCGGTCGTGGGCTTCCTCGAAGATACCCACGCGAATCCCGCCCAGCTGGGCGCGACGCTTCATCAGGGCCTTGTCCCGCAGGAGCATGGCCTGACCGAACAGTTTCGGTTTGTCCAACAGGACAGCGTTGATGGCCCCGGCCCACTCCACGGTTTCCTCGAACAGCGGAATGGCCACATTCACTCCCATGTCCTTGAGGGTCTGGGCGATTTCCATGGAGCGATCGTTCAGGCGCTCAAAATTCCAGGGCACATAGGGAATGTTGTGCTCCTGGCAATAACTCTCCGCCCATTCCGGCGCCACCACGACATAGCGCCGGTCAAACTGATCCGCAGCCTCGACCGCATTCAGACTCCAACCGAGCAAGGCGACATAGCCCTTGTCCGGATCATAGGAAGTATTCGCATCAGCTGACATACCTCGTCCTCCTTTTCGGATCGTCGTCCTATAACCCTAGACCATGAGCGAGAGGATAAAAATCGACCAGCGGTTAAACATGCGAGAAAGGGAAAGCCGGACCGAAGAGCGCCTGCGGGCCTTCGGTCCGGAAAAGGCGGGGCTCAGACGTCGATGCGGGTCTCCTCGCCGGCCTCGAAATAGATGGCGCGGCTCAGGTCCACCATCAGTTCCGCGGGCTCGCCCGTTTCGATGGTGTGATCCGGGTCCAGCCGGCAGTGCACCTCGGTGTCGTTCATGCGGATCAACGCCATCACATCGGGCCCGGTGGGCTCGGTAACCTCGATCCGGAAACGGCCGGAGGTGGTCGCCGCCTGGTCCGCCTTGTGCGCCAGCGGCTGGGTGATGTGCTCCGGGCGAATCCCCAGATGGATCTCGCGGCCGGTGTATTCGGCCAGCTTCTCCGGCAGCGGGATACGCGTTTGGTCGCCGTCTACGCTGCGCAGGCTGGCCACCGGACGGCCGTTTTCGGTCTCTACCAGCAGCGGGATGAAGCTCATCGCCGGAGAGCCGATGAAGCTCGCCACATAGCGGCAGGAGGGCTGCTCGTAGATTTCCTTGGGCGTGCCCAGCTGCAGCAGTTCGCCGTCCTTGATCACCGCGATGCGATCGGCCAGGGTCATGGCCTCGATCTGGTCGTGGGTCACGTAGACGATGGTGGTGCCCAGACGCTGGTGCAGTCGCTTGATTTCGGTGCGCATTTCCACCCGCAGCTTGGCATCCAGGTTCGACAGGGGTTCGTCGAACAGATAGATCTTGGGCCGACGCGCCAGAGCCCGCCCCATCGCGACCCGCTGCTGCTGGCCGCCGGACAGTTGCGACGGTTTGCGATCCAGCAGGTTCTCGATCTGCAACAGCGTAGCGACCCGCTGGACTTCCGCGTCGATCTCGTCCTTGGGCATGCGACGGATTTTCAGACCGAAAGCAATGTTCTCACGCACCGACATGGTGGGATACAGCGCGTAGGACTGGAACACCATGGCGATGTCCCGGTCCTTGGGCTCGGCGTGGGTGACGTCCTTGCCATCGATCATGATGTGGCCCTGGGTGACGGTTTCCAGGCCGGCAATGCTGTTCATCAGCGTGGACTTACCGCAGCCGGACGGCCCCACCAGGATCAGGAATTCACCGGAATCGATGTCGATATCAATACCTTTCAGGGTTTCCTGGGCGGCGTTGCCGTAGGTCTTGCGGATACCCTTGAGTTGTAATTGTGCCATTGTGGACCTCTAACCTTTTACAGCGCCGGACGTCAGTCCGCGAATGAAATACTTGCCGGCCAGCACGTAGACGACGAGCGTGGGCAGCGCGGCGATCATGGCGGCGGCCATGTCCACGTTGTACTCCTTCACGCCAGTGCTGGTGTTGACCAGATTGTTCAGGCCGACCGTAATCGGCTGGCTGTCACCGCTGGCGAACACCACGCCGAACAGGAAGTCGTTCCAGATCTGGGTGAACTGCCAGATGAAACACACCATGAACGTCGGTACGGACATGGGCAGCAGGATCTTGACGAAAATGGTCACGAATCCGGCGCCATCCAGTCGCGCGGCTTTGATCAGAGCGTCCGGGACGGCCACATAGAAATTGCGGAAGAACAGTGTGGTAAAGGCAATGCCGTAGACCACATGGACCAGCACCAGCCCCGGGGTGGTGTTGGCCAGTCCCAGTTTGCCCAGAACGCCGGCCATCGGCAGCAGGATCACCTGGAACGGCAGAAAGCAGCCGAAAAGCAGCAAGCTGAAGAAGATGTCGGAGCCCCGAAAACGCCACTTGGAAAACACATAGCCGTTGATCGCCCCCAGGAAGGTGGAGATCATCACGGCCGGAACGGCCATCTTCAGGGAGTTCCAGAAGAAACCGTGGACGCCGTTACACTCGACGCCGGTACAGGCACTGGACCAGGCCTTGGCCCAGGCATCCAGCGTCCAGGTTTCCGGCAGGCTCATCAGATTGCCGGTGCGGATGTCGCCGGTGGTCTTGAAACTGGTCACCAGCATGATGAAAACCGGGATCAGGTAGGCGATACAGGCCAGCAACAGCGTACCGTAAACCAACAGACGCCCGGTGCTCAGGGAATTGCGTACTGAATTAGCCATTGCGCTGCCCCCTCAGTTCCGAATACAGGTACGGCACCAGGATGGCGAGCAGCATAGCCAGCATCATCATAGCACTGGCCGCCCCCAGGCCCATCTGACCGCGGGTGAAAGTGAAGGCATACATGAACAGGGCCGGCAGGTCGGACGAATAGCCCGGGCCGCCTGCGGTCATGGCCGTAACCAGGTCGAAGCTCTTGATGGCGATGTGCGCCAGCACCATCACCGAGCTGAAGAAAACCGGGCGCATGGCCGGCAGCACGATGCGCAGATAAATGCGCGGCAGGCTCGCGCCGTCCACCCGGGCGGCGTTGATGATGGATCCGTCGATGCCCCGCAGTCCCGCCAGGAACAGCGCCATCACGAAGCCGGAGGCCTGCCACACGGCGGCAATCACGATGGTGTAGATCACCATGTCGGGATCGGTCAGCCAATCGAACTTGAAGCTGGTCCAGCCCCAGTCGTGCATGAGTTTTTCCAGCCCCAGGCTGGGGTTGAGAATCCACTGCCAGACCGCACCGGTGACGATCATCGACAGGGCCATGGGATAGAGATAGATCGTGCGGATCACGCCTTCGTTGCGGATGCGCTGGTCCAGCAGGATCGCCAGGAAGCAGCCAATCGCCAGGCAGGACACGATGAACAGCACACCAAAAATGACCAGGTTGGTGCAGGCTGTCACCCAGCGATCGTTGGCGAACAGTTTGGCGTACTGTTCAAAGCCCACGAACTCGTAGCTGGGCAGAAAGGTGGATCCGGTCAGCGACAGCACGCCGGTCCAGATCATGAATCCGTAGATACCCACCAGCGCCATCACGGCCGTCGGCGCAAGCGCCAGTTTGGGAAGCCAGTGTTGCAAATGCTGGGTCAGACGGACACGGGGACGCTGTGGCGTCGCCTCGGACGCCGCACCGATGTGAGCCATCTTGAGAACTCCTAAACCGTTATCGGTTGGCGGGCGGGGCCAGGCCCCACCCGCTCAGACATGAAGTGACAGGATCAAAGAGCGGACTGGACCGCGGATGCCAGACGCTCGGCCGTTTCTTCCGGGTCCGCATCGGCGCGATTGAAGAAGTTGGTGACGACGTCGAAGATCTGGCCCTGTACGGCACTGGTGGTGGACATGCCATGCGCCATGCTGGGCACCAGACCACCGGTGTCGGAAGTCTTCTTGAACGCATCCATGGAGGCCTGCGCGCAGTCGTCGAAGCCGGACATGTCGATGTCGGTACGGACGGGGATGGAACCCTTGGCCTTGTTGAAGACGGTCTGGAACTCAGGCTCCAGAATGGTCCGGGCCAGGTCTTTCTGGGCCTTCTCGTTGTCCGCGTCACTCAGCTTGAACATCGCCAGGGAGTCGATATTGAAGGTGAAGGAGCCCTGGGTACCGGGTGCCGGAACGCACAGGTAGTCCTCGCCGGCCACCTTGTCGGCGGCGGTGAACTCGCCTTTGGCCCAGTCGCCCATGATCTGCATGGCGGCGTCGCCGTTGATGACCATCTGGGTAGCGACGTTCCAGTCACGACCAACCGCGTTCGGGTCGATGTAATCGCGAATCTTGTGGAACTTGGTCAGGGCTTCGACCATTTTGGGGCCGGACAGAACGTCCATATCGTGATTCACGAAAGCGGCCCGGTAGTCCTCGGGACCCAGCTCGGCCAGGGCGATGGCCTCGAACACGGTGGCGTCCTGCCAGGCCTGACCACCATGGGCCAGCGGGATCACACCGGCGGCCTTGAGCTTGTCGGCCACGGCGAAGAACTCATCCAGCGTGGTGGGCACTTCCACGCCGACCTTCTCGAACACGTCCGGATTGACCCAGAGCCAGTTGACGCGATGCACGTTGACCGGCACCGCCACATAGTCGCCCTCGTATTTCATCGTATCGGAGACCACCGGCGGCAGGACCTGGCCCCAGTTCGCTTTCTCAGCCACGTCGTCCAGGCTGGTCAGAAAACCAAGCTTGGCCCACTCCTGGATGTCCAGCCCCTTGATCTGGGCGGCTGCGGGTGGGTTGCCGGATACAGCGCGGGTCTTGAGGACCGTCATGGCCGCCTCGCCACCGCCGCCAGCCACAGCGAAATCTTTCCAGGTATGCCCCTGGTCTTCCATCATTTCCTTGAGGACACCCATGGCCTTGGCTTCGCCGCCGGAGGTCCACCAGTGCAAGACTTCGACCTCGCCGGCGTGGGCCGGGGTCAGTGCAACACTCAGGCCGAGAGCGGCCAGAAAATGCCTGATCGGTTTCATAGGTTGGCACCTTGTTGTTTTTGTGAGTGATTATCCATGTCATTTTTTTATGACATCACTGGAGTCTATGGCACTGTCGCAATCCTTGACGTATCAAAGTGCAAGGCCAATGTAACAGGATGGATACATTGGATGACGCCGGCGTCACTCGGGGTTGCGGGGCAGGAACAGGCTCAGTCGCAGACCGCGCCGCTCACGGTTGGACGCCTCGACGTCGCCGCCGTGGGCGTGGGCGATGGCCCGGGCGATCCCCAGGCCCAGGCCTTCCCCCGGGGCGCAGGGCGTGGCCCGGTAGTACGGCTCGAAGATCTTGTTGAGCAGCTCGGGGTCCAGGCCCGGCCCCTCGTCCTCGAAATGCAGGATCAGCTCCGACGGGGAGTCCTCGATACGGATGGTCACCCGCTCGCCGTACTTCAGGGCATTATCGAAAAGGTTGCCAATGCAGCGGCGCAGAGCCAGCGGTTTGCAGCGATATCGGCGCAGCGGGCGGCCGTTGATGGTGACTTTACCCGGCGTACCGGCGGCGGGCTCCGTGACCTGATCGATCAGCGCCATGACGTCGACCGATTCCATATTCTCGTAAATGTCGTTGTCCTTGACCGACTGCAACGCGCTTTTTACCAGCAGGTCGAGCTCCTGCAGATCCTTCTCGAACTTGGCCTGCAACGTCTCGTCTTCAAGCAGTTCGGCGCGCAGGCGCAGGCGGGTAATCGGCGTTTTCAGGTCGTGTGAGACGGAGGTGAACAGCTGCTCGCGGTCTTTCAGGTAGCGCCGGATCCGGTCGCGGAACGTGTTGAAGGCGCGGGTCACATCCACCACCTCGCTGCTGCCCCACTCCGGCACCGGCGGCCGGTCGTCGTCGAACGGCATCTCCCGCGCGGCCCGCGCCAGACGCCGCAGCGGGCGGGTCTGCCAGCGCACCATCAGGGCGATGAAGCTGAGCAGGAAGATGGTCAGCAGGACGATGAAAAACAGTTGCTGGCGCGGCAGTGCCGTGTCCTCCAGGGAGACGTAGGGGGCCGGCAGCGGCGACGCCAGGTAAAGCCATTCCTGCGGTGCGATCTCGATCTGGGTCACCAGCACCGGCGGGTTGATCGGGTCCAGGTTGAGCGCGTAGTTGGCCCAGGACGGCGGCAGGTCGGTGATCTTCATCTGGCTGTTGAGGATGCGCAGATCCTGCTGGGCCACGAACTCCACCCGGATCGGCAGGTTCTGGCCCAGCCGCTCGTGCAGCACGTCGCTGACAGCTTGGACCACCCGGGTCTTGCGATCGGTTTCCGGCAGCGCCTTGAGGGGGATTTCCATCTCGTTGAGGGACACGAAGAAGCGGGTCCCCCCCATGTTACGCAGCTGATCCAGCACGATGTGCCGGTATTCCAGCGGCAACGACTTGAAGAAGCGCACGGTCGCGGCCGCCGAGTACGCCAGGTTACGGCTGCTGTTCACCAGCCCCTGGTTCTCCTGGGCGCGAAACGTGGTGTACCAGAAGGTCGTCGAGATGCCCTGCGCCAACAGCACCGCCAGCAGTGTCAGCAGCAGCATCCGCGTGAGCAGCGAGCGGGGGCGATACCGGTCCAGCCAGGCGAGCGCTTTACTCGTTTTCATAACTGACGGTTGCGGTGAGCATGTAGCCCGCCCCGCGCACGGTCCGGATCAGCTTGGGATCGCGCCCCTTGTCCCCCAGGCGATGACGCAGGCGGCTGACCGCCACATCCACCACACGGTCCAACGGATCCGCCTCCCGCCCACGGGTTACGCCGGCAATGGTGTCCCGGTCAAGGATGCTGTTGGCGTGATCCACGAACAGCTTGAGCAGCGCGAAATCGGCCCCTGACAAGGCAATCCGCTCGCCGTGCTGGTCGTTGAGCTCGTGGGTCTGGCAATCCAGCCGCCACTGGCCAAAACGCACGTAACGCCGGAAGCCCTGCTGGCTGAGCTGGGAGCGCCGCAACAGGGCCTTGATCCGCGCCTGCAGTTCGCGCGCGCTGAAGGGTTTGGCGATGTAGTCGTCGGCGCCCAGCTCCAGGCCGATCACCTTGTCCGCCTCATCGGAGCTGGCGGTGAGCATGATGATGGGCAGCGCGAAGTGATCGCGCACCCAGCGGCACAGCGTGAACCCGTCGTCGCCGGGCAGCATGATGTCGAGGATCAGCACATCCGGCAGGCACTCATCCATCGCCGCACGCATGGCATCGCCGTCGGCCGCCATACGCACGTGATAGCCCGCCTTGCCAAGAAAGGTCTGCAGGAGTTCGCAGATGTCTTCGTCGTCGTCGACGACCAGAACCGAGTGGGTGACTGCTGTCATCGGGAAAAGCCAATCGTGTCGTTTCTTTTTGTGGGGATCACGGTATCCGGAACCGAATCCGAACGCAGTCCAACACTATGTCCGTTCAGGTTCGACCTGTCCAGACAGCAGACTGACTTGAAAAACGGGAAGGCTGAAGTGAGGGCCGCAGAAACAACAAAGCCCGGACCTTTCGGCTCCGGGCTTTGTTGTCGAATGATTTGGTCGGGACGGCAGGATTTGAACCTGATTTTTAGGGATGGCTCGACATACAGAGCCATGAAAATCAGCACTTTAGTGTCGTAGCGTGTCGTCGAATTGATACGTTTGGGACAAAAATTGGGACACAGGGGGAAATGCAGTGCTAGTCAAAACCAATGAACTGGTAGGGTTGCCGCTGGATTGGGCGGTGGCTCAGATTGACCCGACGTGTAATGGCTTGGAGTGGAAGGCAAAAGCTGAAAGTCGGATTTTTGTAGGCTTCGCCATGATAGATGGGGTGATGCAGCCTTGCGCCTATTTATCTAACGGCTCCTGTCTGTCAGAGAAACTAGGAATGCGCCGGAATGGCGTTCAAGAATATTCCCCCTCCACAAACTGGAGCCAGTGCGGTCCGCTGATCTTTGACGAGATGGTGTGCATAGAGCATTTCAGACCGGAATGGGGAGATTATTTTGCTGTAGCGTGGACACAAGACTGCAGGGTGCCGCGCAAGCTGGAAGGCGCCACTCCTCTAATCGCAGTATGCCGGGCCGTTGTAGCTGCCAAGCTTGGCGATGAAGTGGAGATCCCTGACGAGCTGGTTAACCAGCCCGCCTGACCCCTACCATGTCAAGGTAGGTGCGTAACAGCGTAAGGCATTGATAAGAAAGGGGTAGACAGGAAATACGAGCGCAATAAACGCAATAGGCGCAGACTAGCGCAATCAACGACTTGCATGCTGTATATCTGGAACGGGTGTAGCGAGGGATTCGAACCCTACACCGCCGCCGGACACCGACGGACAGGCCCGGAATGACGGGCCTTCCGGTTATACTGGCAGGACTGGAACGGACGCGCGCGGGCGGGATTCTGCCCCAATTTTGCCCCAAAACGTCGGCCTATGAGATTGGGATTCCAGCCAGGTCCGCCATCGCTCCGCTGAGGTTAGATATCTCGGTGGCAGTAAGCGCGCGGTTGACCTGCACCCACCCATAGAACCGGAAGTTTGCAAACCCCTCGTAACTCGAACCGTCCAGCTCTTTCGACCCGAGAGATGGGCTGACAGACGAAGTTTCTAGCGTTGCTGTACCGCTGGTGCTCTGGGGATCTTCAGCGCCGTCGAGGTAAAGAGCGGCGGTATCGAGCGTCGACCCAGAGGTCACTGCGCCGATGACATGTGGGTCACCATCGACAAAGTCGGTCGACCCGACAGCAGCGCTTCCCTGGATCTCCAGCCGGACAGCGCCATTGCCACTATCATGTCGGATACGCCAAGACTGGCGATCCGAAATATTGCTGTCACCGACAGCGAGGTAATAGACCGTGGATCCCTGGGCGTCCAACGGAGTAAGCGCCATAAACGTGGAGCGCGCGCCATTGCCTGTTTGAATGGTACCAGCAGGAAACGACATTCGATCGTTTGAGCCATCGAAAAGGAGCCAATGGTAGGTGCCGTCCGTTTTATAGAGCGGTCGGCGAGCTGATTCGGAGATCGTCAAGTTATTACCATTGCCACTTTTGTCGTCCACCCGTGCTACAGGATCCCCATCGGAGGAAACGGCCAGGGTTCCCGCTTCATCCTGCCATAGAGTGCTCAAGTCCGACGGGTCATACCAGCCCCCGGTTTCCGAATTGGCAAACAGGTCTGCTATAGAGAACTCCCCGGCCGTGATTTGAATTTCCTCGCTAACCACTTCCGTCGACGATCCAATGTATGCCGAAACCCGGTAGTAATAGGTCTCGCCCTCCATAACGCCGCCATCATCGTATAGCTCGACATTCGGCCCAATCTCATCGTATGGGGCCGGGAGAGATTCCGCGTCCATGGGCGAGGTTGATCTATAAATTCGGTGTCCATCTTCGCCGAAATTGTTGTCGGTCCAGGTCAGTCGGATTCCCATTGTGGCCTCAAGTATTAATGGCTGACAAATTGGTGGGCGCCGTGAACGGCTTGTATTGGGCGATAAGCTGAGTTGGTGCAACCAGCAGATCGATCGTCCATGTTGCTGGTTGCCAGGAATCGTAACCATCGCGGACTGCATAGATTCGGAAAGTCACCCTGACAGTACCAGCCGGCGCGGGAGTCGATGAATCCAGGGCAATGAACGAAGAAACTGAACCGACGTCTTCCGATATGAAGCTCTCATCCATGCTGCCATCAGTGAGCTCAGCGTCGGCCTCTACTCGGTATGTGACGTTGGCCTCCGGACCAATATCGCCAAACGTGTGATCAAACACCGTACCGCTGGTTTGCTGTGTCCGATCCCGGTGCGTCCAGGTCAGTTCAACAGCGCCGTTCGGGCTGTAAATCGCAGGATAGCTCAGCCCGTCTATTCTGAAGTCACCGGGCGGATACGGCCGGATCGCCCGGGAATCCATCGATACTGAGTCTATGGGTGCGTCCAAAGAGGAGAGCAAGGCACCCCCAGTGGCGGTCAGCATCTTGGCTTCTACACTTTCAGACGCAGCATATTCGATTTCGTCGGAGCCAAAGAAATCCCCCCAGAAGACCATAGCTTCTGGAGACGATCCGCCAGAGTGTAAAGCTGGCACCGTGTCGAGGACTCCCCGACCTACGGTGATCTCGTAGCCTGAGGAGGTGCTTTCAACGCTATCAACGCGCACAAGCTCGTCACCAATACTGGCGATACTCCCCTCTTCCACCTCATCGAGATCCTTATGGTCAATGAGAGAGAACGCCGTGTCGGTCGGGCCGATGTCATCGACGATATATCCGAACGGGCTGAAATCGAGAGTGTCCTGCTCTTGGTAGCCCGCACCGGAATCGGTGAACAGCAGCGCATTTATCTCGTTGCTTTGCCGTCCAGCAGCAGCCAGGGTGAATCCGGCATCCGGACTTTCCGCCAGCAAGGCATCCGCGGCAGCCTGGCCCTGGTCAACGACCAACTCATAGTATGGAAGCTCTTCAAAGATGCGGGGTTGGGCGGGTTCAGGCTCATTAGCTGCAGGATCAACCCACAGATCATCCTCTGGCGGCGACACAATGGCGGTGTCGGGAGTAGCGAAAACATCCTCTACCGCAGTGATCCTGACGGCGTTATCTCGACCATCCCCGAACTGGATACTCTGAACCCGCATGATTACAGAATCGATGTCCAGGTCTGGCCAATCCAGAATGAACGGCTCACCGATATTCAGGTCAGCCGCAATTCTGGTGGCTTCTATGTCGCATGACAGGAGGTCGGACGACAGAGATTTCAGATCCCGGAGAGCAATTCGAGACGCCAGGCCCTGGTTAGTGAACCCGCCATAGTCCAAGGTGGTGGATACGACCGCCCCCTGCATTTGAATCAGAGCTTGGTCCTGAGCTGTTACGCTCGAGGTTTCGCCAGTCGTATGATCCCAGAAATTGACGGTTACCGAATTGGTGAGTTCACCGATGGCTGGCCGGGAAGCGTTGGTTATCTGGGTAACACAGGATTCGTCGAGCACCAACAAATCCGATTCGGAATAGTCGTCGCGAACCAGCTTTAGATGAAATGTCCCGGTCTTCCGGTCAACATAGAGGCTGCCATCAATGTGGCGCAAAACCTCGGAAATGAAGTCCTGAATCTCGGACTCCCGACTCCACATCAAACTCATCCCCATCGACTCGTTGTATAGCCCGTCGGCCGCGGTAATGAATGATGCATCGTTGATGTCGGCATCCTGGTACCCCAGTCCCCAATCAGGGTCGGTCAGGCACTCGCGGATTATGTGGGCGGGATTCATATCAATCTGACCAGAGATGATCCCGCGAAGCGAATCGAGAAGGCTATCCGGGTCAGATCCGTCAAGAACAGGGACGCCGTCTTGCGGCGTGTTGTCCATGTACTCGGTGTACGTGATATCGGTGAGATCGATGTTGAACGCAAAGGCGTTCACGTTGGCAACTGAGAACAATATGTCGGCGCCATCCTGGGCGATAACGGCCTCTTCCCCCTCAGTTCCGTCTCGGTATGGCTCGCCGTCCGTTAGAAACAGAACTGTTCGGCGCGCCGTTGATGACGCGCCACCGAAAAAATCAGGGGCGTTCTCTACGCCGAGCTCAAAATCCGTCTTCGCAACAATGGTATTCAGGCTATCCACAAAGTTTTTCAGAAGCTGAATGCCTGATGAGTCAACCGAGCGACGAAGCATTGTTGACTTCGAACCGTCCCAGCCCACGATCATGATGTCGATCGACGCATAGGAAACAAACTGATTAAGATAATCGAGGAGCCGGTTTATGGCTGTCTTGGCATTATCGAGACGAGTCGTTGATCCGCTGACCACATCATTCATTGAGTCCGACGTATCGAGCGCGATGTAGATGGCATGGTTGCCGGTCAACGCGCCGATGGGCGCCTTTTCGTCATACCACTGGGCGATTCCGTTCTGTCTTGTATGGACCCGCTGTGCCCTGAAAGCCCACTTCTTGAGGTACGGGTTGTTCCCCAAATAACACTGTCGCAGAACCATGCCGACAACACCACGGTACCCGGGCAAGTCATATCCGGTGATCGACTCCAGGTAGTCGTTCGGCAGCTGGTCGGAGGCTCCCTGCTCGAAATCGATATTGCCACTGATACCGCCCTCTCGCGTACCTCCACCAAAAAGCTCAGGCTTGTCGACACTGATTCGACCGCCGGTTGAAACTCCCTCCCAGGCCTTCCTGTCATCCACCAGGATGCGGCGAACCAAATCGATCGGGCCGTAGCACAGGATCATGTGCACACCCAGGTAATACTTGTAGCCGACCGTCGTCTTCTTACTGCTGCCGCCCACGGGCTACCTCCACTACCTGCAGGGCCATCGCGTCCCCGGTGCGCTCGAACTCCGATGCCGGCAGGCCCTCGCGCAAGAACTTGTCCCAGTCCATATCGTGGCGCCGGAAGAACGCCCGGGTGCCGCGACTGCACATCTTGGCCGCGCGGATGTCGCGCATGGTCACCGTCAACTCGCTCACTTCTTACCGCCCTTCTTCTTGATGGCTACGGTCCGGAGGTCTCCATACCAGACGACGTTGGCGCTCTCGATGTCGCGGGTACCGAAGAGAACCGGGATTTCCTTTCCCTCTTCCGCCGTGGGTGCGCTGATGTCGTCCAGGCCAGAGGCAGATGCCTGGGAGTCAGCGCCAGGCGCGAGGAAGTAGGTTGCCGCCAGAGAGACGACCAGCAGTGCAATGACAGGCCACATAGCAAAGTCCTATACGATGGATGAACCGCCGAACGGGTTTTTACCGGGAATCCAGGGGAAGCCCCCGAAGTTGTTGAGGTTGTCGAACTTGTTCAGGCAGATGGCGCGGGTGTGGTCACAGCCCGGGTAGATGGTGATTGCTATCTCTCCGCTACTATCCGCCAGCGCGTTGGCCAATACCTTGGACGGGCGAATCAGGGTGAGAGCCGACCCGGCGTGCGCCGTAGCGAAGTAAAGCAGGCCCTCGGCCGTCTCGATCATGCCGCCAGCGAAATACCCGTCGGCAAATGCCGAAGCCTCGGGCACCGTCGCGGTCAGGCCCGCAAGCGAGGTCAGCGTGGCGGGCACTGCCCAGTCCGCTTTGTCGAGCCGGCAGCCTCGGCCGTACAGCGCATGCCGGCACGTCTTCTGGTATCGGGCCGTGAGCCCCGACCGGCGCATGGATGCGGACAGGGGCTCGCACTCCATGGACACGCTGTCTTCGGAAGGCTCGGTACCGGCAACTCGCCCCTTCCACCAGGTTATGAACTCGCCATCCGAGTCACCGAAGTGACCGCGGAAGATGGTCACCGACGTGACCTGTTCCGGGGAGTAGCCGAGAAACGTGGCGGCGAACTCGTTATCCCGGGGAAACTCCAGCGTCAGCGTCCCCTTATTGATGTCCTCGGTCTGCTCCACGTTGCCTGGGGTGATCGCGGCCGGCGCCCATGTCTCGCCCATCGCCGTGACCTCCCGGTCGACGTAGGTGTATCGCCACTGCTGGGTGCCGCGGACGAAAAGGAACAGCAGGAACGGGTCACCGTCCTGCACGGATTGGTCTTGGGCGGTATAGGTCACGGTATCTCGACTTCGATGCAGGGAACGGACAGGGTCACGCCGGCGGCGGCCTGGTGATTCATCTCGAACGTGTCGGAGTTAAATCGGGCACAGCGAAGGAAGCTGATTCGGTCGGTGTCTACCAGGAGCTGATTCGTGCCCAGGGCGGAATCAATGGTCAGGTCCAGGGTGGCGCGGCCGTTAATGGTCGGGCCGACGGCCAGGCCAGAGACCTGCCGGTAGTACCGGGTTCCGCCGGTGGCTTTGATCTCGATATCGAACGCAGAGGATCTGCCGACGCCGGTGATTCCCGGCAACGCATAGACGCGCACCGTGGTATCCAGACTGCCGATGTCCGCCGCCAGTTCCAGGTCCTTGCCCCAGCTCGACATCCAGAAAACCTTCTGCCGGCCCCGGCGACTGTGGAGCCACTGGCGAAGGGCCCAGGCGCCCGGCCGGGTGAACTCATGCCAACGCATGCGGAAAGCGTTGTCGGGACTCACCCGCTGCCGGATGTACCGGGGGATGCCGACGTCGTTATCAAAATCCGACAATGGCCAGGCCGTGCTTTCCGAGAAGCTGCCGGAAGCAATCACCGGGCACGTCGGCAGCACGTCATGACCGCGGTACTGATCGAAGGCGGTGTCTGCCAGGTCGCGGTTCTCGTAGACATTCATGTCCACCGAGGCACGGATAATTCCGCCAGCCTGGCGCTCCGCCGACAAGCCCTCTGGACACAGAGCGGCGCGCAGCGGAACAACCCGGGGCTGGCCGTAGTTTCCATCGACCTGATCGACTGTGATCTCGGTGTCGGTGAGCGACGTCACCGTAGCCGACTCGAACTGGTAAACGCCCTGCCAGATCATGACCTGGTCGTCCGCCAGCAGGTCGATGGTGGTGGTATCCATGGCAATAACCACCGAGGTGCCGGCGGAAATGGCCGCGGGCCTTGTGCTCTGAGGCCAGTCCGGTACCAGGAAAGATTCCGCCTCGCGCATCATCGCCCGGGCCGCCGCGTACTCCTGATCGTTCATCAGGTGATCCAGGCTGAACTCGCGCCGCGGCGCGGTGCGCAGCGCGATACGCTGTTCCCCAGCCTTGGCGCGGAAGACATCGGTGTTCCAGCGCAGGGTCTCGGCAACCTCGTCACGGGGTTTGAAAGGCCAGATCTGCATGCTATCGATTCGACAGGGTCTTGATGGTGCGCTGATTGCGCTTAACCACGTTCATGATCTCCTGCTCACCGGCAGATGACCCCATGAACTCCCGGATCTCGTCCGGATCAGTGGTGTTGAGGATGCGAAGCCGAACGCCGCCACCGTTGGCGCCGTCATTGGTTTGCATCCCCTGCTGGACACGCTCCAAAGTGTCGTCCAGCTTGGCACTGGTTTTTGCGGGAGTGACACGTTCACCTTCCTCAAGCAGCCACGTCCCAGTTTTAGGTATTGATTCAATGCCCTCGTGCGCCATACCCGTAAGTGCGAGAGTTTCGGAAAGAGCATACGCCCCCGTCATGCCGGCGATGGCCGGGGCTGAATTGGCGCCGAAGCTGGCTAGAGAAACCGCAGCAGCAGCAGGAGCATAGGCAGACGCGATACTGGCTCCTGTAGCTGCAGCACTTGCTACGGCAGCAGCCTGGCCACTCTCGCTGATCGCTGTACGGATGGACTCGTTCACCAACCACTGAGCCGCAACTTGGCCTAGCGCATTAACCAGCGACCTTGAAATTTCCTCAGCAATTCCATATACCGCATCGCCCAGAGACTCCGCATCGAATACCATGGACTCGAAAGCATCGCCGAAACGGGACGTTAGGCTTTCCAATACATCGCCGGCCAGCTCGTCGAAATCGTTAAGGCTCCTGTCCGCGGCCGCCAAATAGTTTTCCCAGAAACTGGCATTAAGCTCATTAATTTCCTGGTTCTTCTCTGCCTCAAGTTTCTTGAGAAGATCTGCTTTCTCCTGCTCAGTTTTGTTAGTGCTATCCAGAATGATCTCGCGCCGCCGCTCATACGAGTCCCGGATAGCCTCCTCCTGAGAACGAAGTGATTCTTCTATTTGGGTCGCTTGGTCATTGATTCTGGCTTGCTCTTCAGCGGCCTCTTTCTGGGCTTCCACCTGATCTTCATATGCGGAGATGGTTTTTAGAATAGCGGCGGCGTGTTCTAGCTGCGCCGGCGTGGCCCCTTCCAATTCGAGACGGTATAACTTCGCTTCATCCTCAGTCAGACCCAGCGTGTCCGCTTGAAGCTGAAGAGCGGAAATCTCTTTGTTGATTGCCTCCAAAGTCTGCCGATTCTTTAGATTTTCTTTACTCTTGGACAGTCGGTCCAACTCGTCTTGCCGGTCACCGAGAGCATCGAAATAGTCTGAGAGGGCGTCCCCTTCCGACTCCAACTGCTCGAGCCTGGCGCGCATAACCGAGGCTTGTGATGTCGATCCACCTGGCCGCCCCTGGTTGGTTATGTTCTGTAGGCGCTCTGTTTCCTCAAGTTTTTCAAGCTCCTTTCGAAGCTTGTATGCCTCTGTACGCCTTTCCACCAGTTGATTCGCAACATCGGTTCGCTTGCTCTCCAGCTCAGCCTTGGTGAAATCCGTGAGAGCCCGTGTCGAGGCATCAATATCTTTCTCCAACTCCGTTGCAGCCCGAGAGGTGGTGAATAACTCATCTCTGAATTCATAGATCGCGCCGGCAGCCAGTATCGCAATACCTGCAGGGCCGCCAAGAAGAGCCATAGACGCGCTCAAGCCTTTCGTGGCCGCAGACAGCGCTGCCGTGGAAACGGCTGCCGTCTTGCTAACCCCGGCCATCCGAGCAAGAGAAGATTGATACCGCAAGTTTTCAACACTTCCAGCAGCGAACGATGCCGTTAAAGTCGCTACTGGTGTGATGAGTCGTCCACCAATGGACGCGGCGGCAACCAATGCAGCCTCGTCGATATAAGAAAGGCCATCGATTACCGCGGAAATCGCCTGGTCGAATGCCGGATCGGAAAGAACATCGCGCAGCCCGCCAGCGCCTTCGGTCGACTCAATAAGGGTATCGGTGAGATCTTGCAGGTGAGGGGCTAATTCGGCGGCGAGAATGTCGCCCATGGATTTCGCAACTTCAGTCAGCTGGTCAAACTCGCCGGCAAAATCTTCGAGGCGCTGAATTTCGATATCGGACAGCACAATGCCGAGCTTGTCCGCCTCGTCCGAAATTTCGGCAAATCGACGCCCACCATTCTGGAGAAGTGGAATCAGCCGTGTTGCATCATCGGCCACGGCCTCCATGTAGAATGTCATTTCCTGCTGGGACAGCCCGGCTTCCTGCAAAGATTCGATGTACAGGCCCAGGGCTTGCGGCCCGGACAGGCGAGCGAACTGATCAGCGGTCACCCCTACTTTGGGCGCGATGTTCTCGAAGAAATCGGCCATCTCGCCGCCGCCGGTGCTGATAAAATCACCAACCCGGTCGTTTACGTCCTTTAGAATGTCCGCCAGCTTATCCTGCTCCACGCCAACTGAAAGCGCTGCATAGGAAAGCTTCTGAAACTCCTCGGTCGAGGTGTTAGCCAAGGTGGATAGGTTCTTTATCTCGCGCGCGTTCTGAGCAGCGTTAGAGGTGAATGCAACAACCCCGCCAGCGGCAGCCGTTGCCGCGGCGCTGATTCCCGCAAAAGCCTTTGATGTCTTGGCGACATCATCCCGGACTTGGCTCATGTCCTTTTTGGCTTGCCTGGCAGCTTTGTCCAGAGGCTCCGTGAACCCACCAATCTTAGCGACCAGATCGAGCGTAAGTACCCCTAAGCTCCTGTTTGCCATGACGTCTCCTAAACTAGCCGAGCAATACCAAAAAGAAGCGCGCCTACGAATAATCCAGACGCAGCAATAAGGGCGGCTACTGAAAGCATCAGTCCGGCCCGGTCAGCACCTTTTGGTGTCATGCTTCCTCCAATACGAAGTCGCGTTCGCGGACCTCTACCGTTATAATTCACGAATGATTCGCTCCTTGATTGTCCCAAGGGGTGGATACTAAAAACCCCGGGGAGCTGCCACTCACCGGGGTTTTGATTTTTTCCGGGTATAAAAAAACCCGGCCGTGGCCGGGTTCTCGGGTTCATTTCGGGCTGCAAAGTGGCGGCACCGTTATCGCGCCCCCACTCGTTGCAAGTAATTCGATTCAAGCCTCGAGCCGATAGTGCGTCGCAGATCTTTGTGGGCCGGCCGCGCTTCATTTAGGTGGTCCCAGACGCGAAGTAACGGCTTGGAATCCAGCGCCCTCGCCGCTGCATACAAACTTTGCAGTTCCTGGCAGGCCCGCTCGTAATGGATCATGAGCACGTAAAGGCGAGTCCCCGCAGAGCTATCCAACTCAACACCTTGAGACGAGGTTTCAGCTTGGATTAGCTCGCCCTCGATAGGCTCGCAATGCAGGAACTCGCAAAGTTCTTGATAGCGATCTGCCGGCACGTCTTTGTATGTGCCGACCTGAAACTGGTCCTTGATGGACCCGTAGACTGTACGGTAGCTATTGCCAGGAACATGAGCCAACTCGCTCACTCGTTTCTGAACATGCCGTTGCTGGGGCGGAGTCAGGCGAGCGGTTGGTGTGCCGTAAATCTTCTCCGCCATTTCATTGAAGGCGTTGATGTAGGCCTCTTTGATCTGGGCGGCCTTTTTCCCAGTGAAGCCCATCACCAGGAACATGAAGCCGTCCTTGGTCATCTCGTAAACTTTGGATTTTCGTTTGGCCCCCTTCCCAATGGCTATTTCTTGATCATGAACCGAAAAATTGGCTGATGAAAAATTTTCAGAACAATCAAGTCCTTGTATTTTCTCTAGAACATACGCGTGGCGCCTTCCAAATACCTCGGCAACCTTTACGGATGTGGTAAGTGGCTGATTATGATGAACGACGATAAGGTCGTTTGAAGTGAGTGCGATTGTCATGATTCCGTCCTACGTGTTTTTTGAGAGGTGTCGGGAGGCTCAAAACCCCACGTAGAGGGCGGACGGTATTTCCCCGAAGGGTTTTTTATTTCCATCCCCTCCCGACATAAACCGGAGGAATCAGACGCACTATGGGCGCAAAAAAACCGCCAGCTGTCGGGGGCAGTGTACCGCTACGTGAGGAGTTTTGAGGCTCCGCAAGGCGGATTATGTACCGACAGTTGGCGGTTAGCAAGATACAACAATCCGTTGGCGCTTCTACCCCGATTTTTACGGGCAAGAAATCTTTAGGATCTGGGCCTTCTGTGAGTCGCTAAGATTACCTGTCCGTATCAGACAGATTGTATTGCCTCACCGTTTTGTCTTCGTTAAAAACGACAGCTAAAACCTGCTGTTCCATTCCCGCGCCGAATGGACCGACGAAAATGTGCATCCAAGTTGCGGTAAGCATGCCGTTCTGGTTATAGCCCTGTGAAATAGGGTTTCCAAACATTGACTCCATTTCGGAATATGTCGTCACACCAGGGGTTATTTTATCGACCTCAGAGCGCTCGATCTTTGCTCCTGACGATGCGCAGCCAACCAAAAATAGCAGCGAGAATACCAATGAGAACGCGATCTTCATGTCAGCTCCTTCTGTTGTTGGAAGGCCTGAATGTAGCAACGCTATACCCACTTTTCCATGGCCTCGTCCAGTGAGATGGGCGGCTCATCCTGATGATCCATGAAATCGAATATCCTGAACGGCTCAGCTCCCTTCTTGCGGTTTCGATTTGAGTAAATCGTGGCAAGCAAAGCGGTTCCGCGTTCGATTCGCATGCCCAGATTAAGAGTCCCGCGCTTGCGCCGGTACTTCAGCCAAGCAAGGAACTCCGGATAGCTGATCCGATCCTGGGCTTGGGCGATGGTATGGCCGCCTATCCCGTTGAGAACGAGTTCGTGCCAAACCTCGTCCTCTTCGGTCAGCTCTCCGTCTTTCCCTCGCCGTTAACCTCTCCAATGGCTGTAAGCAACGCCATGGTTAGGTTTCCATCAAGCGGACCGCGGTTCGGGTCGGCGTCACCAGTAATGTCCTCAGGGGTGAGAACATCATTGCCGTGCTCATCGCAGATGCAACTGGCGATGCGCCCGGCCGTGATATCGCCTTTTTTATTCACCGCTTTTAGATCCGACATGGCCGACCTATAGGAGAGTCGGCGGACATAGACGGTCAGAGCATGCTCTTGGCCGCCCTGCTTCCAGGTGATCTCTTTCTCGACCGGGGCGCCGGTGAAGGCGCCCATTTCAGTGAGTGAATCGATGCTCAGGTTCATGTAGTTACCTTGGGAATCCACTGGGAGCCGCCGGAACGCTGGATAGTGGCCGACGTGGCGACGACTGCGTTTTGCTGGAAATCGAACGGGAAGTCCGACATGTAGCCCTCGAAAACGAACCAGGTGCGGTTGTCCGGCAGATCGAAGTCGTCGTCGCTGGACACGCCCGGGTAACCGGAAGGATCCGGCGCGCCGTCGGCATCCTTCGGGCCGTCGGACCAACCAATGGCCCATTTGAGGACCGGACTGGGGTTGGCGTTGGCCAGGTCATGGAGCGTGACGTGGCTGGCGTTTTCGGGGTCGGCATTCAGGCCCAGAGTGGCCTGGCCGGGCGTACGGAGACCCGCCTTGTAGCTGCGGTCGCTGTCCTCCAGACAGGTGTCCTCCACCTGATCCGCCGGGTTGCCGCCAGGGTTGAAACTGGTGGCGCACTCGACCCGGACCACGCCGACCGACGCGGCATCCGGATTCAGGAAGAACACTTGGGTGCCCTGTGTCAGCTTGCTCATTGCTCAGTCCTCTCGATGGGAACGTGCCGCCTCACGGCGGGATTGGGGATAAAGGTGTGCCCTATCGGAGCGTCATCGCGACGAGTCCAGGGCACAAAAAAGCCCGCACGCGGCGGGCTTAAAACCGGATTCTTTGACTAGAGCTTTTGCAAAGGCTCTACGACATATCTTCTGAAACCTGTTTGATCAGGGCTGTAGATGATTGCGTTATTTTGGCTCTTTCGCTTTGCATGATAATGCTTCCACTCAAGGCGTTCGGCTTCACGCTCAAGCCACTCTTCATCATCTGACCACCCGATCAGCTCGTACTGCCCCCAGTCGGGCAACGACTCCTTTAGCACATAAATCGTCTTCATCGCAGGGCTATCTCTGTACCCACCACTCGATATCGAACGAGTAGCGGTAATGGTTCGTGTCGTCGTCCCGGCTCTCCCCCCGCCAGGCGACGATGTGGGCATGGCCTTGGATCGCATCACGCAGCGCGCGGGCCACTTCCCGGGCACCGGCCACGTCATCGGCGTAGACGTCCACCTGCAGCATGACGCTGTCGATGTCCGGGGCCTGGCCGAGGAAGTTTTCAGGCTGACCGCCGACGATCTGCCACACGGCATAGGGCAACGCGACGTCCTGCGAGGCCTCGCCGAACGGGAACAGCCGGGTTGGGCCGGTGCCGAGCAGCGCTGTTACTGCGGCATTGGCGGCGCAGACTTGGAAAATGGGAGGTGTCATCCGGATGCCTTCCTGTTCGCCCGCCGGATCGCCCGGACCAGGGCCTTCTCATACTGATCGGCGAATTCGTTGATGATGGCGCCGGCCGCTTGGTCCATGGCGGGTCGCATGAACGGCTGTGCCCGCGCCCGCTCCGTCCCGAACTCCAGGTGGCGCCAGTGGCGGGTGTCGCCTCCCGGAAGGGTGGACAACGCGGATGCGCTCTTGCTGCCGCCGGCGCCGCCCATGATCCCTACCCGGAATGCCAGGTTACCGGTTCGCTTGAAGGTTCGGCCGGACCAGCGCTCGGCCACGTTCTCGGAGATGTCCGCAGCGCTCTGAGGATCATCCAGGCGCTTGGCGTTCTGCTGTACCTGGCGCTTCAGGACCTGGGCAGCCTTTCGCAGCGCGAACCGGCCGCCCCGGCGCTTCATGTCGTAGGTGGCGGCGTCCAGCTTGGATTGCAGGCTGTCGAGGCCGATCAGGCTGAATTCAACGCCGTCTGCCATAGCTTCGGTACCCACGGTAGATCTACGCCCCATGGCCGGGGCTTCCCATGAAAACAGACGATATCGGCGCGGGGCGGCACTCGCCGCCGGCAGTGCACCTTGTAGCTGACCACCCGATCAGGCAGCAGATCCTGCCACCGGGCCGGGCTCAGGACCTCGCCCAGGAACCCCTGGTCACCGATGCCGCCCCTTCCCCGCTTCCGGGCCATGTGCCCGGCCGGGTCCGCCAGCCATCGATCCCACACCGCGGCTTTGTCCGCCTCGGCGATGTACATCAGGCCGCTGGCCGGCCGGTCTGGCCAGTAGAAGTCGCTCAGCATGGTGGTCTGGCCCACAGCCTCGAACTCGGACAGGTCACCGATGACCACGGTGTCCAGGTCGATGTACAGCAGATCCCCCGGGATGGCCCCGGGCTCAAACAGCGCGAGCTTGGCCCACCACTTCGGCCAGGGGTGGTGCAGCGGGATCGTCTCCACCCCGGGCACCGCCACATCGCTCAGGCATTTCAGGCCGGGCACCTGCCGGGCCAGCCACTGGACATGCGCCGGCGTGTACTCGCCGCCGGAACGGAGTACGCAGATTCGTGTGACCATCAGCCCTTGTTCCAGAGTCCCGGGTCGACCCAACTGCGGGCCACGTTGTTGTCGAACTGAACGCCGAGCGCTTCGAAGGCCGGGATCACCCGGCGGAAGTCGCCGGCCACGAACTCATCCGGCCAGACCTCAATGGCGCTGGGGATCTCCGCCATCCGGCGCCAGGCGACGTCCACGGCCTGCGGGCGCATTGAGAAGTTGGCCCGCTCCCGGCTCTCGATGATCTTCTGTCGGTCCCGGTAGCAACAAACCACCACCGGGTCGAACTGGCTGAACAGCGGCCACCACTCGGGCCCGGCCTTCACCGCCCACTGCTCAGGGCTTCCGTGATCCGCCAGCCATTGCTCCCAGCCCGAGGCATCCCGCGGCGTGTGGTACCCGGCGCCCTTCTGCTTGATGAACTGCGTTTCGAAGAAGCCCTTGGGGTTGATCCGGCTGGCTTTCATGCAGGGGCCGAACCACAGGCCGTGCTGGGCGAACAGGCCGGCGGTCATGCTGGTGCCGGACCGGGACGCACCGGTGATGAACAATGGCCGCATGTCAGCGCCTCCCCGCGCGTGCCGGAATGAAATCAGGTTCGGAGACCAACTGCAGCGCTTCCTCAAGATCGAGCCGAGGCCAGAACTTCAGCGCCGTTTCCCGGCTGCAGTTGATGATGTGGCAGTGGCGCAGCTGCCGGGCCATCTTCTCGAAATGGCCGTTGAACTTGGGCAGGCTGACGCAATTGCCCAGGCCGCGCGGGTGATCGCCGTGCCAGTGGCGCCGGCCGCCGGTGTACTGGCAGTCGTAGCCCAGCAGGATGATCTGGCGGGCGCCGAAGTGCTCAGCCAGGGCCATGGCCCCGGCCCCGGAGTTCTGGCCGTGCTGGAAGTCCAACTTCACCGCTCCCGGGGCGGAACCGCGCGCGACGGTGAACTTGTCGCCCTTGAAGGCCTGCGCGGCCTCGCAGTGGTATTTGCGCCACCAGGCCGAATCCATGGCGTAGAGAACGTCCGCCCAGGGCGCCATCTTGAAGGTGGTGTTGGTGACGATGACACGCCGGTCGTCGCCGGCGGTCCGCCAGCGCTTTACCCGCTCGGCGTCGGCCGCATTCAGAGAGGGGCCGGAGGCCATGCAAACCACCGTGCATCCGTGCCAGTTATTCGCCGTCATTGACGCCCTCGGTGACCGGGATGGTGACGTATTCCAGGCCGCTGTCCGGATCCTGCAGGAAGCCCGCCGGGTTATAGACCCGCCCCTTGTGGACAAGACGCATGGTGGGCTTGAGGCCTTCCCGGTAGCGGATGGTTACCCGGGCCGAGATCTCGGATTGATTGGCCTGCGACTGAAGGAACTCGCGTACGCTCAGCGGCTCAATGGCCGCCGGCACGCTCGCCCACTCGGTGACCCAGGTGGTGGTCATCGCGCCGGTTACCGGATCCTGCACTTGCTCCCGCCTCTGGATGTCGATGCGGTGGCGAAGTCTTCCTGCTGACAGAGCCATTACGCGCAAGCCGGGTCGCGGAGTGGGTAAAGCAAGGAGACAACGGATCGAGGCAGGTACCCATACCCATAGGTAATCTGGGCGGCGCCGCCAATCGGGTCTTCCACTAGGCCTTCGGGGTTTTTGTACATCTCCGCCGTCAGGATCAGGGTAGCGGCCTTCACCTGGAACGGAACGTCAGGATCGCCACTGCTATCAGTGATCACAGCCCCGGACGAATCGAAATAGGCATCCGCGACCGACTTCAAGTAGCTCACCACGGCCCCGCTGGCCGCATGGATCTTCAGGGTAATGTCGGAATCATCGGCGTCGTGATCCATCTTAAGATGATCTTTGGCCTGTTCCAGGGTAACGAGCATGGCCATCAGTATTTGCTCCCGTCAGGCATCATCTTGGTCAAATCCCGGCCGTCGCGACCCGGTCGACCGTCCTTGCCGTTCTTGCCGGGCTCTCCCTGCTTGCCCTGCCGGCCGTGCTTGACTGCCAGCCGCCAGCCATCGCTGGCGCCGGGCTTGCCGGCCGGATCATCGTCCTGGGCAATCCAGAACGACCCGCCGAACGACACGCCGTCGCCTTTCTCGTACCCGTGATCCGGCCGGTAGACGCCTCGGTCGATGACAATCGGCATAGAGAAAAGCTCGCCTGCCGCGCCGCCGCTGGAGCGCTGGACGTTAACCTTGAAGGTGCGATCGTCAACAGATGTGATATCAATTTCCTTAACGCCATCAACGATGCACTCCCAGCCGCGCATGCCGTGTGTTGTCGCGTGAGAGCGCCACAGACCACCTGCGTGGGTGGCGTAGGTGCCGCGGGGATAGGATTTATCCGGGTCGATCTCGGGCAAGATGTCGATATCCGTCGCATCGCGGCCTGGCTCGCCGTCTTTCGGCTTTTCGGCCTGTTCCATGGCTCGAGCCACAGCCTCGTCGACCATGCGCTGCACCTCCTCCACAGGGACGCTTTCCCCGGGCGGGCCTTGTTCACCTGGTTCGCCCTTTTCCCCGGGCTGCCCATCCTTGCCGGGTTCACCGTCGGCCCCGTCCTTGGGGGCGGGGTTTTCAGCCATGGCATCGGCGACCAGTTGTCGGATGACCTCCGGGTCAGCGTCTTTGCCGTCGGCGGGTTTGTCGATCAGCTCCGAGGCTTCGCGAGCGATGTCGTCCAGGGCCGGAACCTCGATCTGACTGAAAATCGACCGCAGCTCCTGGTCTCGATCGTCCAGCATCTGCTTGAACTCTTCGCGGAGGTCAGAGACAGCCTTCGACACGAAGTCCCTCAGAACCGGTGCCAGCGCTTTGGCCTGGGCCTGCAGATCACTGAGCTTCACTGGACAGCTCCTTTTCCAAGATCATGGCGAACATGCGAGCCTCATTATCTGGGTCATCGTCTGCGGGCGACTCAACAGGCGCTGGGGAACCGTTAGAACCTGTGCTGAATGGATCGTCCTGGGCATCACGGCGGGAAAGCGCCTCAAGGCTGTAGTTCTGCTGCTGCAGGTAAACCGTGTCGCCGCCGGTCAACGGCTTGAGGTTCATCCGGCGGCGCGCTTCATTCGGCGCATAGATGCCCCCTTCGACACCATCCCGAAGCGTTTTGATTTTGGTCGCCGAGTCCATCCGGAACAGGCCGTCCAGATCCATCTCGATGCGCGTTCTGTCATCGATCCCCAGGCCATCTTTCAGGGCCAATTCCATGGACTCGATATGCACCTGCAGACACTGGCTGTAATAGCCCTGGGTCAGCGCCTCGATGTTGTTGTAGGTCGGCATGTCACCGACGCCGACTTTATAGGCCGGCACGTCGAATGCGGTGCAAACCGCTTCGGCCGTCCACTTCAACTGCTCGATCAGCTGCGCATCGGTGGAATCCATGCGCATGGACTCGAATTCCAGCCCGTCACCCAGAACGGCGACACGGCCGGCATTCTCGCCGGTGTAGTTAGTTTCCCAGTGAGCCTTCAGGCGCTTGGCAGTATCGTCAGAAATCGCACCGGGCGCGGTGAGGACCCCGCTCGGTCGGGCCCCGTTGTCGAAGAAGCGCTTCGAGTCGTTCTGGATCTTGATGCCTTGGGTTGCCGCCAGGCCGGAGGCGAACAGCGGCGAGATGCCGACCAGAGGGTGGAACAGGCAGTTCATCCGGTCGTGGATGATCTCGCTGGCCGGGACGGTGACACTGGTCTCCTCCTGGCCGTTCAAGGTGTCCTGGCCGAGCTGGTAGAACACGGAACCATCCGGGGATACCAACACCTGGACACGCTCGGGGTCCAGAACGTAGAGCGCCCGCACTGTGCCGCCGGTATCCCGCTCCTTCAGGGCGTACGTGTTGCCGCGTACCAGCTTCGACGTCATCCACCATTCTTTGAACTGGATGTGGTTCTGGTATCGGTTGGGGCGAGACAGCAGCGAGGTCACGTCCTGGACGATGGTTTCCTGCCAGATGCCGTCGCTGTTCAGGCGTTGGATCGTGGGGCGCAGTTTGCCGATGTCACTGGAGATCAGGCTGATGCATGAATAGACGGCCGGATAGGCCAGCACCGAGTCGATGGTCCATTCGTCGTTGTTCTGCCAGGCGCCGGCGTAGGGCTCACGCACCCAGGGCCACCAGCCGCCACGATTGTCCACGGGCGCCATGTAGGACTTGGCGCTGAAGGCGCTGGTCAGGGCTGACAGTACGGACTTATCCGCCACGGGATACCCCACGCATGATCAGGAATGAGAATAGAAAGCAGCAGCCAGCAGCCGACAAAAGCGCCCAGGCCACTCCATAAAGCATCAGCACACCGGCGATCAGCAGGCCCGCGCCGGTCATGCCGAATAGCAGTATCCAGGTGATCGCGGCCTGCAGTACGGTGATGATCGCTTGGGAGAATCGCCGGTTCTGGGTCATTCGCTCGGCTCGGGTTTGATAAGGGCTTCGATATCGGCTTTGACGATGCGGCCGTTCTTGCCGGTACCGGTGATGGTGTTCAGGTCGACCTCATGCTTCGCCGCCAGCTCTTTCACGGCGTCGGACGCCAACGGCTCAGGCGGTTGTATCGGCGCCTGTTGCTTGGTCTGGGCCGGCGCGATTTCTCGCGTGAGGTAACGGCCAGTCGGGTCTTCGATGACTTCAGCGTGGCCGATCGCCACGAGCGCCTTGGTTTCAACATGGTTGGCCAGGAACTCTCGGCCAGCCTTGGACGGCCCGGCCTTGGCCAGGTACCGCAGTCGGATATTCTTCATGCTGCCTCCGGGTCGAGGGAGGGCCCGCCGAAGCAGGCCCTCACCGGTTCAGGGGTAAGATCAACCGATCAGGAGGCGGGCTCACCCCAGTTCACACCGGAAATCAGGGCAACCGCGGATTCGCGGCGCTTCTTCCAGTTGATCCAGCGCTCGGCACGGATCGCCACGCTGTTGGTCTGGAACATGGAAACCATGCTGGTGGCCGTGCCGCTGGAGCTGTTGTTGGTGGGGTTATCCAGCATCTGCAGGGAAGCTTCCCGGGAGGCGTCGATCACAACGTTACCGTCGTCCGCCAGCCAGACGTCGCTGGCGTTCATCAGGATCACGTAGTGACCGCTGGAGCTGGTCGGCACGTACTCGGAGACGATCACCGGCAGGCCTTCGAAACTGCCACCCATCATGGTGATTTCCGGGAACTCTTTCTGGCCCAGGGCATTGCGCATCAGGGACAGGTTCAGTGCCGTGGTGGCGGACATGATCCAGACACCGGATGCCGGCGTGATGTTGGCGGCGATGAACTTCTGCATCGCGCCACCCACGTCCACGCGGATGGCGTCAGCGTCGTTGCCGCTGGAAACCACCGGGGTAACACCGTTGGTCACGGATGCCGGGGATACGTTAGAAACCTCGACTTTGTCGGGGTC
The DNA here is from genome assembly GCF_011421605.1 of Marinobacter sp. JSM 1782161. NCBI lineage: Bacteria > Pseudomonadati > Pseudomonadota > Gammaproteobacteria > Pseudomonadales > Marinobacteraceae > Marinobacter > Marinobacter sp. JSM 1782161. The sequence continues at coordinate 196,661 of NZ_WSSA01000003.1, forward strand.
GATGAAGTCGGTATCCATACGCTCAATCAGCGCACCGGCCAGAGAGTCACGCACCAGGGCTTCAGCGGACGGGTTACTGAACCGCATCAACTCCTCGGTCAGGACCGCAATGTTCGCGACCTTGGCGTAGCCCAGATAGGCGTCGTTGAAGTCGAACTTGGTCAGCGGCTTCGGCGCACCCTGGCCAACCCAGTAACCGCTGCCGCCAGAGGTCTGACCGCGGATATGGACGTTGAACGGGATGGAGCGCAGCGCCGGAACACCTTCCGCGCCGAATTTGCCCAGGATGGTCTGCGGGCGGAGGTATTCCACGAAGTCGCCGGCAAACTGGTTGTACTCAACCAGCGGCAGCGCCCACTGGGCATCGGTGGTGGTGCCAGCCTCGACAGCAGCCTTCAGCGTGGTGTTGATGCGCTCGTTCTGCGGGAAGCGTTTCTCGGCGATTGATTTGGCCGTGGCCAGGTCGCCCTTGGCAGCACCGAGGCACATCACGTAGCGGGCGAACTCAATACCCGGTGACAGCTTCTCGGTGACCTTCGGGGTTGCCGGGCTGCGCTTCTGCATGCCGGTACGGTCGTCCACCGGCTCCGCTTTCTGCTTGTTGGTCTCCTGCAGGTCGCGGAGTCGCTTCAGGTGGTCGTCGGTGGCCTTTACCTCGTCCTGGAGCGTGTCGTACTCCTCGGTTTCGGCCGAGTCCAGGGTCCGGCCTTCATCGCCGGCCGCTTCCATGATTTCCGCCATACGGGCCGCCTTGGCCTGGCGAGTGGCTTCAAAGCCCTTGATCTGCTCTTCGATGTTCATATCACGGCCCTCCTGGGGCTTCGGTTTTGAATTCTTGCAGTCATGGAGTTTTCGGGTGAACGTGTCGTACCCGTCACCATCCACGTGTTTTAAGCCGCATTTGGTGCAGCCAACTTTTGCCGAAGCGCCGGCAGGGTTTTCCAGTCGAACAACGCTACGCTTAGTTCGGCCAGGCGCGGCCCATTGCTTGGCGTCGTAGGACTTGATGGAACTGATGGTGGCTTCCGCGTTGGCGGGGATGGTGACGGCAGAAAGCTCCAGCCAATCCCACTTCGTGAAGTGAATGCCGCCGTTGTCCATGAACATGTATTCGATGGGGCGGAAGCCGATGGAGAGGCCGCGGACCAGCTCGTGCTTGAGTGATTGCCATGCCTCATCGAGCCGGGCGGATAGCCCAGGCGGTGAATCTACCTTGGCGATCGTCCCGGTAACCTCGATGCCCTTGTCGGTCATCTTGGCCGTCAGGATCTTGCCGATGGGCGCCATCCGATCGTGCTGCCAGAGCAGCGGAATCGGCAGGTCAAACTGGGCACCGTCGGGCTCGACAATGTCATCCATCCGGTCGGTGGAAGGCGTGGTGGCGATGCCTGTGAACTCCCGCTTCTCGTCATCCAGCGCTTTGATGGTCAGGGCGCTGTAGACGCGGTCGGTCTGCTCCGCCAGCTTTTCGAGTTGCTTCGCTGGATCCATTTCGGTTCTCCATAAACGAGAAAACCCGCGCAGTGGCGGGCTTTCGGTGAGCGGTCGTCGTCAGACGAACAGCATCGTGTAATCGGGCTCTTTCTCCGGCGCTTCGGACATCGACACGCCATAGGCCATCAGCAGCGCGGCCATGTCATCGATTTTGTCCGCCGACCGCTTCTTGTCGGGCGCCATGTTCAGGTTCTGGTCCCGGCGGGCGACGATGTTGGAAGCGCACCAGTTGAGCAGCGCGTCGCCGCCGTGCGCCAGGTTGCCGCCGATGTAGTCGCGCTCCAGCGCCTGCATAGCCGGGTGGTATGACTTTGGGCCCTGGATGAACTCAATCATGGGAATTTCGGCTTCAACCAGACGGTTAACGAGGTCTGAGGCGTTCCATTTGTCATAGGCCACTTGCTGGATGTTGAAGTCCTCGAAGATCGCCTTGATGTCGTCCTCGATGACGCCGTAGTCAGTGATGTTGCCTTCCGTCTGCTTCAGCAGCCCGGTCTCTACCCAGGACTGGTATGGCACGGTCCCGCGCTCAGTGCGGTAGGCCACAGCGCTTTCAGGGGCCCAGCGCCAGCCAAACGTGTACTTCGTGCCCTCGACATCCCAGACCAGCCGGAACGAGCAGATGTCGGTAGTGGACGCCAGGTCCAGACCGCCATGGCATGGGTACTGCCGGAGCCATTCCAGATCCACGTCGGCATCGCAGGCCTGCCACTTGGTCAGGTCGATCCAGCCTTCCGCGGTCGAGGCCGGCCGGTTCAGGCGCTTGATCCGGAATTCCGCCAGCTTCGACGGCATCTGCCGCGCTTCAACCGCTTCCTTGCGGATGGCCGCCATCAAGTGCGGGTTCACATCCATCAGCGGATTGGCTTTGATCCAGGCCGACTCGTCGAACTCGTCGTCAGCCTCAATGCCGGCGGTCTTGTCTTCCTCGTCGACCGCGTAGAACACCACCAGGAAGTGGTCGGCCGTGTGCTCGAAGACGCCGGAGAGCAGCCGTTTGGCGAACATCCGGATTTCGGCCCAGGGCCCGGGGTTGGTGTAACCCTCGGTGGTCGTGTACAGCCAGAGCGGGTTGTAGCGGGCGCCGGCCGCCGAGGTCAGGACGTTCAGCAGGTCGGCGGTCTTGTGAGCGTGGATCTCGTCCAGGCCAACGTGGGACGGATTCAGACCGTCCTGAGTGCTGGCCTTGGCGTGCAGGGCCTTGAAACTGGAGTTGGTCTCGAACCGGGTGATGGACTTCGCCCAGGTCTCAAGCCCGAACGCCTCGCGCAGGTCCGGCGTCTTGTCGACCATGGCCTTGGCGACCTTGAAGATGATCGACGCCTGGTCGAACGTCGTGGCCGCGCTGATCACCTGGGCGCCCTCTTCCGGCTCGCAGCACAGACAGTAATTCAGGATTCCGGCGCTCAGCGTCGACTTGGCGTTCTTCCGTGCCACGGCGAACAGCGCTGAGGTGTACCGCCGGGGATAGAACAGCCCGTCGTCACTCCACCCCGCCACGTGGATCGGCTCGCGTTTCCGGAATCCGAAAAGCTGCACAATGAAGAAGACGTGCGATGGGTGCAGGACAATCGTGGGCGTCTCCCACTTTCCCTCGACGTGCGGCATCTTCTCGAGGAAGTCGCACGGGTCGTTCGCGTGCCAGACATCGAAGTAGAACGGGCAGCTCTTCTTCTTGGCCCGCTTCAGATCGTCGAGGAACCGCTGAGCCGCCTCCCGGATCAACCGGCCGTGCCGCTTCCGCTTTTTATCGCGAACCGCCTTGCGGGCGTAGTCCTTCGCGATCTTGACGTAGTCACGCTCCACGCTTGCCGTTGTTCCCGAATTTGTTGCCCTTCGATTTCTCCTGGCCGGCGCTGACCTTCGCCCGGCTGGCCGGTGTCATGCCGAATTCGGAGAAAAGCGCTTTCAGCGCGGTGGTTTCAGCGGCGGTCGGCTCCATTTCGGCCTTGGCCTTCCGGCGGAAGCACTGCCACTGGAAGCAGAGCTGCTCGAGGGAAAACAGGTCGACTACCTGGAGGACGCGGGCGGCGACCAGCTGGCGGCCCATGCTGTTCCACATCTCGGCGCCGTCGGCGTTCAGGTACTGTGGCGGGTCAGGGAACTGCTCGACCAGGTCATAATCTGGGGCGTCCGGTACCTCGCGATCCGGCCGATCCGTCCCAGCCAACACCTTGAGGTTCGGAGCCGTCGGCTTCCGTCCTCTTGCCACTTTTCAAACCCTCAAATTTTCAAATCTCAATTTTGACTGCGCAAAAAAAAAGCTGGGGGCGCGGTGTCAGTCGCGACCGGCCCCAAGTTTCGGACCACCCCCCGCCCTTTGTGATTCCTGCCCCGTCTTGATGCGGTCGCAGTCCTGACAGATCGTCTGCAGGTTCTCGTCGGCATCCGTTCCACCCTCGGCAGTCGGGATGCGGTGATCACACACGCCATGGCGCGGCCCATGAAGCTCGACCGGCGTCAGTCGGCCAGCATCCAGGCATATCTGGCACAGATACTTGTCACGCTCAAAGATGCGCCGGCGGCGCGTGCGCCACTTGCTGCCACCACGGCCTCGGCCCCAGCGAGTAGCACCAGGGACCTGATGCCTTGCCGTCTCCGGCGACCTCGGCTTGTGAGTGCCTGGGCGAACGGGCATCAGCGACCTCGACGCATCGAAACCTCAGCGGTCACGGTGCCGGGAACGTACTTGTGTGGATCGCGCATATCGCCGGCGCACATCCAATCGATACGGATTTCGGGAGTAAACTTGTAATCGGTGGCTGACTGGAACCGGTCCAGAGAACCGCGCACTTCCTCTACCAGCTTGTCCAAATTCTCGTTCAGATCCTTGCTCATTTGGGTGTCCCATCCATATAAGTGGCGGGTTCCCTCTCTTCGTCATCGACATGGTCGACCTCAGCCATCGCCTCAACCAGCTCCATGTTGCTGGCGGCCAGGGCGTTGATGGCCTCGGTCTGTTTCTCGATGGCGGCAACCAGAGGCCCGACGTCGGTGTGGATTTCGCAGTCGATGCCGTGCTCAGTTACGATCACCTGACAACCGGTCTCCTGCTCGAACTTCTCCGCCTGATCCATCAGCATCTTCGTGTGGCGCTCGCTCAGGATCCGCTGAGGCTTGAGCACGATGAAGGGATTTCCTGACTCGCTCACTCGCTACCTTCCTCCATTTCCGTATCCAGGCCCGGCGGCGCTCACACCCAGCGCAGGCCATTACTTCAGCAACTCGTTCCAGGCGTCCACCAATCCATGCTGGCGGATCCTGCATTCCTGGTACTGGCTGGCCCAGAGGCGCATGGTGGCGCCCACCGTCTTTCCCCTCCCGTCACTCATCTGCGGCAGTTGAGTCGGCACCTTCACCAGCAGGTTCTCTTGGGGCCTCACCGCGGGCTGCTGAATTGAGCAGGCGCACAAGCTCAGGCTCAAAGCAAACGCGCTGATAAATCGGCTTCTGAATTTCACGGATCACTCCACGGTCGATGATGCGCTCGTTGGCCTTGAGGTTCGCCAGGCGCTTCTCGACCTCGGCAGAAATCTGCCTCTGGCCTTCTCGGACCTCGGCCACCAAAGCCTGCTGCGCCTCCATGGCCGCCAGGTCCTTGCTGTCCTCGAACCAGCCGCGAGCCATCCAGCCGGCGTAGCCGATAGCAGCCACGACCACGGCAATGATGGCCAGCTTGATCTTGGGTCCGAACGGAATCATCGGTTCACCTTCCCGGCCCAGGCCTCGGCGATGTTGTTGCCGAAGTAGCTGATGATGAGCGTTGCGCTGATGCCATAGGACCAGCCCACAACGACGGCGAGACTGGCGACGATGCCAGGCTTGCAGAATTCAAGGATGACCCAGCCCAGGGTCTGGATGGCAGCCCACCACATGCCGGCGTAGTAGCCGCGGCGGCGGTGCTTCCACCACCGGGAGGGACAGGGGTGCTCAGTATCCACGGGACTCACCCGCCCTCGATGATGCGGTCCAGCTTGGCGTTGATCGTGCGCAGGTCGGTCTTCAGCTCATCGAACTTGCGGACAGTGCGGTCCTGGTCTTCCAGGCGGGACTGCTGCAGGTGCTGTACGTTCAGCTCAAGATTGCTGATCCGCTTGTCCTGCCCAGCCAAGTACCATAGCGCACTGACCATCAGAGCGACTGTGGTCAGGATGTGGGCGATGCTTACGCCCTTGTCCAGGTGCCAGCCTCGGCGATCCATATCAGACACCGCTCACCTCGCCAGACCGCATGATCTCTGAAAGCTCAACTGCGCGGTTGCCGACTTGTCGTGCCCAGCGGCTATCCATCATCTCCGCCGCGGCGCGCGCCCAATCCATCGAATCGATCGCTGCCCACATTTTCCTGAACTGCAATAGTGTCGGAACGCCCATGTTGAACGCCATGTTCGCAATCACCGTCTGGCGGCTGGCACACAGGGCGTTATACGCCGGCAGGCGCCGCAACTCCGATTCGATGCTGTCGATGTCATTGTCCAGCATGAAGTCGGCTTCATCGCGGCTGATGCCGTTGTCCTCAATATTTCGGCCGTAGCCAATGGTCAGCTTTCCGACAGTATCCTTGTAGGGCTCCAGGCGTAGGCCTTCGTGCCGTTCAAGTTGTGAGCGCAGAAGCTGGCGATTCATGGGGGCCTTTAAACAAAAAAACCCGCGCGAGGCGGGCAACAGGGTGACTTTTTCCAGGCAATAAAAAAGCCGCGAGGCCAAGGGCCTGCGGCTTTGAGGGATCTTTCCCTAATAGCTGAAAGGATACCTATTAATGCGGTTTCGTCAAGCCGCTTGCTTGCCAGATTCCTCAACAAGCTCCGCCAGCCGCTGGTAACCCTCCTGTATGCGCTTCCTGAACGCATTCACACTGCACCCCAACTGCTCCGCACATTGATGATCGCCCCAGTAGATCTCGACCTGTTTCAATGGAACAAACGGATCCACCGCCACCTTGGTACGGCCCCGGTAGGCGCGGTCGAAGCACACCGCTTCCCGCTGGCGGTCACTCAGTCGACGCATGAGGATCATGGACGCCTTGTGCGCCGCGGACCAGTTCCGCATCTTATCCACTCGCCGCCAAAGCGTGTCCACCTGCGAATACCCAGACGCCTGCGGCATGTGGCCCTTAAAATCCACCAGCCGACCAACCAGCCCCATATTCTCCCACGCCAGGCCCTCTTCGTTGGTCAGCAGCACATCGAGGAAAAGGTCCGTCACCTTCTCCGCCATCGCTCGCCCAGCCTGCTCTGCATTGCTTCTCGTCGTCTTCATCACTCACCCTGCCCAGTCGCCTACTTCAATCGCCGTGATACCGCTTTCCCATCGGTCCGTGACCGCGGTCGTCGTCCCTCTCCGGGGGCTTCTTCTCGTCTTCCAGTTCACGGATCCGCCTATTCGCCCAATTCAGCCGAATCCGTAGCTGCATAATCGTCTCGTGGTCCGCCAGCGGCTCGCCGCTTTCGCCGCACACGATCCCCGAACCACCACAGTGGAAACAGGCCATCTCATGGAAAACGCCGATCACCGTGCCCTTCCCATTGCACTGACCACACGTCCCCAACTTCCTCGCCTGCTGGCGGAGGGACGGTCCCGAACGCTTCCTCATTCACCGCCCTCACGCAGGGCAATCTCCCGATCCAAGTACCAGCGAGCTTTTCGAAGATCCTCGATGGCGTCGTTCTTCAGGCCGGCCCGCCAGATATATTTCACGGCGTTGCCCAGGCAGAAGTTCATGTGCTCCGTGACTTGAATGCACTCGACGCCACTCGGGTGAGCCGTGTAATGCACAGGATGGTTGATCGAATCTGGCTGTATGATTCGCCCTGCAGGAAATCTCGTCTTTCTACCCACCACTCTTTCTCCTATTCCCTATGCCGCACCTTTCACTTCGATAAACCCCTTCTCCACCAGGATCGCCTGAGTCCGCAGCACGGCATTCAAGTGCAGCAGGTCGCGCTCATCCCGGGTTACCCCATAGCGGACATAGCCGCCATCCAGAAACTCATGACACGCGCTGCAGGCATAGGCGGCCTGCCAATCCTCGCGCTTCCGGCCCATACCGCCACCGTTCAGGTGCGCCAGGACCACGGTTTCCGGATTGCCGTTGCAGATGTGCGGGACACCCACCATGCATTGAGCGCCCCGGGCGCTACGCCGGATCGGCGTCATCTTAGGCTTGCTGGTGCGCTTCATGCTCGAGCGTTTCATGGGCGCCTTGGCCTTGAGTGGTGTTTTGCGTTTCAGCGGCGTCCGCTTCATGAATCCCCCACCATCAGCCCGGCCATCTCCTCGATCTTCTCCGGTTCCAGTGTCGGCCAGTAGTTCTTCGCGATGTGCCGGCAGAAACCGGCTATGACCTCGTGGAACTCCCCGTCGTCCATGGACTCGAAGCCCAGGCTTCGGGGAATCAGGTGCAGGCACTTGCCCACTCCGGGAACCACAATGGCCATCTCCTCGCAGCCGATCTGGGCTTCGATCTGCAGGCGCTTCAAAACCTGGTGCGGATCCATACCGGTGAAGGCGTCGATATTCTCGGAACAAAGCCGACCGAGCGCGTGCGCCAAGCGGTGGAACCGCGGGTTGCGGGGCTTGCGGAACTCGACAAACACCAGGTCGCCCGTTCTGAAGCCCTTGTCCCGAAGGCGGGCCCGGGCGCTCACGTCGGCCGGCACGAAGCCGCCCTTTTTGACTCGCAGCGGGAAACGCTCAGGGCGCCGGTGTCGACCCGTCATCTAAGCCTCTCCCTCACCGGTACCCATGCGCTCCGCATACCCTTTGACGCTGCCTTGGCGCCAAGTCGGGCGATAGTCGCTCTTAACCCTGACACCCTCCAGCCGGGTGATAGTCCCACCGCCAGCCAGGAAACGGTCGACATCGGCCGAAATCCGCTCGCGCTGTTGCTGCTTCACCTCGCTCATCGTCGGACCAATCATGCCGCGCACCGGCGTTCCCGATAGGACATCCAGTCAAACTCAAGCGCCCGGCCGCCGTTCTCCCGCATCCGGTCCACGGCCCGCTCGCCAATCCCCTTCTTCAGGTTGTTCGCCGGCATGTTTGTGCCCAAAACGGTCGGCAGGTTCTGCAGGTACCGGGCGTTGATGACCTTGTAGGCCACCGTCAACTCGAAGTCGCTGAAACTCTGCATCCCAACCTCATCGATGACCAAAAGCCGGTACTTCGAAAATCGCTGGAGTAGATCACGCTCTTTGACGCCGGAATCTCGGTCAAAGGTCTCGCGGAACGACGTGATCAGCTCGTCGAAGTTGATGTAGAAACACGGCTGGGCCGTCTCATTGATCACCATCCGCAGCAGCGCGCAGCACAGGTGTGTTTTCCCGGCGCCGACGTTGCCGGTCAGGATCAGACACCGGCCGCCGTGGTCACGCCCCGAGATAATCCGGCCGTATTCCTGGATGGTCGCCAAGTGGCGTGCGGCCTTCTCGTTGACAGGCCGGTAGTTCTCGAAACGGGCATGCTCGAACTTCGGCCAGATGCCGGCATGGCCCTGGTAGTGATTGATTCGATCACGAGCCACTTCCGCCAGCCGGTTCTGCTCATCGTCCTCGCGGCGTTCCTCAAGCCGAGATTTCGCGCATTCAGGACAACCGCCCCAGCCGTGGCTTTCGGAATTGCCGTCAGCACTCCGCCGGCGGTACAGCACGTCCACGAAATCGCCGTGAAGTTCGCAGTGCCCCGGCCGCGTATCGATGCCACCGCACAGGCGCTCGATCACGCCCAGGTCGCCTCCCGCATCAGAAATTGGCTTCGCCATCTCGCACCTCCCGCTTCAGTCCTGCGCTGTAGTCGATATTCCCAAACCCGTTGTGCGGCGAGTTCGGCCCGGGATCCTCCGGCGGCGTCCACTCGTTCTCGTACTCGCACGACGTCCCGAAGAACCGCACCGCCTGCATGATGAATTCGGTGTTCTGCCGATTGGTCTGCCGGATGTAATTCGCGTAGCGGACCGTGCCGGCCAGGATGTCAGCCGGAGCGGCACCGTCCTTGACCCTGGCCCGCCAGGCGCGGAAGGCCTTGTTCTTGGGGTTGCTGCCCGGGCGCTTCGGGTATTTGCGCCAGACCAGCTCGAAGGCCTCCGGGTAGGTGTTCTTCCCTGACGGCTCCGGTGGCTCGGCTTCGAGCTCGGCCTGAGTGGGCGCATCGCTTGCCGATGTGCCAATAGTCTTTTCCAAGGAATCAGGATTCGGAGAATCAGGAATCAGAGAATCAGGGCGATTTCTACGCCCGCTGTTTTGTGGGTCTACGGTAGGTTCACCGTGATCTTTCGGTAGGTCTACCGTAGGTTCACGGTTACCGCCCTCGCCTTCCTCGTTCTTCTCACCGGAGCTATCAGGTTTATCCCCGGTATCCTCTCGCCCTCGCTTCGGTGAGCCCGAGGACTTCTCCGGTTCCTTCACGGCCGCGAAACCGTCCTTACCCGGTAGATCACTCTTCTTCTCCGAATGGTGCGGCGATTGATGCTCAGCAAACTTGCTGATCATCAGGACCTTTACGCCCTCACTTTCGTAACGCTCGAGAAACCCTCGGTCGATCAGCTCGTTCAGCCCGTCGTCGACGTCCACCGGATCCGCCGGGAAAAGCTCCATTTTGATCCGCTTCGGCCGGTCCTCCAGGCGCCCTTCCCGGTCCGCCAGCATGGGCAGGCCGATGAACAGCAGTCGGTATTCGTAAGGAAGGTCGACCAGGTCCTCATTCTTCCAGAACCCTGGTTTGATGTTGCGCGCTCGCATGGTGCCCTCTCCTACTGCTCAGCGATCGCCGAACGATCTTCGCCACCCAGCGCTTCCAGAAGAGCTGGAATCAGACGGGCCAGCTCCAATGTCATCAGGCTGAAGGAGGCATCGAACTTGGCGGCCATGTCGTCAGCGTCCACGGCGTCCAGCTTCTCCTGGAAGCTGTCGCCGAACTTGAGCTGGCGGAGGGCCATTTCGTCGTCGAGGATGAAGGACACGTTGTCCTCCCAGGTAAGCGCGACGCGATGGGCCAGCATGCCGGCAGACAGGTGGTTCCGTACTTCGTAGCTGAGCAGATCCAGACCGGCGCAGTTAACGCGGCCTGCATCCTCGCCAGTGTCCTGCAGGTTGCAGCGGCTGCCCAGGTTGAACGCCGCCGGCAGATCCACGGTCTCGCTGAGCCAGCCGGAGAAGGTGAATGTCGGCGCCTGCTCCAGCGCGGGCGGACGCACCGGCAGGGAGCCAATGGCCTTGCGCAGGGTGATGGCGATCTCTTCGGCCTGCTTGTCCGAGCCGGCGTCCACCACCATGAAACCGTCCTTCGGCGCCAGGTAGGCAAAGGTGCGCTTGGACTTGGTGAAAGCACGGGGCAGCAGCTCCTGGGTCAGCTGCTCCTTGATCTCGTCCTTCTCCTTGCGCGGCACCTTGCGCATCTGTTCGGCCTCGATCATCTCGACACGCTCGGTGACCGCCTCCTTGATCACAGCCGCCGGCAGCACGCGCTCTTCCTTGCGCAGGGCAATCAGGTGATAGCCGTTGGCGCTGTGCACCAGCTGCTGGCCATGACGACCCAGTGGCGCCACCCAGCCCTGCCGGAAAGACTCCTGCGGGCCGCACGGCTTGAAAGCGTCGTCCGCCAGCTTCGATTCCAGCTCTTCGACGTCGACGTTGAAGGGTTTGGTAAATCGGTAAATTCGTGCGTTGCGAAAAAGCATCATTTCCACCCTGTTCAGGTTGTTGGTGACTGGGCCGACCCGGCCCGCCTGGCGGCTATTTGCCGCTCTTGTTGAATAGACGTTTGGATATGCGTTTTTCAGGGAAAACCGGTTATCGCGACTCCAGCGCGATGCCTACGGTGACCCTCCCGCCATCTACCGGAGATTCACGGTGAACGACGGGGTGGATACGGAAGTGCTTGTCGTCGATATTCAACGCGTCCGCGATCCCATCTCGGCCGCTCTTGAAACTGGCGATGATGTTGTCGTCGTCCCGGCCTCGGCGGTCCGGCGGGAACACATCAATCATCAGGTGGACCAGGTGCCCTTCTGCCGCCAGCTTCCGCAGAGCAAACAGGTTCCAGTCACCGTCCTGGATGGCGTTCAGCGTCAGCGCCCAGCACTGACGGCGGTATTGCTTGGCCTTCCGGGACTTCGGCGCCCAGTGCAGCCGGGCGTTCGGGCTCAGCTGGCGGGGCGGATATGGCAGGTCAATGGTCCAGGGCTCGTTGCGGTTCATTCAGGCACCCGTACTGTTTATTTCCACACCCGGGGAAATCCCGGTATCTCCGCCAGCGAAAGAAGGTTCAATAGACCCATGTTCAAGCGGCAGCATCTGGTTTCTCGGGAGACGCTGTTTCGATCGAAGAGATGGTTTCGCGCAGAGCAGCCCAGTCGATGTCCGGGCGTAGTGACTCACAAGTCACCTCGCCACCGGACTCCTTCTGGATTCTCGCCGACAGCACGACTCCAAATTTCTGCCCCGTCGAAATCGCCTTCCGGAGATACCCGATAGTCGTGCCGCAGCGCCGGGCGAAAAACTCTCGCTCCCCGGTACTGTCCAGTGTTTCGTTGAGGTATCTGCGCAATGTATCCATGCACGCAATGTTTACCCACGGGTAACCATTTTGTCAACCCGGAGGACATTTACCAAGAAGTAACCGGCGCTTACCCTTCGAACATGGATATTCACGAAATCAGAAGGGCCAATTTGGCCAGACTCATCGACGAACGGTTCGGCGGTAAGCAAAGTGGTCTGGCGGATACCATCGACCGCCAGCGGGGCTATGTGTCTCGACTCCTGAAAGGCAGCAAGAACATAGGAGAGGGCTTTGCGCGGCACATAGAGAAGAGCGTCGGAATTCCACGCGGCTCACTGGACCAAGAGCGAAGCTTGCGCTTTGATAACGCACGCGTCGCGGAGTCACGTCCGAGCTATGGTGCTGCTGAGCTGACGAAATCGGGCGAAGACGAGCTGGAGTTCTTCGGGCGCATGGACGCCTGGGACAGTGATACACCGCTGGATGAGGACGAGGTCGAATTGCCGTTGTTCAGGGAGGTCGAGCTGGCTGCAGGCGCGGGCCAGACTCAGGTAATCGAGAACCACGGCGCCAAGCTACGGTTTGCCAAGTCCACCCTGGCCCGGGCCGGGGTACTCCAGGAGAACGCAGCGTGCGCCTTTGTCAGGGGCAACAGCATGGTGCCGGTAATGCCTGACGGGACGTGCATCGGGGTAAACACGGCGGACACCGCGGTCCGGGATGGCGAGATCTACGCGATAGACCACGATGGGATGCTGCGAGTGAAGTTCCTGCACCGCCGGCCAGGTGGCGGAATCAAGATCGTGAGCCAGAATGCTATGGAGCACCCCGCTGAGGAATACTCGGCTGACGACGTACAGGACAACAACATCCGAATCATCGGGCGAGTATTTTGGTGGTCAGTTTTGAGGTAACAATAAGGAGCGCTGTGTGTCTACGGAAGAAAGCGAAAAACAGGTAGAGCTTGGGGTTACAGATTACATAGTTTACGCCGGCGAGATTAGCAGAAATGGATACGACCAGATTTGCGACGTCCACAACGGAGAATTGCCGGAGACAGGTAATCAAAAGGCCGTTTTGATACTTTCAACGCTTGGCGGTGACCCAGACGCTGCCTTTCGGATATGTCGTTCTCTTCACCATCACTACCCTGACGGAATCACGGTGTTTATTCCTGGACTGTGCAAATCCGCCGGCACCCTTATCGCTATCGGCGCAAGTCAGGTTTGGATGTGTGATCGTGGTGAGCTCGGTCCTCTTGACGTGCAACTCGCAAAACCAGATGAACTTTTCGGTCGCAGCTCTGGTCTTGACCTTCCGCAGGCCATTGAGAACCTGCAAACTCAGGCCATACGCACTTTCCGAGAAAGTCTTCTCGATATTCGAATGGGCGGGAAACTTTCAACGAGTATGGCTGCCAAAATATCAACGGAGCTGACAACCGGACTTTTTCAGCCAATTTTTGGGCAGATTGACCCTACCAAGGTCGGAGAGACCCAAAGAGCGATGCTGATAGGCTATGATTATGGAGAACGCTTGAACAACAAGTTCAAGAATCTCAAGGGTGGAGCACTTCAGAAGCTCACCACTGGATACCCGTCACACAGTTTCGTCATTGACAGAAAGGAGGCTCGGGAACTCTTCCAAAAAGTTAATCGGCCTCCAGCTTGGTTACAAAATGCAGTGGATAGGGCCGCTAAGGCCATTGAGAATGCTACGCTTAGTATGGATAATCCGCTGGTCGTTAAATTACCTGCTTCCGAGATTGAACCCAGCGAAGAAGATGGCAAGGATGAGGAAGCTCAACAAGGGGTGGACAATGGCAAACCTTCAGGATCTTCAGGAGACAAAGAGTCAAGAAGCTCGTCGAAGCGATCGTCTTCAGGAAGAAAAACTGGCGCACGAACGACTAAAAGTGACGAAAAGCCTGATTGAGGGCATGTCCCGTATGCCAGCAAGCTCGTTGAAGAACAAATTTGCTTAAGTTGTTGCCCTCAAAGAAAGCCCGCCATCGTGCGGGCTTTTTTTTACCCGCAGTATCCGCTCACCTGCTCTCTGTAGCCAGCCGCTTCAGCATTGGAAAGCTTTAGACTGTACCCTTTCACTACACGCAAAAACCTGCTCACATACTGGCATTGCCCCGCCGGCGGCAGCCATTGATCCGGCCCTTTGGCGCCCTTCTGCCGGTTCAGGGATAGCTCCACGCTCCACAGGTTCACCAGGTCATTCGCGAACTGCTCGCGCCTCTCCCTGGACCACTGATCTGCGCCATGATCCCAGGCCCACTTGAGTGGCACGACGTGGTCGATATCGATCGCGGACGCGTCGTGGATCACCTTTCCGGTGAACGGCGAGATCCAGCGGCCGGCCACGACCCGACACTGCTTGTCGCTGGCATACCGCACCGGTGCGGTCGACTGCGCCGCCAGCGCCTCCATCCTGCTGTTCTGGCAATCCCCGTCTGCATCATCCCAACCATGACCGAACTGACTGCGTGAGTAGCCGCCCTGGCCTGTCTCGGCCCTGGCAACCTGCAGATTCTTCGGCAGGCGCCCGCCCGTGGCGACGCACGAGTCCAGAGAACTGAACGGCTCAAAGTTCTGGATGCGGTCGTAGTAGCTGCTGGCTGGTGGGTGGCAGATTCCTGATGACGTCTTTTTGACCACGTCAGCCTGGACTAAGCCCGCCTGCAAAAGACCAAAAACAGCGGCCAGTACCGCGAAAATCCTTACTTTCATATACCTCTCCCCAGTTGGCTCACCGCTTTATATCAGAACTTCTTTCGATATATCAGCCGGTTCCGTGTGTTTATTTGATGCTGAAGGTAAACAAAAACAAAAAGTTTACCTTTAGGTATTGACCCGAATGTTTACCTATGGGTAATCTTTACTCGTGTTTTGACGGACTGCAAACGCGGAGTGAAGGACATGGCACGGAAAACATACCAACGGCTGGAAGTTGAACTGGCGATGAAGGACGCGATGCCGAAGCGGCGCGCCGAGGTGTTCGTCAGGGCCGCCAGCGGGATGAGCGCGGCTGAAATCGCTGCGCAGATGGGCATCTCCGAGCGGACCGTCGAGTGGCACATGGACGAGATCAAGGGCCAGCTCTGCGCACTCAATGTGAAGGACGCCATCAGCCAGGGCTGGATGCACGGCCTGCTGAAAGCCAAAACCGCTATCCGTGCCTGTGCCCTCGTCCTGGCGCTGTTCAGCACTTACCAGATTGGACCGGCCAGAACGGTGCGCCCAGTCCGAACCACCGCCCGGACAGCCGTCTACATGCGGCTCGTTCGATCAGAAGCAGCCGCCTGACCGACCTCAAGGAGATAAACATGGCCCAGGTAACCCTGAATCTTCCGGATTCCACCAAGTACATGGACATCGCCGAGACGGTCCAGGCGCTGGCGGAAAAGCTGGACTGCGACATCCGGTACCGCGCCAGCCGGGAGTTCGTGCTGGTGCCGAAAGAGAAGCGCGCCGACGTCGTGCGGCTGCCGACTCGCCTGCGGGCAGTATCCAGCCCGGGGCCAAACGGGGCCGCGTGAGGACAGTGGGCCACCAGGTGC
Organism: Marinobacter sp. JSM 1782161; assembly: GCF_011421605.1. Classification (NCBI taxonomy): domain Bacteria; kingdom Pseudomonadati; phylum Pseudomonadota; class Gammaproteobacteria; order Pseudomonadales; family Marinobacteraceae; genus Marinobacter; species Marinobacter sp. JSM 1782161. The sequence continues at coordinate 212,216 of NZ_WSSA01000003.1, forward strand.
TGATGGCAAGGATCTACAACCACTCAGCAGTTCGGTGCCAGAGGCAAGGACGGATTCACAAGGCGAGCCGCCAGCGTCAACTGCGAACCGAGCGGATGGCGGCAGCCAGAGACATCAAGAACCGCGGGAGGGATGCGGCGTGAGTGTTCAATCAGAAATCAATCAGCTCATGGCCCAGGCCATCGATATGCACGACACCCGGCGGGCCAGCGTGTTCGTCAACTACTTCGGATTCGTGAATTGGCTCGAGGTCTACGTGCATCCGGCCGACCAGGTATACGGCGCCCAGCAGGAACGAGAAACGCTCTTGAGCGAGCGGGTCGACCTGGACGAAGAAGGCGCTGAGTCCGCAATCGAGAAGATCCGCCAGCGGATTGAGCAACTGGCCTTGCCGTTCCCTGACGTCAGCGAGGTCGGCCCGGAATGAAACACCTGGACCTCACCTGCCCCACCAGCTTCGCCGAGGCCTTCAACGGCCTCCCGGACTCCCCGGAGAAGCCAGCGGTTTATCGGCTGGCCAATGGCAAGCACGTCGATATCGCCTACGTCCGCAGGGACGGCAGCGCGGTCACTGTGACGGGCGACTGGCTGGGTTCTGAAACTATGCGGAAAGCGGAGAAGTTGGGATGAGCTTTACGCCGTCATACAGCGTTCTGATCGGCGACTGCACTGAGACGTTGCAGCAGCTTGGCGATCAGTCCGTGCACTGCTGCGTGACCAGCCCGCCCTATTTCGGCCTGCGCGACTACGGCCATGAAGGGCAAATCGGGCTTGAGGATACGCCGGATGAGTACGTGGCACGGCTGGTTGAGGTGTTCCGGGAGGTGCGGCGGGTGCTGCGCGACGACGGAACGTTGTGGCTGAATCTGGGGGATAGCTATGCGCGCAGCCCCGCCAAGGGGCAGCACAAGTCGGGCCAGAGCGGCGATAAGAACGCCTATGTTTATGATCGAGGCAATGGTCGAGCGTCAGCGACCTTTCTGGGCGATGGGCTGAAAGAGAAGGATATCATTGGCGTCCCCTGGCGTGTCGCCTTCGCGCTCCAAGCGGACGGATGGTATCTGCGCCAGGACATCATCTGGCACAAGCCTAACCCCATGCCAGAGAGCGTTCGGGACCGCTGCACCAAGTCCCATGAATATTTGTTCCTGCTGTCCAAGTCGCCCCGTTACAGCTACGACGCTAACGCCATTAAGGAACCCGCCATTTACGGCGCCAAGGGCTCCGAGTTCCACACGGGAAAGACTGGAGAGCACCAACTGGGACGGGCGCAGAAGGTTCGTCCATCCATTTCTAAAGGTGGTTTCGCCGGCAAGACCGAAGCGCTGGCTTCCACTGGGCAGAACGCCTTTCGAGCGATCACAGATATGCGCAACAGACGGAGCGTCTGGACCGTGAGCTCTAAACCATACGCCGGCGCCCACTTCGCAACTTTCCCGCCTGGCCTCGTAGAGCCCTGCATTCTTGCTGGCTGCCCGAAAGGCGGAACCGTGCTCGATCCGTTCGGAGGTAGCGGGACCACCGCGGGCGTCGCAATGAGCCTGCACCGCAATTCGATTCTATGTGAAATCAATCCGGAATACGCAGACCTGGTGCATGAGCGCGTTTTGGAACTCTCAGGCGTTCAGCACGACATGTTCGGCAAGTTCGTGGAGGTAGCTGGCTAATGTTCGTCGTCACCGAGAAAACCGTCGAGGTGCTGCGCTGGTGCAAGGCTCAAGGCATGCGCCTCAACGCCGCCTGCGACTACCTGGACTGGAGCCGTGCCCATCTCCGCAACTGCGCCATCCGGGACGGCTACTGGGACGAGATCAGCGCGATGTTCCCGGCCGGTGGCAGCGAGCCAGGGCGCGATCAGGGCGGGATGCGAAAGGCAACGGTACTGAACTTTGAGCAGCCGGCCGCTAGCCGGTGGCTGACTACGGCATGGAGGAAGACGGCATGAACGCAGATGAACTACAGAAATTCTGCGCCAAGCAGGATATCCGTGAATGGCTCCTGCGACCTTTCCGGGTGGGCAGCGACCTGTGCGCATCAAATGGCCACGCTTTCTGCCTTCTCCGGGACCAAGCAAGGGAGGACTACGAAGAGGCTGACAACCGGCACCTTCTAGCGCTCATCGGAAAAGTGCGCTCTTCAAGAATGGCACCCATAACCGCCACGGAAATAAGCGCTCCAGAGCACTGCAAAGCTTGTAAGGGATCTGGGAAAGCGGTGTTCGAGAAATGCCGCGAGTGCGAAGGCGAAGGCGAGGTGGACGCCGAGACGGATTACAACACCTATTTCGGCCTTGAGTGTAAAAGCTGCGGGGGCGATTGCGGGACATGGAACAGAAACGCCGAGGGCGAATGTCCGGAATGCGACGGCTCGGGAAACAAGCCAGAGACGGAGGTGGTTTGGCTCAATGATCACGAGCTCGGAATCCAGAAGAGGTACTTCGCCCTCATCAAAGATCTTCCCGGTCTGAATGTCGGCTCCGAGGTAACCGGTACGGGCCACGCCGTCACTTTCCGTTTTGACCACGGAGAAGGCGCAATCATGACCATCAACAAACCTCGGGCGGTAGTCGCATGACAACGATCCAGCAAATGAACATGTCGTTCATCGACATTCCGCCAGCGCCAAAGAGCGAGCGGACGGATGACGTCGATCTGCCAGACGTGGACCGCGTGGTCCACCGGATCGGCGGCATTCATGCCCACCAGAGCCTGACCTGGCTGGAGATCTCCACCTGCTGGCGACCGTTCAAGGAAACGGGGCACCGGGAGCGGGCGTTCTGGTCGCTCAAGAGGCTGGGCAAAGCGATCGACCAGGCGGTTGCTGATGGCCTGATCGAAGACGCAGACGGCAGTGACTGTGAGTGGCGCCTGACTGCGGACGGTGTTCGCCACTTCCGGGAGATTCGGACATGACCCGCCATCGCCGCAAAGGCCACAACCGCCAGAAGCGGTCCCAGCGATTCATGGCCGGGGCCCGGGTCTGGACCTGGGAAGCGGGCGTCGATCGAAACGGCGACCAGATTGCCCACGCCTACGCCCGGACACCGTTCGGATACGCGCCCATGCCCCGGGATCTGGCGCAGAAGCTGATGGAGGGCATTCACAACTGGCGCGTCTGCGTCCGGGCCGTGTGCCTGTCGCCGGATGACGAAACCTATTTCGAGACGGCCTATTTCACCGTCCGCCAGCAGCGCCTGAGCGCGTTTAGCGGCACTTACATGGATCTCCGACTCCAGGTGCTGGACGCCGTGAACATTCGCCACGTCGTGGACCTGGGCTGGATCTGCCAGCCCTTCTACGGCGAGGACACCGCAGACAGTGACGAACGCTGGTACCGGTACGGCACCGGTGATCTGACCGAAGAGCGTCGCCAGCTCTGGCGCCAGCGCAACGAGGACATTCTGAAGGAGGTACGGGCAGCATGAACCAGGTAAAGGAACGGCCCATTCTGATGAATGGCGAAATGGTGCGAGCAGTTCTTGAGGGCCGGAAGACGCAGACGCGCCGAATACTGAAGCCACAGCCTTGGGAAGAATACGGTTCGCTTCTCGGACCGTCCATGTACGCGCCTACGGTTATTGATCAACACGGATGCGAGCATCCCGGCCTGGAGGTCTATGGAGCGTACACCGAGGACGGAGAGTTTGCGGTGAAATGCCCCTACGGCAAACCCGGCGATCGGCTGTGGGTGCGGGAGGCGTTTCGCAGCCGCCGAGTAGATAACCTGCCGGGCGACGTCGCATATCGGGCAGATCACCCGGGCGCGAAGACGGTACCTAACAGCTACGGCCACTCTTGGAAGCCTTCCATCCACATGCCCCGCTGGGCCAGCCGGATCACCCTGGAGATTACCGATGTGCGGGTGGAGCGGCTGCAAGACATCACTGAATCAGATTGCGACGCCGAAGGCTTGGCTCCTTTTGAGATGGAGATGATTCCACATTTCAAGTTGCTCTGGGAATCCATAAACGGTGCTGGCTCATGGGACGCCAACCCCTGGGTCTGGGTAATCGAGTTCCGCCGCGTTGAGCAGGAGGTGAAGGCAGCATGATTCCGAAACACAGCGAGATCCGGCCAGCCGTCCGCGGCAAAAGCGACTTCTACAGCTGGCAGCTGTTCCGGTGGATGCGTGAAAAGCCGTGGCTTGGCCAGGTCTACGCCGGAACCTGGAACACCTTCAATGGCGTGGACCGAGAGAACCCGGTTCTCTACATCGGCCTGATGGACGACGAAGGCTGGTTCCACGGGAAGCGGCTGCGCGCCCTCTGCACTCACCGAGAGAGCCTGCAGAGCTGGGCGTTCGGCCCGGCACACGACACTGCGCACTGGAAAGACGTCACCGCCGACTTCTGGGCCGACTACCTGCAGCGTGGTGTGTGTGCCATCCACGGCGACTTTGCGCACAACTGGCAGTACCTGTCCGCCGACCACCGCCGGTGCCACTACTGCGGCAAGGAAGAGATCGAGCAGACCGTTTACACGTCGCTGAAGGTTTGGGAGGCCAAAGCAGCATGACCCCGACCTACGAAATCAGCACAGACCCCGTGGCCAACTACGAAACCATGGCCGAGGACCAGCGGGCCGAAGACGAACAGCGCGACCGGTACAGCAACAAGCTGACTGTGCGCAATGGGGAGATTGTGGAGGTGGATTGTGAGTGATTTGAGAGATCTGATCGGTGAATACTGGGATCTTGCATATCGCGAAGGAGAGAAGGGTCTGAATTACGATTTTTGCGGGCTGGCTCAGGATAAGTGGGCGGAAATAGACGGGGCGATCTGTGAACTTGAATCCCGCGCCCAGTCCGAGGCGGTGCGAGTGCCGGATGAGACGACCGAGCTTCTGGACAAAGCCGCCGCCCTGTTGGGGATGCTTCGCGCTGTATACCTGGGCTCCGATGATTCCTGTTGCGACGAAGACGACGTCGAGTTTTACCGGGATATAAAAGGCACCGAACATCGCCTTCGTGACGCCGCTGAAAATATCCAACACCCCGAGCAAGGGCGGGAGGCGCGTGACCGCCCCGGGCTTCTCGATAGTTCTGCCGCGAAAGACGCGTTCGAGGAATTCGTATCCGCCTGGTTCAGAGAGAACCCAACTGACGCGAGAGACCGCGCTGTTTTGGCCACTGAGGATGACGGCGCGTATCTCGACGAGAGGGTTGATTTCGCGTGGGAGGCTGTCTGGCATTTCACGTTTAACGCCCCACCCACAGACGCCGACTGAAGCAGGAGTTCATAAATGATTGACTTGACTGGATGTATCGATCTGGATGACGTGCCTCTCTGCCCGCTGTGCGATCAGCCAATATTCAATTACGAAGACTCCATAGATATCACTGCTGGTGGGGTTAAAGCTATGGCGCATCTGGGTTGCACTCAGGAAGAACTCAATAGCGCCGACTGAAGCCACCAGATGGAGGATGGAGTGATGCAAGAAGCACCGGAAATTCTGTACCTGGTCCCGGGTGAAACGTGGGACAGCAAAGAAGGGCTGTGCTGGTGTGATTGCCCCGCCCCGAGCGAAGGGATGGACCCGGCCGATGCGACGAAGTACGTGCGGGAGGACGTGTATCAGGCTCTCGAATCCCATCTTGTGGCGATGAGGGAGGCGCTAAATGATCAGCTGAACGACTGCATAAATTTTGATGGCTGGAAGCTAACAAATTCGATAATGAGATCCTCACGGGAGGCGCTGGACTCCACTCAATTGACTGCTGACCGCGCGGTTGCCGAGATTAAATTATCGCTGTTAAGAGCAATACAGATTGAGATTGGCATTAAGTGCGATACCGATCCATCAGAAGTCATACGCGAAAGGATCCAACAACTGCGCGGAGGTGGGGAGTGATGTACGAAAAGATGGCGCAAAGCCACCCCAGCCTACAGCGCGGAATGGTCTGGTGCACAGTTTGCGGCCGGTCTGAAAGCGTTCGATCAGCCGGTGCTTTGCAGCATGGCTGGCCGAAGTGCTGCGGCTACACGATGACCATTGATTCGCCGGAAGAGCGGGCAGAGTTTCAGAAGCGGAGGAAGTGATGGTCGATATCTACCGGCTGTGCCCTGCATGCAAGATTAAATGGGATCGAGAGCAAGGACAGGATTGCCCGAAGTGCAGAAACCATGCGTTCTTCACGATGAACCACAACGATATCGGGTGCTGCATGTATCTAAAAGAGCAAGGCCTCAAGCTGAGCGACTTTGAAGACTGGAATCCGGAGGTGGCCAATGGGTGATGCAGTGAAGGCGTTCAGAACCCAGATTCCGAGCCTGGGCGGTGATGGCGGCATCGTCATGGAAAGCGGTGCAGGTAAGGCCCGATATGCGGCCTACCTCAGCGCCAGCGATGTCTATGACGGGATCAGCTTGACCGAGATTCGGGTGAAGCGGGCGCCTGAGTTTGATGGCGCGGTCACGGTTGACGGGTCTCCGATGGCTCAGGGCCAGTGTTACTGCCCCGAATACCTGCGGCAGAAGTGAGAGCGGAGTGGTGATATGGCAGATCAAGTGATGGCGCTGTCAGCGCTGCAACCGAAGATTCCAAACAACCCGGCTTGGCGCCCGATGGCTTACGAATCCAACACCGGATATCCGGCCGTGGCTTTTTACCACAAGGCGCTGGGCTTGTATGTGATCAGCGGGCTGGAGGTGCCAGAGGCAGAGATCGGGCCGGAGTACCACATATCGATCAGCAAGAGCGGGCGTAACGGTCCGCGCCGGTGCTCTGCCGCCGAGGCGGCCATGGTGCTGAAGCAGTTCGACGCCGAGGGCGCCACCGAGGACAACCACAGCAGCGTGATTCGCAGCTTCTGGCTGCCGGTCAATGAATCGCTGATCGGTCACGAGTGCGACTGTAAGGACGAAGAGGCAGCCATCAAGGAAGGCGATTTCGAATGGCGACCGCTGACCCAGGGCAATGCAGATCGGGCGAAGCGGATGCGGGAGCAGAGCGAGGCCGACAATGGGTGACGCAGCAAAAGACCTGGACCGGATCGTCATCGACCCTGAGAGCCTGGACTGGTGGCCGCACAAGGAGTTCTGCAAGCTCTACAACAAGGGCGAGCAGTGGGCGTGGGGCAAAATCAAGGAAGGCAAGTGGATCGAGGGCGAGCAGTACGTCTATGATCCTGACGGTCAAATTTGGGTTTCAATCGTAGGGTTCAAAAAATGGCTACTAAGCAGTTCCCAACAGGGGTCCGTCCGCATGGTCAAGGCATCAAAATCCGATTTAGCTGGGACGGAGAGCGACACGAACCGCTCTGGCAAAGAAAGCCGACGCAAGCGAACCTCGCGGCGGCCGGTCGTCTTCGATCTGAAATAGTCGCCAAGGCCAGGCACGGCACCCTCACCTGGACGGAACTGGCCGAGCACTTCCCCCAGTACGTCAAGGGTGAGATGGTCGCCAGCAAGGTGCCGCTGTTCGGCGAGATGGCGCAGGCCTACCTGAACACCGTGGAGGTCTCGAAGAACACCCGGGAAGAGTACCGCAAGATCCTGATGAAGCGATGGCAGCCGCTATTTGCCAACCGCCCGATTGACTCATTCAGCGCCTCTGAGCTGAAGGTCGAGGTGTCGAAAATCGAATGGTCGTCAGCCAAGACGCGGAACAACGCCCTCATCCCGTTGCGCGGTGTGTTCGAGCTGGCTGTGGATGACGAGGTGATCGACCGGAACCCCGCCGACAGGCTGAAGAACCTGAAGCACCAGAAGCCACCGGTTGACCCGTTTGACGAGGCAGAGGCCGACGAGATCATTGATTACCTGTATCGCCGCTACCCGGGCGCTGATGCCGTCTACGCCGCGTATTTCGAATTTGCATTCTGGACCGGCATGCGAACATCCGAAATGCTGGCATTGACCTGGGGCGACCTGGACTTGAGGAAAGGAGTGGCACTGGTTTCAAAGGCGCAATCCAAGGGTTTGCTCAATGCCCGGACCAAGACCGGCGCGGCCCGCGAGGTGCTGTTGAGCCCGCGAGCCAAGGCGGCCCTGAAAAAGGTGAAGCCCCTCACCTATCTGGCTGGTGGCCACGTCTTCCGCAGTCCGCGCACCAATGAGTCATGGAAGACGGACAGGGGCCCCAGGATTGTGTTCACCGCGGCGCTGAAGAAGCTGGGCATCCGGCACAGGAAGGCGTACAACACGCGCCACACCTACGCCACCATCTGCCTGATGGCGGGCATGAACCCGGCTTTCGTGGCGTCTCAGCTCGGGCACAGCATTACGATGCTGCTGACCACCTACGCCAAGTGGATTCACGGCGAGGCCAGCCAGCGCGAATTGGACAAATTGGGACAAAACAGGGACAAACAGAAATCAGCGGATAGCAAATAGCTGATTTTAAAGAAGGGAAATGGTCGGGACGGCAGGATTTGAACCTGCGACCACCTGCACCCCATACAGGTGCGCTACCAGGCTGCGCTACGCCCCGACACAGCAAGCTTTTGAACTGTGAGTTCAATAGCTTAGCGGGAGCGAATTCTACACAAGCTCCCGGGAAAAATAAACACAAAATTCGGGAATTTTCAGGGCCCGCAAAAGGGCCCCAAATATTAAGCGGTTGGGCTGTTGAGAACGTCGAGGACGTCCTCGAGTTCCGCGATCATCTGGCGGATGAGTTGCTTGTACTGAGACGTGTCGTCCTTGATTTCGTGACTGCTGAGCTTCTGCTTGGCGCCACCGATGGTGTAGCCCTGATCGTACAGCAGGCTGCGAATCTGGCGGATCGTCAACACGTCGGCGCGCTGGTAGTAGCGCCGGTTGCCGCGTCGTTTGACCGGCGACAGTTGCGGGAACTCCTGCTCCCAGTAGCGCAGCACATGGGCCTTGACGCTACAGAGATCGGCCACTTCACCAATCGTGAAGTAGCGCTTGCCAGGAATCGGCGGCAGCTCGTTGTTATGACTGGGTTCCAGCATAGGCCTCTACTTTCTGTTTTAGTTTTTGTCCTGGCCGGAAAGTAACCACTCGCCGCGCGCTGATCGGAATCTCTTCTCCGGTCTTCGGGTTGCGCCCGGGACGTTCTTTCTTGTCCCGCAGGTCGAAGTTACCGAATCCCGACAACTTCACCTGCTCATTGTGACTGAGTGCGTCTCTGATCTCGCCGAAAAAGGCTTCCACCATTTCCTTGGCTTCGCGTTTGTTGAGCCCGAGCTCTTCGTAAAGACGCTCTGCCATCTCCGCTTTCGTCAAAGCCGACATCCGTTAACTCCTCAGTGTTGCTCCCAGCTCAGTCTTGAGGGATTCAATCACCGCGTTGAACCAGCCCTGGATTTCCTCTTCGTTCAGCGTCCGTTCCGGATGCTGCCAGAACAGACTCAGAGCCAGACTCTTCTGCCCACGACCGATCGACTCGCCCTCAAACACATCGAACACGCGAACCCCGGTCAGGTGCTCCCCGGCCTGGTCACGGGCGATGCGCTGAACCTCAGCGTAAGTCAATTCGTTCCTGATAATGATAGCCAAATCCCGGCGAACTTCCGGGAATTTTGAAAATTCTTTGAAATTAGGCACATAACCGGAAACGATCGAATTCAAGAATAGCTCAAACACGAAAGTCGTGCCATCCAGGTCGAGTTTTTTCTGAACCTGTGGGTGCAACGCTCCCAGCCAGCCGACGAACTCGCCGTCCCGACGCAGCTCTGCGGTCTGCCCCGGGTGCAGCGCGGGATGCTCGCCGGCGACGAATTCGACCTCAATGCCCAGCAGCTCAAACAGCGCTTCCAGATCGCCTTTAACGTCGTAGAAATCCACCTTGCGACGGCCATTCACCCAGCTTTCCGGGTCCTGAGGACCGTTCACCACGCCCGCCAGCATGGGAACCTGTTCAATGGACTGATCGCTCCGGCGCACAAAGCGCAGGCCGGTTTCGAACAGCCGAATGCGCGACTGCTGGCGGTTCTGGTTGTAGTCGACAGTCTGCAGCAGGCCCGGCCACAGGGAGGTGCGCATCACCGCCATATCGCTGGAAATCGGATTCGCTAGGGCGATGCCTTCGTGTCCGGGATCGATCAGCTTCTGCACTTTCTCGTCAACGAAGCTGTAGGTCACCGCCTCCTGGTAGCCGCGATCGACCAGCAGCGACTGGATGCTGGACAGCGGACGCACCGCCTCGGCTTCCTCGCGCAGGGCCAGGCTACCTACCGGTTCAGTCACCGGCAGGTTGTTGTAGCCGTAGATGCGGCCGACTTCCTCGATCAGGTCTTCTTCAATGGCAATGTCCGGGCGGTAGCTGGGCACGCCGATCATCCACCCCTCGCGGGTCAGCTTGTCTACGTGCAGCCCCAGACGGGTCAGGATTTCCTCGATCTCGGTGCGGTCGATGGCCAGCCCCAGTACGTCGTCAACGCGCTGTTGACGCAGCTCGATCACCGGCATCGACGGCAGGTGAATCTCGCTACGGACTTCCACGATCTCGCCCGCTTCCCCACCAACGATTTCCAGCAGCAGGGCCGTCGCGCGTTCCATGGCATCGCGGGTCAGTTGCGGGTCGACGCCGCGTTCGAAGCGGTGGGACGCATCGGTATGCAGGCCGAACTGACGGGCCTTGCCGGCAATGGAGATCGAATCAAAGTAGGCGGCTTCCAGAACGATGTCCCGGGTGCTTTCGGCAACGCCGGAGTGTTCGCCGCCCATCACGCCGGCGATGGCCACCGGCTTCTCGTGATCGGCGATCACCAGTGTCTGCGGCGTCAACTCGACTTCCTGGCCATCCAGCAGGACCAGCTTCTCGCCCTGCTCCGCCCAGCGCACCACGATACCACCCTTGAGCTCCTCGCGATCGAAGGCGTGCAGCGGCTGGCCCAGCTCCAGCATCACGTAGTTGGTGACGTCCACCGCCGCGTCGATGCTGCGGATGCCGGAACGGCGCAGACGTTCGCGCATCCACAGCGGCGTCTCGACGCTCAGGTCGACGTTGCGGATGATCCGGCCCAGGTAACGCGGACAGCCGTCGGGCGCCTCGACGCGGATGTCCATGACATCGGAGTGCACCGGCTCGACCGGGTCGATGGCCGGGCCTTCAACAAGCTGGCGATTGAGCACGCCCACTTCCCGGGCCAGGCCCCGAATCGACAGACAATCGCTGCGGTTCGGGGTCAGATCGACGTCGATCATGGCATCGTCCAGCCCCAGGTAGGCGCGAATGTCCTCACCCACGGTGGCGGATTCGGGCAGCTCCATCAGGCCTTCGTGGCTGTCGGACAATTGCAGTTCGGACTCGGAACACAGCATGCCGTTGGACGGCTGGCCACGCAGCTTGGCCTTCTTGATCTTGAAGTTGCCCGGCAGCACCGCACCCACGGTGGCGAACGGCACTTTCAGCCCCGGACGCACGTTGGGCGCGCCACACACCACCTGGACGGTTTCCTCGCCACCGGCGACCTGACACACGCGTAGCTTGTCCGCATCCGGGTGCGGCTCAACCGATTCCACGAGGCCCACGATCACACCGCTGAATTCTCCGGCCACCGGTTCAAATTCGTCGACTTCCAGCCCCGCCATGGTGATCTGATCCACCAGAGCCTGGGTGTCGATTTCCGGGTTGACCCACTCACGCAGCCACTGTTCGCTAAATTTCATGCTCTTCGCCTTGTCCTGATGCCGTTAATCCTGAAACCCAATTGACCTGCCGATCAGCGGAACTGACGCAGGAAGCGCAGATCGTTCTCGAAGAACATGCGCAGGTCGTTCACGCCGTAGCGCAGCATGGCCAGCCGCTCGACGCCCATGCCGAAGGCAAACCCCCGGTAGGTTTCCGGATCGATATCGCAATACTCAAAGACTTTGGGATGCACCATGCCGCAGCCCATGACTTCCAGCCACTTGATGGAGCCATCCGGATTGCGGCCCCACTCGATGTCCACTTCGGCGGACGGCTCGGTGAACGGGAAATAGGACGGACGGAAGCGCACCGCCAGATCCTTTTCAAAGAACACCCGCAGGAACTCCTCCACCGTGCTCTTCAGGTCCGCAAAGCTGACGTTGGTGTCAACCAGCAGCCCTTCGATCTGGTGAAACATGGGCGTGTGGGTCATGTCCGAGTCGCAGCGATAGACCCGCCCCGGACAGATCATACGGAACGGCGGCTTGTCGTTCTCCATGGTACGGATCTGCACCGGCGAGGTGTGGGTCCGCAGAAGGGTGCCCGGGTTGAAGTAGAAGGTGTCGTGCATCGCCCGCGCCGGGTGGTGGCCGGGAATGTTGAGCGCCTCGAAGTTGTGGTAGTCGTCCTCGATCTCCGGCCCCTGCTCGACGCTGTAGCCAGCCTGGGCGAAGAACTGCTCGATGCGCTGCATGGTGCGGGTCACCGGATGCAGACCGCCCCGGGACTGGCCCCGGCCAGGCAGGGTCACGTCAATGGACTCTTCCGCCAGACGCGCGTCCATGGCGGCGGTTTCCAGGGATTCGCGACGGGCGTTGATGGCATCCTGAACCTGGACCTTGGCCTGGTTGATCTTCTGGCCCGCCGCCGGACGCTCTTCCGCCGACAGCTGACCAAGGGATTTGAGCTGCTGCGTCAAGACGCCTTTCTTGCCCAGATAATCAACACGCACCTGATCCAGCGCCTGCAGGTCCTGCGCCTGCTCGACCGCCTTCAGGCCGTCCTGTACGAGTTGCTCCAGGTTTTCCATTGACCCTGCTCCAAATGTGACTGCTTTCTTTGCCTGGGATGAGACACCCCTGAAAAATGACCGGGTCCGATGACCGGGCCCTTTTTCAGGCGCTCTCGTGAATACGCTGCCGCAAGCCGGGTGACAAACAGGCGGCGCCTTGGCAGCGGGGCCTATTCTACAGGCCCTGAAATAAAAAAGGGGGAAGAGCATGCTCTTCCCCCTTTCGGAATACCTTTCGGTATCCCAACCGATATGCAATCGATGAAAGAGCTTACGCGAGCGCAGCCTTGGCTTTTTCAACGACGGCACTGAACGCTTGTTGCTCGTTCATCGCCAGGTCCGCCAGGACCTTACGATCGATCTCAACGTTGGCCTTCTTCAGGCCAGCGATCAGACGGCTGTAAGACAGGCCGTTGGCGCGGGCACCGGCGTTGATACGCGCGATCCACAGCGCACGGAACTGGCGCTTACGGTTACGACGGTCACGGTAGGCGTACTGACCCGCCTTGATGACTGCCTGTTTGGCAACACGATAGACGCGGCTACGGGCACCGTAGTAACCCTTGGCCTGCTTCATGATCTTCTTGTGACGACGACGAGCGACGACACCACGCTTTACACGAGCCATTCTCTAATCCTTCCTTCTGAACCTGAATTAAAGCGCGATCATACGCTTGATGGATGCAACGTCAGCCTTGGCTACCTGCTTGGTAGCGCGCAGTTGACGCTTACGCTTCGGGCTCTTCTTGGTCAGGATGTGACTCGTGAAGGACTGCTTGTGCTTGAAGCCGTTGGCGGTACGCTTGAACCGCTTGGTGGCCCCGCTCTTGGTTTTCATCTTGGGCATTTTCTAAAACTCCGCATTTTATGATTGCAATAAACAGTGTGCCCTGAACGACAAATCCCCCGCACTGTGACGGGGGACAGGCGACTCAATGGAGCATCACTTTTTCTTTCGGGGCGCAACGACCATCGTCATTTGCCGGCCTTCCATTTTCGGCCGTTGCTCAACCTGGGCAAGTTCCTCGATATCCGTTTCCACACGATTCATGAGCTTCATACCAATTTCCTGGTGTGCCATCTCACGACCGCGGAAGCGGATGGTGATCTTGCCCCGGTCCCCGTTCTCAAGGAAACGTATCAGGTTGCGTAGCTTGACCTGATAATCCCCTTCTTCCGTGCCGGGTCGGAATTTCACTTCTTTCACCTGGACCTGTTTCTGCTTTTTCTTCGCAGCGGCCTTGGCCTTCTTCTCTTCGAAGACCTTCTTGCCGTAGTCCATGATCTTACAGACGACCGGATCGGAATTCGTAACCTGAACCAGATCCAGAGAAGCTTCTTCTGCCGCTTTCAGGGCGTCTTCGATGGACACGATGCCCACCTGTTCACCGTCCGCAGCAATCAGACGTACTTCTGTGGCTTCTATATTCCCGTTGATGGGCGCCTTGGGAGCCCGTCCCCGATTCGTTCGCTGTTTAATAATCAGTTCTCCGTTTGATTTCTGCCTTTGCGGGACACGTCCTCGGCCAGCAGGGCCCGGAACTCGTCCAGCGACATCGTACCCAGGTCGTCGCCCTTGCGATTACGCACGGCAACGGCCCCGGCTTCAACCTCTTTATCACCGATAACCGCGAGGTAGGGTACTTTATTGAGAGTGTGCTCGCGAATTTTAAAGCCGATTTTTTCGTTTCTCAAGTCGGCATGCGCCCGATACCCGGAATTTTCAAGGGTTTTTGCGACTTCCTCGCAATAATCCCGCTGATTGTCCGTGATATTCATGATCGCCACCTGGGTCGGTGCCAGCCAGGTGGGGAAGGAACCTTCGTATTCCTCGATCAGGATGCCGATGAAACGCTCGAAGGAACCCAATACCGCCCGGTGCAGCATCACCGGCGTACGGCGCTCGGAATTGTCCGCGACATACTGTGCGCCCAGACGACCCGGCATGGAGAAATCCACCTGCACGGTGCCGCACTGCCAGACCCGGCCGATACAGTCCTTCAGGGAGAACTCGATCTTCGGCCCGTAGAAGGCGCCCTCGCCCGGCAACAGTTCCCAGTCCACGCCTTCGCGGTTGAGCGCTTCTTCCAGGGCGGCCTCGGCCTTGTCCCAGATTTCGTCGGAACCGACGCGTTTCTCCGGACGGGTGGACAGTTTATACAGAATCTCGGTGAAGCCGAAATCGGTATAAACCTCATGCAGCAGATCCATGAACTTGGAGACTTCCTCCTGGATCGCCTCTTCCTCGCAGAAGATGTGGGCGTCGTCCTGGGTGAAGCCGCGCACCCGCATCAGCCCGTGCAGCGCGCCGGAAGCCTCGTTGCGGTGGCAGGAGCCGAACTCGGCCAGCCGCAGCGGCAGGTCCTTGTAGCTCTTCAGCCCCTGGTTAAAGACCTGGATGTGGCACGGGCAGTTCATCGGCTTGATGGCAAAATCGTGCTTCTCGGACTCGGTGGTGAACATGTCATCGCCGAACTTGTCCCAGTGGCCCGACTGCTCCCACAGGGTGCGTGACACCACCTGCGGGGTCTTGATTTCCTGATAGCCGTGGCGACGCAGTTTGTCGCGCATGTACTGCTCGATTTCCTGGTAGATCGACCAGCCGTCGGCGTGCCAGAACACCATGCCCGGCGCTTCTTCCTGCATGTGGAACAGATCCAGCTTCTTGCCGATCTTGCGGTGATCGCGTTTCTCGGCCTCTTCCAGCCGGTGCAGGTACGCCTTGAGGTCTTTCTTGTTGCCCCAGGCGGTGCCGTAGATGCGCTGCAACTGCTCGTTACCGGTGTCGCCACGCCAGTAAGCGCCGGCCACCTTGGTCAGCTTGAACGCCTTGAGCTTACCGGTGTTGGGCACGTGCGGGCCGCGGCACAGGTCGATGAAATCACCCTGCTGATAGAAAGACAGGTCTTCATCACCGGGAATGTCCTCGATGATGCGAACCTTGTACTCCTCACCCATCTCATCGAACAGCTTGACCGCTTCCTCGCGGGACAGAACCGAGCGGGAAACCTTGAAGTCCTGCTTGGACAGCTCTTCCATCCGCTTTTCGATGCGGGCGAGGTCTTCGTTGGTGAACGGGCGGTCGAACTTGAAGTCGTAATAGAAGCCGTTATCGATCACCGGGCCAATCGTCACCTGGGCGGACGGGAACAGGTCCTTGACGGCCATGGCCATCAGGTGCGCCGTGGAGTGGCGGATAATGTCGACGCCCTCTTCGTCGCGGTCGGTCACGATGGCCAGTTCGACGTCCTGGTCGATTTCATAGCTGGTGTCCACGAGCTTGCCATTGACCCGACCGGCAAGCGCGGCCTTGGCCAGGCCCGCACCGATATCGGCGGCGACGTCGTGCACGGAAACGGATTGGGAAAAACTACGGTGACTGCCGTCAGGCAGAGTGATAACAGGCATGGAAAACTCCCATCAGCGGTGATCCTTACGAGAGACCACATGGTTGAATTGAACCGCGTTACGAGTCGCGGTTCGTTATTGCGCCGCATTCTATCAGCCGCTTTTGCAACATGTCATGCAAAACGCGACGTTGCGGTGCACAATGGTGGCCATTTAGCGGATCAATCAACTGGCCACGGAGAGACCCTCTTGCGCATCATCGCCTTTCACAATCTCAAAGGCGGCGTCGGCAAAACCGCAGCTGCGGTCAACATTGCTTATCTGGCCGCCGGGCACGGTATCCCCACCCTGCTCTGGGACCTGGACGCGCAGGGCGCGGCCAGCTGGTATCTGGGCGAAACGCCCGATCTGGTGGGCGAAAAAGCCGCCAAGCTGGTCAAGGGCAAGACGCCGGTGGGCCGGATGATCCGCCCAACCGCCTACGACAAGCTGGACCTGATCCCGGCGCACCCGAGCTTCCGCAACCTGGACCTGCGCCTGGAGAAAGACGGCAACGACCATATGCTCAAGGACTGGCTCAAGCCGCTGTCGGAAGACTATGGCCTGGTGGTCCTCGACTGCCCGCCGTCCCTGTCGAAACTGGCCGAGCAGGTACTGGCGACCGCGGACCAGGTGTTCGTACCGATCATTCCCTCCTGGCTGTCGATGAACAGCTGGGAGCAACTCCTGCACTTCGCCCGGGAAAAGAAGATCAAGACAGCCAAACTGCATCCATTCCTGTCGCTGGTCGACCGCCGCAAGAAAGTGCACCTGGAGATGCTGAACGCTCCGCCCCAGGCACTCAAGAACCGAATGCGCTCGTTTATACCCTACGCCAGCGACGTCGAGAAGATGGGCGAAAACCGCTGCCCGGTGGCCCGTATTCGCAGTCGCTCACCGGCGGCACTGGCTTACGAAATGCTCTGGAAGGAAATTCGCAAGATCAGTCGTCTCTAGTGTTCCGTCTGGTTGATCCGTTAACCAGACCGGACTCGAGCCATCAATAAAAAAGCCCCGCATTCGCGGGGCTTTTTTATTGGCCGGTCGGGCGCGTCAGACCTCAACGCCTTCGCGGTTACGTCGCCGGATCTGGACCCAGGCGATGAAGGCCAGCACCAGAAGCGCCGGAATGAACATCAGCTCCTTCGGCGGACGCTCAAGGTGCGCCTGCACCGCATCGATGGTCCAGTCGAAGGACAGCCCTGCGTTCTCCGCCGCACTGCCGAAGGTGACGAAATCCACCACCATCCTGTCGCCATCGGGACGCAGCTCCAGGCCCGCTTCCATCAGGCGCTCCTCGGGGGTATCGCCCTCCGGCAAGTTCAGGTTGATGAACGTCGACTTTTCGGTGCCGTCGATGGTCATGCCCGACGCCTTGATCACCATGTTCTCACCCGGCGGAATCTCATCGACGTGGTCCATGATTTCCACACCCGGGCGCAGTTCGGTGGGCGGATAGACCATATCCCACCAGAACCCGGGCCGGAACAGGGTAAAGGTAATCAGCAGCAGCGCCAGGGTTTCCCAGATCCGGCTCTTGGTGAACCAGAAGCCCTGGGTGGCCGCCGAGAACACCAGCATCGCCGTTACCGCACTGGCAATGGTCACCAGCAGGCCAAACCAGCCGGTCAGCCCGATCAGCAGCAGCTGGGTATTGAAGATGAACATGAACGGCAGGATGGCCGTGCGGATATCGTAGGTGAAACCCTGGATACCGGTCTTGATCGGGTCGGCGCCGGATATGGCCGCCGCCGCGTAGGCCGCCAGCCCCACCGGCGGCGTGTCGTCCGCCAGGATGCCGAAATAGAACACGAACAGGTGCACCGCAATCAGCGGTACGATCAGCCCGTTCTGGGCCCCCAGAGTCACGATCACCGGCGCCATCAGCGTGGACACCACGATGTAGTTGGCGGTGGTGGGCAGGCCCATGCCCAGGATCAGGCTGATCAGCGCGGTGAAGATCAGCATCAGCAGCAGGTTGCCGCCTGAGATGAACTCCACGAACTCGGTCATCACCAGGCCGATCCCGGTCAGGGTCACCGTACCGACCACGATGCCCGCGGTCGCCGTGGCCACGCCGATGCCCACCATGTTGCGGCCGCCGGTCGCCAGGGAGTGCAGCAGGTCGCCGAAGCCCTCCTTGACTGATTCCACCAGACTACCCGCCTGATGGCGGAAGAAGTGCAACAGCGGGCGCTGGGTGATCACGATAAAGATCATGAACAGCGTCGCCCAGAACGCGGACAACTGCGGTGACAGACGCTCAACGGTCAGACACCAGACCAGCACCACCACCGGCAGCAGGAAGTAGAGACCGGTTTTTACGGTCGGCCCCACCGGCGGCAAGGTGTCCATGGCCGAGTTGCCGTCATCTTCTTCCAGCGACGGGAAGCGCGCCGAATAGGCCACCAGCAGGACATAGATCACCGCCAGCAGGACCGACAGCACCCAGCCGGCGTAGTCGCCCACATAGCCCTTGATCCAGCCCACACCGTAGTAGACCGCAAACGTCAGCACGCACAGGCCGATCAGCAGGACCACCCAGTTCAACATGCGCTGGGCCAGGGTCGGGCGATCGACGCGCTCAATGCCTTTCATCTTCAGCTTGCAGGCTTCCAGGTGCACGATGTAGATCAGGGCCACGTAGGAAATCAGCGCCGGCAGGATCGCGTGCTTGATCACTTCCAGATAGGAGATGCCCACATACTCCACCATCAGGAAGGCTGCGGCGCCCATGATCGGCGGCGTCAGCTGACCGTTGGTGGAGGCTGCCACTTCAACGGCACCGGACTTGCTGGCCGGGAAACCGACACGCTTCATCAGCGGAATGGTGAAGGTACCGGTGGTCACCACGTTGGCAATGGACGAGCCGGAAATCACCCCGCTCAGGCCACTGGAAACCACCGCTGCCTTCGCCGGACCGCCACGCATGTGGCCCAGCAGCGCATACGACACCTTGATGAAATAGTTACCCGCGCCAGCACGCTCGAGAAGCGCACCAAACAGCACGAACAGGAACACGAAACTCGTCGAAACACCCAGCGCGACACCGAAGACACCCTCGGTACCCAGCCACTGATGCGAAGCCAGCTTTTCGAGGCTCGCGCCCTTGTGAGAGATCACGTCCGGCATGTAGGGGCCGGCCAGGGAATAGACGATGAACACCGCGGCAACGATGGTCAGCGGCAGGCCCAGCGCGCGACGCGTGGCTTCCAGAAGCAGAACCAGGCCACCCAGGGCGACGATCATGTCCTGCAGATTGGGCGCACCGGGGCGCGACGCCAGCTGATCGTAGAACAGATAGATATAGGCGGCCGCAAACGCAGCCAGCGCGGCCAGGACCCAGTCATATACCGGGACATAATTGAGCGTCCGCCCCTTGATCATGGGGAAGGCCGCAAACGCGAGGAAAATGGCGAACGCCAGGTGTATAGAGCGGGCTTCGGTGGAGTTGAAAATGCCCGTTTCAAGGATAAAGGGCAGCGGCGAGGCGATCCATAACTGGAACAGCGCCCAGGCCACCGGCACCAGGAACAGAATGGCGCCTGACACGCCAGTGGCGGCGCGACCGCCGGTTTCAGTCTGCATAACCGCTTCGGTATCAGACAGCTGCATCGGGCTGTCCGTCGAGGACTTCTTCTCTTGATTCGCCATTAAAAACGACCTTTCAGGAGGGATGTACCAAAACGGCTGCCCCCTCAGTTGCTGACAAAAGGGGCAGCCGCAATCCAACCAGTAGGAATAATCGGGGGCAGGAACACGCCCTGCCCGACCGGTGTTACTCCATCAGGCCCGCTTCTTTGTAGTACTTGACCGCGCCCGGATGCAGAGGCGCACTCAGGGCGTCAGACACCATTTCTTCCTTCTTCAGGTTTTCGAAGGCCGGATGCAGGCGTTTGAAGCTGTCAAAGTTCTCGAAGACGGCCTTAACCACTTCGTAGACCACATCTTCCGGAACGTCCGCGGAGGTAACGAAAGTCGCCGCCACACCGAAGGTGGTGGTGTCTTCCGGGTTACCGCGGTACATGCCGCCCGGGATGTCGGCTACGCGGTAGTACGGGTTTTCTTCAACCAGCTTGGCGGTGGCGTCGTTGTCTACGTTGACCAGCACGCTGTCACAGGAAGTAGTGGCTTCCTTGATGGCGCCGGACGGGTGACCCACGGTGTAGAAGAAGGCATCGATCTTGTTGTCGCACAGCGCCTGGGACTGCTCGGCCGCTTTCAGCTCGGCGGCCAGGGAATAGGCGTCCATGTCCCAGCCCATCTCTTCCATCAGAACTTCCGCGGTGGCGCGCTGGCCGGAACCGGGGTTGCCTACGCTCACGCGCTTGCCCTTAAGGTCCGCGAAGTTCTCGATGCCGGCGTCCTTGCGAGCCACGACGGTGAACGGCTCAGGGTGCAGGGAGAAGACAGCGCGCAGCTTCTTGTTGGGGCCGTCTTTCTCGAATTCGCTGGTGCCGTTATAGGCGTGATACTGCCAATCGGATTGGGCGACGGCCAGGTCCAGCTCGCCCTGGCGAATGGCGTTGAGGTTGTAGATGGACCCGCCAGTACTCTCCACCGAACAACGGATGCCGTGTTCCTTGCGATCCTTGTTCACCAGTCGGCAGATCGCACCGCCGGCCGGGTAGTACACGCCGGTCACGCCACCGGTGCCGATGGTTACAAACTGCTGCTCTGCGGCGGAAACCTGTGCAGAGGCGGCGCCCAGCCCGACTGCGGTTGCCAGCGCAAAAGTGGATAGCTTGTGTCGAAGTGCCATTGTCATCGTTCCCTTCTTTTTTATGTCACTCGTTCCGGGACTGCGAACATTGCATGTCCCGCGTTTACTTACTCATTTTAGAACATAGACCAAGGTGCCTATGAAATAAAGCGAAGCATTCTAGCTAAATACATGACCCAAAAACAAAAAAAGCCCGCAAAGCGGGCTTTTGATCGGACACACCAGCCTACCTGGCGGCTTCTGCCCTGGCCCGCATCTTCTCCGGACGCAACAGGAAGCGCGCCAGCGCCGGCAGCAGCCAGATGGCGCCCACCATATTCCACAGGAACATGAAGAACAGCAGCAGGCCCATATCCGCCTGGAACTTGATGGGCGAGAAGATCCAGGTGACCACACCCAGGCCCAGGGTTACACCGGTGAAGATCACCGCCTTGCCGGTGGAGCGCAGGGTTTCGTAATAGGCCTCCTGCAGCGACTTGCCTTCAAGGATGAACTTCTCAAGCTTGGTGTAGATATAGATGCCGTAGTCCACACCAATCCCCACACCCAGCGCGATGACCGGCAGCGTGGCCACCTTGATACCGATGCCCGAGGCCGCCATGATCGCCTCGCACAGCACCGACGTCAGGCCCAGCGGCACAACGATACAGAGCACCGCGCGGATCGAGCGGAAGGTCAGGAAGCACAGCACGCTGACCACGCCGTAGACGAACAGCAGCATCAGATTCTTGGCCTTGGAGATCACCTCGTTGGTGGCCGCCTCGACACCGGCGTTCCCGGCGGCCAGCTTGAAGTTGTGCACCTCGTTGCTGTGTTCGGCGGCGAAGTCCTCCACCACGCTGACGGCCGTGCGCAGGGTCTCGGCCTTATGATCCTCCAGGAACACCAGCACCGGTGTCAGGCTGCAGTCGGTGTTGATCAGGCCGCTCGGCGCCTCACGAATCGACGCGTTGATGATGGTCTGGTTGCGGGAGATCTCGTACCACTTCCAGTTGCCTTCGTTGAGCGCCTTGGTGACCACCTTGGAGACGTCCGCCAGGGACACCGATGACTGCACGCCCGGCGTGTTCTGCAGCTCCCACTGCAGACGGTCCATGGCACTGAGCACTTCATACTGGGTGCACTGCTCCTTCTGGGTTTCAACCATCACCACCAGGATATCGGCGCTGGTGGAGTAGTTGTCGATGATGTACTTGTTGTCCAGGTTATAGCGGGAATCGGCCCGCAGCTCCGGCGCGCCCTGATCCAGGTCGCCGACTTTCAGGTCCTGCTTGAAGTAGAAACCCACGCCCAGGCCCAGCACCGCGATCAGCAGCGAGATGGGCGCCACGCCGGGATGGGAGAAGTACGACATCAGGCGCCACTTGCGGTCTTCCTTCTCGCCATGACGCTGGACGTGATTGACGCCCCCCTTGGTGATGCCGATGTAGGACATGATCAGCGGGTGCAGGACCAGGTTGGTAACGATGATGATCGCCACACCGATACCGGCCGCCACCGCCAGGTCGCGGATCACGTCCACCTGGATGAACAGCAGCGTCAGGAAGCCGAAGGCGTCGGACACCAACGCCAGCATGCCGGGGATGTACAGCGCCCGGAAAGCCAGGCGCGCCGAGGTCAGCGGATCGAAGCCCTTGGCCGCCTCGATGGCCATGGCGTTGACCACCTGCACCCCGTGACTGATGCCGATGGCGAACACCAGGAATGGCACCAGCACCGAGTAAGGATCCAGGCCGTAACCTAGCAGGCGCAACAGGCCCAACTGCCAGAACACCGCCACGATCGAGGCGAACACCGGAACCAGGGTGCCTGCGATGCAGCGCGAGTACCAGAACAGCAACAGCGTGGTCAGGGCAATGGTGATGCCGGCAAACCAGGCAATCGCACCGATACCCTCGATCAGGTCACCGACTTTCTTAGCGAAGCCGACAATGTGGATCTCGATGTTGGGGTTCTGCTCTTCGTATTTCTGCCGGATCTTCTCTTCCAGCTGACGGGAAAACGCCGCATAGTCCAGCGCCTCGCCGGTGTCCGGGTTGGTCTCGTAAAGCGGCGCGTACACGATGGTGGACTTGAAGTTATCGGAAATCAGGCGCCCTACTTCGTTGGAGCGCAGGATGTTCTGACGCAGCTGTTCCAGACTGGCGCGGGTGCCGTCGTAGTTGTCCGGGATCACCGTGCCACCCTGGAAGCCCTGCTCGGTCACCTCGACCCAGCGCACATTGGGCGTCCATACGGACTTGAGACCGGAACGGTCCACGCCCGGCAGGAAGAACACCTCGTCGGTGATCTGCTTGAGCGTGTCCATGTAGGATTCGGTAAAGATGTCGCCATCCTTCACCTCTACCGCAATCCGCACGAAGTTGCCCAGGTTTTCCAGGTCATCCCGGTGTTCGAGCATGTTGACGATGTAGGGATGCTCCAGGGGAATCATCCGCTCGAAGCTGGCGTCCGGCTCGATCTTGACGGCGTTGTAGCCCAGGAAGAGCGTCAGGAACAGGAAGGCAATCAGGATGATCGCCCGGTTATTGAAAATCAGCCGCTCCAGGAACGGTTCGGCGTTCGGCGAGGTGAAGTAGTGATCGCCTCGGTCGTGTTTGGGGTTGGACATTCAATGACCCTCTTGGAAATCTTGTCTTTCTTGTCGCGGCGGAATCAGCGGTTCAGGCCATTGATGTCGGTGTGCAGAACGCCACCTTCACCAAACAGCACCAGCGCATCGTCAGAAACGGGCAGGATGGACAGCAGTCCCTGACGGTCGGACCGGAACTGGGTCCGGAAGCTTTCCGCATTGTTGGCGCTGACCAGCACCGTGCCGCCGTTTCCGACCAGGGTGATCCGGCCGTCGTCGGCGACCGCGCCGCTATTGAGGGTGTTCGGGGAATCGTTGGGGACCGTGGTCCAGCTCCGACCCAGATCGGTGGAGAGAAACACGTTGCCGCGCAGCCCGAAAGCCAGGATTTCGTTGACGTCGCCGGTGCCCATGACGCCGAAGAAGGAGCCGGTGTAGGGACTCTCGATGCTTTCCCAGGTTTCGCCGCGATCCGTCGACAGGAAAAGCGTGCCCGCCTCACCGGCGATCACCAGCGCACCGCCAGTCACCTCGGCAATCCCGTTGAGGTGGAAGCGATCCGGATTGGGCACGTTGGCCGCCCAGTCCTGCCAGGTCTCACCGCCGTCATCCGTGCGGAAAATAAAACCGTAGGAACCCACCGCAAAGCCGGTGTTCTCATCGGCGAACCAGACATCCAGAAGCGGCTTCCAGGGGCCCACCTCCTTGTCCGCCTGGGCGTCCTCGAGGGCGAAAATCATCCCGTCGAGCGCCCACTCCAGATCCCCTTTCTCGTCTTCCGGCGCGTTCTCGACTTTTTCCTCCATGGCGGCGATCTGCTCCTCCATGGTGGCGATCACAAGGCCTGACGCGCTGGTACCGTCCAGCTGCTTCTCCCAGGTTTCGCCCCCGTCACTGGAATGCAGGATCACGGCACCGTGCCCGACCGCCCAGCCTTCGGTGGGCGTGGGGAAGGTCACGCCGGTCAGCGTCGTGGCCACGGGGACCTCGCCCTGCTGCCAGGTCTGGCCGCGGTCGTCGGAATAGATGATGTGCCCCCGTTCGCCCACCGCCACCATGCGGTCGCCGGCGAAGGTGCTGTCGGTCAGCAGGTTGTCGTCGGCCAGATCCGTCGGCCGGGCCGGCGTTTCGAGAACATCACTGACCGCCGATGCCCCGGGGCTGGCAAGCGCCAGCGACAGCCCGAGCAACGCCGCAAACGTCTTGCGCGAGAAAGGTGTAGCCATTCGATGTGCCTTTTATTCTGTGTTGTTTAGTGTCTGTGCTGTCCGGAACGCCCGCCGGCGGCCGGTTTTCCCGATCGTATCCATCTCCGTCCGACGCGACCGGACGCCGCTAGCTACAGCGTAGACCAGCTCGCGCCGGTTAGCGCACGCTGCGACGGCGCAGGGAGGCCGGCGAGAAGTAACGGCGGCTGGGAACGTCGTCGCTGAACACCCGGGTGTTGGGTTCTTCCGTGTCCAGCCCCTGGACGTGGTAGCGCCGCGCCTGGAGATCGTTGAATACCTCCAGCGTCGACCAGACCCCGGGCAATTCATAGAAGTTCTTCACCATCGCCATGGATACCCGCCAGAGCTGATCCCGACCGTCGTACTGGTCCAGCAGCAGCGTGTTCCAGCTGTCTTCATCGACGTAGAAGCGACGCTTAGCGTAGATATGGCGCTCGCCCTCTTTCAGCGTTGCCAGCACCACGTGCACCCGGTGCAGCTCCCAACGCGTCAGCTCGGGATTGATGTGGGACAGCCCCAGGATCTCGTCATACGACAGGCCTTCCTGGGCAATCCGGTAGTTGTTGTAGGGCACGTAAATCTCGCGCATGCCCTCGTAGGTCCAGTTATAGCGGTCCAGGGCACCGTTGAAGATGTCGGTATCGTCGGCGGTGCGCAGGTTGTCGGCAGCGGCGATGGGCGAGTCATACCCCAGGTTGGGCGCCCGGCGCACGCGCCGCTGTCCGGCGTTGTAGCCCCAGCCGTTACGCGGGTTCTTGATCTGGTTCAGCGTCTCGTGGACCAGGATCGCCCCACCGGCCAGGCGCGGCGGTGACTGAGTGAAGGACAGGTAGTAGAAGATCACGTTGTCCAGCGTGGACTCGTCGCCTTCCGGGTTGTAGTAGTTGAAGAAGGCTTCCTGCTGGCTGGTCACCAGGGTGTAATCGCCATTCTGCTGGACCGCCACTTCACTGGCCTTGCGGGTAATGTTGACGCCCCGCCAGCGGGTCAGGTGATTCCAGATGACCTGGTAGGCTTTCTGCTCGCTGTCGCCGCTGAGGATCGGGAACGGATAACCGCCGTAGGCCCCCTGGATACCGGCGCCCTCCCCCACGACCGTGGCACTGATCGCGTTTTCCTTTGTGTTCCGGGCCACCCAGTCCGGCACGGCGTGGGAACGACGGCTCTGGTAGACCGGGATCTGGAACGAGGCGGGATAGGTCTCGATCATGGCGATCACGCCGTCGCTCAGGTGCTCGCGATACTGATCAACGTTCCGGGCGTTGATGGTGAACAACACCGTGTCGTCCGGGAACGGGTCGGGATGGAAGTCACCGCTCTCCTGGTAATCCGCTCCCGCCGGAGGCTGGGAAATACCGCCGGTCCAGGCCGGGATGGTACCGGCCTCGTTGCCCGCTTTCTGCGAGCCGAAGGGTGTCAGATCCTGACCCAGCCGGCTCGCCTCGGCGGAGGAGACCGCAGCCAGTGCCTGGCCGGACATAACGGAGAACGCCAACATACTGCCCAGAAGCCATTTCTTGTTATGGATCATGGTTCGGACCTTCTTGAGTCTGGAAGCCTGAGGCTCTTGTTATTTTTTATCCGCCAACGACGTTAACGCCGCCAGCGCTTCGCACAGCGATCGGTCCGACGGACGCCCGCGCCCGGCCGGACCTGGCCGCAAAGGGGCAGGTTAGACCATCCCACCGGGTTCGCCATCGACCGAAAGTGCGATTTTGCGCAAATTTTTCATTTGCCCCCGTCACGCCGGGGGCGGATACAAAAACGCCCCGCAGCGTGGCGGGGCGTTGGTACGATCCCATGGATCCTTGCTGGACCCTTGCGGGGCTTAGCCCTTGAGGGACTTGTGGACCACCTCGTAAACGTCCTTGGACAGGTCCGGCTTCGCGTGGATCTGCTCCAGGGCCGCGCGCATGCCGTCGCGATAGGCCTGGCTGTAGTTGCGCCAGCGGGTCAGCGGTGACACCAGGCGTGCCGCAATCTGCGGATTGGAGCTGTCCAGCGACAGGATGTGCTGCGCCAGGAAACGGTAGCCGGAGCCATCGGTGGCGTGGAAGTTGGCCAGGTTCTGGCCGGCGAACGCACCGATCACCGAGCGGATCTTGTTCGGGTTCTTCCAGTCAAACGCCTCGTGAGTGAGAAGCGCCTCGACGGCCGGCAGGGTTCCGGCGCGCACGCTGCTGGCCTGGATGGCAAACCACTGCTCCACAACCTGCGGATCCTCGCGGAACCGGTCGTAAAAGCTGGCCAGCGCGGTGTCGCGGTCCTCCTCGAACTCGGAGTTGACCAGGGCCCGCAGGGCACCGGACTGATCGGTCATGTTGCCCGCATTTTCGAACTGCTGGCGGGCCAGCATGCGTCCTTCCTCGTCATTGATGTGCAGCAACCACGCCAGCGCCGTGTTCTTCAGCGAGCGGCGGGCAATCGCCTGGGGCGTCGGCTCGTAGGGGCCATCCTCACGATTGCGCAGGTAGCAGGCCACCAGTTCGTCGCGCAGCTCCAGCGCCAGCTGGTTGAGCACGCGGGTGCGCGCCTTGTGGATCGCCTGCACGTCGGCCTCGTCCGCCAGCTCGATCAGGTAGGCTTCGCTGGGCAGCTGCAGCATCTTGGCCACCAGGGCCTGGTCCAGGTCGGTGTCGGACAGCAATTGACGGAAGGCGGTCACCAGACGCGGGTCCACCGTGCGCTCCTGGGGCTCGTCCACCATCGACTGGATCACGTCCACCGCCAGACGCTGGCCGGCGTCCCAGCGGTTGAAACCGTCGCTGTCGTGGCTCATCAGGAACAGCAGCTGGTCGCGGGTCCAGGGATAGTGAACCTTCACCGGCGCGGAGAAACCACGCAGCAGGGACGGCACCGGCTGGGCCGCCACGTCGTGGAACACGAACGTCTGCTGTTCGTCGGTCAGGTCCAGGACACGCTGGGCCGGCGCGTCGTCCTCGCCCTGCAGCTTCAGCGGCAGATCCTCGCCGTGCTCGCCGACCAGGCCGAGAGCGAACGGGATGTGTTGCGGCTGCTTGGTCTCCTGCCCCGGTGTGGCGGGAATGCGCTGGCGCAGGGTCAGGGTATAGGTCTTCGCGTCCGGATCGTAGGCGTCGCTGACGTCGACGATAGGCGTACCGGCCTGCTGGTACCAGCGGCGGAACTGGGTCAGGTCGCGGCCGCTGGCGTCTTCCATCGCCTTGACGAAATCGTCGGTGGTCACCGCCTGGCCGTCGTGCCGTTCGAAGTAGAGATCACTGCCCTTGCGGAAGTCCTCTTCGCCCAGCAGCGTGTGGATCATGCGCACCACTTCCGCGCCCTTCTCGTACACGGTCAGGGTGTAGAAGTTGGAAATCTCGATGTAGGAATCCGGGCGCACCGGATGGGCCATGGGCCCCGAATCCTCGGCAAACTGGGCCGTACGCAGCAGGGTGGCGTCCTCGATGCGCTTGACCGTGGGCGAGCCCATGTCCGAGGAGAACTGGGAATCCCGGAAGACGGTGAAGCCTTCCTTCAGGCTCAGCTGGAACCAGTCGCGGCAGGTCACACGGTTGCCCGACCAGTTGTGGAAATACTCGTGGGCGACGATGGCTTCGATGCGCTGGAACGCCAGGTCCGTAGCGGTATCCGGCGTCGCCAGCACGCACGACGAGTTGAAGATGTTAAGCCCCTTGTTCTCCATGGCGCCCATGTTGAAATCATCCACGGCGACGATCATGAAGATGTCCAGATCGTACTCCCGGCCGTAGATCTGCTCGTCCCAGCGCATGGAACGTTTGAGGGAGTCCAGCGCATGATCGCACTTGGCGGCGTTGCGCGGCTCGACGTACATGCGCAGGTCGATCTCGCGGCCCGACTGGGTGGTGAAGGTGTCTTTCTTCTCGGCCAGGTCTCCGGCCACCAGCGCGAACAGATAGCAGGGCTTGGGGAACGGGTCTTCCCAGGTGACGAAGTGACGACCGTCTTCCAGGTCGCCCTTCTCCACATCGTTCCCGTTGGACAGCAGCACCGGATAGCGCGCCTTGTCCGCCTCAACGCGGGTGCGGAAACGGGCCATCACGTCCGGGCGATCTGGGAAATAGGTGATCCAGCGGAAGCCTTCCGCCTCGCACTGGGTACAGAACATACCGGAGGATTTGTACAGGCCTTCCAGACGGGTATTGTCCTGGGGCAGGATCCAGGTCACCACGCCCAGCGTGAACTTGTCGGAGACCTTGTCCACGCGCAGGCCGCCGGAGGTGACCTCGAAGTCGTCGTCGGCCAGCGGCAAACCATTGAGCGTCAGCCCTTCCAGTTCCAGCCCCTCGCCATCCAGCTCCAGGGACTGGCCGGACTCGGCGTCGGGGTTGCGTCGAATCTCCATGGAGTTGTAGACCCGGGCGCCCTCCTCGAACAGCTCGAATCGCAGATCGACATGGTCCACCAGGAACGGCGGCACCTTGTAGTCCTTGAGGTAGATGGTCTGTGGCTGACTGGTTCGCATTGCACTCTCTCCAGTTATTGCGTAGCGGCCCTTGTGAGGCCGGGCTTCGTGGCAGGCGTGATGAACCCGCCGCGAGCGATCAGTTTGAAAACAGGTCCGGTGCCTGTTGCGGGCTCGGCTCGAACACCTGAAGGCGAACGTGGTACGCGGTGAACTTGCGCACATTGATCACGCCGGTATCCAGCATCAGGTACTGCCCCTTGACGCCCTCCAGGCGACCGGTCACCTGCGGTGTCTTGTCGAGATTGTGGGTCTTCACCTTACTCGGCCAGACCTCCACCGGATAGGCCAGCTCGAGGCCCGACTCGTCCACAACCCTGATGGCGTCTTCGCCATGCTCGGCCCGCAGTGCGTCCAACCCGTCGGCAATGGTCTCCAGCATGCGCTCGCGCTCGGCCATCAGGTCCACCTCGGGCACATCGCCCTTGAGCATGGCGCGCCAGTTGGTGCGGTCGGCGACGTGCTGCTTGCAAAGCACTTCCACCAGACCGGACAGGCGACGCGTGTCCACTTCCAGCATGGGCACGGCGGCCACGGCCCCCTGGTCGATCCAGCGGGTCGGCACCTGGGTCTTGCGCGTGATCCCGACTTTCAGGCCGGACGAATTGGCCAGGTAGACGATGTGAGGCACCATGCAATGGGTTTCGCCCCACTCCGGCTCGCGGCACGTTCCCTCATGGTAATGGCATTTTTCCGGGCTGACGATGCAACTGTCGCAGGCGGCCAGTTTGCGGAAGCAGGGGTAGCAGAAGCCCTGGCTGAAGCTCTTTTTCGTGAGCCGGTCGCAGTGGATGCAGCGGATCTCACCTTCGAAATCGATCTGCAATTCACGACCGATCAGGTCATTCAGGGGAATCAGGGTATCCCCCACCTTCATCCGGTAATGCACCGGAGCTCCCGGCTCGGCCGGCATCTTGCGCAGCGGCCCCTGGACATCGATAACGGCTGACATCAAACCACCGTTACGAGTTCAGGATGCGGATCGTCGCGGTGCCGTCCGCGGCCATGTCGCGCTTGTCCTTGCGCTCCCGATCGATAAAGCCCACACGCTCACCCTCGGGAACGCCGTGCTCTTTCTCGTAATACAGAACCGCTTCCATGCAGATCGAACGCTGCTCGTCCGAAATGGCACGGCCATCCGGCCACTTGCCCAGCTCAACCGCCCGCCGCAGGCTCTTGTAAACCGTGGGGTCCAGGCGCTTGATCAGCTCGTCGTATGTCATTTCAACACCTTATCAATCATCGGGGGACCATCGCCGGAAACCGGGCGGCGTCCAATCCTGAAAGCTTAACACAGCGGCCAGGGCCGCCGCCGTAACGGCCATTGCAATTAGGCTATGACCCTTATCGCCATCGTCGAAAACAGCGCCTCGAAAAAAATCAGAAAAAAGTTGGGCGAAATCTTTGACAGGCGATAATGATAATGATTATCATTAATCCCGTACCAAGTGAGAACGGTCGTTTCATTTGGTCTCTCTCATCAGGAGCTATATTAGGCTCATTTATGCCCCGCACTGCGGGGCTTTTTTTTGCCTGCTCGATAGCCCTGACCGGACGAGCCTCCAGGTGACGGCGGACCCGACGCGCTCAGTCCCTCTTGCGCGCCGGCGGCGGCAATACGGCCAGCAGAAGCCCGGTCAACAGACCGCCCAGATGCGCCTCGTTCGCCATCTCCCCCAGCCCCAGCATGCGCGTGAATGGCGTGAAGCCAATCACGATCCACACCAGCGACACCACGATCAGCGCCGGCGGGAACTGGAACCGGGGCCGGCGCTGCTGACTCAGCCAGCAGTAACCGAGGATGCCGTAGACCACACCGGACAGACCGCCGAACAGCGGCCCGGTGACCAGGTACTGCAGGGTGTTGGCGGCCAGACTGATCACCAGCACCAGCAGGATCAGCCGGCGGCGGCCGTCGAACCATTCCACCTGGCTGCCCAGGAACCACATCATCACCGCGTTGAAAATCAGGTGCGGCCAGCTGAAATGGAGCAGGTCCGGCGTCAGCCAGCGCCACCATTGCCCCTGGGCCAGCGTGGCGGTAAGGGCGTCGAGCCGGTCGGCAAACGTGTCGAAGAAAAACGCGCGTGGGTCGGCATACATCAGGCCGGTGGCGAGCGGATCGCGCCCGAGACCGGTGAACAGGGTCACCAGGGCCGCAGCGATGATGATGCCCAGCACGACAGGCGCGTGACGCGGTGACGGCTGCCAGCGACCGTTGACGAACACCGGCGAGTGATTGGTTTCGTGGATCGCCTGGCGGACTTCCGGGCGGGTGATGAACTGTTCAAGGGCCTCCAGTACCGGTTCGGCGTGGTCCTGGTTCGCCAGCCACAGCACCTGCTGATCGCCCTCTTCCGTGATGCGGTGCTCCACGCCCTGCTCGCGCAGCCACTGGCTGAACTCGGCCAGGTTGGTGTCGGCCGATAGCTGTTTGATTCGGTACAAAGGGTTACCTCGTCACACTGTCTTCGGATTGCGGATCACTGGGCAGCTCGGGACGCTGCACTTCCACCCAGACAAATTTGTCGGCGGAAAGTTGCCGCTCGTCGTCCATGCGATAGGCGACCAGGCGCCCGTATTTCACCGCGGAATAGTCGATACAGGCGACGTTGGGCTTGAGCGGCGCCGGCCGTCCCTCGCGCCAGTAGTGGCCGACAAACACCGGCGGCTCCGACGGGGAATAGGTCAGGATATTCTTCTTTTCAGCCTCGGACAGCGGACGATTGGCAATGTGCTCGGGCAGCGGGTCAGGCTGGAACACCACGTCGTTGTAGGTCTGCGGATCCTCAGCCCAGAACTTGGTGCGGAAGAAGCGGCGCACGAACCCGTCCCGTCCTTCGATGGACAGGCCATCCGGCAGGCGCAGATCGGTGCCGCGCAGCAGGCGGTCCATCACCCGGCCGGCAAAGGAGTCCAGCGCCGAGGAGGCGTGCAGGAAATCCTCGTCGATGCAGTTGCCGCCCTGGATCTGCTTGAACTGGTCGATCAGGTGGTGGTCCCAGCAGGCGTGCACCACGCGGAAATGCGCCACTTCCAGAAACAGCGGCAGCGTATAGAACCATTCCAGGAACTCGTTCCACTCGTGGGGATGGTGCTCGAACTGCTCCAGGGTTTCCCGGATCAGCCGGTCATGCCGCGCGTTGTGTTCACGCAGGAACTTGCGCTCGCTGCCCGCCCGGGCGCGGGTGCAATAGCCCAGGGCGTTGTACTCGTGGTTGCCCATGGTGATCTGGGCCGAGCCGCGTTCGACCATATCCCGCACCAGATGCAGGGACTCGCGGATGCGCGGGCCGCGATCGATGATGTCGCCAATGAAGATGGCCTGCCGGCGCTTGTGTTCGTAGACGCCGTTCACCTTCCGGTACCCCATCTGTTCCAGCAGGCGCTGGAGTGTCAACGCGCAACCGTGGATATCGCCGATGATGTCATAGCCCCGGCTGCCTGACCGCATTACAGACATAGTTAACTCGCTGCGATGTTGCTGGCCCAGCCGAGTTTTTCCCGGCAGGTCGCATAGAAGTTGTGATCCGTCGGATGAATCAGGCGAATCTTGAAGGGTTTCTTGGTGATACGAATGATGTCGCCGGGCGCGCAGGAAATATCCATCTGCCCGTCGCAACTCATCTGCGGGTAGGTTTCGTTATCCTCGCCGATCACCAGTTTGATCTCACTCTTGCCGTCCACCACGATCGGCCGGCTGCTGAGGGTATGCGGGAACATGGGCACCAGCACCACCGCATCCAGCTTGGGATGCATGATGGGCCCCCCGGCGGACAGCGAATAGGCCGTGGAGCCAGTGGGGGTGGATACGATCAGTCCGTCCGAGCGCTGGCTGTAGACGAAGTGGCCGTCGATGTAGAGATCGAACCCGATCATGCGGGTCGACTTGCCCGGATGCAGCACCACATCGTTCAGTGCGGTGCCATAGCCCACCGGGTTCTCGTTGCGGGTCACGTGGGCGTCGAGCAGGAAGCGGTGCTCTTCGATGTACTCGCCCTGCAGCACCCGGCCCACGCGTTCTTCCAGGTCGTCCGGGGAAATGTCGGTAAGGAAGCCCAGACGACCGCGGTTGACCCCGAGGATGGGGATCTTGGACTTGGCCAGTTCCCGCGCCGCGCCCAGCAGGCTACCGTCACCGCCGACCACGATCACCAGGTCGCAGATTTCCCCCAGGAGCTTCTTGCTGGCCACCTGCAGGCCGTGCCCGGGCAACATGGTGGCGGTGTCGGATTCGAGGATGACCTGATAGTTCTCGTTCACCAGATAGGTTCGCAGGTGTCGCAGCGTCTCCACCACTTTCACGCTGTTCATCCGGCCAATCACGCCGATGTTTCTGAAATGCTCCATTCGATATCCTGTGCCAGCCCAGTGATGCGATGCGGTCACTCGGGGTATATAGTGAGCGGACGATCCGTCGGCGGCGCCCGGCCACGCGACCACGCCAATACTATCGAAACTCGCGACAATTCTGAAAATTTATAGGAGTACGCCGATTCCCGACCGCCCTCATGACACGTCCCGATTCTGGCAAACGCCGGCGGTCCGGCACCTGGCGTGGCTGTGTCGCGCCCCCACCCTCACCGATAACCGCCTGCGCTTTGCGCTTGAGAACGACCTGCCAGCGGACCTGGACCGGCGCCTGGCGATCCTGGACCACTCACCCGGCCGCTTGCTGGCCGCTCTCGACGGTGGCACCAACCGCCGCCTGGGTTTCTATTTCGAGCGGCTCTACCGCTTCCTGCTCAGCGACATCCTGGAGTGGCCGGTGCTGCTCAGTAATCACCCGGTTCGCGAGAACGGCCGCACCCTGGGCGAGCTGGACTTTGTCGTGCACAACCGGCGGGAAGACACCATCGAGCATCACGAGATCGCCGTAAAGTTCTATCTCGGCTATCCCCGCGACCACAACTCCACCCTCTGGCTGGGCCCCAACGCCCACGACCGCCTCGACCGCAAGCTGTCGCGACTGCTCGACCACCAGTGCCGCATGAGCCGCCATCCCATGGCCCTGGCCCACCTCTCGGAGCTCGGCATCCAGCATCCGCCGCGCCCACGACTGTTCATGCCAGGTTACCTGTTCTATCCATCGGAGCGCCTTTTGGAAGGTCCGGCCACGACGCCGCCGACGCACGAGCGTGGCCGCTGGTGCCGGGCGGAATCGCTGGACCCGGCCGAATGCAGCCACTGGCAGCGACTGAACAAACCTCATTGGCTGGGCCGCTTCCAGTCACGGGAAGCACCGGACCGGGAAGACCTGCTGGAAGCACTGGACGGGATTCGGGCAGGAGGACCACCCCGGCTGTTTGCAGAGATGGCACCGCGCCGGGACGGACAAGGCTGGGAAGAGCGGCATCGCGTGTTCGTGGTGCCACCGCAATGGCCGGGAGACGGGTTCGATCAGCCTTCCTGATGCGCCGGGCAGCGGTCGTCAACGCCGGGACGGAAGTCCGCCGGCTGACCGACCCGGATCAGCGGCTCGCCGCAGACATGACCGTCCACGTCCGCCTGACAGCTGGGGCTGTCATGATGCGCCAGCCACTGCCGATAGGCCGGTTCATTGAGGCCACACTTCTCGGCGACGTAGGCCGTGGGGTTCTCGAAATAGCGGGCAATGTCTTCGTAGGGGAGCGTGGTGTGCCCCAAGCCGGCGTGATAGGCCACCAGGAATACCGTCTGCTGCTTGAGCTCCGCCATCAGAGACTGCTCCGCCGGCTCCTGCCGTGACAGATCCTCGCATTCCTGTTCCAGGGCAATGATGCGCTCATTGCGCAGGGCCAGCTCCCGCTGCTTGCGGTCGAGCTGCTCCCGCAACAACACCACTTCGGCATCGCTGGCTTCGCTGCCGGCGCTTTCCTGCTCGCCCGCCTCGCTCAGCTCCTGCTGCAGGTTCAGGTATTGCTCGTTGCGCTCGGTCAGGCGCGCCTTGAGCTGCTCGTTGGCCAGACGCTGGCGCTCCAGCTTCTCTTCGAACGTCCGCAGCTCGTTGCGCAGGCCCTGGACTTCGTGGCGATGCTCGCGCTGCATGTCCGACATGGCATCCCGGTGCACGCTCTGCAGGGTCTTGATGCGCAGCCGCTGCTCGCGGATGGTGCGGGCCAGCCGGACACGCTGCTGGGCCGCTTTCCGCTCTTCGGCCGATTTACCCCCACGCTGCGCCGGCGTCAGGACCGGGATGTCTTCATCCGCAACCGCCGGCGCCCGCTTCTGAAACTTCAGGCGATTTTCCTGCACCGCCCGGCGAATGGCCTGGAAGTGGTTACTGCCCGGCGTCATATCCGGGTCCCAGAGCTCATCGGCATAGCGTGGCTCAGGACATCGGCTGCGGCACACCAGGTGAATCGGGCCGGCTCCCAGATCGGGCCCGTGCGGCCCCTGCACGGCAAAGCGCTCCACCGGAATGTTCCAGTGGCTGTCGGCCCGGCCTTCCTCGTCGAAATAGATACGGAAGAACACCAGCCCCAGAATGCCCAGGTCCGGTGCCAGATTGATGTAGACCGCGCGCACGTCCGTGTCGGCCAGGTCGGAAAGGCCCACATAACCGTCCAGGAAGGCACCGAACTCGGATCCGCGCATCTGACGTGACACCGCCGGCCCATCCATCAGGAATACCGCCGAGTAGCCCTCGTCCGCCGCAGCGGGTTTTGCCATGCCTAGCCTCCGGTTATGCCGTAATACGTCAGAAACCAACGAAATGGGTCCTTAATTCAACGCCTATTGTAGACGTCCGGATTCAGACGGTAAGTACAAAACTGCAAAGATTTGAAACGGGAAGGACAGCAAAGGCCGGCAGCGGCAGCCGGGACGGCGCGAAAGGTAACCACGACCACCGTCGGAAGCGGTGGTCGTGGCGCTGGCAGGCAGGGGCGATCAGATCTCGGCGGCCAGGCGGCTGCCCTGGTCGATGGCGCGCTTGGCGTCCAGTTCCGCGGCCACGTCGGCCCCGCCGATCAGGTGGACACGCTGGCCGGCGTCCAGCAACGACTGCTGCAGTTCGCGCAGCGGCTCCTGGCCGGCGCAGACAACGATGTTGTCCACTTCCAGGATGTGGTCCTGGCCCTGCTCCTCGCCTTTCTGGGTGACGGTGATGTGCAGGCCCTGGTCGTCGATCCTGCGGTACGCCACACCGGGGATCATCTGCACATTGCGCATCTTCAGGGACGAACGATGAATCCAGCCGGTGGTCTTGCCCAGGTTCTTGCCCACTTTGGACGCCTTGCGCTGCAGCAGGAACACTTGCCGCGCCGGTTCCGGCACATCGGCCTCGACGCCCTGGATACCGCCGCGGTGATTCACGCTCAGATCCACGCCCCATTCTTTCATGAAGTGCTCGGTGTTCAGTGAGGCGGATTCGCCCCGGTGCACCAGGAACTCGGACACGTCGAAGCCAATGCCGCCGGCGCCGATAACGGCCACCCGACGTCCCACCTCGCGGCGCTGCAGCAGCGCGTCGAGATAGCCCATCACCATCGGGTGATCGATGCCGTCGATGGCCGGCAGGCGCGGCTCGATGCCGGTGGCGAGCACGATGTCGTCGAACCCGTCCCGGGCCAGGTCGTCGGCGGTGACGCGGGTATTGAGCTTCACCTCAACGCCGTGCTTGTCCAGCATCACCCGGAAGTAGCGCAGGGTTTCGTAGAACTCTTCCTTGCCGGGAATGCGCTTGGCCACGTTGAACTGGCCGCCCACCTCGCTGCCGGCATCGAACAGGGTAACGTGATGGCCGCGTTCGGCCGCCACGGTGGCAAAGGCCAGACCCGCTGGGCCGGCACCGATCACCGCGATCTGCTTCGGCGCGGCGGTCTTCACGTAGGTCAGCTCGGTCTCGTGGCAGGCGCGTGGGTTGACCAGGCAGGACGTCAGTTTGCCGCCGAAGGTGTGATCCAGACAGGCCTGGTTACAGCCGATGCAGGTGTTGATCTCGTCGGCCCGACCTTCCTCGGCCTTGCGCACCAGGTCGGCATCCGCCAGGAACGGGCGCGCCATGGACACCATGTCGGCGTCGCCATCCGCCAGCACCTGCTCGGCCACATCCGGCATGTTGATGCGGTTGGTGGTCACCAGGGGAATGCTCACCTCGCCTTTCAGGCGCGCAGTGACCTTGGTGAAGGCGCCGCGCGGCACGGACGTGGCGATGGTGGGCACACGGGCCTCGTGCCAGCCGATGCCGGTATTGATGATGGTGGCCCCGGCCTTCTCGATTTCCCTGGCCAGATGCACCACTTCCTCCCAGGTACTGCCGTCCTCGATCAGATCGATCATCGACAGACGGTAGACGATGATGAAATCATCCCCCACCCGCTCGCGCACGCGGCGCACCACTTCGATAGGCAGCCGGATACGGTTTTCGTAGGCGCCACCCCAGCCATCGGTACGGTGATTGGTGTGGGCCACGATGAACTGGTTGATGAAGTAGCCTTCCGAGCCCATGATCTCGACGCCGTCGTAGCCGGCCTTGCGGGCCAGCTCGGCGCAGCGGGCGTAGTCCTCGATCTGCTTCTCGATGCCCGCCTCGTCCAGCGCTTTGGGCGACATGGGGTTGATCGGCGCCTGGATCGCCGACGGCGCCACCAGGTCGGGATGATAGGCGTAGCGGCCGGCGTGGAGGATCTGCATGCAGATCTTGCCCCCCGCTTCGTGGACCGCCCGCGTCACCACCTGGTGCTGGACCGCCTCTTCCTCGGTGTCCATCTTGGCGGCGTGCTGACGCACCGCACCTTCCGGATTGGGCGCGATGCCGCCGGTGACGATCAGGCCCACACCGCCGCGGGCCCGTTCGGCAAAGAAAGCCGCCATGCGCTCGAAGCCGTTGGGCATTTCTTCCAGGCCGGTGTGCATGGAGCCCATGAGGGTCCGGTTGCGCAGCGTGGTGAAACCGAGGTCCAGCGGTTCCAGGAGTCGGGGGTAAAGTGAATGGCCCGCAGCGGTGGTCTGGGCGGTCATGACGGTCTCCTCATCGGTTATTCGAGTCGGCTCTGTGGCCGTTGGCGCTTAAATTACTGGCCGCCGTTGCACCGGACAATATCCTCAAATAACATTTGATTATCTTCAGACAACATTTCAAAAATAACGGAAGCCGCCATGCCCGCTCGCCGCCGCCACGCCCTGGGTGATATCAGCGTGCTCTACCTTCACGTAATGGCGCGCGCCGTCGCCGACCTGGGACACGACATCGCTCCGGACTTCGAGCAGTTCGGCATCGGCGAGACGCTCCTGCAGACCCCCGAAGCCCGAATCAGCATCCCCCGCTTCATGCGGCTGGGCCACGCGGCCATCCGGCGCACCGGTCACCCCAACCTGGGGCTGTCCATGGGCGCACTGAACCGCCCGGTGGATGCCGGGCTGTCGGGCCTGGCCGGCATGAGCGCGGCAACCGCCGGCGAAGGCCTGGCGACGATCATCGCCTACTCCCTACTGAACAGCCGCAACAGCCGCGGGCACCCCCATTACGATGCAGTGCGGCACCGGGCGTGTTTCTATTCCATCCGCCCCTACAACCGCTACAACTTTTTCGTGGTGGATTCGGTGATGGCCGGCTGGACCCAGTTCCTGCGGCGCATGACGGCTCAGGACGCGGTATTGGAGCATGTCTGCATTGAATACCCGGACCAGGGCGAGCGGGCCGCATTCGAGGCATGGTTTCAATGCCCGGTCACTTTCGGGGCGAGGGAGAACCACCTGCAGATCCGCCCGGAGATCGCCGCCACGCCGTCGCTGGAGGCGCATCCGGCCATGCACCGGGCGCTGCGCCAACAATGCGAGGCGCAACTCAAACGGATTCGCGGTGGCTGGACGGTGATGGATCAGGTGCGGGAAAAACTGACACCCATGCTGGACGGGCAATCGCCCTCCCTGGAGGAGGTGGCGGCGGAACTGGGCATGGCGCCCTGGACCCTACAGCGCCAGCTGAACGCGGAACAGACGCGGTTTAAGGACCTGCTGGATGAAACCCGCCGGGACCTGGCGGCGGACTACGTGCTGGAAACGCGGCTTAACGTTGCCGAAATTGCCTGGCTGCTCGGATTCTCCGGCCCGCCGGCCTTCCACAAGGCTTACCGGCGCTGGTTCGGGATGAGTCCGGGTCAACACCGTCGGCCGGCACAGCCCTGACCTGTCGGCGTCGAGCGACCTCACATCTCAACGGCATCGTCGCCGTCGTCCTCATCCTCGAGCTCGTCAAAGTAGCGGTCGAGCAGCTCTTCTTCGTAATCAATCATGGCATTGTCTCCTGTACTGGCCGCCTAGAATGGAGGCGTGCGAAAACCAGAATACCGGGGAGAGTATGACCGGCGGATGACAACCAGATGACAGAACGGACTGGAACTGAAGAAGATCGTGAAAAAGAGAAAAGGGAAATCAGAGAAAAGCAGGGGAAGGAAAAATGGCGGAGCGGACGGGACTCGAACCCGCGACCCCCGGCGTGACAGGCCGGTATTCTAACCAGCTGAACTACCGCTCCGCGCTATTCGTTGACGCCGTTCAGTAGCGACAACGAGGGCGCATTATATAGAGGTCCTGTTTCATGTCAACGCTTTTGACCAAGGTTTCTGAAAATTTTTTGAAACGCCTTAAAAAAGACTGATTTTTAAACGATTTTTCGGGCATTGAGGGAAACGAACCGGCCCCACCCGACAGGCGGAGCCATACGGACTAGCCGGCCTGGGCGTCCAGGTAGACTTCCCGCCCCTGGGCGGTCTTGCGGTATTCGATCGGCGTCATCCCCGACCAGCGCTTGAATGCCCGGTAGAAGGTGGACGGTTCGGAAAAGCCGGTGAGGTAGACAATCTCATCGATGGACTCGTCGGTGGTGGCGAGCAACTGACGGGCCAGCCGGTAGCGGAAATCCGCCAGCACCTGGTTGAAGCTGGTTTCCGCCTCGGTAAGACGGGTGCGCAGCGTGCGCGGTTTGATATCCAGCCGTTCGGCCACCGAATCCAGGGTAACCTCGCCGCTGTCCAGCAGTTCGGCGATGATGCGCTCCACCTGCCCCACGATGTCCTTCTTCTCCAGACGCGCCACCTGCTCGCTGGCGAAACGTTCGTGCAACGCCAGCAGCTCGGGCTCGGCGTGGGGAGAGGCGTGTGCCAGCAGGCGCGCCGGAAAATACATCCGGTTCTCCTCGGCACCGAAGACCACCTCACAGCCAAGTACCTCGGCCACGTGATCCTCGCCGGCGTCACGCTGATGTTCGAATTCCACCCGGGAACACTCGAATCGGTCCTCGGTAATGGACTTGAAGAAGATGATCAGCCCCAGCACAAAGCATTCATTGAAGTGTTTGAGACGGCGCACCTCATCGGAGGCGGCGTCCAGAACCAGGCAGGCCTGCTCGCCGTCGATAAAGAACTCGTTGTTGGCGGCATCACTGAGCAGGCGCTGGTAGTTGAGAGCCCGGCGCAGGCCTTCGCCGAATGTAGGGCTGCTGAGGAAGAGATATTCCAGCACCTGGCCCTTGTAGGTGGGCAGGTTCTGGCCGAGGTGGAGACCGATATCCGGGTCGCCGGAGACCTCCTCGACGATCTGCCAGAAGAAGAGCTGTGCGTTGTGGGGCGTCCGGAGCTGGGCCGAATTCAGGTAGCTCTCATCGACCCCGAGGCGTCGGAGGATTTCGTCCGTGTCGACCCCTTTGCGTTTCATGGCCTGATAGATCAGACGCAACATCACACCCGCATCACGAAGTTCCTGCATGTTGATCCCGCTTATTGTTGTGGGAGCTCTTCATGGGCTCCTTTATTGTGGTACTGCGTTGGCCAGCTCGCCCCGGCGATTTGACGGGTGAGTCAATGTCCGCCGGGAACCGGTCTGAGACACTCAGCCACTCAGGGCGTGTCGCCTCCAGACCATCGCCGTCGCATCGACGGCCGGCCAACCCCCTCGAACTCTGGACAGTTGTACCAGATTTTAAGCCGAACCAGTAGCGCCGAACCGGGCGCCATGTGACGGGCGCCGGTCGGCCGGAGACGCCGGAAATTCCCCATCCTTTGGGGTCGGGATCAGACCGTCGCTCCGGACTGTGGCCCAATATGACTCATAATAGACCGAATACGCCCCACCACAAGGACGAACCAGCACACCGACGAGGTCGATCACCATGCCGGATGTCATTTCCTACACCCACCAGCCTCCCAACCTGTGGTCACTCTACGGCAAGGCGTTGCGCGCCGGTGGCTCTGGCGAGTCCGCGCCGGTCATTCCGCCGCTGCAGGCCGAACTGCTGGGGGTCACCAGCGACACCCACCGCCTCGAACGCTACGCCGCGGTGTGCGGTTTTCGCGGCGGCTCGCGCATGCCCCTGACCTGGCCGCACATACTGGCGTTCCCACTGCACCTGCGGTTGCTGACGGACCCGTCGTTTCCCCTGCCGCTGCTGGGACTGGTGCACCTGCGCAATCGCATCGAGCAGGTGCGCCCCATCGCTTGCGGTGAGCGCCTCGACATCCGCGTGCATCTCGACAACCAGGTGGCCACGGACAAGGGCATCGAGTTCGATCTGGTCACAGAAGCCAGCAGCGCGGGCCGCCGGATCTGGCGGGAAACCAGCACCAACCTGTACCGTCAGGCCAGGGGCGGGAACGAGGCAGCGGGCACCAAACCGAAACCGCCGGCGCCGGAAAGCTATCCCAACCATGCCACGATCACCGCCGGGGCGTCGCTGGGACGTCGCTATGGCCGGCTCTCCGGCGACCTCAACCCGATCCATATGCACGCGCTGTCCGCCAGGCTGTTCGGTTTCCCCAGGGCAATCGCCCATGGCATGTGGAGCAAGGCGCACTGCCTGGCGCTGCTGGAACGACAGCACGGCTGGCAGGACGGCCCTGTAACCGTCACAGCCAGCTTCAAGAAGCCGCTATTCCTGCCGGGCAAGGCGCAGCTCAACTGGGACGAAAAGAAGGATCACTGGGCCTACCAGCTATTGAACGAAAAAGGCGACGCGCCGCATCTGACGGGCGAGATTGTCTGGGGATAGAAAGAGAGGATCCGGGGGCGGACGATCTCATGCCGCAGAAGCTTGAGAAGGGGTTGCAAAACACCCGTATCCCCAAAGCACCGCGATAATCTCCCTCTCCCCTCGCGGGAGAGGGCCGGAGAAGACTACGCAGAGGGTCAGGCGCTCATGGTTGCCAGATGCCCCCTGGATCGGGGAAGGCCTCGGCCGTCCCATGGACGGCTCGGAAGCTGAAGCGTCCGCTACATGGCGAACGCCAGTACCCATGGGCTCAAAGCGGCCATTAGACCGCCGCCTTACTCAGACGCTTCTTCGACCGGCTGCTCCGCCGTCACCGGCGCCACCGGCAGCGTGAAGTAGAAGCGCGCACCGCCCTCTTCGGGACGCTCGAAGCCGATTTCGCCGCCCTGGGACTGGATCAGGCTGCGGCACAGCGCCAGTCCGATCCCCATGCCTTCCTGCTTGGTGGTGAAGAACGGGTGGAACAGCTTGTCCTCGGCGTCCTCCGGAAGCCCCACGCCACGGTCCAGCACTTCGATACGGACGTGCGACGCGTCGATCATCGACGCCCTGACATGAACCGGATCGGTGCTCCTGGCGCTGCGGGTGGCCTCCAACGCGTTGCGGATCAGGTTGAGCGCGACCTGCTGCACCTGGATGGGATCGGCCAGCACATCGGGAACATCGTCGTCGATGTCCAGCTCCACCGCCACCTGGTTGGTGCGGGCGTCGACCTCAGCGAACTGGCGGGTTTCCTCCAGCAGCGACGCCACGTTGATCACTTCCTTGCCGGTGGCCGGCTTCTTCACGAAGCTGCGAATACGCCGGATCACTTCGCTGGCGCGGTGCGCCTGGGCCTCGATTTTCTGCAGCGTCTGCTGGGCGAGATCCCGGTTGAGGTCGTCCGCAGCCAGAATACGGGCGGACACCCGCACGTAATTGGAAATCGCCGTCAGCGGCTGGTTCACCTCGTGGGCAAACCCCGCCGCCATCTCACCCATGGTGGACAGGCGCGAAGCATGGGCCAACTGGTCGCGCTGGGCGTCCACGGTTTCGCGGGCCTCGTCCAGGGCGCGCTCGTTTTCCAGCTCGGCGGAAATGTCGCGGAACACCACCACGGCACCCAGCACGTCGTCTTCCTCAAGCTTGGGGCTGGAGCGGTACTCCGCCGGGAAGGTATCGCCGTCGGGTCGATGCAGGGTGATGCCGCGCTGGTGTTCGGCCACACCCTCGCGGCAGGTGCCCATCACCGGCAGGGACCCGGCGTCGGCGACATCGCCGAAATGCAGTTCGAAGAAGTTGCGCCCCACCAGCTCCTGGGGCTCGACGCCCAACATGGCACCGGCGGCCGGGTTGGCAAAGATGATTTCGCCATCGCGGGTCAGGCCGTAGATGCCTTCGCTGATGGCATTGAGGATGCGGGCCTGGTCGCTTTCCAGCTGCCGGTTGCGTTCCTGCAGCTGGCGTTCGAGCTGGATGACACGGGCATGCGTGGCGACACGGGCAATGACTTCCTGAGCCTGGAAAGGTTTGGAGATGTAATCCGCACCGCCCAGGGAGAAACCCTTGACCTTGGCGTCAACGTCATCGAGCGCCGACAGGAAAACCACCGCACCATCGGCGGTGTCGGGATTGCCCTTGAGCCGCTGGCAGACTTCGTAGCCGTCCATACCGGGCATCATGATGTCCAGCAGGATCACTTCCGGCTGGTGGCGCTCGGCGAGGGCCAGGGCCTTTTCCCCCTCGTTGGCGATCAGCAGCCGATAACCGCGATCCTTCAGGGTCTCGTAGAGCACCTTGAGGTTCTGCGCATTGTCATCGACCAGCAGGATCGTGGCCTCGTCGCGCTCGCTCACAATGTCTGTCATATAGTCCGTGCCGACTCAGAATGAATGGCCATCTTGGCGTGGCTTTCAGGAAGCGTCGATACGGTCCTTTACGGACATGACCATACGTACCAGGTGCGCCAGGGAATGGGTGCCCATCTTGTGCATGACCCGGGAACGGTGGATCTCGACGGTGCGCTGGCTGATGTCCAGCTCGATGGCGATCACCTTGTTGGCCTGGCCGGCGATCATGCGATCCATGATCTCGGTCTCGCGCGGGGTGAGCATGTTGATGCGACGCATGATCTCCTGCTTCTGACCCAGGGTCTTGCGCTGTTCGCGGTCCTGTTCCAGGGCCTGTTCGATCTTCTTGAGCAGGTCCTCTTCACGGTACGGTTTCTGGATGAAATCCACCGCGCCCTGCTTCATGGCATCCACGGCCATGGGCACATCGCCGTGGCCGGTGACGAAGATGATGGGCAGGATCGAATTCTTTTCGTTGAGATGGCGCTGCAGTTCCATGCCGTCCATGCCGGGCATGCGGATATCCAGAACGATACAGCCGGCCATGTCCTCGTTGTAACTGCTGAGGAAGGCGTTGGCCGTGGCA
Source organism: Marinobacter sp. JSM 1782161 (assembly GCF_011421605.1). Taxonomy (NCBI): domain Bacteria; kingdom Pseudomonadati; phylum Pseudomonadota; class Gammaproteobacteria; order Pseudomonadales; family Marinobacteraceae; genus Marinobacter; species Marinobacter sp. JSM 1782161. The sequence goes on from NZ_WSSA01000003.1 coordinate 256,586, forward strand.
AAGGTCTCCACTGCCTTGTCGGAGGACTTGAGCAACAGCTCAAGGGAGTCACGTACCGCTTCGTCGTCTTCGACTACAAAAACCGTCTCTGTATTCTCAGTCATGGATCCACCTTTGTCCCATCTCGTTGTTCTGCATCGTCCTCGTCGCGCTGGCTCAGAGCGGTCGCCGGCGGCGTGTGGCCGTCCACCAGGGGCGGCGCCACACTCACCGGGTCAACGCGAACATCGTACCAATTCATGCGCCAGTCGAGGTGTGGCCCGGTCGCCCGACCGGTGCGGCCCACCTCGCCGATTTTCTCGCCCTGCTCCACCGGCTGGCCCAGTCGGACCGACAGCCGGCTCATGTGCAGGAACGTCGAACTCACGCCGTAGCCGTGATCGATAATCACCGTGCCGCCGGAGAAAAACAGGTCCGGCTCGGCCAGGGTAACCGTGCCCGCCGCCGGTGCAAGGACCGGAGCGCCCTCGGGCGCCGCCACGTCCACCCCGAAATGCGGGCTCCGGGGCTTGCCGTTGTAGACGCGCTGGCTGCCGTAAACACCGGTGATCGGCCCCGATGCCGGCCAGATAAACGGCCCCAGGAAGTCCTGCCGATCGCTGTCCGCCTTGCGGGCACGGCGAACTTCCACCGCCTCGATGCGAATCCGCCCGGCCTTCAATGGCGACGGCGTCACCGTGCGCTGAGGGACACCGTCGACCCGCTGCACGCGATAGTCCCGACGGGTCAGGCTCAGGGCGCGCGAGCTTTGCGTGCCGGCTGGGCTCACGACTTTCAGCGCCTGCTCCAGCGCCGCGTCCCGGCCGAACCCGATCACAAAGTGGCCGTCGGCGGTGACACGCACAGGGCGCTCATTCAACCAGACCTGGCTGCCCGGTTCGACCTGGCCGTAAACCAGGCTGCCCTGGGTCAGCGGCCCGCTGAGGGTCACGGCTTCGTCTGCCCCGGCCAGAGCCGACCATGCAATGAGCGCCGCAACGAGCAACGTCATACTGTATCGTATAACCATAGCCTTTCCTGACCTGAATGTCCTCATAACGACAGGAATTTCGATGCGCTTGGCCCTTGAAAAAGAAGCTTTTTTCGACCTGCCCCCGTTCCAGGTCCGCCTCGTCCACGACGCCCTGCCCCGCGATCTGGCCCAGCGTCTGTGTCACGCCCTGCCCAAGACGCTGCCCTGGTACCAGGCGCGCCTGCAACTGTTTGGGCAGTGGCACTGGTCGCCACGGCTACAGGCCTGGATCGGTGACGATGACGCGCATTACCGCTATTCCGGTCACGACATGGCGCCGGAACCCTGGACGCCAGAGCTGGATCAGGTGCGTGAGCGTGTTGGCGACCTGGCCGGGCATCGCTTCAACAGCGTGCTGTGCAACTGGTACCGCGGTGGTCGCGACAGCATGGGCTGGCACAGCGACGACGAGCCGGAACTGGGGGCAGCGCCTGTGATCGCCTCGCTGTCGCTGGGTGAGGAGCGCCGCTTCCAGTTCCGCCGCAGCGGTGAACGCCGGCTGTTCACCAGCATCGACCTGCCCCACAATAGCTTGCTGATCATGCCGCCAGGCCTGCAATCGGCCTATCAGCACCAGATTCCCAAGACCCGGCGCGGCGGCGCCGACCGCTTCAACCTGACCTTCCGGCTGATTCAGCCCGCCTGATGCACGTGGGGGCCCGACTCGTGGCCCGCTTTCTTGTCGCCGCCTGACTCCTGGCGTTCGTGCTCGCGCATGTCGTCCAGCCGCTTCTGGATCACACCGAAGACCGACCTGGCCGGATAGCGCCCCTTGGCGTTGGCCTTGCCCGCGGGCATGCCCAGCAGCAGGCCAATCGCCTCTTCCGCACTACTAACAGCATAGATGGCAAATTCGCCGCGGCGTACCGCATCGAGGATTTCACTGTCGAGCATCAGGTTCTGGACGTTGGACGCCGGCAGGATCACGCCCTGGCTGCCGCTCAGCCCCTGGATCCGGCAGGTCTCGAAGAAGCCCTCGACTTTCTCGTTGGCGCCGCCAATGGGCTGAACCTCGCCAAACTGGTTCATCGAGCCGGTGATAGCCAGATCCTGGCGCACCGCCACGCCGGACAGGCTGGAGAGCAATGCGCAGAGTTCCGCCACCGAGGCGCTGTCGCCGTCCACTTCGCCGTAGTTCTGCTCGAAAGTCAGGCTGGCGGAGAGGTGCATCGGATCGTTCACGGCGAAGCGCGAAGCCAGCCATGAAGTGAGGATCATGACGCCCTTGGAGTGGATGTTGCCGCCCAGTTTGACGTCGCGCTCGATGTCGATGATGTCGCCGTCGCCGTAGTAGGAGGTCGCGGTGATCCGGTTGGGCATGCCGAACTCGAAACCACCGGTGGACAGCACCGACAGTGCGTTGACCTGCCCCACCCGGCTTCCGGCGGTCGACACCAGCGTGGTGCCGTCACGGATCGAGTCGAAATACTGATCGCGAATGCGGCTGCTGCGGTAACGCGCGCTGGCCAGGGCCTGCTCGATGTGAGTGGCGTGGATCATGCGGGCGCCGGCTTCCCGAGCCCAGTAGTCGGACTCGCGCAGCAGGTTGGCCACGTCCGCGGCGTGGAGGGACAGGCGCTGCTGATGATCGGCAATGCGCGAGCTGTATTCGATCACCCGCGCCACCGCCTTGTGGTCGCAGTGCAGCAGTTTTTTGTCCACCACCACGCTGGCGATGAACTTGGCGTACTGCAGTTCGGTCTCCGGCGTGCGGTGCATCTCGTTCTCGAAGTCCGCGGTGATGCGGAACAGCTCGGAGAACTCGGGATCGTACTCCTGCAGCAGCATCCAGGTTTCCCGGTCACCCAGCAGCACGATCTTCACGTCCAGGGGAATTGGCTCCGGTTCCAGGGAAATGGTGCCGGACAGGGTCAGTTCCCGCTCCAGGGAATTGATGTGCAGCGCCTTGGAGCGCAGCGCCCGCTTGAGGCCATCCCACACGAACGGCTGCTCCAGCACCTTGATGGCGTCCATCAGCAGATAGCCGCCGTTGGCCTTGTGCAGGCTGCCCGGGCGGATCAACGAGAAGTCGGTGAACACCGTTCCTTTATAGGTGACGTTCTCCACGTAGCCGAACAGGTTGTGGTAGGTGGGGTTGTCCTCTACCACCACCGGCGCCTCCTGGTCCTTGTGGTGAACCATCAGGTTGACCTGGTAGCGCCGGGGCATTTTCCGGTCGAGGGAGGCGTAGGCCATGGCCGCCTGGTCTTCGCTGTCCTCCAGGAAGATCTCCAGGTTGTCGGCCAGATCCTTACGCACACTCTCCAGGTAACTGACGATGTCCGGGTAGGTCTTGTACTTGGCCGCCAGCGCGTCGAGCTGGTGGCCGGTAATGCTTTCCAGGGTTTCCTCGTTCAGCGCCTGCTGCTTGTCCGTGTACTCCTGCTCCAGGTCCGCCACCTTGCGCAGGGCCGCCCGCAGCTTCTTCTCCAGCTTGTTGATGATGTCTTCGAATTCAGTGCGCTCGTCTTCAGTCAGCTCGGCGAAGCTTTCCTGGGTATGGGGTTCCTCACCGTTCATGGCGATCAGGCGATAGCCACCCGGCGTGCTGACCGTCAGGCTGACTTTCTTGCGCTTGGCCTGCTTGGCGACTTTTTCCAGCTCCTCTTCCTGGCGCTGGCCATAGTCGTTCTTCAGCTTTTCGGCGCGCTCCAGAAAGCTGTCTCCCTCGAAGGTCTGGGGAATCACCTGGGTCAGGCGCTGCATCAGGCGCTCCATGTCCTGCTTGAGCACCTGTCCTTCGCCCGCCGGCAAACGCAGTACCCGCGGCGAGCGGGGCTCCTCGAAGTTGGCCACGTAGCACCAGTCGTAGCTGTGGCCATCCTTGTCAGCGTGGTGCTGCAGATAGCGCAGCATCATGGTCAGCTTACCCAGACCGTTACGGCCCACCGCATAGACGTTATAGCCGCCATGGGGCATGGCCAGGGCAAAACGCACCGCTTCCTGGGCCCGGTTCTGGCCAACGATTTCCTCGAGGGGTTCAAGCTCGCGGGTGGTCCTGAAGGGGAAATGTTTGGAATCGCAGGTCTTGTACAGCTGTTTCAGAGGCAGTGACTTCAAGGCGCCGTCCTGTTCCGGGAAATAGAATCCTTTGCCGGGAACATGTTGCGACACATTCCCTGTTCGTTGTGGTTCCGAGCATTGTAGAAGGAGACCACCGCCCTGTCGCCACCTGCGGACGCAACTGTGAAATCTTGTTCAAGATTTACACAACCCGGCCGTTAAACCCTAAACTAGATGTATAGATGAAGTACTTCGCGAAGTGCTTGTCAGAGAGATTGGACGACATGGAAATCCACCGCAATTCACCGTACGGGCTCAGCACCCTCGACCGGGTGAAACGAACGAACCAGCAACGGACCGAAGCGTCCCATGAGGCGCCCACCGTACCGCTGAAAAAACCCGCCGACCGGCGCACGCAGCCGGACCGGCGGCGACAGCAGGAAGCCTTCGACGGCCCCGAGCGCCGACGACGGCGCAGTGGTCGACGGAGCCCATCGCTGCTCGACGCCAGGACCCGCCAGCCCGTCAACCCCGAAGACCGGCGCGGCGCACGGCTCGACACCAGCGTCTGAGGCCAGAACCAACAACAAGCAACGGATGTCAGGGCTATGCGCAGTACCACAACGAATCGCCGGATCAAGGCGCGCTTTGCGGCGCCCAGCCTGAGGGTGCACCTGATCGAGAAAGGGTTCCTGGGCCGCGAGAAAACCGCCCTGGACGTTCACTGCCTGGACATCAACCGCTACGGCCTGGCGGTGATTTCCGCACGCCCGTTGTCGCCCGGCACCCGCCTGTCCCTGGATTTTGCGGGCAAGTACATCAACGAATCCGGCGTCCCCGCGCAAATCACCAGCTGCCTGCCCTATCAGGCCGGCTACCGTCTCGGCATCCAGTTCCGCTACTGCTGCAGCCAGCAGGATTACACTCGCGCCATGGACAACGCCCTGTCCCGCATCGAGGGCTTCTATAACCGCCTGGCAGGCTGAATCAGATCAACCCGGCGTCCAGGCTGGCCGCGACGTACAGCCCCAACTCTTCACAGCGGGCCTCGAACGCCGCCTGGTATTCCCCCCGGCACAGCACCGGATCACAGACCTGGCGCCAGCGCAGGCCCGTGGTGATGGACTCGATAGCCCGATGCGTGCCGGTGCCGTCGTGCCCGGCGCGGATATAGAAGGCAAACGGGAGACCCTGGGTCTTTTCCAGGCAGGGGTAGTAGCTTCGGTCGAAGAAGTCCTTGAGCGCGCCGCTCATGTAGCCCAGGTTTTCGGTGGTGCCTAGAATAATGGCGTCACAGGCCAGCACATCGTCCGGCCCGGCTTCCAGCGGCGCCATCACGGTCACGGCCACGTTCTCGACATCCTCATGGCCGGCGCCCCGGGCAACGGCATCCCGCAGGGTGCGGGTGTTGGATGATGGCGCGTGGGCGACGATCAGCAGGCGTTTCATGAAGGCTCCCGGCATGGACGTAACTGGATTTCCGAGCCTGATACTGTGCCCCGGCACCGTTCTCGGTACAAGCCGGCCAAGACATCCTGTCGGTCGATGTTTGACCTTGTTTTACAGGCGATTCCCAGCGCCTGGGCTAGACTGATTCTTTTGCGCTGGGCGACCGCACAGTGCGGGGCAGACGATGGAAGCGTACCCCACGATGAACAATTCACCCCCTCTGGAAGAGCACGACCAACCCCATCGCCGCGCGGTTCTGGTGGCGCTGCTGTGGATCACGGCCGTCTCCGGCATTATTTTCGCCACCCTGAACGTCGGCGCCGGGAACGTCGCTGTGGCCGTCGCGGAAATCGTGATGGCGGTCTACTCCCTGTTCCTGCTGTGGGCCATCCGCGACACGGATCATCTGAACCGCTGGATGCTCGCCTACACCCTGCCCTTCTTCAGCACGATGATGTTCGCCCTGTTTGCCCCGCGCTCCACCGTCAGCGTCTTTGGCTGGGTGCTGCTGATCCCGATCCTGGCGCATCTGCTGCACGGCCGCCGTCTGGGGCTGGCGCTGTCGGTGATGTTTACCGCGATTGCCGGTGCGCTGTTCTTTCTCAAGTTCCGCCACTCGTCGGAGCTGATGCAGCCCATTCCGATCCTCAATATGGCGATCCTGACCCTCTGCGTCCTGACGTTTTCACACGTGTACGAGGTCAGCCGCGAGCGCTCGGAAAAACAGCTCCTGCGGCTGGCGCGCACCGATCCGCTGACCGGGCTGGCCAACCGTGCCATGTTCAGGGAGTACTTCGAACGGGAGAATCGACGCTCCCAACGCCGACTCACACCGCTGTCGCTGATTCTGTTCGACCTGGACTTCTTCAAGTCGGTCAACGATCGTTACGGCCATGAGGTGGGCGACCGCACCCTGGTGCAGATCGCCGCGCTGATCCGCAAACGGCTACGCCTGAGCGACCTGGCCTGCCGCCTGGGCGGGGAGGAATTCGGCATCCTGATGCCTGACACCACCGCGGCCCAGGCGCTGCAGGTGGCCGAGATGCTGCGCCAGACCCTGGCGGAGCGCCCGCTGGTGTTCGGCGACGTCACGCTGAGCCAGACGCTGAGTGCCGGTATCGCCGAAATCGGGCTGGACGGATCGACGGTGGAAGACCTGCTGGGCAAGGCCGACGAGCGGTTGTATGCGGCCAAAGGCCAGGGCCGCAACTGCGTGGTGGGGCCGGAATGGCTGGATGCGGAGCTGGCCTCCAGCACCGGTTGATGGCGACCGGCCGACACCCCAGGCGCTCGGCACCATACTTGGCCCGCGCAGGTAACCGCTACAGCGCAAGCGGCTCGCTTAGCATGGACGTCGCGCCATCGGGCGTTGTCGCGGTGGCGGTGACATTACGAACACCCTCCAACTGCTCCGCCGCCAGCGGGAAGCGGAACGTCGCCTTCCCATCATCGTTCAGTGCCACTCGGATAAAGCCCAGGTATGCCTCTGCCTCGGTCTCACCCGGCGTCCGGTTGGCAAACAGTTCCACGCGGTACAGGCTGTCAGACAGCCCAGCCAGTTCCCCCTCAATCTCTGCGGGTCCCTCATCGGGGACGTTCACCGCAAGCAATTCAGGCGCCTTCTGCCCCCGGTTTGGCGTTTCCTGGCAGCCTTCGGCCGGGCCATCCAGTGCGCAGATCCGATCGAGCTTGTCTGAATCGGTTTCGACACCTCCGCCGCGATTGCCCTCGAACTGGCCGTGCTCCAGCCCCGGGACGTTGAACACGATGGCCCCTTTCATCTGCGGCAGGCAGGAACCGCCAGCGTAGCAGCGCCGGATATCCTGCCCATTGTCGATCATGCGATTGGCACTGATGGTATTGATCGACGCGCCCAGCACGCGATGCGCGCCCATCTCACCCTCGGCCGGCGGCACTGGCTGGGGCCGAACCGCCACCGCCACCCGATTGCCGCGCAGGGTATTGCCGGCAACGATGTTTCCGGTACCGCTGAGGGTGACGCCCGACGACAACGCCGTGAAGGTGTTACCGGAGATGTAGTTGCGATTGCCCCAGTTAAGCTGCACACCATCGGACAGATGTTCGAAGTGGTTATTCACGACGATGTTGTCGTTGCCCCAGAGGATTTCCAGCCCCTGGGAAGGTTCGTTATTACGCTGATCCGAACTCGTCACCCGGTTGCCGGCAATCAGGTTGAACGCGGCTCCGCGAGTAGCTTCCATCGCATCGCCGTTATCGACGAAGGTGTTGTTGAGGATCTTGTTGTGAACGGTCGTGGTCGCGGTACTGTTGCCCTGGCCGTCGTCTCCGGTCAGCATCACCCCGGAACCGCCGATGTTATGGACAATGCGATTGTCGTGGATGAGGTTACCCGAGGCCCGGTTCACCAGCACGCCGATGCAGAAATTGCGAATCTCCAGCCCGTGTATTTCAACCGCGCGGGTATCCCGAAGGACGAGACCGGGCTTGCTGGTCGTGCGCACGTTCGTTCCGAACTGGCCGTCAACGGCCCCGGGGCAGTCCTGCGGATCGGTGCCTCCGATATAGTCGGCACCGTCAACCACGACATAGCGGCCGTCGCGATCATGGCTGACGTTATCGATAACAACCGGCCCCTTGATCGGCGGCAAGGCGGACTGCACCCGGATGACGTGGGGCCCGTCGCCAGTCACCGCCAACTCAATCCGGTACTGACCGGGATCGGCGTTGTTCTTCTGCAGGGCCCAGCGCAAGGTGCCCGGGCTTCCGTCGTCGGTGTAATTCGTTACCTTGAGAACCTCACCCGGCGCCGTTCCCGGCACAGCCACACCAGCCAGATCCGTCCCCGCCTGTGCCGGCAAGGCCAGTAAGGCCATCAGTGTCAGGCTGCCCAGCCGGGCGGCCCAATCCCGTGTCACACAACTCGCTGTCATCATCCAGTGAATCCTCCAATTCTTGCGGATACAGGGCCCGCCAGGCAGACCCCGCCGTTCACGACGTCACCAAACTACGGCAACCGTGTCGGGATTCCCATGAGACAGAGGTGGAAGCGCATCGATACAGCCCCGGCACGCCAGGAACGGACGGCGACTGGAATATCCGCCCTGAAACAAAAACACCCACCACAGCGTTGCCGCCATGGTGGGTGTTCCGGATTCCGCCAATCAGCTTGGGGAATTAAAGCAGTTCGCCGTTGGTGGTTTCGGCTTCGGCGCTTTCTTTTGCCGCTTTCTCTTTCTCTTCCTTGCTCTCCGGCTTGGGCATCAGCTTGTCGCGTACCTTGCCTTCGATCTCGGCGGCGATTTCAGCGTTCTCTTCCAGGAACTTGCAGGCGTTGGCCTTGCCCTGGCCAATCTTGTCGCCGTTGTAGCTGTACCAGGCGCCGGACTTGTCGACGAAGCCTTCCTTCACGCCCAGGTCCACGACCTCGGCCAGACGGTTGATGCCGCGACCGTACATGATCTGGAACTCGGCCTGCTTGAACGGCGGCGAGACCTTGTTCTTGACGACTTTGACGCGGGTCTCGTTGCCCACCACTTCGTCGCCTTCCTTGACCGAGCCGATACGGCGAATGTCCAGACGCACGGAAGAGTAGAACTTCAGCGCGTTGCCGCCGGTGGTGGTTTCCGGGCTGCCGAACATGACGCCGATCTTCATCCGGATCTGGTTGATGAAGACCATCATACAGTTGGCGTGCTTGACGTTGGCGGTCAGCTTGCGCAGAGCCTGGGACATCAGGCGCGCCTGCAGGCCAACGTGGGAGTCGCCCATTTCGCCTTCGATTTCCGCTTTCGGCGTCAGTGCGGCAACGGAGTCGACGATGATCACGTCGATGGCATTGGAGCGCACCAGCATGTCGGCGATTTCCAGCGCCTGCTCACCGGTGTCAGGCTGGGAGACCAGCAGCTCGTCCACGTCCACGCCCAGCTTCTCGGCGTAGACCGGGTCCAGCGCGTGCTCGGCATCGACGAAGGCGCAGGTCTTGCCCTGCTTCTGGGCCTCGGCGATGACCTGCAGGGTCAGCGTGGTTTTACCGGAGCTTTCCGGCCCGTAGATCTCGACAATCCGGCCATAAGGCAGACCGCCAATCCCCAGTGCCACATCCAGGCCCAGGGAGCCGGTGGAGACGGAGGGAATGGCTTCCCGGGGCTGGTCGCCCATTTTCATGACCGCGCCCTTGCCAAACTGGCGTTCAATCTGGCTCAGAGCCGCGCCCAACGCCTTCTTACGGTTATCTTCCATCGCTGCGAAAACCTCTATTTCCTGTGCCGCCTGACGGCGTGAACGAAATGATTCGGCCTGAGGCCCGCTGAGCCTCCGCTGTATATATGAACAGTATTAAAACACAACAGATAGACCGGGCCAAGTGTCGTATTTCCCGTAGTATCGGAGCGGTTCCGGAACTCAGGCCAAGTGCCCGTGAACCCGCTCCAGGGCGAACAGCACCGCCTGCCGGCGCACGGCGTCGCGGTCACCGTCGAAATGGCGGACCTCGCTGTGGGTGTCAGCGGCCGAACGCCCCCAGGCAAACCAGACCGTGCCCACCGGCTTGTCATCGGAACCGCCGCCCGGCCCGGCCACGCCGCTGATGGCGACCGCCACGCCGGCGCCGGTGGCCGCCAGGGCGCCGCTGACCATCTCCCGCACCACCGGATCACTGACCGCGCCATGCTCGGCCAGGGTGCTCTCGCGTACCCCCAGCAGCCCGGTCTTGGCAGCGTTGGAGTAGGTCACCAGCCCGCTGTCGACGTAGTCCGAGCTGCCGGCGCGGTCGGTCAGGCACTTGGCGACCCAGCCACCGGTGCAGCTCTCGGCCGTGGTCATCATCAAGCCCTGCGCGCGCAGGGTGTCCCCCAGCGCTGCGGCGGCAGTGGCCAGCGCATCGTCCGTTACGCTCATCGGGAAAACCTCCGGCGTGTGAAAGCCCTCATTCTTTCGATTGTGAGGGCCAACGTCTACCCCATCACGACGATCGATTTGGCATATCGAGGCGGATCAGGAGGTTGCACTGCGAGTCTCACGGCCGGCCAGGGGCATCACGTCCACTTCCACGTGGAGATCATGACGACCACCGCCACTCATCAGGCCCTTCAGCGGCACCACGTCGGCATAATCGCGGCCGTAGGCGACGGTGATGTGACGCTCGTCCGGCATCAGGTCGTTGGTCGGATCGAAATCCACCCAGCCCAGGGACGGGTCGAACACGCTGAACCAGGCGTGGGAGGCGTCCGCACCCACCAGACGCTGCTTCCCCGGCGGCGGCAGGGTTTCCAGATAGCCGCTAACGTAACCGGCCGGAATGCCCAGCGAGCGCAACGCGCTGATCGCCAGGTGGGCGAAGTCCTGGCAGACACCGCGACGCTCTTCCAGCACAGTCCGCACAGGCGTGGTCAGGGTGGTGAATTCCGGGTCGTAGGTGAACTCACTGAAGATCCGGTGGGTCAGCCGCCGCGCCCCTTCCAGCAACGGCAGGCCCCGCTCGAAGAGGTCCCGGGCAAAGGCCGCCAGCTCCGGATCGGTCGGCGCCATGCGCGTGCCCACCCGCAGCATCCGCGCCTGCAGCAGACGCGGGGAGTGGTCCTTTTCAAGCTGGTTCAGCGCGTCTTCCCAGGGCATCGAATGGCCCGGAGTGCCTTCCAGCCCGCGCGGCATCACCTCCACCTGACTGGTGACCTTCACGTCCATGCGATGGTGGATACTGTTGACGTGGAAGAAGGTATAGAGGTTGCCGAAATAATCCGGGTGACTGTAGAGGCTGCTGGGGGTGGGCGTGACCTCCAGAGAGCTGGACTCAACCTTCTGGTACAGCAGGCTGCGCGGCAGCAGACAGCCGCGATTGTAGCTGTTGGCGATGTCCTGCTCGTAGGTGTAGCGCGTCAGGTGCGTGATGCGGTATTTCATGGACTCGGCGCCTCAGACGTCATCGATGGGGCGCGGGATATCCGCGTGGTTGAAATAGGCCAGCGTGATCGCTTCCGACAGCTTGGTGAGCAGGTTGTTGATCCGCGTGAGCAGCTCATCCAGCTGTGACGAAGGCTCACCCTGCTCGCTGACCAGCGCTTCCAGATCCACCAGTTGCAGCAGCGACACCAGCTCCACCATGAGCCGCTGTTCGGCATTCAGCCCGGTCAGCGTGGAGTCCCGCTCGGGCAGCAGGCTGACCTGCCGTTTGAGCCGGGCGCACTGGTAACCCACCGAGCGCGGCGTACCCTCGTCCAGCAGCAACAGGTCGATGATCGCCACCGGGTGCAGCTCGGTGCGGTAGCGGCGGCGGTAGGTCATCAACGTATCCGCCATGCGCAGCACCGCTTCCATCAGGTTGCTGCCTGGCTGCGGGTATTTCACGAACACCTTGTGCAACAGCGCGGTGGTCTGCTGCGCGCGTTCGATGTGCTGGCCGATGTCCATGAAGCGCAGGGTCTGGGTGCGGCTCATGGTCTCGTTGTTGAGGCCATAGATGGCCGACTGCAGCAGGATGATCTCGTCCAGGGCGCGGTCCATGCGCGACACCGAGCCCCGCGCCGGGAACTGGTTGAGCGCATTTTGCAGCCGCTCCAGCACGTACCAGGTGTCCTCGCTGAAAAACTCCCGCACGGACTGGGCGTTCATGATCAGGGCCTGCAACACCGACAGTAACCCGTCCTTGCGCTCATACAGGAACAGGCTGGTGAGCTGGTGGGTCAGCTCGTCTTCCTGCTCGGTGGGCATGAACACGCCACCGTTGATGGTACAGGCGAACTCCACCAGAGGCGTCAGGGTGCGTACCTGCTCGTCCCGCGTCAGGGTCGAGATCAGCGGCAGCGCCGCGCGCATGGCGCGGCACGCTAGGTTAAGGCGTTCGCTGTAGCGGCCCAGCCAGAACAGGTGATCCGCCACCCGGCTGGGCAGCAGGCCGCTCTTGCGGGACAACCGCACCTTGGTCAGCGCGCTGTGCAGCAGACTCACCGAATCGCCGTCGGGACTCTGCAGCCAGACATCCTTGGCGGTGAAACGGGAGGTCAGTCCCAGTTGCAGTTGCAGCGCCTGTTCGTGACAGCGGGCCAGACCACCGGGCAGCACCTGGTCGTGCTTCGCCTGATGCAGAACAAAAGTCCGCAGAGACGCAAAACGACACTGCACCGACTGCTTCTGCCACACCGGCACGGTGCTCAGCGGCAGTATCCGGCGTGCCACGAAGCGCTGCGGATCGGCTTTGATGCGCTCTGCCAACGCGGCCCGCTCGCGCCGGCTGGCGTTGGCGAAACTGATGCGCTGGTCGGGCACCGCCAGGTCGTGGACGACCATGTCGATCAGCTCGTCGAGCACGATCTCGCAATGTTCCGGATCGCCGCACCAGTAGGCGGGCACCGACGGCAGCAACAGGTCTTCATCGAGTAAATGGCGGCAGAGCTTCTCCATAAAGGGCAGCAAGGCGCCGCTGTCCACCAGCCCGGCGCCGGGCGGATTGGCGCAGACCAGGTTGCCCTGGCGGATGGCCTGCAACAGACCGGGGCTACCGGCAATGTCGCTGTCCAGCTCCAGCGGGTCGCTGAGGTGGTCGGGCATATAGCGGATCAGGGCGTCGACGGGCTGCAAGCCGCTCAGGGTCTTGAGCCAGATGCGCCCCTCCCGGAACATCAGGTCGGCGCCGTGGACCAGCGCCAGGTCCAGGTAGTTGGCCAGGAACGCGTGTTCGAAATACTGGCTGTCGCGGTAGTTGCGGGTCAGCAGGCCAATCAGGGGTTCGCTGGCGTAGGGCGTCTGCGGCACCAGGGCGCGCTGAAAATCCTTGAAGAAGGCCGCCAGGTGGCGCTTGTCGAAATGCTGGGTCAGCTCCGGCACCACCTGGTTGATGGCCAGCCGGTTCTCCAGCACGTAGCCCATGCCGCCGGGAGATTGTGAACAGTCGCCGAACACGGTCATGCGGCCGTCCGCGTCCCGCCCCAGGTCGCAACCGAGGGTCACCAGCCAGTCCATGGCCTCCGGCAGCAGATCGTGACACGGCAGCAGGAAGCCGGCGTTGCGATAGATCAGCTCCGGCGGCAGGATGCCGTCGCGCAGCAATGTCTGCGGGCCGTACAGGTCCTTCAACACCCGCGACAGCAGCTCCCGGCGCTGGATCAGACCGGCTTCGATCGTGTGCCATTCCTGGAGATCGAACAGCCAGGGGAACAGGTCGAGCGTCCGGTTCTGCTGATGCTGGGGATCGAAGGTGGCGCCGTGTTCCCGCAGTTGATGCTGCAGGTCCGAGGACAACGCCCCCAATGCATCGCCGCCCTGCCCCATGAGCCACCCCAGCACGTCCGACCAGCCGGGCTGATCCCAGCGCGGCAGCCACTCGTCCCGCTCGGGCGAGGGACACGCATAGATTTGCCTCAGGGCGTCCAGAGACAGGGGCGCATCAAGTCGGGTCATGGTCGAACCTTGCAATGGTTAATGGCTCCGGCAACAACTGAGGCTGAACGCGCCTGCCATGGCCGGGGGCTCCCGCTGCGGTGGCCAACCGTCACGTCATCCCCGCGAATCAGGCGGCCGGAGCGTACAACGCCTCGTTGACCAGGGCCGCATGCAATGTGATCAGACCGGCCTGGACGTTGTCGATCAACTCGTGCATCTGCAGCGTCGAGAGCGTGTGCAGCGGTTCAGAGTCTAGCGCTTTGCGCAGACTTGCCAAGGCTTTCAGCACGGCATCGGCGTGCGGCAGCGTCTGCACCTCCCACTCGATCTTGTTCAGGCAGTAGGCCACCGAGCGGGGGAAAGCGCCGAACGTCAGCAGGAATTCGCTGACATCGGTCGTGCCCTCCTCCTCGGCATAGTAACGCCGGTAGGACTCGGAAGCCCCCAGCGCGTTGAGCAGCGAGCTCCACTGGAAATGCCGGCGCCCCTGGAGATCGTCGCTCGGCGTCAGTTGCTGCAGCACGAGGACGTCCATGATACGCGTCGTCATGTCCGCCCGCTCCAGGTGACGGCCGATATTGAACAGGCGGTAGGTGTCGTCCCGCAGCATGGTGCCGTCGGTCACCCCCACCACCGTCTGGCAACGCCGGATCACCTGCGCCATCATGCGGTAACGCTGGGCGCGGCTGGACGCCACCTTGCACTCGGATTGCACGAACAGGTGCAGGGAATTGATCTCCTCCCAGAAATCCCGGGGGATCACCTCCCGCACGCAGCGGGCGTTGGTGCGCATCTGGGCGCAGGAATGGCGCAGGGACGCGCTGCTGTCTTCCGCCGCGATCAGGTAGTGCATGACGCCCAGCTCGCTGGAGCTGCCCTCCTGGATAAAGCCCTTGGCGTCTTCTCCCAGCACGTCGATCAGCACCGGCCAACTGAAGCGGGTGTCCTCCGGCGAATCGATGAGCATGTGCGTGGTGGCGTTAAGCAGGCGCGCCGTATCGTCGATCCGCTCCAGGTAGCGCCCCATCCAGTATACGTTTTCGGCGACTCGTGCCAGCATGGTTCAGCTCCCGTGGTTGATGATCCAGGTGTCCTTGCTGCCGCCCCCCTGGGAGGAATTCACCACCAGGGAGCCCCGACGCAGCGCCACTCGGCTCAGGCCGCCATTGGTGCAGTAGACATCCTCGCCCTGCAAAATGAACGGGCGCAGATCCAGATGGCGCGGTTCCAGCCCCTCCTCGCACAGCGTGGGTGCCGTGGACAGGTTGAGCGTGGGCTGGGCGATGAAGTTGCGCGGGTTCTCGCGGATCAACGCGGCGCAACGGGCGCGTTCCTCCTCCGACGCGCGCGGGCCGATGAGAATGCCGTAGCCGCCGGACTCGTTGGCGGGTTTGACCACCAGCTTGTCGAGGTTGGCCAGCACGTGCTCGCGCTCCTTCTCGTCCATGCACAGATAGGTGGGCACGTTGTCGATCAGCGGCTCCTGCTTGAGGTAATAGCGGATGATCTCGGGCACGAAGGCGTAGACCACCTTGTCGTCCGCTACACCGGAACCGGGCGCGTTGGCGATGGCCACATTACCGGCACGCCAGGCCCCGATCAGACCGGGAATACCCAGTGCCGAGTCCTTGCGGAACACCTGCGGGTCGATGAAGGTGTCGTCGATGCGGCGGTAGATCACATCCACCCGCTGCGGCCCCCGCAAAGTGCGCAGGTAAACCACGTCGTTATCGACATAGAGATCGTTGTTCTGGGCCAGCGGGCAACCCATCTGCTGGGCCAGGTAGCTGTGTTCGAAATAGGCGGAATTATAGATACCCGGCGTCAGCACCACGATGCAGGGCGTCACGTCGTCCCGCGGCGAAAGCGACGCCAGCATGTTCCAGAGCTCCACCGGGTAGTCGTCCACCGGACCGATGGTGGATTCGGCAAACAGTTCCGGGAACACGCGCTTCATCACCGTGCGGTTCTCCAGCATGTACGAGACGCCGGACGGCACGCGCAGATTGTCCTCCAGTACCAGGAAGTTACCCTCGCCATCGCGCACCAGGTCGGTGCCACAGATGTTCGCCCAGACCTTGTAGGCCGGTTCGAAGCCCTGACATGGCGCAAGAAAGTTCTTGGATTTCAGCACCAGATCCGACGGCACCACCTTGTCTTTAAGAATCTTCTGCCCGTTATAGAGGTCGTTGATGAACAGGTTGAGCGCCTGCAACCGCTGTTTCAGGCCGTCGCTGGTGCGCTGCCAGTCGCTGGCGGAAATGGTGCGCGGCACCACGTCCAGGGGCCAGGCCCGGTCGATGTTCTCGCTGTCCGAATAGACGGTAAAGGAGATCCCCATGGCGGCAATGGTCCGGTCCAGCTCCGCCTGGCGGCGCACCAGCTCGTCCGGGCCGTTCTGCATGATGAACCGGGTGATGGCCAGTGCCTGGGGACGGGCGTAGCCGGAGGACTCCACCAGTTCGTCAAAACATTCCGGATAGGGCCGGTAAGGATCGAGTGCGATGGCTTCTGACATAACGGTCAGGCTCCCTGCTTGGGTCTGAGTGGTCTGGCATCGGGACAACGCTCCGTGCGTCTGTATCAACCCGAAAACCCAAGCAATCCAGCAAGGCCAGTGCCACTTCGCGACGCCGTTTACTTTTTGTCCGCTGACTTAAGATTAGCCCCGGATACAGATCCTGTGAACTAGCACCTGTCGCCCGGCCAGACAGAACCGCCGACAGGCACATTTCATCGCCTCCCGGTTTTTCTTACAATGGCCCGCTTCAGCTCACCGCCAGGAAATGGATGCCGAATGTCAGTCGCCCCCACTGAACTCACCAAGCACACCCCGATGATGCAGCAGTACCTCAAGATCAAGGTGGAACACCCCAACGAGCTGGTGTTCTATCGCATGGGGGACTTCTACGAGCTGTTCTATGAGGACGCCAAGAAGGCGGCGGAGTTTCTCGACATCACCCTCACGGCCCGCGGCCAGTCCGGCGGCCAGCCGATTCCCATGGCCGGCGTGCCCTATCATTCGGCAGAAGGTTACATCGCGCGCCTGGTCCGGGCGGGTCAGTCCATTGCCATCTGCGAGCAGATCGGCGATCCGGCCACCAGCAAGGGGCCGGTGGAACGCAAAGTGGTGCGCATCGTCACACCGGGGACGCTGAGTGACGAGGCCTTCCTGGAAGATCGCCGCGACAACCTGCTGGTGGCCCTGTTCAGTCACCGCGAGGAATTCGGCCTGGCGACGCTGGATATTTCCAGTGGCCGCTTCTCCGTGGCGGAATTCAGCGGCACTGAATCCCTGCAGGGCGAACTGCAGCGTCTGCGTCCGGCGGAAATCCTGATCAGCGAGGATTTCCCGTTCGAAGACCTGCTGGAGGGCTTCACCGGCATCCGCCGCCAGGGGCCCTGGCTGTTCGAGCGTGACACCGCCCACCGCCTGCTGACCCAGCAGCTGCAGGTGCGCGATCTCACCGGTTTCGGCTGCGACGACCTGTCCCTGGCCATTTCCGCCGCGGGCTGCCTGTTGCAATACGCCCGCGAGACCCAGCGCACGGCCCTGCCGCACATCCGCAAGCTGTCCCGGGAGCGGCGCGAGGATTCAATCATCCTGGACGCCGCCAGTCGCCGGAACCTGGAAATCGACACCAACCTCACCGGCGGCACCCAGTACACCCTGGCCTGGGTCATGGACCGCACCGCCACCGCCATGGGCGGGCGCCAGATCCGGCGCTGGCTCAACCGGCCGCTGCGCGACGTGGCCACCGTGCGCGAGCGCCAGGCCGCGGTGTCCGCCCTGCTCGACGGTTTCCATTACGAGCCGCTGCACGACCTGCTCAAATCGGTCGGTGACATTGAGCGCATCCTGTCCCGCGTCGCCCTGCGCTCGGCCCGACCACGCGACCTGGCGCGCCTGCGCGACGCCTTCAAGCTGCTGCCGGAACTGCAGGACGTGCTCGGGGACGTCGCCTCCGACCGCATCGCCAGCCTGCGCGAGACCGCCGGCACCTACCCGGAGCTGGCCGACCTGCTGACCCGCGCGGTCATCGACAATCCGCCGGTGGTGATCCGTGACGGCGGCGTGATCGCCGAAGGCTACGACGAGGAACTGGACGACCTGCGCAACATCAGCGAGAACGCCGGCCAGTTCCTGCTGGACGTGGAAACCCGCGAGAAGGAACGCACCGGCATCAGCACGCTCAAGGTGGGCTACAACCGGGTCCACGGCTACTACATCGAGATCAGCCGCGCCCAGTCCGACCAGGCGCCGGTGGATTACATCCGCCGCCAGACCCTGAAGAACGCCGAGCGTTTCATCACACCCGAGCTGAAGGAATTCGAGGACAAGGCGCTGAGCGCCAAGAGCCGCGCCCTGGCCCGGGAAAAAGGCCTCTACGACGAGCTGCTGGAAACCCTGGCCGAACAGCTGGCGCCGCTGCAGGACACCGCCCAGGCCCTGGCCGAGCTGGACGTGCTGAGCAACTTCGCCGAACGCGCCACCACGCTGCGTTTGAACCCGCCGGAATTCTCCGGCGAGCCGGGGCTGGACGTGCAGGCCGGGCGTCACCCGGTGGTGGAACAGCTGCTGGATGAGCCGTTCGTACCCAACGACCTGCTGATCGACAACGAGCGCCGCATGCTGGTCATCACCGGCCCCAACATGGGCGGTAAGTCCACCTACATGCGCCAGGCGGCACTGATCGCCCTGCTGGCCTACACCGGCAGCTTCGTCCCGGCGGATCGGGCAGTGGTCGGCCCGGTGGATCGCATCTTCACCCGCATGGGCTCCTCCGACGACATCGCCGGCGGCCGCTCCACCTTCATGGTGGAGATGACCGAGACCGCCAATATCCTGCACAACGCCACCGAAAGCAGCCTGGTGCTGATGGACGAGATCGGTCGCGGCACCAGCACCTTCGACGGTCTGTCCCTGGCCTGGGCCACTGCCGAACAGCTGGCCCAGAAGGTACGCTGCTACACCCTGTTCGCCACCCACTATTTCGAGCTCACGCAGCTGGCCGACCAGCTCAAGCACGCGGTGAACGTGCACCTGACGGCGACCGAGCACGACGACAGCATCGTCTTCCTGCACACCGTCCACGACGGTCCCGCCAGCCAGAGCTATGGTCTGCAGGTGGCCCAACTGGCCGGCGTGCCGGGCGACGTGATCAGCAACGCCAAGCAACAGCTGCAGCGACTCGAAGGCACCGCAACCCCCGCCGCGTCCAGCCCGGCGCCAGTCCAGCCCCGACCAGCGGCACGGGAGCCGGAGGCGGGCAGCTTCCAGGGCGACATGTTTTCCGGCTTTGCGCCCAGCGAAGTCGAGCAGGCGTTGGAGGAACTTGATCTGGATGATCTCACGCCGCGGGAAGCGCTCAATCGCCTTTATGAACTCAAGACCTTAATGCAACGCAACTGAGCAACATAAGGTTATAATAAATGAGCCTTTCGGGAGCCCGCCCACGCGCTTGCTACTTCGCGGGGCGCTCCCTACAATACCGCCCTCGCAAGATAAATAACGGTCAGCAGCCTGGTGTTCTGGACGCCGGAGCGAGAAACTGACCTATGGCGCGCGTCACGCTTCGCCAACTGATGAGATAGATCAAGAAACCAGGGATACCAACATGGCATTTGTCGTTACCGATAACTGCATCAAGTGCAAATACACCGACTGCGTGGAAGTCTGCCCGGTAGACTGCTTCTACGAAGGCCCGAACTTCCTGGTCATCGACCCGGACGAGTGCATCGACTGCGCCCTGTGTGAGCCCGAGTGCCCGGCGGAAGCGATTTTCTCGGAAGACGAGCTGCCGGCAGGCCAGGAAAAGTACATCGAAATCAATGCCGAGCTCGCCGGCAAGTGGGAAAATATCACGGAAAAGAAAGATCCCCTCCCCGATGCGGCCGAGTGGGATGGCAAGCCGGACAAGTTCCAGTACCTGGAAAAATAAGGCGCCTGCCGGGTTCGACCCGCGCTCGAACAAAAAAGGGAAGCTGTCTGGCAGCTTCCCTTTTTTGCGTCTGACGCCTTTGAAAATTGGGCGCTCAACGGGCCATTGTGACCAGTCTACGGATAAGGCGGCGGTCGCCCCTGGGGCGACTCGGAAACTGAAGTTTCCGCTACATCGACTCCCCGGAAACGAGAGTCGGATAGACAACGCTTGGCTCTCCCTTCGAGTACCGGCGAACGCCAGACCCTGTACCCGAAGCTTTTAGCTTCGGAGGGCCCTCCAGGGCCCCGGACAATGCCCCAATACGCCAAGATTCACATCAAGGCTGCGTCACCGCCAGCTTCGCCCCCAGCGCCACAAACACACCGCCCGTCAGCCCATGCAGCAACCGCTTGAGCCGGGGCTTCGCGCCCCAGCGGCGTGAACGCACAATCATCACCGCCACCAACGTCTGCCACACCATGGCAATCACGAAATGCACCGCCGCCAGCAGGATCGACTGGGTAAACGCGGCACCGGCCGGATCGATGAACTGCGGCAGGAAGGCCATGTAGAACAGGGCGGTCTTGGGGTTGAGCACGTTGGACAGCACGCCCTCGCGCAGCGAACGCATGGGCCGGTAGCCGCCCTCGCCCACGGATTCGACCCGCGGCATGGGCGATCCGGAACCGGAGGCCCGCCAGGCCTGGCGCAGGCTCATCAGCCCCAGCCAGACGAGATACAGGGCACCCAGCCATTTGAGCCCGGTAAACGCCCAGGCGGTCTGCAACAGGATCAGGGAGATGCCGACCGCCGACAGGGTGGCGTGTACGAACAGCCCGCTACAGATGCCCAGACTGCTCACCACGCCATCGCGCAGGCCGCCGCGGGCGGTGTTACGCATCACCACCAGGGTGTCGACCCCGGGTGTCACGGTCAGCAGGGAAATGGCCACCAGGTAGGCCCAGAAGAGATCGGCGCTTGGCATTGCAACATCCTCGGCAGCACGCCGGGACCCGGCGGCTTCAGCTTTCCAACAGTTTCTTCGCCGCCGCCGAGCGGTAGAACGGAGCCAGGCGGCGACGCAACAGCCCCTCAAGATAACCGGACTGGCGCAACAGATCGAGTGTCGGCTGGGCAAAGGCGTCCACTTCGGCCATGACCACCGCCGGCGTCACCCCCACGTCGCCCAGCAACGTCGCCAGGGGTTCGTCGCCGTACTTGGCGAACAGGTGCGCGACCACCGCCTGGTAACACCCTTCAAAATAAGTCGTCTTGCGGAAACTCAACCAGAATTCGTAGCCCAGCACCACGAATTCCTGCAGCTCCAGGTCGCCCAGGCCGTTCTGCAGCTCCGACAGGGAACGGTCTTCGACGCCGTTCCAGGCGGCCATGATGGTGTCGCGCAGCTCGTCGTCGGACAACGCCCGCAGCAGGAACTGCTCGGAGCGCTGCAACAGGCCCGGCAGGCTGTCGCTGAGCCAGGACTTGATGCGCTTCTCGAAGGTCTCGTCGATACCCGGCACGGCGCGGGTCGCCACGCGCTTGCCGAATTTCATCATCGAGCCCACGCCCGGCACATTGCGGGAAATCAGATTGTCTTCGTACAGGTAATTGACCAGGCCGTGATAGACGAGGTTCGACACCAGCTCCTGATACACCGGGTGCGCCATGATCTCGCCGATCAGCCGTTCGCGATGCTCGCGCAGCTGCAGGAACTCCTCGACGAAGGCGGCCGCCTGGTCGCGGCTCAGGATTTCGCGCAGTTCGGTCTCGGACTGGACCGGCGCCGACAGCACCTGGCTGGCCATTTCCCCCGCCAGTTCCGGGATACCGGCGTCCAGCTCCATGTTCACCACCAGCCGCTGGATCACGCCCAGGATCTGGTCCTCGCTGACGGCCTCGTTCAGCGTCACCGAGTCGGCCAGCTCGAACAGCCGGTCCACCTCGCCGGCGACGAACTTACGCAATTTCGCGCCTTTCAGGGCGGACAGTTCGTGTTTGATATGGGCTTCCAGCAGTTGGTCGGCCAGGCTGTTCGGTTGATCTGCCATGATGGTGTGCGTCCGCGGTCGGGAAATGGAGTCAGGCGAGCGTAACACGACGGAGGCCCCGGCGGGTTTGCCCCGCCGGCTCCGGGAAGCAGCCAATCCGGTCAGTCAGACGCCGGCCCGGGCGGGCGACTACTGGTGATCGAAGAAGTTGTGGTCCTCGGCCGCCAGCGACAGGCACAGGCTGCCCGGCCCGAGGTAAATGCTGCTGGTGATGCCCATCTGCGAGATGAGCAGCTCGACCTTGTGCTCGGCACAGGTCTCACGCAGGCGATCCAGTCCCGGCAGCGCCTCGATCTCTTCCCAGGAAAAACCGCAGGACAGCACCACGTATGGCGTCAGCAGGCCGGCCTTGACGCGGCTGTCGGCGTAGTTGATCACCTTCTCCGCGGCGCTGTTGAAGTTGAGCGTCTTGGCCACCGGCGCCGGTTCCGAATTGCGGCTCATCAGCACCGGGGTGACGTTCAACGCCTTGCCCAGGAAGGCCACCACCGCCGAGATGCTCTTATCACCGCGGCGACGGGCGCGTTCGCGGAGGTAATGCAGGTCACGGGGAATCGCGCAGGTGTAGATCCGGTCGGTGAAGGCTTCCACCTGCTGGCGCAGCTCGTTCTTGCCCAGTCCCTCCCGGATCAACCGCAGGGTGTGGGCGGCCAGCAGCCCCTGGCCAGAGAACAGCTGCTTGCTGTCGATCACGCGCATGGAGAACTTGCCGTCCCGCCCGGCCGCTTCGCGCACCGGCTGGTAGTGGGACATGACGCTGTTCATGGCCTCGGTGGCATTCTGGTAAACCAGACTGCGCGAACGGGTGACCGTCTCGCAGATGGCCACGTCGTACTCGGTCACGATGCGCTCGAGGAACAGATCGTGGATCTGTTGGGGGCTGTAGGCCTCGGTCTCGGCGTGATGCCCTTTCTGCAGCAGGCCGCTGTCGTAGAAACGGGCGGTGGTTTCCGGGCTGTGGTCATCGACGTAGGTTTGTCCGTCGATCTTCGCCGTGACCGGCAGGATGAAAATATCGTTGTTGCGGGAAAAGTCGTACGGCAGATCACAGGCCGAATCGACAATCAGACCAACTCGCATGTTGCTTCTCCACTTGCCCCCTGCGTCGACATCGCCGGCGGAGAGGGCTTGTTATGTTTTTTTGTGGGACACCCTGGCAGGCGTCTCAGGCGCCATGAATGGATCACGACGCTGCT
This sequence comes from Marinobacter sp. JSM 1782161, assembly GCF_011421605.1. NCBI lineage: Bacteria > Pseudomonadati > Pseudomonadota > Gammaproteobacteria > Pseudomonadales > Marinobacteraceae > Marinobacter > Marinobacter sp. JSM 1782161. The sequence continues at coordinate 279,576 of NZ_WSSA01000003.1, forward strand.
ATGAGACCTATATCACAGTTTGCCTCGGGCAACTGTAAACTCCTGCAAAGTCAGGCAGTTCGGCTGGTTTCCGGGGTGGCGGCGGCGTAGGACGCTTCCAGCTCCTGCAGGTTCTCCCGCAGCAGCGCCCGGTTGTCCTGCTGCCACGGCTGAAAACCGGTACGGAAATAGGCCAGAAAATCCGGCAGGCAGCGACGTATCACGCCGGGCCGCCCCCACAGGAAATTCAGGCCATCGAGCCAGGTGCGCAGGCTCCACAGCTTGCCTTCACTGCGCAGCATGCTGCAGGTGTTGAGGAAGGTGTACTTGAAGAAGTTGTAGGTGACGAACAGGAACACCACCTTGCGCAGCCGTTCGTTGCCGACGCAGTGGCGATACACGTCAAAGGCAACGGCCTTGTGCTCGGTTTCCTCAATGGCGTGCCAGCGCCACAGCGCGCGCATCGTCGGTGACGCGCCGGCCATCCACTGCGGATGCGCCAGGATCGCATTCGCCAGCACGGCGGTATAGTGCTCCGCACCGCAGGTACCGGCCAGTTGCCGGGAAGGCGATAGCTTCTTCACCCACGCCATGTGGCGGCGGAAGCGGGTATCGAGGCGGTCGATGTCGTAGCCGCGCACCTTGAGCCCTTCGTTATAGGCCCGATGCTCGCGGCCGTGCAGCGCTTCCTGGCCAATGAAACCGCGCACTTCGCGCTGGAGCTTGGGATCGTCGATGCGGTCCCGGTAGAGGCGCACCGAGTCGATGAACTGCTGCTCGCCGTCCGGAAACTGGAGCGACAGCGCATTGAAGAAAGCGGTGCGGAACAGGTTGTTGCCGTGCCAGAGTTGCCGGAGCTCACCGCTCACGTCGAAGCTGACGTGGCGCGGCGCGACATCGATATCGGCCGGGGTGGAGCTGGCTGACGTCGTGCTGACGGTCATGTGACCTCCTTCCGGCGCATCTTGTTGTTTTGGGCGCCTGGTTGATGAGGATGATCCGATTAAAGCAACTGCTTCAATACTGCTTAATAATACGGCAACGTCCGTCGGATTGCCCAGCATCACGGGCCCGATCACCGGTCCGATCGGGCCAATTCACTCGCCACCGCATCTTGCGGCGGCGATTGCCATTTACCAAATACCAGTACAAACTCAAGAACTTAATAAGCAACAACATGTTTTATCAGGTGGCCGACCAGCGCCACACCGGACAACGGAAGAGGCGTGACAATGGAGATTGACCAGTCGGTCATTGTGGTTACCGGCGGCTCATCGGGCCTGGGCGCGGCCACCGTCCGCCACCTGGCGTACCTCGGGGCGCGGGTGGCCATCCTGGCGCGAGGGGAAGAGCGCGCCCGGCAGCTGGCCAGCGACGTCGGCGGCATCGCCGTTCCCTGCGACGTGCGCGATCCCCGGCAGACCGAGAGGGCCTACCACCGGGTCCGGGACGAACTCGGGCCCATGGCGGCAGTCATCAACTGCGCCGGCGTCGGCACGGCGGAGAAAATCCTGCGCAAGGGCGAAGCGATGGCCCTGGAGCGTTTCAGCGGTGTCGTGGAAACCAACCTGATCGGCACCTTCAACAGCCTGCGCCTGGCGGCCGCCATCATGAAAGATCGCGAACACAACGCCGACAGCGAGCGCGGGGTGATCATCAATACCGCGTCCATCGCCGCCTTCGACGGCCAGTCCAGCCAGGCCGCCTACGCCGCATCCAAGGGCGGCATCGTGGCGCTGACCCTGCCCGCCGCCCGTGAGCTGGGCGCATACGGCATTCGCGTCAACACCATCGCCCCGGGCCTGTTCGCCACACCCATGACCGAACGCCTGCCCCAGACGGTGAAAGACGGAATTGCCGGGCAATCGGCGTTTCCGGCGCGTTTCGGCCGGCCACTGGAATTTGCCCGGCTGGTCCAGCAGGTCATCGAGAATCCCATGATCAATGGCGAGACCATCCGTCTGGATGGCGGCCTGCGCATGCCGAACTGAGGAGGCCGGTCCATGCACCCGCTGCTGACAATTCCACTGCTGCCCGTACTGCTGCTGGAAGGCCGTTACGTGCGGGCGCGAACGCCCCGGCTTCCGGAAGCGGACGGGCCCCGCCAGGGCGTCGCCGGCGAGGGACCGCCGCTGAACCTGCTGATCCTGGGCGACTCGGCCGCCGCCGGCGTGGGGGCGGACACCCAGGAGCAGGCGCTGGCCGGCCAGGTTGTCCACCGCCTGGCCCGTCGCTACCGGGTGACATGGCATCTGGAAGCGAGAAACGGCAGGCGGGTTCAAGACTATCTGGGTGACGACGCGCCGCTCCCGGACGTCCGGCCGGACGTTATTGTCACCTCCCTGGGGGTCAACGACGTGGTGTCGTCGATTCCACCGCGACGCTGGCTGGGGCAGGTGGAACGCCTGATCCGCGAACTGCATGAGCGCTACCAGCCGGCCCTGATCCTGTTTACCGACGTGCCGCCGATGGATTATTTCCCCGCCCTGCCCCAGCCACTACGCCGCTATCTCGGCGATCGGGCGCGGCGGTTCAATAACGGCCTGGGAAGGCGGCTGCCGACACTGGAGCGGACCGAGCAGATCAGCGTGCTGTTCGAGAACGATCCGGACCTGATGGCCGCCGACGGCTTTCATCCCGGACCGGCCGGCTATCGGGTATGGGCCAACGAAGTGGCGGCGCGGGTGTTCGCGCATTTTCCGGTCCAGGCCCCGGCGACCGAAGCCTGACAGCGACTGCCCTGTGGTCCGGCACTACCCGCCCCGCTGGGCCACCAGCGCTCCCAGGGTGCGAATGGCCTCGTCGATCCGCTCGCTCCAGGGGTTGGCGCCATTGAGGCGGATGCAATCCTCGTACTTGTCGGTGGTGGAGAACATACGCCCCGGGGCAATGTTGATGCCCCGCTCACGCGCCGCCTGGAAGACGGCCGTCCCGGACACCCGGTTGGGCAACTGCACCCAGAGCACAAAGCCGCCCATGGGCCGACTGACCGCCGTACCTTCGGGAAAGTCGCGGATGATCGCCGAACGCAGCCGCTCGGTGGCCTCCCGGTAGCGCTGTCGCGCGGAGCGCAGATAACGGTCGTAGCCGCCCTGCTCCAGGAAATGCGCCACCGCCATTTGCGGAATCGAGCCCGTCGCCAGGTTGTTGAAGTATTTCTGCTGGCTGAGCGCGGCGAAATGCTGACCCGGTACGATCCAGCCCAGGCGCAGTCCCGGAGAGATGGTTTTGGAGAAGGAGCTGCAGTAGATGACGTTGCCGGTCTCGTCGAACGACTTGGCCGGGCGCGGCCGCTCCCCTTCAAACGGCAGGTCGCCGTAGATGTCGTCTTCGATCAGCGGCACACCGGCGTCATCCAGCAACCGCACCAGGCGCCGTTTCTGCTCGTCCGGCATGCGCACACCCAACGGGTTGCTGTGATTGGGCACCACCACGCAGGCCTTGATCGGCCATTGGTCCAGGGCCAGTTCCAGCCCTTCCAGACTCAGCCCTTCCACCGGATGGGTGGGGATTTCCAGCGCCCGCAGGCCGACCACTTCCAGCGCCTGCAGGATGCCGGGGAACGAGGGCGATTCCACTGCGACAATGTCACCGGGCCTGGTGACCGCCCGCAGCGCCAGGATGATGGCTTCCTGGGCACCGTTGGTGGCGATGATGTCCTCATGGGTGGTGACCACGCCCAGATTGGTCATACGCTGGGCGATCTGACGGCGAAACGCGTCCTTGCCCGGGAAGGCGTAGTCGAGGGTTTCCAGCCCCTGGCGCGCCGCCCAGATGGTGGCGTGCTGGATCTGGCGCATGGGCAGGAAGTCGGCGTGGGGCACCGCCGCGCCCATGGCCACCATGTTCTTGCGTTCCACCGAGCACAGGTCCAGCGCCATGTCCCGGGCCGTCACCGGGGCGGGCCGGGTTCGCGGGCGCGGCATCACCGGGATGGGTGCCTCCTGGCGCGGGACCCGGGCGTAGTAACCGCTGCGTTCACGCGCTTCGAGATAACCGCGGCTTTCCAGGGTCTGGTGAGCCTGGAGCACGGTGGAGATGCTCACCCCGAACTGGCGGCTGAGCACCCGGACGCCGGGCAATCGATCGCCCGATCGGTAGACACCATCCTTGATCAGTTGCTGGATCTGATCCGCCAGCTGTGCATAGAGAACGGACATGGCTGTGCTCCTTCCTTTCCTGAACGCCTGCCCGGCGAGGCCGCCGTTGGGGCAGTTTCCCTAACATCTTCCCAGAAGAACGGGGTGCGGGGACGGTACAGATAAGCCTTCAAGCAACCGGAACAGTTTGCCTCGCCACTACCCTGTACCGGTTCAACTTCTCAATTCCTGGATCTGTTATGGTCTCTTGGGTCTGGGGAGAATGCAAGACGGGTTCATCGGAAGAGGACAACGTCATGCGCAACGACCTGTTAGGGCTTTATGTTCACTGGGCCAGGCCCCACACCATGACGGTGGCGAACGCCTGTGATCGCCTCACCGAAGCCGGCTACATCGGCTGCATGCCGGAGGCGAATCACCGGATCCTGTGCCGCAGCGGTCAACGCATCCACCTCTACGGCGATGCGGAGCTGCTATCGTTTGCCCAGCACCCGAACGTGCGACGTCCGCTCTCCGAACCACACGCCCGATCTTTCACCATGGAGCAGGAACTTCAGACATGATTTCACTACCGCTGTACCAGGTCGACGCCTTCGCCCACCAGCCGTTTAGCGGCAATCCGGCGGCCGTCATGCCGCTCGATCACTGGCTGCCGGACGCGCAGATGCAGGCGATCGCCGGTGAGAACAACCTGTCGGAAACCGCCTTCCTCGTGCGCGAGCCGGCCGGCAGCGAGGCCGACTTCCATATCCGCTGGTTCACCCCCGGCACCGAAGTGCCCCTGTGCGGCCACGCCACCCTGGCCTCCGCCTGGGTGCTGTTCCATCGGCTGGGCTGGACGGACGAGGTCGTCCGCTTTCGCTCTTTGAGCGGCCCTCTGGCCGTCCGCCAGCTCGACAACGACTGGCTGGAACTGGATTTCCCCAGCCTGCCGTTCGATGCGATGGCGACGCCCAACCTCATCCGCGAAGCCATCCCCGGTGCGCCGGACGAGGTCTACCGGGTCAATGTCGACGCCAACTATCTGGTGGTTCTGGAGAGCGAGGCGGCGGTACGCGCGCTGAATCCGGACCTGCGTCGGCTGAAGCAGCTTGAGCGCGGCGGCGTGATCGTTACCGCGCCCGGTGACGCCGAGTCACGCGATTTCATCAGCCGTTACTTTTGCCCCGCCGACGGCATCGACGAAGACCCAGTCACCGGCTCCATCCACAGCGTGCTGACGCCGTTCTGGGCCGAGCGCCTGGGAAAAACCGAGTTGCGGGCACAACAGGTGTCCACCCGGGGCGGCGAACTGCGCTGTCGGCTGGCCGGCGATCGCGTGCGAATCGCCGGCCAGGCGGTGCCTTTCCTGGAGGGGCAGGTGAATTTCTGAGCAGGATTTGAGCCAGAACAGGCGTCCTGCAGGATCAGGCAATGATCCTGCAGGATCGTCGGTGTTCGCCGTCGGGCACGACAGGCACAGTCGAGGGGTTTCTTATTCACTCCCGTCCAGGAGGACAACCCGTTATGGCGAATACCAAGGCTTATGCCGCCCAGTCCGAAACATCGGGCGTTGCCCCATTTGGCATTGATCGCCGCGAACCCCGCCCGGACGACGTGTCCATCGAAATCGATTATTGCGGCGTCTGCCACACCGATATCCACTTCGCCGAGAACGATTGGGGCATGACCCAGTACCCGGTGGTTCCGGGCCACGAGATCGTCGGCCGCGTGACCGCCGTTGGCAGCGACGTCACCGGATTCCAGGTAGGCGACGTGGTCGGTGTCGGCTGCATGGTGGATTCCTGCCGCCAGTGTTCCGCTTGCGAAGCCGGTCTGGAGCAGTACTGCCTGGAAGGCAACACCCCCACCTACAACGGCGAGGATCGTCACGATCATTCCGTCACTTACGGCGGTTACTCCGAGCAGGTCGTGGTGAGCGAGCGTTTTGTCGTCAAGGTGCCGGAAAAACTGGATCCGGCCGCAGCGGCACCGCTGCTGTGCGCGGGCATCACCACCTATTCACCGCTGCGTCACTACGGCGTGAAAGCCGGCGACCGGGTCGGCGTCATCGGCATGGGCGGTCTGGGCCATATGGGCGTGAAGTTCGCGAAGGCCCTGGGCGCGGAAGTAACCATCTTCACCCGCTCCGATAGCAAGGTGGCCGAAGCCAAGAAGCAGGGCGCGGACCACGTCATCATCTCCACCGACGAGGAGCAGATGGCCGCTGCCGCCGAGACGTTCGATGTCATGCTCGATACCGTACCGGTCCAGCACGACCTGAACCCATACCTGAACAGCCTCAAGTTCGATGGCAAGCACATCATCGTGGGCCTGCTCGAGCCGGTGGATCCCGCACTGGAAGCGGCAGCCCTGGTCATGAAGCGCCGTGTCCTGGCGGGCTCGCTGATCGGCGGCATGCCGGAAACCCAGGAGGTGCTGGATTTCTGCGCCGAGCACGACATCACCTGCGATATCGAAATGCTCGACATCCAGAACATCAACGCCGCCTACGAGCGCATGAAGAAGGGTGACGTGAAGTACCGTTTCGTCATCGACATGCAAACACTGAAGGCGGCCTGATTCCGCCTGTCTCCGGTCGGGCGCTGCCCGACCGGAAACCTTCGCCCCGCCGTTATCCCGGTATCTTCCAGGGAATCGGCGGCGGCATCAGTTTCTCGCCGTTGTATCCCGGCACCTCCCCGAAACGCTCGCTACCGGTTTCCCACTTCAACTGGGCCCGGGCGATCTCCTCTTTCGAATAGCCCACAAAATTCCACCACATAAGAATCTCGTCTTCGACGGGTTCGCCACCGAGAAAGATCGCGCGGCCGCCGGCCGGGGCCTCGATATCGATGCGGTTACGCCCTGTGCCCAGGTACGCCAGCTGGTCGGCGCCAAAGGTTTCGCCATCCACCCGGAAGTCGCCCTCAAGCGGTAGCAGTCCGTATTCGTAATCAGGCCGGAGCGGGAGGTGGAAGGCGCCGCCCGCCGGATGATGGATGTCCATGCCAAGCAACGGCGCAAACAGCAGCGTCGGCGCGTTGTGATCCCGGAAGTGGCCGGCCAGGAGGGTCATGTCAGCGCCCTGCTCTTCCCAGCGCGGCAGGTAGGGATAGTGATCGAAGCGCGGATCGGTTTCGCGGTCGGCGTAAGGCAGGGCGATCCAGAGCTGGACGGCATGCAGCGCGCCCGAGGCCTCCACCGATTCCTCGGTGTGGGCGATGCCCCGACCGGCGGTCATCAGGTTAACCTCACCCGGGCGGATCACCTGCCTTGAGCCCAGGCTGTCCCGGTGCAGGATCTCGCCCTCGATCATCCAGGTGAAGGTCTGCAGACCGATATGAGGATGCGGTCCTACACGCATGCCGGCCTCACCAGGCTGAAGCGTTACCGGGCCGATGTGATCCAGGAAACACCAGGCGCCGATCATTCGTCGCTCCCGGGTGGGCACGGATCGGGCCACGGGAATGCCGCCCACCTCGCTGGTTCGGGCAGCCACCCGCTGGATGTCGCGGCGCCCGTCGACAGTGGGGCAGTCCCTCGACGAGGACAGCGAAGGCGTCTTCTCGATGTTGCTCATCACCGCTCCTGGGCCACGCGGGCATTTTAGCTTTTGGGCATTGATCCTGTTTTTATTATAGCCAAAGGTGGCATCGCAAGACGGGCGCGGTCGAAAACCGTATAATCCCCGGCCAGTCATTCACCCGCCAGTGTCCCGATCATGCCCGCAAACTACGATGTCATCATTATCGGCGCCGGGGCCGCTGGCCTGATGTGCGCCGCCACGGCCGGCTATCGCGGACGCCGCGTGCTGGTCATCGACCACGCCAGCAAGGCGGGCAAGAAGATCCTCATGTCCGGAGGCGGACGCTGTAACTTCACCAACCTCAACAGCACGCCGTCCAACTTTCTCTCCGCCAACCCGCACTTCTGCATTTCGGCGCTCAAACGCTACACGCCACAGCATTTCCTCGACCTGGTGGAGCGCCACGGCATCGAACACGAAGAAAAGGCGGCGGGGCAGCTGTTCTGCCGGGATTCCAGCAAGGACATCGTCAACCTGCTGCTGACCGAGTGCGAGTGGGCTGGCGCCGAGGTGCGACTGAAGACGACGGTGAACAAGGTGGAACCTCTGGCGGAAGGCTTCCGACTGAGAACCGGCAGCGGCCCGCTGGAATGCGCGTCATTGGTGATTGCATGCGGCGGGCTGTCGATCCCGACCCTCGGCGCGACCGGCTTCGGCTACGACATCGCTCGCCAGTTCGGACTGGAAGTCCTGCCCACCCGCGCCGGCCTGGTGCCCTTCACCCTGCATCCGGAACTCAAGGAACAGCTGGCGCCGCTGTCCGGCATCAGTTGCCCGGTGGACGTGCACTGCAACGGCGAACACTTCCGCGAACCCATGCTGGTGACGCATCGTGGCCTCAGTGGCCCGTCCATGCTACAAATCTCCAGTTTCTGGGAGCCCGGCGATGCGCTGGCCGTCGACCTCCTGCCCGGCGAGAATGCCGCCGAAGCGTTGATGGCACAACGCAAGGCCAGGCCCCAATCGACAGTGGCCCACTACCTGAACCAGCACCTGCCCAAGCGCTTCGCCCAGGCGTTCAACGACCTGAACGGGTGGCAGGGCCCGTTGCAGGGCTACAAGAACAGCGGCATCGAGCAGGTGGCCCAGACGCTCAATCGCTGGCACATCAAACCCGCCGGCACGGAAGGCTACCGCACTGCCGAGGTGACCCTGGGCGGCGTGGACACGCGGCAGCTGTCATCGCGCACCATGGCGGTCAACGATCGCCCCGATCTCTTCTTTATCGGCGAAGTGGTCGACGTCACCGGCCACCTGGGCGGCCACAATTTCCAATGGGCCTGGGCCTCCGGCGTCGCGGCCGGGAACGAAGCCTGACGCTGAGTCAGACCGCCGCCGGCGCCAGGTTGTCGACCCGCCGTTCACGGATTCCGGCGTGCAAGGCGACCGCCACAAGGCTCAGGGCTACACCGGCCCACCAGACTGCGTCGTAGTTGCCTGTCCGCTCGTAGATCCAGCCGCCCAGCCATACGCCGGTAAAACTGCCCAACTGGTGGCCCAGGAACACCACGCCGTAGAGCGTCGCCATGTAGCGCGTGCCGAACATGGTCGCCACCAGGCCGGTGGTGGGCGGCACCGTCGCCAGCCACAGGAACCCGGTCAGACAGCTGAACGTCAGCACCGATGCCAGCGACAGCGGCAGTACCAGAAGGGCAACGGTCACGACGCCGCGAGTGATGTAGATGAACATCAACACCCGCTTCATGGAGACGCGACCGGAAATATAGCCGGACACCATGGCCCCCACCACGTTGCATAGCCCGATCAAACCGATGGACCAGGCCGCCACATCCGGATCGAAACCGTTGTCCGTCAGGTAGCCCGGAAAATGTACGGTGATGAAAGCAAGATGGAAACCGCACACGAAGAAGCCGAGGGTTAACAGCCAGTAGGACAGATGCCCGCGAGCCAACCCGATGGTCCGCGCCATGCTGTCTTCGCCCGTGGCGCTGACGCCGGCGGAGCCGGGCTTGACCCAACGCGCCAGGGGCATGGCCAGGGCGATCATTCCCAGCGCCATCAGACCCATGACGTGCAGCGCACCGGTCCAGCCCAGCCAGTCAATGAACTGCTGCGCCAGCGGCACGATCAGGAACTGTCCCATGGAGCCGGCCGCCGTACCCACGCCCAGCACCCACTGCCGGTCGTCTTCGCTGACCGCCTTGGCCATCAGCGGTAGCACGATCCCGAAACCGGTTCCGGCGATGCCAGCGCCTACCAGAAGCCCGGCGCCCATGTGCAGCCCCCAGGGCGTCTGCACGCCCCCGGTGACCCAGAGCCCGGCGGCGTAGAGCAAAGCGCCCACCACCAACACCCGCACGTTACCGAAACGATCCGCCAGACCGCCCGCCAGGACCGCGATGAGCCCCCAGGCCAGGTTCTGGATCGCCAGTGCCAGACCGATCAGGTCCCGCCCCCAGTCGTTGGCGGCCGACATGGGTTGCACGAACAGGCCGAAACTGGCGCGAAACCCGAACGCCAGCATCAGCAGGCAGGAGCCGGCGGCAATGATAAACCAGGCCGAAGCCGGCAGGCGGGGAAAGGTCATAGGATCATCCTGGTTGTCTGGTAGGGGCGCCGCTCATCCGCAGGTGGCCAAGCCCGTAACCGTTCTTTTTTGCGGCATTCACGCGATGATAAACCGAAACGGCGATGGCCGCCTCGCTACCGGACCGCTAACCGCCGAAGGCGGACGCCCGTTCCAGCTCCTCGCCCAGTCGCACCACCAGTTCGCCCGCCGGCAACGCGCGGGCCAGGGCCGCACCCTGCCCTGCCCAGCAAGCGTCGAAGCCGGACTCGCCGTTCGCCCGCGCGGCGGCCTTGAGCGCCTTGCCGGCGGTGTAGGTGATCGGATAGTCAGGCAGCTCCGGGCCGCCGGGGCCGTCCACCTCTTTCCACCAGCGATCGACGAAGCCCCGCGCCGGGCGACCGGATATGACCGACGTGATGGCGGTACGGATGGCGGCACCCGCCTGGAAGCGGGCGCGGTAGGCGTCGTCGGCGGCCGATTCCGGCGCCAGGATAAAGGCGGTGCCCATCTGCACGCCCACGGCGCCCAGGTCCAGGGCAGCGCGAATGCCGCGCCCGTCCATGATGCCACCGGCGGCGATCACGGGCAGGCGGCATTGGGCCGCAATCAGCCGCACCAGAGGCAAGGTACCCAGATCCGGATCGCCGCGCTGGGGATCGAACACGCCGCTGTGGCCGCCGGCTTCCCGCCCCTGGGCGATGATGCCATGCAGGCCAGCGCTATGGATTTCCTGGGCCTCGAACAGACTGGTGGCCGTCGCCAGCAGAGTGATGCCGGCATCCCGCAGGGCGTCGATCCAGTCCTGCCGCGGTAGGCCGAAGTGAAAGCTGACCACCGCCGGCTGGGTCTGCAGCAGCAGATCCAGCATGGCGCGGTTTTCCAGAAAGCTGGGGTAGGGTGTTTCGAGGGACTTCGGCGGCTCCGCGCCGACGGCGTTGAACCTGGGTGCCAGGTAATCGAGCCAGGCCGACTCGCGTTCCCCATCGGGTTTGGCCGGCGCATGGCAAAACACGTTCACGTTGAAGGGGCGGCGGGTCAGACCCTCGGTCTTTTCGATCATCGCCCGCGCCTGCTCCACCGAACTGCCGCCGATGCCAATCGAACCCAGGCCGCCGGCGTTGGACACCGCAGCGGCCAGATCCGGCGTCGACACACCGACCATGGGCGCCTGGATCACCGGTTGCGAGAGACGAATACGGCCCAGGGCCATGCTGAAATCAACCACGATCAAACCTCCTGTTATCCACCGTCGGCGTACTGAAGGTCTGAAAATAACACCTGTATGCCCCCATGCGGGAGTGCGCGGTGGTTATTACGAAAATCAACGGGGTGAATGCCAGGGTAGGCCGCGGTCCGGTCAGACACTGTGGCCGCTGCGGTGGGGAGAGCAACGCGGGGAAGCCAGCATCAGGCAGCCCGGCTGATCAGGCCGGGCTGCCTGGCGGAATTCAGACCTCGAATTCCATGATCCGCTGGTTGATGAAATCGAAGGTGAAACTCTTGGAACGCATGCGGCGCTCCAGAATGTCCGCCAGTTTGTCCAGACGCTTGGGCACGGCCATCATCTTGTCCTGGGCTTCGCGGCCCGCCGCGTCCACCGGCGTCAGGTCGGCGATGCCCCAGCTGTCCAGGCACTCCTGGACGACTTTGCGGTAATCGCGCGGGCCATAGATGTTGGCGCGGTGCACCACGTCGGCCATGTCGTCGTAGCCGGCGATGTTGTGACCCGGCATGGCCAGGCGCGGCATGACTTTCAGCGCCGACTGCATGGCCTTTGTGCTGTCCACTTCCAGCAGCCCGCGGAAGGCGTCGCGATAGAAACGGAAGTGGCGGGATTCGTCTGCGGCGATGTGGCCCAGCAGACGCTGGATCACCGGATCGTACTTGGCCGCGATCTTGGCGGTGTTGGCGTGGGCGGACTGGGTGGCGCGTTCCTGCAGGCTGGTGTAGGCCAGCAGCTGGTAAGGGTCGTCGTGCCAGTCCGGGTCGAAGCCCGCTTCCAGATAGAGGTACTGGAGCTTTTCAAAGGCTTCCATATTGAACACACGGGAGTCGCGCACGTAGTCGTGCAGAGCGCAGCCATGGCGGTCTTCCTCGGCGGTCCACAGGAAGTTCCAGCGCTCCCAGGCGTTGCCGGTACCCAGATGTACCGCAATCAGGCGATGGAAATGCGGCAGCCCTTCTTCGGTCAGCAGGTTCAGGGCCAGGGAAACACGCACCGAATCCGGCAGACCGCGGGCCCGCTCCTGCAGATCCTGGATGTACTTGATCTGTTCAGCGGTCATGCCCTCACTGGCGGGCAGGAATTCGCTGGGCATCCACAGGCGCCGCTCGTCGATATGGCGCTGCATCAGTTCCTCGACCAGAGGCTCCAGCGACGCCAGGACCTCTCTCTTTTCTTGCACTTCAATCGCCGTAGCCATGTAGCTCTCCTCTCATCGAACCTTTATGTGCACATCGAATCGTACCGTGCCGCCTGCGCTGCACCTTGGCGCGTCCATATGCCGCGCAAACCGTTCGGCGTACACATGTCAGCTAAACCCTAAAATAGCACTGTGGAATTGGCCCGAACAATCCCTTTATAGCATCTATTCATTATGGTAATCACCTTAATGCCCTGGCGGTTTAAAAGGCGCCGTCCAAGCGTACGCCTGTGTTCTTAAATTCGTGTGACACCCGCAACCCTGGCGGCTGATGCGCTCGCCGTGATTCTGATCATGACGGTTTCATTAAAATGTCACTCAAATGTCATCTTGCTGACATAGGATGCCGTGCTTTATCGATCTGGAGTGTCCTCTATGCAGACAGTATTCTCCGGCCCACTGGCCCGACTGATCGGCGGCGGGCTACTTGGCCTCCTGGCCGCGTGCGCCCACGCCAATGACCTGGAAATCCACGGCTCCAACACCATCGGCGCGGAGCTGGCTCCGGCCCTGGTCGCCGGCTACCTGAAAGAACGCAATGCCGCTTCGATCCGTATCCAGGAAACCCGTCGGGAGAACGAGAAAAGAGTGACCGCCAGCCTCTCGGGCAAGCCGTTCGAGGCCCGGATCGAGGCTCACGGTTCCAGCACCGGTTTCACGGGGCTCAACGGCGGTTCGGCGCAGATAGCCGCCGCCTCTCGCCCGGCCAAGGACAAAGAAGTGGCACTGCTCGCTTCCCGGGCGGATCTACGCAGCCCGCAGAGCGAGCATGTGGTGGCGATCGACGGCCTGGCGATCCTGGTCCATCCGGACAACGCCCTGTCGCAGCTCGACAAGACCACGCTGGCGCAGATCTTCGCCGGACAGATCAGCAACTGGCAGGTTCTGGGCGGCCCCGATCGGCCCATCCACGTCTATGCGCGGGACGACCGCTCAGGCACCTGGGACACGTTCCGCCATCTGGTACTGGGCAGTGATTACTCGCTGACCGACAGCGCGCGACGCTACGAATCCAACGACCAGCTGTCCGACGACGTCAGCCAGGACCCTGCCGGCATCGGGTTCGCCGGGCTGGCCTCGGTACGCGACAGCAAGGTCCTGGCGATTGCCGATGGCGGCTCGGCCGCCCTGCTCCCCTCACGGCTGAACGTGGCCACCGAGGATTACCCGCTGTCCCGCCGCCTGTTCATGTATTCCCTGGGCGCGGACGACACTCCGGTCACCGCCGACTTCCTCGACTTCGTGCAAAGCCGCAAGGGTCAGGAAATCGTGCAGCAGACCGGCTACATCTCCCAGAACATCCAGGCGGTCGAGGACGACCGGGGCGACAGCGTGCCGGCCACTCTCAACAGCCTCACCCGGGACTACCAGCGCCTGAGCGTCAACTTCCGCTTCGCCGAGGGGCGCACCAAGCTGGACAACAAGGCGCAACGGGACCTGGACCGGCTCAAGCGGTTCCTGCAGTCCCACCACGCCGACGGCCGCGACCTGATGCTGATCGGCTATGCCGACAAACAGTCCAACGAGCTGCGCGCCCAGATGATTTCCGAACTGCGGGCGCTGTCGGTCAAGAAAGCCTTGCGCAAGGAGCAGGACATCAACGTGGAGGCCTACACCGGCTACGGGCACTACGCGCCGGTCGGCAGCAGCGGCGGGGAAGCGGGTGCCAACCGCAACGGCCGCGTCGAGGTCTGGTTCCGCCAGCGCTGAAGCGGCCACGTGCCGGGTGCGGTTGCCGTCGCCGCCCCGGCCTTTTCGCCTGCCCATCAGGGCGCGTTCGAAAACAATCGCTTACAAAAATTCAAAAAGTTCCTATATGACCTGCCCGGGCCAGCCTCTAGACTCCGCGAAGGCGTTTTACATCTTTTCACGGAGTGCACGTCATTCGCTTTCTGTTTTCCCATATGTTCAGCTTGCGTTTGGTCGTGGTCGCGCTCGCTCTTTGGGTCGCCTTCAGCGCTGACCGGATGCCTCTGGTCCACACCATCGACCACGCCATTTTCAACGCCGTGTGGGACATTCCGGCCAACGCCGCCGAGACCGCCATTCCCGACAACGGCCCCGCCCTCACCGCCTTTATGGATCAGCACTCGTTGAACCGCCCTGCCTGGACGCCCTATCTGCAACTGGGGCTGACCGGAGGCGCGACCGCCCTGCTGGTCATGGGCATGCCGGGGCTGGGCACGGCGCTCACAACACTACTGGTCGCCCTGGCGGTGATCGCGCTGGCCGTCACCCAGGCGTCCCTGCTGCTGTACCGCCAGACGTGGCTGCCGCTGGGGGCGGTCAACGCCGTGCTTCTGCCCGGCTACCTGATCATGCTGTTCTGGATGCAGCCGTACCGCGAGATCCACACGCTCCAGCGCAACGTGCGGCAGGCGCGCCTGCAACTGGGCCGGCTGCTGCTTCAACAGGGAAAGCCGGAAGACGCCCTGGCCGCCCTGGCGCACTGTCCGCCCGGGCAGCGCACCCTGGCCCTGCAGTACGACATCGCCATCCAGCAGGAACGCAAGCGCCAGTATGAGGCTGCCGCGGCCACGTATCGCCAGATCATGGATCAGCGGCGCGGTTTCCGCGATGTCGCCAAGCGCCTGGAAACACTCGAGAAATTCAGCCAGACCACGACCGTCACCCCGACGGGAAGCGGCTATGACGTCACCAGCACCCTGGTGCTGCCCGACCAGGCCGTGAGCAAGCCCACGCTGGGCCGCTACGAAGTCGAACGGGAACTTGGCCGCGGCGCCATGGGCGTGGTGTACCTGGGTCAGGATCCCAAGATCGCCCGGCAGGTGGCAATCAAGACCTTCAGCTACGCACAGTTCGACGGCACCGAGCTGAAAGAGCTCAAGGACCGGTTCTTCCGCGAGGCCGAAGCCGCCGGACGCCTGAACCACCCGGCCATCGTCACGGTCTATGATGTAGGCGAGGAAGCGGACCTGGCATTTATCGCCATGGACTACGCCGAAGGCCGGCCGCTGAGCGTGTATGGCAAGGCCGGCCAACTGCTGCGCCTGCCGGTGGTACTGGAAGTACTGGCCCAGGTGGCCGAAGCGCTGGACTACGCCCACAGGCAGAAGATCGTCCATCGCGACATCAAGCCGGGCAACATCATCTACGACGCCAGGAGCGGAGACGTGAAAATCACCGACTTCGGCATCGCCAAGATTGCGGACGATTCCCGCACCAAGACGGGCAATGTCATGGGCAGCCCGCTCTATATGTCCCCCGAGCAGCTCAAGGGCCAGAAAGTCACCGGCCGATCGGACATCTACAGCCTGGGCGTGACCCTCTACCGGCTGGTCTCCGGCGCCACACCGTTCAACGCCGACACTCTGGCCAACCTGACCTACCAGATTCTCAACAAGCGCCCGCGCAGCGTGCGCGAATACAACGCGGATCTGCCCGACGGCGTGGTCCGGCTGATCAACAAAGCAATCCAGCGGGACCCGGCCAAGCGTTTCGCCAGTGCGGGCGCGATGGCCGATGCCCTGCGCCGGGCCGCTGTGCGTGAAGGCAGCAAGGAGGCTTCCTGATGACGCTCACCGCCACCGGAGTCACGGATATCGGCACCCGCCGCATCAGCAACCAGGACGCCATCGCCTGGCACGTCAGCCCCGACGGCAGCCGGGTGCTGGGCATCGTGGCGGACGGCATGGGCGGCTATAAAGGCGGTGAAATCGCCAGCCAGGTGGCGGTCAACGCCATCGTGCAGCGTCTCGCCCCGCTCGTCAGCCAGGGCCTGATCGGCGATGAGGCGCAGGTGGCGGCGGTACACGACGCCATTCGCGACGCCAACGAGCAGATCCAGGCCCTGCGTGAGGAGGACCCGGCGCTGGGCAACATGGGCACCACCGTCGTCGCCACCTGGGTCCAGGGAGACGACGCGCTGATCGCCCACATCGGCGACTCGCGCTGCTACCTGATCAGCAACGATACACTCAGCCGCCGCACCCGCGACGACACCGTGGTCCAGAACATGATTGACGACGGCAGCATCCGCGAGTCCGATGCGCCGAACATACCTTTTCGCAACGTCCTGACCCAGGCCCTGGGTTCTTCGGAGCAGCCTGCCCCCAGCCTGAGCCGGCTGAAGCTGGCCGCGGGCGAGCGCCTGCTGCTGTGCTCCGACGGTCTGCCCGAGGCGATTCCCGAAGCCGAATGGACCGGCCTGCTGGCGCGCCGGTCAACGGCCCGGGATCAGGTCCGCACCCTGATCGACACCAGCCTCGACAATGGGGCCAAGGACAATGTGTCCGTAGTAATGATTCTCAAGGAGTCCTGACATGGCAGCGCTTTCCCAATTGGTCGACAACCTGGTGGTGACGAACTTCGACCTGACCGGCTCCCGGGTGAACATCGGCCGGCACCCGAACAACGACATCCAGATCGACGAGATTTCCGTCAGCGGTCATCACGCGGTGGTCGATATCGAGTCCAACGCCTACCTGGAAGGCACCACCGACCACTACATCACCGACGCCAACAGCACCAACGGCACCTACGTTAACGACATCCGGATCGACAGCCGCCAGCGGCTCAACAACGGGGACGTGGTCCGCATCGGCTGGAACCTGTTCCGCTTTGTCGACGACGACGAAAACACGCTGGAAAAGACGGCCTTTATCCTGGAAGAGTGATGACGAGGGCGACAACCCGGCAGCGCTCAACGGGGCTTTAGCAGACCGGATACGGGCGGTTCGATTGCAACGCGCCACCGAAATCCGCCCGGGCTGACGACACTGGAAAGATTCCTGACGCCGATCGGCGCCCCCGCGGACACCCCATACGACCTAACCCTCTGATTGGAAAGACCCAGTAAAGCAAACAGAAATCGCTCTCAAGCGGCGCAGTCAGCTTGCTTTACAACCGCCGCGACGACGCCCGCCAACTCATTGATTTTGGCCATACCGATAATAGGCCCGCATTATGCACTGCATCCGATGGGACTACATCGAGGACCGATATCATGGCTAAGCTCTACGTTCTTGCGGTAACACTGCTGGCTTCAGGAAGTGCACTGGCAACCCGTTACGAGGATCCCGTGGTCAGCGTACCGGAGCCCAGCACACTGGGCCTGATGGCCACCGCCGGTGTTGCCATCTATCTGATCAACCGTTTCAAGAAGTGAAAGCGCTGAAATAATCGAAGGGATTTTCGTCGGACACCGGGCCGCCCGCCGGCTGCCAGGAAGCCATGCCGAAGCGACATCAGTCAATCGGTGTCCGACGAACAGATAACAAATTACCGGCTTGCCTCGCGGAATCGCTCCAGACGCTCGTCGGTGAGCGGGTGGGACGACACCAGCGCGCCCAGTTGGCCCAGCCACCCCTCGGATTCCTCCTCGTGGCTGCCCTGTTCACCCGTCTCGTCAGAGCCTGGCTCCCCGCCACCATGGGCGGATTCCATGCGCTGCATCACGATCACGAAATAGTTGGGATCCAGGCCCCGCGCCTGCATGGTGTCCAGGGCGAACTGGTCCGCTTCGCGCTCCATGTCCCGGGAATAGGCCAGGTTGAGCAACACGGCCGGGCCGGCCACCGTCGAATCCGCGAAGGACGACAGGTCACCGGTCATCATGACGATCAGCCAAGCCGTCAGCGACGAGTGCACCAGCCCCTCCATGCCGTGGTTGTGAGCCACGTGCCCCAGTTCATGGGCCAGCACGGCAACAAGCTCGCGATCGTCTTCGGCCAGGTTCACCAACTGATCCGTGAACACCACCGTGCCGTCGGGCAGCGCCATGGCGTTGGGACCGATGCCCTCGGCGTCACGGAACAGCACGGTGACCGGGCGTCCGGCCACATCGAGGTAGGGCGAGAACGTTGACTGCAACGCCGCCTGGCGTTCGGCCGACAGGGTGGACGGGGCCATCCAGGTGGCGTCGAGCGCCTGCAGCGTGCTGGTACTGGCCTGCTCCACCACCGACTCGGGCATCCAGCCGGCCACCACCCGGGAGGTCCAGGGCAGGCCGTAGAGGAAGGTTCCCAGCGTCACCAGGACCGTCACTACGGCGGCCACCAGGATCAGCCCCAGATGGTTCTCCAGGCGATGCACCCAGCGTGCGACCAGGCCTGAGCGGAACTGGCGCGACAGGGCATCGACGCCGTCGTTGTCGGACGTCTCGAACACGCCGTCTTCGGGCAGGTGCAGGTAACGCGGGGTGTTGCCGACCCGCGGCGACACCTGGACCGCGGCCCAGTCCAGGGACCGGGCCTCGTCATCCAGTTCGAGTGTGAGGGCGCCCTCCTCCAGGCGCAGGCGAGCGGATCGCCGGCGGGAGGTGGCACCACTGTAGAAATCGCCTTCGAGGATCATCAGAACGCGGCGATGCCCACGTCGAAGGCGTCACCCAGTTCCTGACCCAGGGCACTGGTGCGCTTGCCTTCGGCGGCCACGAAGCCATCCAGGTCACCGGCCACCACCATTTCCGTGCAGGCCGCGCGATAGCGGGCCATACGCACCTGCGCCCAGGGCGTGCCCAGGCCCAGGGTCAGCAGCACCAGCAGACTGTTGCTGAAGTAGATCCACACCAGCTGCTTGGGCTCCAGGGCGGAATGGAAACTGTGGGACTTGAGCGTCGAGCTGTTGAGGAAGAGGTTCGCCAGGCCCGCCTTGAAGTAGCCGAACACCGCCAGATAGCCCACCATCGCCACCAGCATCCCGAGCATCGGGTGGATCAGCGAACTGGCCACCATGGAGCCGACGCCGAAGCCGATACCGATCAGCAGCCCCTTGCCGAAGAAACCGTAGTATTCGCCGTTGGTGTTCTCGAAATCGAACGCACTGGTGCCGTAGCGCATGCCGGTGGCGATAAAGCGATGATTCTTGAGCGTCGCGAACGGGGTCAGCAACAGCAGGGTCAACAGGTTCAGGAAGGGCCACACCACCATCACCATCAAGGCATCGGCGTAGCTCGCCTGGAAGTCAAAGCGCACGTTGCGGTAAGCGCTGTTCACCGCGCGGAAGCGCAGGGAGCGGATAATGATCCAGGGCATGGCAAAGATAAAGCAGATACCCAGCACGATCCCGGCCAGCGGAAACATCTCCGACACGAAGCCGTACAGGACAAACGCGAAGAAGGCGATCAGCCGCCCCTTGAGGATGGTGATGGGCTCGGCCAAGTACTGGAAGCTGGCGTTATCCAGCCGGGTGTTGCCGTAAAAGTACTGATTATTGCGCACCGTCGCCCAGGCAGAGTAGATCCCCAGGGTGACGATGGTCAGCAGGATGTTGACGATCCAGATGCCAAAATATTCCTTGCCGTTGCCGACGAACTCGAAACGTGCCTCGCGGAAATCTTCCGGTTCCGGCTCCTTGCGGATGGGGCGCTTGATGGGCGTTGAGCCCACGGGCCTGGCCTCGAAACGGGCCGGACCGCCCGCCTCGGAGGCTTCCCCAGCCGTCGGTTGTTCGTCCGCCATGGACAGGGCGGCGGCCTGCGGCGCCTGAGCATCGCCTTCGCTTTCCGCAGATTCCGGGTCTTCGCCCTCGATGGGCACCATGGACAACTCCGCTGCCGAGGTGGCGTGGCGCGGCGGTTGCGCAGGCTTCGGTGTCGACGGCGCAACGGCGGCTTCGGCGTCCGGCATGGGCTCGATGAACACCAGGGCGCCGGCCTTTTTCAGTTGCTCGCGATAGTGTTCCGCCTGGGCCTCGGAGAGATCTTTCTTGAGGTAGCGTGCGGTGCCGTCGAACAGTCGCTCGATGCGCTCGTCCGGCGCCTTGAAGATAGCCTGCAGGTTCTTCCTGACCTGCGCGGACGAAACCCCTTCGACAACCTGACCGTCAAATCGGATGCGGTAGCGTGCGGATGGCATAAATCACCTTGATCCTGATCCCTGAAAACGTGCGCGAGGAGGTGCACACGACAACGTCGGCTTCCCTGCTTTCCAAACCTTTTTGCAACGACGCCTATCGCGGAAGTTAACAGAAATTCATCTGATATCTGTGACGTTTGGAAACAACGGTGTGAAATTATTTAAAATCTGAATCTTTTGTGATCAACTCCCGACAATTCCCGGTTCCAGGGCTGAAAACCTGTCGATTTATATGGCGCAAAATCGCAAAGCTGTGTATTTTTGCGCGCTTCACGGAAGACGCATCACAGGAATATCGACATGGATCAAGCAGTCAAAAGCCGGCTGTCGTCGGCCTCCGGTTCGCTGTTGGCGAACCTGAAAAAGTACTCCGCCGGTATTGCCGGCGGCATCGTGGCCATCGTTCTGGCCATGTCCTCGTTTTTCACCACCGAACTGGGCTATACCTACGTCGTGCAGGACACCCTGTTCGGCACCATCCGCGTGTTCAGCGAGCCGGGCGTGCACTTCAAGGTGCCCTTGTTTTCCAACGTCTACACCTACAACCAGGCGATGACGCTGAACTTCGGCAACCAGGAAAACGGCGAGGTCATCAAGGCCACGCGTCAGCTCAACGAGGTGGAAGTCCAGTTTGCCGACACCTACACCGCGCGCATCCCGGCCACCTTCCGCTTCAAGCTCTCGGCCGACCCGAAGCGGATCGTCGCCATGCACCGGGAATTCCGCAGCTACGACAACCTGATTGATTCCCTGCTGCTCAAGAACGCCAAGAACGTCACGGTGGTGACCGCCACCCAGTACACCGGCGAAGAGTTCTTCCAGGGCGGGCTGAACAAGTTCAAGGTGCAGTTGGAAGACCAGCTGCAGAACGGCCTCTACCAGACCGAACGCCGCCAGGTGGAAGTCGAGCAGACCGACCTGGCGGCGGTATCGTCGGAGAATTCGGACGCCGACCGGCTGGAGCACAAGAACCAGCTGGTCTGGAAGAACATCATCCTCCAGGACGATGCCGGGCAGGCGAAGCGACTGGCCAATCCGCTGGAGGCCTATGGCATCCAGGTGCGCCAGGTCACCATTGGCCGACCGATTCCGGAACACCGCCTGGACGAGCTGCTGGTCAAGAAGAAGGACCTGGTCGCCAAACGCATCACCGCCATCCAGGCCCAGGAAACTGCCCGCGCCGAAGCCAAGACCGCCCAGCTGGAGAAGGAAATCGTGAAGGCCCGGGCCATCCAGGACGCCCAGCGCGCCAAGGAGCTGGCCATCATTTCCAAGCAGAAGGAAGTGGAAATGGAGCGTCAGCAGGCGGAACTGGAGCGCGTGCGTAAGGAGAAGGAAAAGGCCGTCGCGCTGCTGCAGAAAGAGAAGGAACTGGACGTGGCCACAGCGGAACGCAACATCCAGAAAGCCAACGCCGAAGCCGCCAAATTCGCCGCCCAGGCCATCCGCGAGAAAGGCCTGGCCGAGGCGGAAGTGGCCAAGGCGAACCTGCTGGCCAAACAGGCCGCGCGCGACATCTACCTGGCGGAAATCCAGCGCGACATCGCCCAGGTGATGTACCCGGCGCTGAAAGACACCCAGATCAACATGCCCGAATACTACGTCGGAGACGGCAGTGCCACACCAGTCTCCAGTCTCGACGTGTTCACCAGCCTTGGTGCCATGGATCACCTGCGCAAGTCCATGGACCCGCCCCGCCAGAACTGATGCCCCTGCCCCGCCGCTGCGCGGGGCACTCTCCCGCCTCTCTTGTTACCGGCCTGATTGCCTGTGCCTGATTGCCCCTTTCTGATCGTCCCTTGCTGACGGCCTCTATCCGATCGCCAGCGCGCCTGTCTGTCCGGATCGTCACATCCGGGGCATTGAACCGGGCGTATGCTGTCCCCAGAGCGTTTATAGGCCAACGGCGATCCGGTTAAGCCCGTAAGCTATGCTGGTGTCTGGCCACCCGATTCAAGCCTCGCTCGATACCGGACGCTGTTTTCAAACACGACTTCCCATGAGAACACCGCAGCCTCAACCAAACACCACGCCTCAACAACAGGAGGAGCCATGAAAACCAGGACGTTAGGCAGTACCGACATCGAAGTCACTCCGATAGGTCTGGGCACCTGGGCCATCGGCGGCTGGATGTGGGGCGGCACCGATGAAAAGGCCTCCATCGACACGATTCATGCGGCCATCGACAAGGGCATCAACCTGATCGACACCGCACCGGTCTACGGCTTTGGCCGTTCCGAGGAAATCGTCGGCAAGGCGCTCGCCGGCGGTCGGCGCGACCAGGTGGTACTGGCGACC
Source organism: Marinobacter sp. JSM 1782161 (assembly GCF_011421605.1). Classification (NCBI taxonomy): domain Bacteria; kingdom Pseudomonadati; phylum Pseudomonadota; class Gammaproteobacteria; order Pseudomonadales; family Marinobacteraceae; genus Marinobacter; species Marinobacter sp. JSM 1782161. Next base: position 302,291 of record NZ_WSSA01000003.1, read on the forward strand.
AAGGTGGCCCTGAACTGGGATGAGGACGCCGGCAAGATCTGGCGTGACGCCAGTGCCAAACGCATCCAGCAGGAAGTGGAAGACTCGCTGCGCCGCCTGCAGACCGATCACATCGATCTCTACCAGGTGCACTGGCCCGACCCGGCCACGCCGGTGGAGGAAACCGCCCAGGCCCTGGAAAAACTGCTGCGGGACGGCAAGATCCGCTCGATCGGGGTCAGTAACTTCTCGCCGGACCAGATGGACGCGTTCCGTGAGTTCGCCCCGCTGCACAGCGACCAGCCACCCTACAACCTGTTCGAGCGGGAGGTTGAATCCGACATCCTGCCCTACTGTCGCGACAACGACATCGCCACCGTCACCTATGGCGGCCTGTGTCGCGGCCTGCTGAGCGGCAAGATGAACCCGAATTCCGAGTTCGAGGGCGACGACCTGCGCAACAAGGATCCCAAGTTCCAGGGCGAGCGTTTTACCCAGTACCTCAACGCCGTCAGCGCGCTGGACGCCTACGCCCGCGATCACTTCGGCAAGGACGTGCTGGCCCTGGCGCTGCGCTGGCTGATTGATCAACCGGGCGTCACCACGGCCCTGTGGGGCGCACGGCGGCCGGATCAGCTGGACCCTGTGACCAATGTGGAAGGCTGGTCCCTGGCCAAGGAAGACATGCAGGCCATCGACGCCATCCTCAGCGAGCACATCACCGACCCGGTAGGTCCCGAGTTCATGGCACCGCCCAGTCGGGAGGGCTGACGGTCACACGTTGTCCGGTCACACGTTGTCGCCCGCTTCCGCCATGGCGGAGGCGGGTTATACTGGCCGCATCCCCAAGTCCCGGAGAACACCATCCCGTCCCGACGTCGCTCCATCCTGCGTATCGCTGCCGAATCAGCCGTACCGCTGGTCCTGGTGGCCGGACTGTCCTGGCTGATCGGTGGCTACCGGGTACTGGTGCCCTCGCCACCGACCAATCCGGACAACCTCTGCGACGTGTTCGAGCAGCACCCGCAATGGTACGACTACGCCGCCGCCTCAGAGGAACGCTGGGGCACGCCCATCGCCACCCAGATGGCCTTCGTGCGCCAGGAGTCCGCCTTCCAGAGCCACATCCGACCGCCCCGTACGCATCTTTTCGGGGTGATCCCCTGGGCCCGTCCATCGACGGCGTTCGGTTACGCGCAGGCCGTGGATCCCACCTGGGAGGAATACATGGCCGACGCCGGCAGCCTGTTCGCCGAGCGTTCGCAGATGAAGCACGCCCTGGATTTCATCGGTTGGTACAACGCCCGGGTCCGGCGCCAACTGGGCCTGTCCCTGGACAACACCCGCGACCTGTACCTGGCCTATCACGAAGGCCCCACCGGCTTTGCGCGCCAGAGTTACCGCCAGCGGCCCTGGGTGCAGCGGGTCGCCAACCGGGTAACGGCTCACGCGAACACCTACAGCGGCCAACTGCAGCACTGCGAAACGGCCTTGCGATGCCGTCATTTCTATTCGATCCGACCGTTCTGCGAGTAGCACGGGCGCGTGACAGGTCGCCGTGTGGATCGAGAAGAGAATGATTGATCGGCGGGAAGATCGGGGAGGCGGCGAGATGGGAAGGTGCGAGCTGAAAAGAGAATCGACGGGGTCCGTCCCGTCCGGAATCCGTTCAACGCGGATGCGCAAAAACCTGCGTCCAGTAATTGGCGTAATCGGTGCCATCGCCGGCTACTCGTGCGGTACCGAACTCGCTGAAGCTGTCCCGCATGATGTTGGCGCAGTGCCCGGGGCTGTCCAGCCAACCGGCCATGACGGCGGACGGCGAGCTGTACCCGGCCGCGATGTTCTCACCCACGATGCTCCACGGATAACCCGTGGCAGTGACCCGGTCGCCGACGGACAGGCCGTCCGACCCGGTATGACTGAAGAAGTTATAGGTGGCCATATCACTGCTGTGTGCCTGGGCCGCTTCCTCCAGGGTGCAACTGTAGGTCAGCGGTGCGGCTGCGGCGTAATGGGTATCACCGCACATGCGTGCCTCTGAGCGCGCCGCATTGACCAATTCCAGCAGATCCGCCTGGTACGTCTCCACTTCACAGCCGGACAGTGTCGTGGTGCTTCCCGTGGACGACGATGACCCCGCCGATGACTCGCTGGCCGAGACGGCCGTGCCGGAATCGCTGCCGCCGGAACCGCCCCCGCCGCACGCTGTCAGCGCGACCGCCCCAAACAAGACAAATGTTATTTTTGAGCCACGATTCATAGCCACCTCCTATTAGATTCAGGCGCTAACTATACCTGCAATTTCGGCGGCTGCACGTAGGTAATTCGCGAAATAACAACAAGTTACGAAACTTTACAGCGGAAAGAAAAGGCGAGATAAAACAAAGACCTGTTTATTTATCGAACACTTTTTTGTTGAAAACACGGCCGTGCGGACGTCGAACGGTCATCGTCGAATAGTCATAAATGCGGACATCGCATAGCCATAAAAAAAGTGCCGGACAGACAAACCATCCGGCACTTCTCCGACCGTCACTCACAAGCGCTATCCTGGCGTTGATGACTGAGTGCGGTCTTCCCTTCCTGAATCAGCTCACACGGTGCATCAGAACATGTAGCTCAAACCCACCCGGGCCGTATCGAACTCGGGCCCATCGTTGGTGACCTGACCGTTGAAATCGTCTTCATCCACTTCGACGTTATACCGGTCGTATTCAGCGAACGCGGTCAGACTCTGGGTGACACGGAAATCGACACCCGCACCCACGAAGGGACTGACCTCGTCATAGGTCTCGCTGTCGTCAAAGGCGTCCACATCGTAGGAGTAGACAAAGGCACCGGCCTTACCGTAAATGCCAAAGCTCTCGGTAAGCGGCAGGCGACCCTTGGCGGACAGGGCCAGACCTTTCAGGTCGCTGTTGACGTCATCGTCCTCGCCGAATTCACCGAAATCGAGGTAATCGCCTTCCAGGGCGAAGTACCGGTTGAACTGGTAGCCGACGGTACCGGCAAACAGGTCATTTTCGTCTTCGAACTCACCACCGTGGGATTTGAACCCGCCGTAACTACCGCCAATGTACAAACCAGATTCGTCACGCTTGTCCTGCGCCAAGACCGCCGGTGCGGTGAATACGGCAGCGCCCAGGAGCGTGATGCAAGCAAGATTTGTCTTGTAGTTCATAACGTAAGAGTCCCCGTTGGTTACTTCTTTTGGGTTACCCGGACGATGACGGGTCAGCGATCTCCCGTGGCGCCCGAAACACCCAATCACCCTAACGGAACTTTTCAGGAAACGGGGTTAACCTGGGAATACGTTTTATTAATCAATTAGTTATATTACGAGCTTTTCACCCGCGCAGACCCTGTGAGCCGGGCCTCCGGCCACTTTCACCGGGTCCGCCGAATTACGGCTAAACTGTGAGGGTCTGGACTGGAAAATAATGGAGAACGACATGCTCCGCCTGTTTGTCGGCCTGGAACTTCCGGACGCCATCAAGCACTCGCTGGTCGCAATCAGGAGCAACCTCAAGGGCGCACGCTGGCAGACCACGGATCAACTGCACCTGACCCTGTGTTTTATTGGCAACCTGGACGACGATCACCTGCCGGCGATCTACGATGCGCTGCACGGACTGACGGTGACGCCCTTCAACTTGACCGTCGAAGGCATCGGCCTGTTCGGGTCGAGTCAGCACCCCAAGAATCTGTGGGTCGGCGTACGCGAGGAGGCGGCGGTGGCGACACTCCATGACGAACTGCACCGGCGCCTGGCACCGCTGGACATTGAGCCGCAGGGCCGCGCCTACCACCCGCACATCACCCTGGCCCGTTTTCGGGGTCGGCGGACCCGTCAGTACGCTGCCCGACAGGACAAACGCGAACCGCCATCCGGCCTGCGCGAGTTACTGCAACAGCACCAAGGCCTGAGCCTGCCGCCGTTCGGGGTGGACCACGTCAGCCTGTTCAGCAGCACACGAAGACCGGAAGGCTCGCACTATCAGGTCATCGGGCGCTTTCCGGCGGACTGAGAGCGCTGACCCGGACGCTCCCTGAATAATGGACGTGCAGGAAGGACCTCAGAGCGTCCATGCCGGCGCCCGCCTGCCCGGCCTGCGGCCAGGTGCCGCGCCGGAATCCAGGCAGGACCGTATCCGCATCCTCGTCCAGAAACGGCTGCAGCAGCTCGGGCCGGCGACTGATCACATGCACCGGCACATCCCGGCTGGCGCCGTCGCCGGTCACCAGCGGCGCCGGCTGGTGGTCTCCCAGCAGGATCAGCAGATCGTTGTCCTGCAGATAGCGGGTGGCGTAGTCCGTGGCCACGGCCAGCGAGTAATCCAGAGCCCGCGCATAGTGCTGACGCACCCGCTCCGGGTCCTGCCACAGGCTTGACGGCGCCTCCCCGGCTCCCTGCCAGGGTTCGAACACGCGGCCGGCACCGATGGTCCGCCAGTCGTCCAGCACCGGCAGGATCGGTACCCAGGGCGCATGGCTGCTGATCAGCGCCAGCTCGGCAAACACCGGCGTCGCGCCGGGCTGCCGGACACGGCGTTCGAAGAACGACCAGGTGTACTGGTCCGGCATGGTGACCCAGTTCAGCGGCGGCCCCTCGTACCCCATACTGTCGGCGTCGTAGATTCGGTTGTAGCGCAGCCGTTCACCTTCCGGCCAGGCACGGGTAATCGCCGGCATCACCGCCACCGTGTCGTGGCCGGTGTGGCGAAAGTCGTCGATCAGGGTCGGGTAACCGCTGGCCAGCAGAATGTCGTAGTCCAGTTGGCTGTCCACCCACAGGCCGCTGAGCAAGGTGGCGTGGGCCAACCAGGACTCTCCGCCCTGCACCGGCGAGCGCAGGCGGCCGCTGACCACCGCCAGGCCGGCCTGCTCCAGCGCCTGCGCCATGCTATCCAGACGAGGCCCGATACGTTCCCGATAGCGGGGATCATTGAGCGCCGCCATACCGTAGGATTCGACGAAGCCGAGCATCACGTTGCTGGAAGCCAGGGCGCCCAGCGGCTTGGCACCATCCGTGCCCATCGGCGCCGACAGCCGCTGCTCGAACGCCCGGCTGGCCTGCCGGGTTTCCAGCGCCAACGACCACTGCTCCGCCAGCAGCCCAGCGCCACTAATAACGACCGGCGACTGACGCACAGGCACCAGCAGAACACTCAACAGGCCGACACCCAACAGCCCCCAGGCCAACGGCGGCGCTACCCGGGGTCGCTGCAGGCGCATTAACAGCGTCCTTACCAACCAGGTCACACCGACAAACCAGAGCAGCAGAACCAGGACCGCAACCAACGCCGCCGCCCCGCCCAGGTTCGCCGCCACCAGCTCCAGCCCCTTGCCGGCCAGCCCACCATCCAATATCAGGTTGAGCGACCGCCCCAGCGCCTGGTGGATCGCCAGGTCCGCCAGCGCCAGCAGGCTCATCAGGGCGTACCCGGCGCCCAGCAGCCAGGCCAACAGCAGGCTGAAGCGGGAGGCAGGCAGCAGGTTGAACAGCCCGGCCAGCAGCAGGGTCTCAACCGCCAGCCAGGGCAACACCGCAGCACCAGGCCACTGCAGTAACACGAAGCAGGCATTGAGTAGCAACAGAGGGATCAGGAGCGGGATCGGCGGCATGAATGACGTCCGTAATGTGGGTTTCTTCTGATTCCTACGTCCATGACACCCAAAAGGACGCCTCGCTCCGGTTGCATCAGCCCAGCATGGGTGCAATCCGGAACTCGATCACCGCCTCCGTGATTTCCAGGGTCTCGGCCAGACGGGCCGCGCTGCTGTCGTCGGTCGAGCACAGCACCATCTTGTGCCGGCGCACCTGGCGCTCGGCGTGGACCCGGTAGCTGAAGTGGGCGATGCTGAAGCCGTGGCGCTCGATCAGGTCACGCACGAACTGCTCGTTCATGTCCGCCGAGGGGGTGAGCTGCACATCGAAATGATAGAACCCCTGGGTGGGCACCTTACTCTCGACCCAGCGGAACAGGGCCAGCACCACCACGACGATCAGCAACGACACTGTCAGCGGCAGGTAGAAGCCAACGCCTGCGAGAATACCGATAGCCGCCGTCACCCAGATCGACGCCGCCGTAGTGAGACCGCGCACGGTCAGGCCTTCCTTGACGATCACCCCCGCCCCGAGGAAACCGATGCCGGTCATGATGCCCTGGGCCATCCGGGTCGGGTCCAGCCGGACGTTCGCCATGGTCTCCGGGATCCAGTGGGACTCGTAGACCGTGACCAGCATCAGCAGACTGGACGCCAGGCACACCAGCGAGTGGGTGCGAAAGCCCGCGGGACGACCGTGGAACGAACGCTCGTAGCCGATGATTGCCCCGGCGCCCAATGCGGCAAGCAGCCGCCATGTCATTTCCAGCTCGTCGCCGCTCAATCCGGATGCTCCCTGCTCACGCCTCTTATTGGGAGATTAGCAGAAGCACGGACAAACGCTGGTCCGCCCCGCCCGGCTAGCGTTAGGCTGAAGTCACAGAACCACGGCCAGAGGAGATTGAACCATGTATCTATCCGTGCAGATCAGCCACTACCCGCTGCAGGATGACTATAAACCCTGCATCAAGCAGGTCATCGAACGGTTGAAAAGCAGCGAGCTGGAAGTACACCCAAATCGCATGAGCACCCAGGTGTTCGGCGAGTTCGACGCCGTGATGCGGGTTCTGTCCGAGACCATGAAATGGTCGTTCGAGACCCACGGCAAGGCGGTGTTTACCGCCAATTTCCTGGAGGGAGACCGGCGGCCAGCAGACTGATCGCCTAGCGAAACAGCCAGGGCGCCACCAGCCGAACCACTCGGGGCATGACCAGGTACACCACCAGGGCCACGATGGTACCCGCAATCAACCCGTGCCGAATGCCCCAGGTGGAAAGCGTCGGGAGAGCTTCAAAAACGGGCTGCCAAAGAAGTGGGACAACCATAGTGAGCGGCCAGATCACCGCGGTGGTGACAAGCCACTGTTTCCAGCGCGTCGGCTGTTTGGCCCCGGATGCCGGCGGCGTGAACCAGAACTCAATGCCCGTTCGGATCTCCACCTGCTCATCCTGCTCCAGTGCGGGCAGGATGTCGGCGACCAGTTCCCGGCGGATATCGGAGTCCAGCCAGGCTTCCGCTTGCTGGGCGCCGGAGAACCGGACCGCGATCTCGAAAGCCTGACTTCCCTCGGGTGGTCGCAGCACATGAACGCCCTGATGCCCGGGAAACCGGGCCGCCGCCTCAATGATCTGCCTGAGCCAGGTTTCGTACCGTGCCCGTTCGCGCGGCCGTACCGTGTGGCGAATGAAAATGGTTCGCCCGGATTCATAGTGCGCCCCAGACTCACGGGGCGCTCCGGGTTCCGTTCTTTCTTGTGGGTCGTTCATGGCATCACTCATCGTCCGTCGCCGTGCCGATCAGGCCCACGTTCCGTGTGGGCCTGATGCCCAGAACCGTTACTTCTGCTGGGAAGCAAAGCTCTGCATCAGGTTGGAATAATGCGGCAGGTGGCTGGCCAGAATACCGCCAAAGCCTTCGATGTCGTTACGCCAGTCCCGGTGCAATTCGCCAGCCACGCTGAACCAGTTCATCAACTGGGCACCGGCCGCCTCCATGCGACGCCAGGCGGCATCCCGGGTGACGGCGTTAAAGGTACCCGAGGCATCGGTAACGACAAACACCTCATACCCTTCCTCTATGGCGGACAGAGTGGGGAAAGCCACGCAAACGTCCGTCACGACGCCCGCAATCAGCAGCTGTTTCTTGCCGGTCGCCTTCACCGCCTTTACGAAATCCTCGTTGTCCCAGGCATTGATCTGGCCCGGGCGCGGAAAATACGGCGCGTCGGGGAACGCGTCCTTGAGCTCCGGCACCATAGGCCCGTTGGGGCCATCCTCGAAGCTGGTGGTCAGAATGGTCGGAATATTGAAGAACTTGGCAATGTCCGCCAGAGCCAGCACGTTATTCTTGAAGTCGTCCGGGGAAAAATCCCGGACCAGGGACAACAACCCCGATTGATGGTCAACCAGCAGCAGCGCCACGTCGTCTTTGTCCAGTCGCTTGTATTGAAAAGCCATGAGCCATCTCCTTGTGTCTTTGATTTTGCGTCTTTGATTGCTTGGTTCTCCGGCCTGTCGACCGGACACTCACCTCACCAGACCGGATGGTCTAGCGCTCAAGCAGGCCGAAACGCCCCTCCCGGAAGTCGCTGATCGCCTGCTGAATCTCTTGACGGGTGTTCATGACGAAGGGCCCCTGCCCCACCACCGGCTCATCAATGGGTTCGCCGGTGAGGATCAGGAGACGGGCCCGGTTGTTAGCTTCCAGCTCAATCGTTGTGCCGCTGCGTTCCAGGGAAGCCAGGCCGGCGTCACGCAGGATGTCCGAGCCATTGAGCAGGACCGTTCCGCTCAGCACCACCACAAACGTCGTGTGCCCTTCGGGCAGGTCAAGGGCAATCCGACCGCCCGGTTCCGCCTGGATATCCCAGACGTTGATGGGCGTGAAGGTCCTGGCCGGGCCACGCCGCCCTCGATATTCGCCAGCAATAATGCGCAGCTCGCCACTCTGGTCACTCAACGGGATTGTGGGAATCCGGTTGCTGAGGAGGGTCTGGTAAGCGGCAGGCGCGCTTTTGTCCCGTGCTGGCAGGTTGATCCACAGCTGGACCATCTCCAGTACACCGCCCTGTTCCGTAAACGCCGGAGAGTGAAACTCCTCATGGACAATGCCGGCACCCGCCGTCATCCATTGCACATCGCCCGCCCCGATCACACCGCCGTTGCCGGCCGAGTCGCGATGCGCCAACTCGCCCTGGAAGACAAGCGTGACGGTTTCGAAGCCGCGATGGGGATGCGGGCCGACACCTCGCCGGCTCGTAGCCGGTGGAAAGGACGCGGGCCCGGCGTAGTCAATGAGCAGGAACGGCGACGTATTCCTCGCGCCCATTCGCTCATGGGACAGGAGTGTTCGAACCGGAAACCCATCGCCAACCCAGTGGCCACGGGGAGGGCTGTATGTCGTTGCTATCTTTTTCATCACGACCGTCTCCCGATGCATCGTTCGCTGTGCAATCATCTGGCACGTCATCACCCAGCGATCAACCATCACGATAGAGCAGCCCGGACGCCGCGAGTAGGCACCAATTTTCATACTCTGAGTTCCAGTAATAGGACGCCGACATATGCAGGACCTGAATGATCTCTACTACTTCGTCAAGGTGGTCGATCACGGTGGCTTCGCCCCCGCCGGCCGCGCCCTGGGACTGCCCAAATCCCGTCTGAGCCGCCGGATTGCAGAACTCGAGCATCGCCTGGATACGCGCCTGATCAATCGGTCCACGCGGGGATTCACCGTGACGGAACTGGGTAAGGAGTACTACCGGCACTGCCTGGCCATGCTGGTGGAAGCGGAGGCCGCGCAGGAAGTCATTGACCGGTCACAGTCCGAACCCAAGGGCTGCATCCGGTTGAGTTGCCCGCCGGGGCTGATCTACTTTCTGATCGCCCCTCTGGTGGTGCGTTTTATGGAACGCTATCCGGAAGTAAAGATTGAAATGAACGCGACGAGTCGCCGCGTCGACGTGGTCCGGGAAGGCTATGATCTCGCCCTGAGAGTCCGCTATCCACCGCTGGAGGACAGCGGCCTGACCATGAAGGTGCTTTCGAAAAGCCCACAGTGCCTGATGGCTGCGCCGGATCTGGTAGCGGCGCAAGCGTCCCCCGCCACGCCGGACGATCTGGCCCACTGGCCCAGCATCGATTTCGAACAGTGGGACGGCCAACACGTCTGGTGCCTGGATGGCCCTGAAGGTGCCTCCGTCCAGATCCACCACCAGCCGCGCCTGGTCACCGACGATGTGTTCACCTTGCGAGAGGCGGCGCTGGCCGGGCTGGGCGTCATAAAGATGCCCCTGATCGTGGGCGGGAGGGACCTGCTGGAAGGGCGGCTGGTCAGCGTGTTGCCGGAATGGCGACCGCGTGGCGGCATCTTCCACGCGGTCTTTCCTTCCCGGAGAGGCCTGTTACCGGCCGTCAGGGCTTTCCTGGATTTCGTTGCCGAGGCCCTGGACGAGGTGGATTTCCGGCTGCCGGGTGATGGATAACGCGGGATTCCTACGGTCAGGTGCCGGGCAACGGAATGAACTCGTCCTCGTCCCCGGGCACCTTCGGAAAACGGCCCGCCTGCCAATCCGCTTTTGCCTGGTCCAGTCGTTCCTGGCGGCTGGACACGAAATTCCACTCCATGAAACGGGGCGGAAACGCCTCGCCTCCAACCACGGCGATGCGCGCTTCTTCCGTGGCGACAATCTCGATACCGGCCTTGCGCTCAAAGACCGCCATGGCGTACTGCGGAATAATGGACTCTCGGGCCCGGATCGCTCCATCGGCCACATAGAGAGCCCTTTCGGGCGCATCCGGCAACACCAGAGACTGTCCTTGCTGGAGGTGGGCTTCGACGTACAGAGTCTCCGAATGGGTCTTGACCGGCGAGGTCACGCCGTAGGCCGTCCCCATGATGACCCGGGCGGGAACACCGTCCACGTCCAGGGCCGGAATATCGGCGCTGGGGTAATGATAAAAAGCCGGTTCGGTCTCTTCCTGGTCTTCCGGCAAGGCAAGCCACAGTTGGAGGCCGTGCAGGCGGTGATCGGTGGCCGTTACTACGGGCCGCTCCCGCTCGGAATGCACAATGCCCTTACCGGCCACCATCAGGTTGATATCGCCGGGCCGTATCGGCTGTACGCTCCCCAGGGAGTCCCGGTGCAGGATCTCGCCTTCAAAGAGGTAGGTGACCGTCGCCAGATTGACGTGAGGATGCGGGCGGACATTGATGCCCTCACCGGCCGGGAAATCCGCCGGCCCCATGTGGTCGAAGAAGATCCAGGGCCCCACCATCTGGCGCTCGCGGGTGGGCAGGACACGCCTCACGGAGAACCCACCCAGGTCCTTTTCGCGGGGCTGGATGATCATTTCAATGGCGCTGCAGGAGCAGTCAACATCACAGTCGCCCGCCAGCGCTTCACTCAGGTTGCTCATGATCCACCTCACAATGTCCGGCGGCCGGGGAATCCCGTGCCTGTTGCCTGCGTTTAAACATAGCGGACTGTCGACAGAATCAGTAGACAGGCAACTGGAACTCAGCGTTCCATGACAGCACCCGGAGCCATTGGACCCACGCGCGGCGATACACCTGCGTCACTCACCAGTCCACGTCGCGCGCCAGCGCCAGGAACGCCGACAGGTAATCCACCTCGAGTTCGGCTTCACGGACACCGAGGAAGATCTGCTTGGCGATGCCGGTCGGACCCAGACGAACCGGAACCAGCGGCATCCGATGCGCGTATTCCTCCACCAGCCAGCGGGGCAGCGCGGCGACGCCCCGGTTGGCTGCCACCATCTGCAGCAGGATGTCGGTGGTTTCCAGAGTCTTGTGTTTGCGCGGCATGGTCTGCGCCGGCAGCAGAAACTGGTTGAAGATGTCGAGCCGCTCCACTTCCACGGGATAGGTGATCAGCACCTCGTCTTCCAGGTCCGCCGGCTCCACCCACTCACGCCCCGCCAGGCGGTGGGAACGGCTGACCACCAGCACCTGCTCGTAATCATGGACGGGCGTGAAGATCAGCCCCGGGCGCTGGATCGGGTCGGGGGTGACCAGCATGTCGATGTCGTAGCCCAGCAAGGCGCCCAACCCGCCGAACTGGAACTTCTGCTTGACGTCCACATCCACCTGCTGCCAGCGTTCCAGGTAGGGTGCCACCACCTTCAACAACCACTGGTAGCAGGGATGACACTCCATGCCGATGCGCAGGGTCCCGCGCTGGCCCTGCGCCATCTGCCCCACCACAGTCTCCGCGTGTTCCAGTTGCGGCAACAGCCGGTTGGCCACCGACAGCAGGTAATAGCCGGCCTGCGTCAGGTGCATGCTGCGTCCCTCGCGCGTCCACAACGGCGTGCCCAACTGGTGCTCCAGCTTCTTCACGGTGTGGCTCAACGCCGATTGGGTCAGGAACAGCTTGTCCGCGGCGGCGGTCATCGACCCCTGGCGGTCGATCTCCCGCAGAATGGCAAGGTGATTGCGGTCCAGCACGGCCGGCCTCCATGAGCGTATCTAATCGGTTTGCGCAAACTTAGCATTTTTAGTCATCCAGATCCCGGTCCAGCCTGAACGGGAACCCCTTCAGGAAAGGCGGAAGCACAGTCGGCGGCCTGGCAGCCGTGCGTGCCGCCCGGCCCGAGCGCTTCATGGCCGTCAACGATGAGGTGGATGCGCGCAGGGCGCTTAGTGGGCCGGTGTCACAGACCGGTAACGCCGCTCCGGGCGTCCCACGGTGCCGTAGCTGACTTCCGCGGTCAGCTCGCCGGCGGTGACCAGGTACTCCAGATAGCGTCGCGCGGTGGTGCGTGAGGCCCCGATCTGCTGGCCCACGGCGTCGGCGCTCCAGTCGCCCGGTGCGCGCACCACGTCGCGGATCTTGTCCAGGGTGAGCGGATCGATGCCTTTGGGAAGTCGCGGGGCCGACGCGGCTGGTGCGTCCGTCTCCGGTGTGTTGCGCGGCAACAGGGCATCGACTTCGCGCTGGGCCAGGTCGCCGAGGCTGTCGAGGGTGTCCAAGTGCTGCTGATAGCGCTGCAGCGCCGCTTGCAGGCGCTCGAACACCAGCGGCTTGAGGATGTAGTCAAACACGCCGCCACGCAGGGCGCTGCGCAACGTCTCCACCTCCCGCGCCGCAGTGATCAGAATGACGTCCGACGGACTGTCGCCGGCACGCAGTTCACGCAGTAACTCCAGGCCGTTGCCGTCGGGGAAATAGACGTCCAGCAGCACCAGGTCAGGCTGCAGCACATCCAGTTGGTCGCGGGCGTCCGCCAGAGAATGGGCAATGCCGCACAACTCCACGAAATCAATGCGCTCGATGAAACGCCGCTGGATTTCCGCAATCTGCCGGTCGTCTTCCACAATCAGCAGTCGAATCGTCTTCACTCGCTGGTCTCTCTCGTTCTTGTTGGATGGTCCGTGTCGTTCAGGTTGTGCCCGAGCGCCGCATCCGGTATGCCCGCCATCACACCAGTCCCGCGCCACGGCCGCAACGCCGGCCGGTGCTCCCGCTCATTCAGTGGGCGGACGCTGCCTTGGCCTGATCCTGCCCTGTCGCCGCTGGCACTTTGGGCAGATAGAGCGTGAAACGGCTGCCCGAGGGCTGCAGGGTCTCTACCGTCACCGAACCGCCCCAGCGCTCGACGAACTGCCGCACCAGGAAAAGGCCGATGCCGTGATCGCCATCCGGCTTATTGGTCACGCCCCGCTCGAAGATGCGCTCGTGCTGGTCTTCGGGAACGCCTGGCCCCTGGTCTTCCACTTCAAAGATCAGGTCGTGTCCCAGATCGGTCATGCTCAGGTGGACCAGGCCGCCCTCCCCCGTCTGCTGCCGGGTGGCTTCCAGCGCGTTGTCGATCAGGTTGCCCAGAGCGCTGACCAGTTGGTCCTTGGGCAGGTTGTCCGGCAGGTCCGCCATCTGGCTGTCCGGATCGATCACCAGGCGCAGGCCCATTTCCCGCGCCCGGTTGTACTTGCCCAGCAGACAGCCGGCCAGTACAGAGTCCGGCACCGCTTCCAGCAGCAGGTGAATCAGCGCCTGGTGGTCGTCCACTTCGCTGCCGATCAGGCTCAGGGCTTCGTCGTTGGCGCCGATCTGGATCAGCCCGGCGATGGTGTGCAGCTTGTTGGAATACTCGTGGGTCTGGCTGCGCAGGGTGTCGGCGTACTGCTGGATGCGGGTCAACTGGCGGCTGACCTGGTCCAGCTCGTCGCGCAGCCGGAAACTGGCCACCACGCCGATGATGCGACCGCCTTGCCGCACCGGCAGGCGGTTGACGATCATCTGCCGGCCGCGCATCCAGACTTCCTGGTCGAAGGCGGATTCGCCGGTCTCGATCACTCGGGTCAGGTTGTTCTCGGGCAGCACCTCGTCGATGGGACGGCCCGCCAGACGGGTGTCCGCCTCCAGGTTCAGGGTATCCACGGCGGTGCGGTTGAACGTGGTGATCACGCCGTCCCGGTTGATCGCGATGATGCCCTCGCGCACGGACTGCAGGGTGGCATCTCGTTCCTGGAACATGGCGGCGATCTGCTCCGGCTCCAGGCCGAAGATGGCGCGCTTGAAGCGCCCAGCGATGACGATGGCCGCCAGCACGCTGCCCAGCAGCATCAGGCCCATAACCGTGTAGAGCACCATGTTGTAGCGGGCGATGGTTGAGAGCACCTGATCCAGCGAGTAGCCCACCGAGACGATGCCGATGATGGCGCCGGTCTCGGGCACCACGATGGGCGCCTTGCCGCGCATGGACAGCCCCAAACTGCCCTCTGCCCGCGCTACGTAGCCCTCGCCGTGGACCAGCGCGCGGGTGCCGTAGTCGCCGTCGTCGTCGGCCATGGAATGCCCCAGGCGCGACGGGTCGGGATGGGCCAGGCGGATGGCGTTGTGGTCACCGATGACGATGAACAGCGCCTGGTTGGTCTGCGCCACCCGCTCGCTCAGCGCCATCAGCTCGTCGGAGTCGCGCCGCTGCACGCCGTCGATCACTGCCGGCATGGCCGCCACGGTCTTGGCGACCATCAGCGCGCGCTGGCCGATCTCGTCGTACAGGGATTCGCTCAGGTAGTAGCCGGCAAACCCGCCGATCAGGCCGGTCTGCAGGGCGCTGACCAGGCCCAGTACGAGGATCATCCGGGTTTTGAGTTTGGGCTTTCGGTACGTCCAGCGCATGGTCGGGAACGGGCTTCAGTATTGGGAGCGTCTGCATCACGCCTTTGTTATAGCCCTTCAGGTTACTGCACTCGGTGGCGTTTTGCCTGTGAACTTTATGAACAAAACGCGCTTTAAATTCTTTAAAGGCTTTACGCCCACAAACTTCTGCTGTTCCTGTTCACTCCTTAACCTGCCCGTCATGTTCCGGGTAGGTCTTACTACTTACAAAACCGCAAGCGCCACCCGGGACCCGAACGATGTTTCCACACGCGAGCGCCGGCCTCCGACCGGTTCCGGCTTGCGCTGATAGCGAGACAACAACAAACCGAGGTGACAACGATGCTTATCAAACGATGCCTGTCCTTCGTGGCCATGGCCACGTTCAGTGTTTCCGCCCTGGCCTGGGAGCCTTCCGGAAAAGTCGAATGTATCGCCCCGTCCGATCCCGGCGGCGGCTGGGATTTCACCTGCCGCAGCGTCGGTAACGTGCTGCAGGATCTTGAGCTGGTTCCGGGC
The DNA here is from genome assembly GCF_011421605.1 of Marinobacter sp. JSM 1782161. NCBI lineage: Bacteria > Pseudomonadati > Pseudomonadota > Gammaproteobacteria > Pseudomonadales > Marinobacteraceae > Marinobacter > Marinobacter sp. JSM 1782161. The sequence continues at coordinate 317,524 of NZ_WSSA01000003.1, forward strand.
AGCGTCCAGACCACCAACATGGCCGGCGCCGGCGGTGGCGTGGCCTATGCCCACACCATCAGCAAGCGTAACGACGACGATACCCTGCTGGTGGCCGGCTCCACCGCCACCATCACCCGTCTGGCCCAGAACCAGTTCCCGGGCATGAACGCCGACATGGTGCAATGGGTCGGCGCGCTGGGCGCTGACTACGGAATCATTGCCGTGGGCAAGGATTCCAAGTACCAGAACCTGAACCAGTTGATGGACGCCATGAAGGCCAACCCGCGCTCGGTCAAGTTCGCCGGCGGCAGCGCCCGCGGCGGCTGGGATCACCTCAAGGTGCTGATGACGGCCAAGGAAGCCGGCGTCGATAAGCTGCCTTCCGTGCCCTACCTGTCCTACAACAACGGTGGCGAAGCCCTGACCCAGGTGGTCGGTGGCCAGGTGGACGCCTTCACCGGCGACGTCACCGAGACCACCGGCTTTATGGAATCCGGCGATATCCGCATCCTCGCGGTGCTGGCCGATGAGCGCCTGCCCGGCAAGCTGAGCGACATTCCCACCGCCAAGGAACAGGGCATCGACGCCGTCGGCCCGAACTGGCGCGGCTTCTACATGCCCAAGGGCGCTTCCGACGAGGCCAAGGCCTACTGGACCGACGCCATCAACACCGTCTACGCCAGCGACGAGTGGAAGAAGGTCATGAAGCGGAACGGCCTGATCCCGTTCCACCCGGACTCCGACCAGTTCGACAGCTTCATCCACAAGCAGGTGGACGACATCCAGCAACTGTCCCGTGAAATAGGGCTGCTGAAATGACAGCCCGCGGCGACCGTATCCTCGGTCTGGGGCTGTTCGTCCTCGCCGCCGCCTATGGCTGGGCCGCCCAACAGTGGCCCGAGCCTTTCGGCGGCACGGAGACCGTCGGCCCCGAGACCTTTCCCACGCTGCTGGCCATCGTCCTGGCCCTGTCCAGCGTCTACCTGATCGTCAAGCCGGACCCGGATGCCCAGTGGCCAATGGGCCGCACCGCCGCCGAGATCCTGCTGTCGATCGCCATCCTGGTGGCCTACGCCTTCCTGCTGGAGCCGCTGGGCTTTGTCATCGCCACCACCCTGGCGGTGGGCACCCTGTGCTGGCGCATGGGCGCGCGGCTGCGGTCGGCCTTCGTCATCGGCCTGATCGGCGCCGTCGTGGTGTTCGTGCTGTTTAACTACGGTCTGGAACTGAGTCTGCCCGGCGGACTCCTGGAGTTCGAATAATGGAGACGGTTCAGTTTCTGATGGACGGCTTTGCCGTCGCCCTGACCCCGACCAACCTGATGTTCGCGCTGTTCGGCGCCTTCATCGGCACCCTGATCGGCGCCCTGCCCGGCCTGGGGCCGGCCAACGGCGTGGCGATCCTGATTCCGCTGGCGTTCACCCTGGGGCTGCCGCCGGAAACGGCGATGATCCTGCTGACGTCCGTCTACGCGGGCGCCATGTACGGCGGCCGGATTTCCTCGATCCTGCTGAATATTCCCGGTGACGAACCGGCGATGATGACCTGCCTGGACGGCTATCCCATGGCCCAGAAAGGCAAGGCGGCCGAGGCCCTGGCCATGTCCGCCATCGCCTCGTTCGCTGGCAGCCTGGTGGGCACCATCGGCCTGATCCTGCTGGCCCCGGCCCTGGCCAAGTTCGCCCTGACCTTTGGCCCGGCGGAGTACTTCGCGCTGTTCATGCTGGCGTTCGCCACCCTCGGCGGCATCACCGGCAAGAACCCGATGAAAACCGTCGTCGCGGCCACCCTGGGCCTGATGATTTCCACCGTGGGCATCGACATCGCCACCGGCACCCAGCGCTACACCTTCGGCGTGCTGGAGCTGTTTGAGGGCATTGACTTCATCCTCGCCATCGTCGGCCTGTTCGCCATCTCCGAACTGCTGTTCTTCATCGAGCAGCGCGCCGGAGCCGGCCGCAAGCTGATCAAGGTGGGTAAGCTCATGCTGCGCCCGAAAGAGATCCTGCAGGCGGTGCCCACCATGTTCCGCGGCGGCATCCTCGGCTTCATCGCCGGCGTCCTGCCCGGCGCGGGGGCGTCCCTGGGCAGCTTCATCAGCTACACCCTGGAGAAGCAGTACCTGGGCAAACGCAGCCAGTTCGGCGAAGGGGATCCGCGCGGTGTGGCGGCGCCCGAGGCCGGTAACAACGGCGCGTCTTCCGGCGCGCTGGTGCCCATGCTGACGCTGGGGGTTCCGGGCAGCGGCACCACCGCCGTGCTGCTGGCGATGCTGATCTCCCTCAACATCACGCCGGGCCCGCTGATGTTCACCCAGAACGCGGACATCGTCTGGGGCGTGATCGCGGCACTGCTGATCGGCAACGTGATCCTGCTGCTGCTCAACATCCCGCTGGTCGGGTTCTTCGTGAAGCTGCTGTCGGTGCCGCCGATGTACCTGCTGCCCATCGTCACCATGGTGGCGTTCGTGGGCATCTACTCGATCAGCCACAGCACCTTCGATCTGTACTTCATGATCGCTTTCGGCATCGCCGGCTTCATCCTTCGCAAGCTGGAGATTCCCATGGTGCCGATCATTCTGGGTCTGCTGCTGGGGCCGGAAATGGAGAAGAACCTGGGCCACGCCCTGGTCATCTCCGACGGCGACTGGAGCATTCTGTGGGCCAGCCCGCTGGCACTGAGCCTGTGGATCGTGGCCGGCCTGGGACTGATCCTGCCGTACATCATCGGCCCCCTCCTGCGCCGTCGGATGAACGCGGCCATGAAAGAGGACCCGGTTTCCGACTGATTGCTCTTCAATCTGCTGATGATCTGTCATCGGTGCTTTGGGGCGTCCGGCCTGGCTGGACGCCCCCTTTTTTTGGGTTTATCGCTCTTTAACGGCCCGAACCGCCCGACTCCCCATCCAGAAAGCGACACTTCCCCTCGTCTCCTCGACGCTCACCAAATAACCCGATTGCATAAGAAAGACTCCTTTTCGACGATTATCCCGCCGTTTACTTACCGTTTTACGAGTTACCTATGTCATCGTGTAAAAAATTGTACAAATGTTCATTTTCATCTGTCGCTTGAGCGGCGCCACCGCTAGAGTCTCTCCAGGGATCGACACAATAAACGGAGGGGGCCCCGATGTTCGGGATCAAGTTGCTCGAGAAACATAACGACATGGAAGAGCGCCTCGGCTGGCAGGACAGCTACATTGAGGCCATAAAAAGCTGTAACGCCGTCATCGAATTCACCACCGACGGCATCATCGTAGACGCCAACGAGCGTTTCCTGGACGTGGTTGGCTACAGCCGGGAGGAAGTCCTGGGCCGGCACCACTCGATGTTCTGCGATGGTGATTACGTCAAGAGCCAGGAATACCGGAGCTTCTGGGACGAACTGCGCCGGGGCGTCCCGCAGAATGGCGAATTCTCGCGCCTGGGCAAGAACGGTCAGCGGATCTGGCTGCAGGCCAACTATTTCCCGGTCACCCAGCACGGGCAGACCGTCCGCGTGGTGAAATTTGCGTCGGACATCAGCGAATCGACCAACAAGTGACGCGCGGATGCCGCCGTGTTCGAAGCCCTCAACCGTTCCATGGCGGTGATCGAGTTCACCCCGGACGGACACATCCTGACCGCCAACGACAACTTCCTGGCCACGACCGGCTACGCCCTCGACGACATCCGGGGCCAGCATCACCGGATGTTCTGCGACGACCAGTTCTACCGGGACAATCCGGATTTCTGGGCCCGGCTGGCCGCCGGCAACTTCCGTTCGGGGCAGTTCCAGCGCAAGAACCGGGCCGGCCAGGATCTGTGGCTGGAAGCCACCTACAACCCGGTGTTCGATGCTGACGGCCGGGTCATCAAGGTGATCAAGTTCGCCAGCGACATTACCGAAAAAGTGCAGCAGACCGAATCCCTGCAGTCGATCACCGAGGCCGTCAATGTGGCGGCGGAACAAACCATCAGCCGCGCCGACAATGGCTCGGAGACCCTGCAGTCGGCGGTGGACGCCACGCATCGGATCTCGTCGGCGGTAGGGGAATCGTCACAACTGGCGGATCAACTGCTGGCCCAGTCACGCAAGATCACCGACATCGTCAGCAGCATCAGCGGCATTTCGGAGCAGACCAACCTCCTGGCGCTGAACGCAGCCATCGAAGCCGCCCGGGCCGGCGAGTACGGGCGCGGTTTTGCCGTGGTGGCCGATGAGGTGCGGCAACTGGCCGCACGGGCCCAGCAGGCGACGGTGGAAATTACGGCGCTGGTGGACACCAACCGTGACCTGACGGAGAAGATGAACCAGCAGATGGCGGCGGCCAATGACCACGCCGGCGCCGGTGCCGAACGGGTGCAGGAAGCCTCGCACGCTTTCGATGAGGTGCGCGAGGGCGCCCGCTCGCTGGCCCGGATCATCAACCACAGCCAGCACTGAGCCGGCCCGCCCACATCCCGCAGCGCTATCGGGGCTTCAGGGACGGGGCTGGCCGTATGGCGGCCGGCCTGTTAGCGGTTGCCTTCCAGCCACGCGGCCACCTCCGCAGCGTGCTCGCCGGGCGGGAAGACCGGGTAGAACACCTTGGTAATCACACCCTTCTCCACAACCAGCGTCAGCCGCTGGATATAGGTCTGCCCCTTGAACTCGAACGTGGGCAGTTCCAGCGCCGTGGCAAACGCCAGATCGCTGTCGTTGAGCAGATCAAAGGTCAGGCCCAGTCGCTCGTGCGCCTCGTGCTGCTCGGCCAGCGGCTGCGCGCTCAGCCCGAACACGCGAACACCGAGCGCACGCCATTCCAGATTATGGTCGCGGAATCCGCAAGCCTCCGGCGTGCAGCCCTTGGCTCCGGGAATGTCAGCCCACTCGGGCCCTGGTGGCTGGTCCGGATGACCAATGCGCGGGTAGACGTAGACCACCGAGGTGCCTTTCAGAGCCGACAGGTCGACCTTCTCTCCCGCGGTACTGGCCAGCGACATCGCCGGCACGCGCCGTCTACGCAGGTGATTGCAGGCGCCGTCGTCAATGGGCACCGGCAGTTCTTCCCCGCCCTTGTCTGCTTCCGCCATAAACCGTCTACCTCCACCTGTAAAACCTGTCATTCCCCACATAAAAGAAAACCCGGCCAGGGCCGGGTTTTCCATATGCCTGGGCGTTGCCACCCAGTGTAGGCGAATTTACCGCTTCAGTTTATACGCCACCACGTAATCGCCAATCGTGGTGCCGATCGAGCCGTGACCACCGGCCACCTGGACGACCATCTGCTCGCCCTGGCTGTTCAGGTAAGTCATCGGCGTGGCCTGGCCACCCGCCGGCAGACGGGATTCCCAGATCTGCTCGCCGGTCTTCAGGTTGTAGCCGCGGATGTAATCGTCCACGGACGCAGCCATGAACACCACGCCACTGTCGGTGATCACCGGACCACCGATACCCGGCACGCCCATCTTGAGCGGCAGCGGCAGCGCGGTCATGTCCTCAACGGTACCGTTCTTGTGCTTCCAGGTGATCTCACCGGTCTGCAGATCCGCGCCCGCGACATAGCCCCAGGGCGGCTGCTGGCAGGGAACACCCAGCGGTGACAGGAACGGCTTCATTTCAACGGCGTAGGGAGCGCCGGCGTTCTCGTTCAGGCCCTGCTCGCCCTGGTTGGTTTCACCCAGCTCGGCCCCGTCTTTGGGAACCAGCTTGGAGGTGAAGGCCAGGTAAAGCGGCATGCCGAACATGACCTGACGCTTGGGATCGACCGCAATGCTGCCCCAGTTGAAGACGCCGAAGTTGCCCGGGAACACGATGGTGCCCTGCTCGGACGGCGGCGTGTACTGGCCCTCGTAGTTGAGGGAGTTGAAGTCGATGCGACACAGCATCTGGTCGATCGGTGTCGCGCCCCACATATCCGACTCGGTCAGCGTGGGCGGACGGAACGTCAGGCCGGAGATCGGCTGGGTCGGCGACGCCTGATCACCCTCGATGGTGCCCTGGGGCGCCTCTTTCTCGGTGATCGGGAAGATCGGCTCGCCGGTCTCGCGGTTCAGCACATACACGTCGCCCTGCTTGGTCGGCACCGCCAGCGCCGGCTCGGTGCCGCCGTCTTCGGTCTTGCGATCAAACAGCACGGGCTGCGCCGGGGTATCCATGTCCCACAGATCGTGGTGCACGAACTGCTGGACCCACTGCACCTGGCCGGTTTCCAGACTCAGGGCGACGACGGACGTGGCGTACTTCTCTTCTTCCGGAGAGCGGTACATGCCCAGCTGGTCCGGCGTGCGGTTGCCCATCGGCAGATAGATCATGCCCAGCTCTTCATCGGCACTGGCCACGGACCACATATTCGGGGAGCTGGTGGTGTAGACCTCATCCTCACCCAGGGGCGCGGTGTCTTCCGGGTTGCCGGAATCCCAGTTCCACTGGAGTTCGCCGGTTTTCACGTCGTAGGCGCGAATCACGCCGGACGGTGACTTGACCGCGTAGTTGTCGTTGACGGAGCCGCCCACCACAACAACGCCGTTGGCCACCACGGGGGGCGACGTGGAGTAGTAGAAGCCGGACTGCTTGTACGGCATGTTGTGCATCAGGTCCAGCGAGCCATCGTCGGCAAAGTTGCTGCAACGGGCGCCGGTGGCCGGATCGATGGCCAGCAGGCGGGCGTCGGAGGTGGGCAGGAACAGCTGCGCGTCACACTGGACGCTGGCCAGTTCTTCCGCCGGGCGCTGGGCCGGTTGCACGTCGATGGCATCCGGGTCGCCACTGGCCGGAGGCAGGTAGGACACACCACGGCAGGTCTGGTGCTGGCGCATGCTTTCGGCCGGCACCTTGGCGTCGTAGACCCACTGCTCCTCGCCGGTATCGGCGTTCAGCGCGATCAACCAGTTGTGAGGGGTGCACACGTACAGGGTGTTGCCGACTTTCAGCGGCGTGACTTCGTAGGTGGTCTCGCCCACATCCTGGGGGCCCTTCTTGTCACCGGTCTGGTACTGCCAGGCGACTTCAAGCTGGTCGATGTTGTCCGGCGTGATCTGCTTGAGCGGTGAGAAGCGCTGGCCCATGTTGCTGCGGCCATAGGCGTGCCAGCTGCCTTCAGGGACGTTTCCGGTGTTGGCGTCGTCCACCACCACATCGGTGTTCAACTCACCGTCGATGCGATGCGGGTTAGAGGCCAGGCTGCCGACAGTCACCAGCCCTACGATGACCCAAACCGGCACCAGGACCATGGCACCGCTGGGTGCGCCTTTGCGGGCCGGGAACAACAGCGGGATAGCCAGCACCAGGAACAGCCCCAGACGGGTCGCCAGCGGCCACCAGTCGTATCCGGACTCAGACAGCGCCCAGATGGCGGTGCCGGCGAGAAACAGCGCGTAAAGCATCTGGGCCGTGCGCCGGCGCCCTTTCGTTGTCACCCCGACAACGATCAGGGCGAGGCCGGCAATGGCGTAATACCAGCTTCCTCCCAGCGCGATAAGCCAGATACCGCCTCCCAGCAGTACCAGCCCCAGCAGCAGGAATATCAATGAAAGAATCAGCATTCGTAGCGTCCCTATTCACAATAAGATTCACTTTTAGCGTAGGTCCATGACTCCAGAATGAAAGTCGGGCCCGATACAAAATCGGGGGCCGTCATCAGGATTGGAGTCCGGTTGCCAAAAGACATAAGGGATTTGACCAGGCCGCGATGGTGCATCGACGACTCGGTCGGCACGGACCGCATGGGCGGACGTGCGCGAGAGGTTGTTGCAAAGCGACGGTGCTTGATCGTGACGCTTTGCAGCACCCTCCTGGGTGTCGGTACGGGTCCTTCAGGAAGCCGCGCACCTTTCATAGCAAGCTAAACAATTATCCCGTAACGGAGGGATTTACGCCATTACGGCGACTACGGATTGCAGGGTAGTTTACACGATTCAGCAACGTAACGGGGCGATCAGGCCGGGAGCGACCGGCAGGGATTGAAATGCACCTGATTGCGCCCCTGATCCTTGGCCACGTAGAGGGCGGAGTCCGCCTGCATGAGCAACTCATTGAACGTGCGATGGTTGCCGCAGCGATGCACACCACCGAAGCTGGCTGACAGCTGGATCGGGTTGCCGGCGATCTCCGCGCCGCGCTCGAACACCTTCTCGCGCAGGCGTTCGGAGATCAGGCGGGCCTGGTCTTCAGTGGTGTCCGGCAGTGCCACCGCAAACTCCTCGCCGCCAATACGGCCGATGATGTCCGTCTCGCGCAGCTCTTCCCGCAACAACCGGGCAATGAAACAGAGCACCTCGTCTCCGACCGGATGCCCCCAACGATCGTTAATCGTCTTGAAGTGATCCAGATCAACCATCAGCACCGTCAGCGGACGCTGGCGGCGCACCGCGTCCGCAAACATCGCCTGCCCCCGCTTATGGAAGGACCGGCGATTGCAAAGGCCGGTCAGGTCATCGCTTTCGGCCAGGCTGCGCAGGTGCTGTTCGGAGCGCACGAAAGCCAGCAACGGAAACGTCAGTGCCGTGGCATTGGCCAACAGGATGTGGCTGATCAGGATCGAGTCCAGAACCGGGTCGGCATCGACTGAGGCACCCAGCTGCCAGGCGCGGGTCAAGGTCACGACCTGCAACAGCATCATCCCACAATGGATCAGGAAAAAGAGCTGGAGAGCCCGGACCGGCAGCGCGTTGCCCGGCCGAATCCGTCGGGTGAGATAAAAGGCGCAGACAAATATGGCCGCGGTGTAAGCCGCCGTGAACAGCCGCGGTGCATAGGGGCTTTCCCGGAATACAGCGATCAGCAGCAGACAGGCCGCCACGCCGTAGAACAGACCGCGCACGGTTCGTGTGTGGGTGCGCCCGTCAACAAAACGCACCAGGCCACAGAGTACGAAAAGCGGAGCCAGAACCAGCAGGCCGTACGCCATCACCACGGTCAGCCAGGGCGCCTCGACAAAGGCCCGGGCACCGGCGGCCACGCAGCCGGCGGCGAACAACAGACAGGACAACCCCCAGTACCAGAAACAGAGCTGCTCACGGCGCAACCGGTAAATCGCCCACATGAAACTGCCGATCAGCACGTTAATGCCAACGGTCAGTATCATCAGCGTTGCCAAGTCCAGTTTGACCACGGCCAGCCCTGCATCCGTTAGTGGGGATTGCAAAATCAGTTCAGTGGAGCGCGGCGAAAGATCACCGGCCAGCTTCCGCAACCGCCCCGTTAGCTATGGGGAAACCTTCCAATGTAGCCTAACACTACGCGCCGACAACGGTTTTGGGTTTTGTGGTGACTGGGTAAGGAAATGTTTCAGCGCAGGGCCAACTGACCCGCAGCGGTAATAGCCCGCTCGACTTGATCAATGTCATCCGCCTGGTGACGCTTCCAGGGGCGCGATTTCCGTTTCCATTTCAAATCTTTAAGCGTAAGTAAAAGCCCTGATACGTAGTACCACCTACCCCTGCCCCTATTGAAATCCATTGCCACGCATCGGAGTATGGCCAGCCTCTCAAAAGGACCGTCCGGCGTTCCCGTCGGCATCCGCCAACACCCGAGCTGACCGACCGCTCTTCGCCAGCGATTGTCGGATAACACCTTCAACAATTCAGGAACCTACGATGAGTGCCATCTTGCTGCTGGTCCTGGGTCTGGGGGGAATGGCCTTTGGCTATTTCGTCTATTCCCGGTTTATTGCCAAAGTCATCTACAAGGTCGACGAGAAATTCCGCACCCCGTCGGAAGAATATGAGGATGGTGTGGACTTCGTTCCCACCAACAAGTTCGTCCTCTGGGGCCACCACTTCACCTCCGTCGCGGGGGCGGCTCCCATCGTCGGACCGGCCATCGCCGTCATCTGGGGCTGGCTGCCGGCCTTCCTGTGGGTCACCATCGGCACCATCTTCTTTGCGGGCATCCATGATTTCGGGGCCATCTGGGCCAGTGTCCGCAACAAGGCCAAGTCCATCGGCACCCTGACCGGCGAAGTGGTCGGCACTCGCGCGCGCTCGATCTTCACCATCGTAATCTTCCTGGTGCTGCTGATGGTCAACGCCGTGTTCGGCGTGGTCATCGCCAAGCTGCTGATCAACAATCCCGGTTCGGTCGTGCCCGTCTGGGGTGCGATCGCCGTGGCGCTGGTCATCGGCCAGCTGATCTACCGCGCCAAGCTGAGCCTGCCACTGGTGTCCCTGCTGGGTGTGGGCGCACTCTACTTCCTGATCTACATCGGCCCGTCCGTCCCGGTGTCTCTGCCAGAAACCATCGGCCCGGTTTCCGACAACGCCGCCTGGATCCTGATCCTGTTCGGCTACGCCGCCATCGCCTCCCTGCTGCCGGTGTGGGTGCTGTTGCAGCCGCGTGACTACATCAACGGCCTGCAGCTGTTCGTCGGCCTGATCGCGCTCTACGCGGCCGTGCTGATCGGCAACCCGACGGTGGTGGCGCCGATGATCAACTTCGGGGTGCCGGAGGGCACGCCGTCGATGATTCCGCTGCTGTTCGTCACCATCGCCTGTGGCGCCATCTCCGGCTTCCACGGCCTGGTCGCCTCCGGCACCACTTCCAAGCAGCTGCGTCGTGAAACCGATGCCCGCTTCGTCGGCTACTTCGGCGCCACCGGTGAAGGCGCGCTGGCCCTGGCCGCGATTATCGCCGCCACCGCCGGCTTTGCGTCACTGTCCGACTGGCAGGCGGTCTACAGCTCCTTCGGCCAGGGCGGCGTGCTGGCGTTCGTTAACGGCGGCGCCGCCATCCTCAGCCAGGGCACCGGCCTGGACGCGGAAGTCGCCGGCACCATGCTGACCGTGATGGCGGCCCTGTTCGCCGGTACCACCATGGACACCGGCCTGCGCCTGCAGCGCTACATCTTCCAGGAATGGGGCGAGATCTACAGCGTCAAATGGATGGCCAAGCCGGCTCCGGCGACTCTGCTGTCGGTCGGCACCTGCCTGCTGCTGGCCTTTGGCGCCGGCGGTGCGGACGGTTCCGGCGGCCTGCTGATCTGGCCGCTATTCGGCACCACCAACCAGCTGCTGGCCGGCCTGACCCTGCTGGTCGTCACGGTGATGCTGGTGCGTCGCGGTTCACCGACCCGCTACACCCTGATCCCGCTGGTGTTCCTGCTGGCCATGACGCTGTTTGCCCTGCTGCTCCAGCTCAAGGGCTTCTACGAGACCGGTGACTGGTTCCTGCTGGGCCTCGACCTGGTGGTGCTGGTGGCCGCCATACTGGTTACACTGGAATGCGTGTCGTCCCTGCGTCGCGTGAAACAGGAGCAGGCGCAGACCGACGCCGCCTGACTCTGACCGTCCCCGCCCGTCACGGTGCGGGGACGGATTCTCCCGCCCCTTCCAACCCCCGGAGGGTTCCATGAAAGAGACCCTGTCCCGTCTGAAATACTGGTACCAGCGCGCCAGCGCCGCCGGCGCCGAATACTACAACGCTCCCTACCGGGCCGCCATCGCCCGCGCCCAGCGTGACGAAGACGACCTGTTCATGCTGCTGGTGTTTGGCGAGATGATGGGCCTGCCCAACCCGGCAAGCTGGTACACCCTGGAGCTGCAGCCCCTGCTGCTGGAACGGTTCCACGACTGGCACACACGCATGGGCATGGAACGTTCGCCCCTCGATGGCGTGCGCTGCTGCTGAGGTTTCGATGCTGAATATTCCCGAATTGATTGAAAACCGGCGCCTGCTGATGGTGGGCGGTAAAGGCGGCGTGGGTAAAACCACGGTGTCTGCCGCCCTCGCCGTGGCGGCCGCCGACGCCGGCAAGCGGGTCCTGCTGATTTCCACGGACCCGGCCCACAGCCTGGCCGATGCCTTCGATCGCCCCATCGGCGACCGTCCGGTCATGCTGCAGCCCAACCTGAGCGCGCTGGAGATCGACCCGGACAGCGAGGTTGACGCCTATCTGGAGCGGGTCTTCGCCCAGATGCGCCGCTACGTCGGACCGGACCAGGTCAACGAGCTGCAGCGCCAGCTGCGCCTGAGCAGTCAGTCTCCCGGCGCCCAGGAAGCGGCCCTGCTGGAGCGGATTGCCCGGCTGATCGAAGACAGCCAGAAAGACTACGACCTGCTGATCTTCGACACCGCGCCGACCGGCCACACCCTGCGTCTGCTGAGCCTGCCGGAAGTGATGGCGGCCTGGACCGACGGCCTGCTCAAGCACAACAAGCGCTCCGAGAAACTGGGCAAGGCCCTGGCGCACCTGACACCCGGACGCAGCGTCGACAACCCGCTGAAAGACCCCAGCGAGAACGCCACCGAAGGCATGGACAACCGCAGTCGCGAGCTGACCGAAACCCTGCTGGCCCGCCAGCGGCTGTTCCAGCGCACCCGGCGCGTACTGCACGACGCGGAACAGACCGCGTTCCTGTTCGTGCTGACGCCGGAGCGCCTGCCTATCCTGGAAACCGAGCGCGCCGTGCGGTCGCTGACCGAAGCCTCCGTCCCCGTAGCCGGCCTGGTGGTCAACCGGCTGCTACCAGACCTCGCCGACAACGGCTTCTGGGCCACCCGCCGTGCACGACAGCAGCGTCACCTGGAGGAAATCGACCAGCGGCTGGCCGGCCTGGCGCAGCATCGCGTTCCGCTGTTCGATGACGATATCCAGGGCGCCGACAACCTGCGCCAGCTCGCCGACACGCTGCAACGGCAGGGCTAGTGCCCCTCTACCAGGAGGCACCGGCCTGAATGTAGACGGCGGTGTCCTCCGGCCCACGGGCCACGTCCAGCCCCATGCGCAGGCCGTAGCGGCGGGCGATCAGGTAGCGAAAGCCGCCCCCCACGCTGTTGCCGGACTCGGCGTCGTCGTGCAGGTCACCGAAGCTGCTGGCGGCCCGGCCGCCGCCGGTAAAGCCGTTGACGCTCCAGCGCGGCGTCATCTTCCACGTCAGTTCCAACTCCCCCACCAGCACGGCCCGGCCCTGATAGCGATTCTTGGCGATACCGCGCAGGTCGATGAACGGCTCAACGTAGGTCGGCAGACGCTCCGAGTCGGACGCCTGAATGCCGTCGTACTGCACCCGGAATCCCAGGTTGAAACGGTCGGATAACTGCCAGTAATTGAGCCCTTCCAACTGATAGCTGGCGTAGTCCGCATCGCTGCCGATGGCATCGTCGAACACGAGGTAGTTTGCCGAATACTGGACACCGCTTTCCGGGTACAGCGGGTTGTCGCGACTGTCGTATTCCAGCAACAGACCCAGGCCGGACGTGGTCTGCCGGTCACCCAGGGTCTGATCCAGGAAGTCGTTCACCCGTTCCTCCAGCGCCGGATTCGGCAATGCAATCTCACTCTCGAGGTTCGTTTTCACTACTCGGTAAAGCTGGCGCGCGCCCACCAGCCAGTGGCTGTCCCCGACCCGGAACTTAAGATCCTGGAGCACCACTGGGCCTTTCAGATTGAGTTTGACCGGCCGCTCAAGGTTGCGCTGCGCCAGCGAGTAGAAATCGAGATTCAGGTCGCCATAGAGCAGGAACCCGCGGTAGCGGATGCTGTCCTGCTTCCAGAATCCCAGATGCCCTAGCCCAAGGCCGCGCGTGCCGTTTTCGGTAGCGCCAAGCCCGACAATCGAGATGTTCTCCGGCAGCAGCGGGCGCGTGCTGGCGTCCTGCTTCTTCTGGGCCTCGGATTCGTGGAAGAAGACGCCGGCGACGGCGAGGCCCGTTCCCACCGCCGGCTCAGTGATGATGGTTGGCACGGGCAGGAAGCCCGAACGGAGGGTGGACAGGTAGCGGCTGACGTCAAACATGCCGTCCTCCTCATCCACCATGTAGGTTTCAAAAAAAGAGGCGTGGGCAAACAGAGGAAACAGCAGGGCAAGGCCGGTGCCGATGAACCGGACTCGTCCCCTGGACCGGCATCGTCCGTCGGTCATGATCAGCGCGCTCCGTGCAGCAAATGGGCAATACGGGCCCGAACAGACCCTGGGTGCATCGTCTAAGCCTAGCTCAAACCCGCCCAGGCAGGGCCGAAATCACTCGGGCGCACCCAGCATGCGCAGGTACTGACGCAGAACCACGGCGTTGTTGCGCTCGGCATGAGACGCGCTGTAGACCAGTGTGATGGTTTGCTGGCGGGATCGTTCAGCCAGCGGGCGGAGGGTCTCGCGGTGCGCTGTCAGTTCCGACAGATAAGCACGCCGGAAGGCCGCCCAGTCGAGATCGCCCTGGTGGAAGGCTTTGCGCAGATCGTCGCTGGGCGCGACCGATTTGAGCCAGTCATCCAGTTGCAGCCGGTCCTTGCTCACACCGCGCGGCCAGAGCCGATCCACCAGGATGCGTACCCCGTCCTCCAGGGCCGGGGCATCGTAGGCGCGCTTCAGGTGAATCGGCATATGGCCATCTCGCTACTCGGGAAGGTGGACCACCTTCCGTTCGGCGGAGGATCGCTGGGCGGCGGCGATGATTTCCAGGCCGTCCGCGGCATCGGCGGCGTTGACCGGCGGACGCGTGCCATTCTGGACCGCAACGGCAACCGCCTCATAATAGCGGCGATAGGCACCGGGATCGTTGTGGACCGGCCGTTCCTCGGAGCCGGCGGTCAAATAGCCCTGCCCGTCTTCCACCACTTCGCGCCAATCCGGCTGGTCGGGCCGGGCGCCGGCCTTGAGCGCATTTTCCTGTCCGTCCATGCCGAAGCTGGTATACGCCGCGCGGCTGCCCAGGACCCGGAAGCGCGGTCCGGACTGGGCCGCAACGCTGCTCATCCAAAGGTGCGAGCGCACACCGTTGCGGTGAGTCAGCGCCACGAAGGTGTCGTCATCCACCTCGGCGTCCGGATAGCGGTGTTCCAGCTCCGCATACACCGAGGCCACCGGCCCGAACAGCACCAGCGCCTGGTCGATCAGGTGTGCGCCCAGATCGTAAAGCACGCCACCGGCCTCGCCCGGTGCGCCGGACTGGCGCCAGCCCCCCTTGGGCTCCGGCCGCCAACGCTCGAAGCGGGATTCGAAGCGACGGATGTCACCCAGTTCGCCCTCTTCACGCAGGCGCTCGATGGTCATGAAGTCGCCGTCCCAGCGGCGGTTCTGGAACACGCTGAGGAACTGGCCGCGCTTTTCGGCTTCGGCAATCACTTCCCGGGCGTCTTCCGCGGAGGCCGCCAGCGGCTTGTCCACCACCACCCCCAGGCCAGCCTGCAAGGCCGCCATGGCAAGATGCTTGTGGGTCCGGTTCGGAGAGGCGACCACCACCAGATCAAACTGATCGGCGTTTTGCCAGAGCTGGGCCGGGGTGGCATGGACGGTAACACCTGGGTAGGCCCGGCGGGCCTCCTCTGCCCGTTCCTCGTTGGAGGTAACCACGGCGTGCAGGGCCATACCCCGGGCCGCGTCGATCAGAGGCGCGTGGAATACGGAACCCGCCATGCCATAGCCGATCAGGGCAACCCGGACGTCAGGTGATTCGGACATCAATCGCTTTCCTTGTTGGTCAGTATTCTGGTAACGGTTCAGCCGGGATCAGAGACCGGCGACGGCCTCTGCCACGGGGATCTCGCCGGACAGCACATCGAACGTCCGGTTCTCGGTGTTGGCCGCGTCGAGGGTCGCGAGCAGAACGGCGGCAACATCCTCGCGCGGGATCTTCCCGGTACGTTCGAGCTTGTCACCAACCTCAATACGTCCAGTAGCCGGATCTTCAGTCAGCGGGCCCGGCCGCACGACGGTGTAATCCATACCGCTGGCGCGAAGGTGGTCATCCGCCTTCTGTTTGGCGAGCAGGTAGTGGCGGATCTTTTCCGGCCCCTTGTCGGGCTCGTCCGCCCGCATCGCGCTGACCATGACAAAACGGCGGATACCGGCCGCGGCCGCGGCGTCCACGATTCGCATGGCACCGTTCTGGTCCACGTCAACGGTCTTGTCCGGACCGGTGTGAGGGCCGGACCCGGCGGTGAAGACGACCGCGTCGCAACTGCGCAGCGCCTCGCCGCAATCCCCTTCCAGGTCAGCCACGACCGCTTCGGTGGCGCCGAGCTTTTCCATCAGGGGAATCTGGTCCGCATCCCGCACCATGGCCCGGGCCTCGTGCGGGCTTTCCGCCATCAACTCTAACAGGTGGCGCCCGATTTTGCCGTTGGCACCGACGATCAATACGCGCATGGCCGCTCTCCTTACCGGTCCTGAGTGAGTCCTATAGAACTGCGCCCGCATGCTCCCGGATTCAACCCCTGACGATAGTTACACGGTTTTACACAGTTTTTAGATTGTCAGTGAGCGCTCGCCCCACTCCACACGTATGATCAGCTTTGACTCAATTGATCATTTTCCCACCACCGGTATTCAGCCCCATGATCTTCAACCGCCACAAGCAGTCCGTTGAACGACTTACCGCCGAGAAACAGAATCTGGCCGCCACCCTCGACGCCATCGACGACGCCGTTGCGGTTATCGAATTCACGCCTGAAGGCATTATCCAGCGGGCCAACGATCATTTCCTGGGCACTGTCGGCTACAGCCGGGCGGAAGTCGAGGGTCAGCATCACCGCCTCTTCTGCGATAGCGAGTATCACCAGAGCGAGGCATACAAGCGATTCTGGCGTGAACTGCAGAACGGGCAGAGTCACAGCGGTCATTTCCCTCGTCTGACAAAAGACGGCCGGAAAATCTGGCTGGAGGCCACCTACTTCCCGGTCAGGGACCAGGCCGGGCGGGTTCACAAGATTCTCAAAATGGCGGCGGACGTATCCGAGCAGCACGACACGGTCCAGGACCAGCAAGCGGTCTTCAACGCCATCGACCGGTCCATGGCCGTTATCGAATTCCAACCGGACGGAACCATCCTGAACGCCAACCGGAATTTCCTGGATACGGTGGGCTACAGTCTTGCCCAACTGCAGGGCCAGCATCACCGCATGCTCTGCCCCGACAGCTTCCTTGAGGCCCAGCCGGATTTCTGGGGCGAGCTGGCGCAGGGCGAGTTCAAATCAGGGAAATTCGAGCGTATCGACGCTCATGGCCGCACCATCTGGCTGGAAGCGTCCTACAACCCGATTCTCGACGACCAGGGCCGGGTGGCCAAAGTGATCAAGTTTGCCAGCGACATCACCGAGCGCATTCGTTTCAGCGAGCGCACGATTGAAGCCGCTGACCTGGCCTATCGGATTGCGCGGGAGACGTCGGACACATCCAATGAGGCAAAAGCCTCCCTGCAACGCTCGCTGACGACGTCGGAGCAGATCCGGGCGCGGTCAGAGGACGCCCAGCAGGTCATCCGCCAGCTCACCGAACAGTCCCGCAGCATCGAACGCATTCTGGGGACCATTGCCGAGATCGCCGACCAGACCAACCTGCTGGCCCTGAACGCGGCCATCGAAGCGGCGCGCGCCGGCGACCAGGGGCGGGGCTTTGCCGTCGTGGCCGACGAGGTGCGACAGCTGGCCCGGCGTTCCGGCGAGGCGACATCGGAGATTGAGGCGGTGATCCAGAAGAACCTGGGCCTGACCGGCGACGTGCTGGCACGGGTCGAAGAGGTCTCGTCCGTCGCCCAGGAGGGTCAGCGACAGGTCCAGTCCGTCGACGAACTGATGAGTACCATCCAGTCAGCCTCCCGGCAGGTGGTGGAGGCTGTGGGCGCGATTCAGGCGGATACCTGATTTCAAAACGAAGGACCGGACGATAAAAAACCCCGCCGCCCAACGGACGACGGGGTTTTCTTTATTGGAAACCGGGCGGTCAAGCCACCCGGCGCGCGGGGCCGTTTAGGCCGCCGCACCCTCTTCATCAGGAACAGAGTTGCGGATGAGGAAGTCGAAGGCGCTCAGAGCCGCCTTGGAGCCTTCGCCCATGGAAATCACAATCTGCTTGTACGGCACGGTGGTGGCATCGCCCGCCGCGAAGACCCCCGGGATGGACGTCTCGCCGCGGTCATTGACGATGATCTCGCCGTGCTGGCTCAGCTCGATGTCGCCCTTGAGCCACTCGGTGTTCGGCACCAGACCGATCTGGACGAACACGCCTTCCAGCGACACGTGGTGGCTCTCGCCGGACTCACGGTCGGTGTAGCTGAGCCCACTGACCTTTCCGTTCTCACCGGTGATCTCGGTGGTTTGGGCGGACAGCAGGATCTCGACGTTGGGCAGGCTGCGCAGCTTCTTCTGCAGTACGTCGTCAGCGCGCATCTCGGCGCCGAACTCGATCAGGGTCACGTGACCGACGATGCCCGCCAGGTCGATGGCCGCTTCCACGCCGGAGTTACCGCCGCCGATGACGGCCACGCGCTTGCCTTTGAACAACGGACCGTCGCAGTGCGGGCAGTAGGCCACGCCCTTGTTACGGTACTCGTCTTCGCCTGGCACGCCCAGCTGGCGCCAGCGGGCACCGGTGGACAGCACCAGAGTGCGGGACTTCAACGACGCGCCATTAGCCAGGCGCACTTCGTGCATTCCGCCTTTGCTGGCGGCCGGAATCAGCTTCTCGGCGCGCTGGAGGTTCATGATGTCCACGTCGTATTCCTTGACGTGTTGCTCCATCGCCGCCACCAGTTTGGGGCCTTCGGTGTAAGGCACGGAGATCAGGTTCTCGATGCCCATGGTGTCCCCCACCTGACCGCCGAAACGCTCGGCCGCGACACCGGTGGAAATGCCTTTACGCGCGGCGTAGATCGCGGCGGAAGCGCCTGCCGGACCGCCGCCGATGACCAGCACTTCGAACGGGTCTTTCTGGTTCAGCTTCTCGGCTTCGCGGGCGTCGGAATTGGTATCCAGCTTGGCGGCGATTTCTTCCAGGTTCATCCGGCCCTGGCCGAACGACTCGCCATTAAGGTAGACACTCGGCACCGCCATGACTTCGCGCTGCTCGACTTCATCCTGGAACAGGGCGCCGTCGATGGACGTGTGCTTGATCTTCGGGTTCAGCACGCTCATCAGGTTCAGCGCCTGGACCACGTCCGGGCAGTTCTGGCAGGACAGGGAAAAGTAGGTCTCGAACACGTAGTCGCCGTCGAGTGACTGCACCTGCTCGATCACTTCCTGGGAGGCCTTGGACGGGTGACCGCCCACCTGCAGCAGCGCCAGCACCAGTGACGTGAACTCGTGCCCCATGGGGATGCCGGCGAAACGAACGCCGATGTCGCTGCCCACACGGTTAATGGCGAACGACGGGCGACGCACGTCGGCGGCGCCGTCTTCACGCAGAGAGATCTTGTCGGACAGCGCCTCGATTTCTTCCAGAAGCTCCTTCAGCTCTTTGGACTTGGCACTGTCATCCAGAGAAGGAACCAGCTCGATCGGCTGGCGCAGGTTCTCCATGTAGGCTTTCAGTTGATCCTTCAGATTGGCATCCAACATAGGCTGTTCCCCTTAAGTGTGTCGATTCGGGACTGGCGATTCCCTGAACAACAAAATGTATTGAATTCGAGAATTCGATAGGCGCTAACGATAAGATCGCCAGGGATAACGCTCAAATTAATTGAGCTTAAACATCCGATAGCAAGTTGCTATATGACGATCGTTCGCTTTTCCTGCCGGGAACCTCTGAGAAAACCTGTCGCTGAACGGCCACGGAATGGACCGCAAACCGACCAATTTCGGGGCGGAGCACCCCAATATGGGGCGTTTCCGGCGTCAGACTTTGTCAAAGGCACCCGTTATACAAAGAAGGCCCGCAGTGCGGGCCTTCCTTTAGAGCTTCACCGGAAGGCGAAACTTAGATCTTGCCAACCAGGTCCAGGGAAGGAGCCAGCGTTTCTTCGCCTTCCTTCCACTTGGCCGGGCAGACTTCGCCCGGGTTGTTGCGAACGTACTGAGCGGCTTTAACCTTGCGCAGCAGGTCGTCAGCGTCACGGCCGATGCCTTCGGCGGTGATTTCAACGGCCTGGATAACGCCGTCCGGATCGATCAGGAAGGTAGCGCGGTCGGCCAGGCCCTGGCCTTCACGCATCACACCGAAGTTGTTGGTGATGGTGCCGGTCTGGTCGCCAACCATGTAGTAGCTGATCTTGCCGATGGTTTCGGAGCTGTCGTGCCACGCCTTGTGAGTGAAGTGGGTGTCGGTGGACACGGAGAAGACTTCCACGCCCAGCTTCTGCAGCTCGTCGTACTTGTCGGCCACGTCGCCCAGCTCAGTCGGGCAAACGAAAGTGAAGTCAGCCGGGTAGAAGAAGAAGACCGCCCACTTACCTTTCACGTCGGCTTCGGAAATCTCAACGAACTCGCCCTGTTTGAAGGCGGTGGCGTTAAACGGCTTGATCTCGCTGTTAACAATGCCCATTTGGAATATCTCCTCAAAAGTTGATTCGGATGCGTAAGGTAACGGGAAGCCCGAGACCCTTTAAATTGATAATTCTTAAATGACCCATAGGGGTGATCTATAGAGTGGGTATAAAAACCTGCTTTTCAATCGCTTATACGTATTTACCCTGACACCCTGCTATCACAGGCATGGCACGATTTAAGCATGCAAAAGCTCCCCCTTCCGCAGGGCCTAGCCCTCCGGATGAGTTTCTTGTAACGCAACGGCATTACACTGGTGTTTCCAGTCACTTCTGGGACTATTGCCATGCAAGAAGCAATCCTGATCATCGGCGGCGCTTCCCTCGACACCATCGTCCAGCTCGACGCTCTCCCGCAGCCGGTTCCGCAAACCATCTGGCCCCGCCGGAGCTATCGAGCCCTGGGCAGTACCGGTGCGGGCAAGGCACTTAACCTTGTCGGACTGGAGCAACGGGTGACGCTTCACACGCTGCTGGGACGGGATGAGGCCGGCCGCACGATTCGAGATGCCCTGGAAGCGACGGGCCTGACGCTGCTGGTGGAGGAAACCGACGCGCCCACCGAGCAGCACGTCAACCTCATGGACCCACACGGCCACCGGATATCGCTGTTCATACAGCCGCCGGCAACCCCGGACCGGGTCGACTGGGCAGCGGTCCGCGCCGCGATGACCCGCTGCCCGCTGGTGGTGGTGAACATCCTCGATTACGCCCGACCGGCGCTGGAGCTGGCCCGGAACAGCGGCACGCCCATCTGGACGGACCTGCACGACTACGACGGCCGCAACCCGCATCACCAGGCCTTTATCGACGCCGCCGATGTGATCTTTCTGTCCAGTGACAACCTGCCCGACTACAGGGCGTTCATGCGGGCACAGATGGATCAGGGCAAGTCGATGGTCGTGTGCACCCATGGCAGCCAGGGCGCAACGCTGCTGGATCGTGACGGTCGATGGCTTGAGCAGCCGGCGTTCGCGGTTCCACAGGTCGTCGATACCAACGGTGCCGGCGACGCCTTTTTCAGCGGCTTCCTTTATGGACACCTGCGCGGCGACTCCCCGGCCCGCTGCCTGCAGCTTGCGGCCGCGTGCGGCGCCCTGACGGTGCAATCCACCGGCCTGGCCGGCGAGACTCTGTCACCGGCGACGCTGGATGCGGTCATTGCCGGCCATCGATGACGAGCGCCCCTACCAAAAGGCATACGTCCAATTGCGTATGCCGCCTGACAAGATCTGACATTGTCCACCCACCATGGCCGCTATACTGTATGCCGCTTCAACGCCCCGACTTGTCATTCACTCAGCCGCCATTCATACACTCCCTCGAATCCGACAATACCCATGCGCCTTCTGCTGACGATCTGTCTGATCCTGACGTCACTGACCGCCCAGGCGGACAGGCAACGCGTGGTGGTGGGCGTCAATCACGCGCCGCCCTATCGGATCATCGAAGATGGGCACATCGGCGGCTTCTATATCGACGTGTTCAACGAGATCGGACGTCAGTTGGACTGGGAAATTGTCTATCGGGAAGCGCCCTTCCGCCGGCTGCTGAAACTGATGGAGGACGGCCAGGTGGACGTGATGCTCGGGCCGGTCCGGACGCCCGAGCGGGAAACCTACATGGCCTACGTGGCTCAGGCTTTTCCGGCGGAGCAGCGGCTGTTCTTCTATCAACAACCGGAAAACCGCATCACTGAATACAGTGACCTGGCCGGCAAGACGATCGGCATGCTGCGCGGCAGCGCCTACTTTCCCCGGTTCGACCGTGATGACACCCTGGACAAGGCCCCCGCCACGCGCTATCGGAACCTGATGCAGATGCTGGCCATGGACCATGTGGATGTGGTCATCGCGCCGGAGCTGATGGGCCTGCAACTCATCGACCGGGAAGGACTGGATGTCCACGTCTCGCCCTACACGGTACCCGGCAAACCCGCCTGGATCGCCGTATCCCGGCGCTCTCCAATGCTCCAGCAACAGCAAGCCCTGCGCACCACCCTCGACCGCTTCCGTCAGACGCCGCGCTATCACAATCTGCTGCAGCGCTATCGCTCCGGTATCACTGGCGAACCAGCCACGCTGCAAGTGCATACCGACTAGGTTGATGCGCTGAGCTACGGTAATTCCCTATCCCGCTTTTGATCCCCGGAAGGCTGGATTCGGGTTTCTACGAATGGCGATTTATCGTCCAAAAATTGGATAATAGCAAACTTCGACCTCCCGCTTTACCTCCGTAAGTCTTTAAATTCATTGACGAATACGGGTTTCCTTGTATTCCCCGAAAACAGTTCGGGACCTATCATATTGTCATCATCAATTAACCCCTCTACTGGAGATGACGTTATGAAATCCGTATTCAGCGTATTCAACAAATGGAAGAAAAAGCGCGACTTCGCTTACATGGTCGGCCGTATGGACGAGCGCCTGTTGCTGGACGTGGGCTACTCCCGCGCCGAAGCCGAAGAGCGCCTGAGCACACCGTTCTGGAAGTTCCACTAAGCACCCCCGGAACGCGGCCTCACGGCCGACACCGTCCCCACGTCGGTAGATCGCAGCTCGCCGCATAAGCGACTGGATTCCGGGGACACTTCAAGCCCACGCTCATGATTCACCACCGGGCTTGTACCCATACCGACACCGCGCTAGAAGAAGACGGGGCGAGCCAGGCGACCATCGCCCAGCCCGCCCCGGAATAACCTTTCCTCCCGCCGACGGCGGCACGCCCTGTCCCCTGCATCACCTGACACGAGTTCCGGAAACCGAACCCGCTTCAGGCCGGCGATTGCAGGCCCGCCAGCACGCGCTTGTCCGGCATGCCATCCTCGTCATAGAGCGACGCCAGCCCGAACTGTTCGAGAATGGACAGCCCCTCGTCAATCAGCCGCGGCTCGATATCGTCCTTCCACGACGTCACCGGTGAGGACCCGGACGCCAGGCTGGTTTCATTACGCACCACCCGGCTGGGTCGGTTAATCAGCGCCTGGTCGAGTTCGACGCGGTAGTCCGGCTGCCCCTGCAGGAAACCGAATAGCCGGGACACTTCCCGGTTGGGCTCGGCGTAGATGCTCTCATAGAAACTGACGTGGATATCCTGCGGTGCGAACTGGCGCAGGGGCACCGTGTTGATGATCGCCCAGATGAGGATGTGGTTGAGCAACAGGTCGCTCCGCGCACTGGTGCGGCGAATCAGGTCTTCGTAGGGTGCCAGGAAATCCTCGTACAGCGCCGGCTGCTTGAGCAAATCCATAGGTTCGGACGCCCAGTACCAGTCCTTCTTACGTGCCTTGGACTGGGCCACGGCAAAGGGATTACGGATCAGCAGCACCGGTTTGACCCAGTCCAGCTCCCGGCACACCGCATGGCACATCAGATTGGCGAAGATGTCCTTAACCAGCAGGCCACGGTAGAAGAACGCTTTGTTGGCAACATCCACCCGCTGGTCGCACAGCCGGCCGCTGAGTATGGTCCGGGCCAGATTCCGGAGTTCGTCGTTCATCTCCCCGCCGCGCACGTACAGGTGCGGCGTAAAGGTGCCGGCACCCTGCGCCAGCTGCGGATGGAACGGCTCGAACATTTCCCGATAGCCACGATTGTGGTTGATCAGGTCGGACACCCAGGTGGTGCCGCTGCGCCCATCGCCAATCAGCCAGACCGCATCGCGGTAATTGCCCAGCGCATGGTTGGCGCGCAGGACCAGACGTTTACCCAGGGTCCGGGCCCTCGAAGTGATGCCGGTAGCTCTATCCATCGTTCACGCGTTCCCTCACAGTGAATGGTGTATCGCCGAGTGTTCTGCTCTTGTTGTTATCGAGAGTCGTTATCGAGTGTCTTTATCTAGAGTCGTTATCCAGAGTGGGTATCAGGCATTGATATCAAGTGTTGCGATCAAATCATAGCGGGCACCCATCGCGATCAAAGACCTGTCTACCCTGGCGCCACACCGACCTGATTTATACCAGATCCATGCCAGTTTTTTGTTTCAGCGGCGAGTCACCTTCTATGTGATGTGCCGGAGCGCAGCGATGCCCCGCCCCTCTCCACCAAATAATCTGGCAAACGCCCAATCGAAGACGTATGATCGCCATCCAAATTCACGCACGTGCCGTGCAGCGGCGCCCCGGGCGCCCACAGAAAAGGAGCTCACCATGAAACAACGGACACAGGTATCCAGTTACTGATATCGCCTTCCTCCTTTTGTGGCTGGAAGGCATAAGGTCTTCCGGCGCGGTGCGTGCAAGCACGACGAAACCCTGGTGGACCCTGTTCACCAGGGTTTTTTTATGGTCGCTCCGGCGACCCGCCGGCTACTCCGGCAACATCCACAGCAAGGAGAAAAAACATGGCCAAAGGCCCCAAACCCATGCGCAACTGGGCGGCCACGAACCCGCTGATGCGCAAGGGCGGCCCGCACCGGGACGCCAAACTCAAGCAGCGTCCACGCCAGGATACACGCCAGGCGCTGGACGCCTTCGAAGACTGGCTGGACGAGGAAACGACCACCTCGTCACAGCACCACAACGAAGGGCCTCAGGGCCCTTCTTTTTTTCGTGCGCCCTTTCTTGCGCGCGCCACCGCCATCTGACCTGCCGCAAACCAACGTCCCTTTCCTACCCGGCCATCCGTATCCCAGCCCCGTTGACCCGGCCCGTACTCGCCGAGCGCCCACAAAAAAGGGCGCGCTGGCCCAGGCCAGACACGCCCCGAAAGCGGTTCGCGAACGAACCGGGGACAGGAAGGAATCAGCTCAGTCGTCGCGGGTCCAGACGGCCCTCGTACATGGGCAGCTCCAGCACCGGATCGTCCGCGCGGAACTGAGACCAGACGCGGTTGAGGCCGGCGGTGCCGAAGGTCCTGACCCGCTCCACCTCGTCCAGATTGAGCACGTCGGTAAGGATGCCGGCGGACGCGCCACTCATGGCGGCCCGCTCCCGGCCCTCCGGATCCACGATCAGGCTTTGGCCAACGCCGGTGGGCTCGGCCACATTGGCGCTGACCACGAACACCTGGTTGAAGATGGCGTTGGCCTTGACCAGCACCTGTTCCTGGGCCCGGTCGCAGGTGGTGGTCGCGGCCTGGTTGATGATCACCTCGGCCCCCATCCACGCCAACTGGCGCGAGACTTCCGGGAACCAGATGTCGTAGCAGACCGCCAGCCCCACCCGGCCCACGCCGGGCACCTCGAACACTTCGAAACGCTTGCCCGGCCGGTAGGGTTCGAACGGGCGCCAGGGGAAGCACTTGCGGTACGCCGCCACCAGCTCGCCGTCCGGTGAAAACACCGGCGCCGTGTTGTAGAGGTGGCCGTCCTCGCCGCGCTCGCAGATGGTGCCCGGCAACAGCCACACGCCCAGCCTGGCGGCGATCGCCCCCAGGCGGCGAATGCGCGATCCGTTCAGCGGCTCGGCGATGCTCTCCAGCAGCGCGGTGCGCTCCTCCGGCGTGCCTTCCGCCGCGCACAGATGCAGCTCGGGATAGACCACCATGCGCCTGGGCTCAAACCCCGGCCCGAAGTCGCTCAGGTGGGTGGCGATCTCGTGCTCGAATCCATCCAGGCTGGCGTCCGTCCCCGGGCGCCGTGAAGGCGCCTGGACCAGCAGTATGGGCAAGTATCGGGACATACGGTTTCTCACTCTTCGTTCAAATCGGAACCGGCGGGGTACTCAGACCGGCTCCGGCGTGCTCGAGCCGTTCTCAGGCATTTCCTCACTGAAATCCACTTCCGGCGGCTTGCGGGTGAAGAAGCGGGTCAGATGCGTCAGGTGGATCAGACCGATCGCCAGCCAGACCAGCCCCAACACCACGGCGTGGATGTCCAGCTTGCTCATCAGCCACAGGTTCACTCCGGCACCGACCAGCGGCACGACGACCGCCTTGAGCACGCCGTACTCGGCCCGCACCGACGCGTCCTTCAGATACATGACGATCACCGACACGTTGACCATGGTGAACGCAATGAAGGCACCGAAGTTGATGAACGAAGCGGCCGACAACACGTCCAGGAACAGCGCCACGATGCCGATCAAACCGGTCAGCACGATGCTGAACACCGGCGTGTGGAAGCGCGGGTGCAGCGCCCCGAAGAGCTTGCGCGGCAGGACCGCATCCCGGCCCATGGCGAACAACAGGCGCGAGGCGGAAGCCTGGGCGGCAATGCCCGAGGTGAACTGCGCCAGAATCATGCCGGCCAGGAAAATCGCGCCGAACAGATCCGCACCGATGGTTCTGGCAATCTCGAATGCGGCCGAATCGGCGTTCTCGAACACCGCACCCGGATGCACCAGCTGCGTGGTGTAACCCACCAGCACATAGATGCCGCCGCCGATCAGCGCCGTCAGGAGGATGGCGCGGGGGATGTTGCGCCGCGGGTTGATGGTTTCCTCGGTCAGCGTGGTCACCGCATCAAAACCCAGGAAGGAATAGGCCGCCACCGCCGCACCGGCGGCAATTGTCGCAAAGCTCGAATCGGCGTTGAAGAACGGCGCCATGCTGAACAGCGCGTCGGTGCCGCCATCCATGAACACATGGCGCAGGGACAGCACCACGAAGAAGACGATGACCAGCACCTGGAACACCATCAGCAGCGAATTCACCTTCGCCGCCAGCTTGATGCCCATCACGTTGAGTACGGTAGTGATGCCGATGAAGCCCAGCAGGAACACCCAGGTGGGCACATCCGGAAATTTCGCGCCCAGGTAGGCCGCGCCGATCAGCCAGATGACCATCGGCAGAAAGAAGTAGTCGAGCAGCACGCCCCAGCCCACCATGAAGCCAACGCGGGAGTCGATGGTCTTGCGAACGTAAGTATAGGCGGACCCGGACACCGGAAACGCCCGGGACATCACGCCGTAGCTGTACGCGGTGAACAGCATGGCGATGGTGGTGATGATGTAAGCGGTGGGCACTGAGCCCTGAGTGGTCGTCGCCACCACACCGAAGGTGCCCAGCACGATCAGCGGGGTCATGTAGGCCAGGCCAAAAAGCACCACGGCCTTGAGGGAGAGCGTTCGCTCCAGTTGAATTCTGTTATCAGACATAGCCCGTCTCCAAAATCGGTCGGGGCGTGCCGGAGCCGTCCTCGTCGTTCGAGCCGCCTTCGGTCCCGCGCCCTTATATTGGATGCCGTGCCGCGGGGTTTGGGAAGCGGCCGGCCTATTTTTCGTTATCGGGATCAACTGCTGGCCCGGACCCGGATTGCCGGCCCCAGGGCGACGCAGCTAGACTGCAATACGTAGTGATCACAGTGTCTTTAAACCGTAACGATAAGGCGCAGGGCCGAATATAACCCCAGTGTGGTATGTTTTTGAGAGCAGTCATCCGTGAACAGACCTGACAACGACCGGGCCCTGGCCCAGGCCATCCACACCCTGGGCACGCCGGATTTCATGGGGGCCTACGCGGCGCTGGTCCGCACCCGCGCGGCCTTCGACAACCTCATTGTCATCGCCTACCACGGCGAACAGCAGCCGGCGGTGCTCTACCGGGAATTCACCGACCCCATCGTCTACCTGCCCATGGACAGCGACTACCTGGGCGGCGCCTACCTGCTGGATCCGTTCTACCACCAGCATCGCAAGGGGGATAACCGGGGCATCCTGCGCCTGCGGGACATCGCGCCCGACCATTTCCGGCGCACGCAGTACTACAAAACCTACTACCAGCAGACCACCCTGCTCGACGAGATCGCCGTGTTCGCCACCCTGTCCGATCGCGTGACGCTGACCGCGTGCCTCGGGCGCGACCGGTCGAGCGGCGCCCCCTTCAGCAAACGCGAGCGGCAGGCGTTGCAGGACATGGAACAGACATTGAGCGCGCTGCTGGAGACCCACTGGCGAGACTACCAGCCCGAGGCCGCCGCGGCGGACCAGCCACCACCGGTGCGCGACCGGCTGCGCGACGCCCTCAAGCGCCAGCACGACATCAAGCTCAGCCCGCGCCAGGCGGAAGTCGCGCTGTTCATCCTGCGCGGCCATTCCTCCCTTTCCATCAGCCTGCACCTGGAGGTCAGCCAACAGACGGTCAAGGTGTTCCGCCGCCAGCTTTACGCCAAGTGCGGCATTTCCTCCCAGGCGGAACTGTTCGCCCTGATGATGCCGCTGCTGTCGGCCCTGTCGGACTGACGCCCTGGTGTCCCTTAACAGCTAGGGCTGGGCCAGTACCGGCTCAGCGGCCTCCGGCACCAACGTGCGATAGAGAAACTGCACGCCCGCATCAACCGCCCCCTGCCCGGTCAGGAACGAGGCGATGTGCCCGCGCCAGCGCAGGATCATCATTTCCGTGGGTACGCCTTCCGATGCCAGCGCGGCCTGGAAATCCGTGGCGTGATCCACCGGCACCAGCCCGTCCCAGGAACCGTGGTAGAGGAAGAACGGCGGCGCGGTGTCGGTAATATGAGTGACCGGTGACGCCGCGGCATAACGCGCCGGCACCTCCGCCATGGTCCCGCCCAGCAACTGCTCCACCAGCCGCCCGGAACCGAACTTGCGCAGATCGCTGGGCGTGCCACCGGCGACCACCGCGGCCAATCGGGTCTGCGGGCCGCCGTAGGGTCGATCCAGCTCACCGCCTTCCGCCGCAACCAGCCCCAGCAGGCTGACCAGGTGGGCGCCGGAGGAATAGCCGAAACCGGCCACCCGGCCAGTGTCGATGTCCAGGTCATCGGCCTGGCGGTGCAGCCAGTGCATCGCCTGCTGCAGATCCTGCAGCTGGGCCGGGAAGCGATGGTCCGGCGTGAAGCGGTAATCGATGTTCATCACCGCAAAACCGTGGCCCGCCAGGGTCTCGGCGATGTCCGTCATGTCCGCCCGGGAGCGATTGGTCCAGCCACCGCCGTGCACTGTCAGCACCGCCGGATGCGGCCCCGCGCCTTGCGGCCGGTAGATGTCGGCGTACAGCGGCTCCGGCCAGTCCGGCGGGGAATAGCGCACCGACGTCTCCACGGTCCAGTCCGTCTCGGGCAGGGGGACCGGTTGTCCGGGGGCATTCAGGCGGCTGGCACAGCCGGTGACGATCAGGCCCAGCAAGACCGGGATCAGAGCTTTCATGGGTTCTCCCGTTGGGCAGCGGATGGGGTTCCGGCTGCGTCCGTTGTGCTCTGAAATACGGGGAGAACGTGGGGATGGATGCCCGCCCGGCGTCGCCAACCGTGCGCAACCGGGCGGTCTGTCTCACCGCTCGCGCGGCTCGTAGGGCATGTAGAAATCGCTGCCGGCCCAGTCCGGCATGGGCACGGCGTTGAGTGCATCGCCACGCTCGAAACTGGCGGCGTCATTCTCGTCGCCTTCACCCGAGTAGGCGGCCACGTCCGGATAGGGGTAGATCGGGCGGCTGCGCTCAGGGACGTCCGCAGACGACGTCAACATCGGCGGCGGTCCGTCCGCCATGGGACCGTGACCGTCCCGGCCGGCTCCCGGTGGCTTACCCGGGCGCGAGCCTTTGCCCGCTTTACCCTCACCCATATGGGGCTGGCCGAAATCGCTGGCCTGTTCGCTGGCGCTCTGGCGGGTGACGATGGCGTCCGGTGCCTGGCCATTCTCCACCCACTCCATCATCGGCGTCAGCAGGTCGACCTGGCTCGGCCCTTCACCCTGGCCACAATGGTAGACCCCCGGCAACAGGTAGAGCCGTTCAAAGGCCTCGGCCTGCCCCTCACCCATCTGCGACTGCACCGCCTGGTGATAGGCGATGGTATTGAGCGGCGAGATGTGCGGATCGGCCAGCCCATGCCAGAGAATCAGTTTGCCGCCCTGCCCCGCGAATGCGGACAGGTCCGGGTTGGTGGCGTCGTATAACGGGTGCCGGGCGCGCAGGCGGTTGAAGGTGGCCAGGTCGAAGCGCAGGTCGTCCAGAGTGAATGCCTCGCCCGGCGACTCGTCGAACGCCAGGTAGCGCAGCGCCGGCAGGGCCGCCATGCGGCTCATCACCTGGCCGTCGGCGCTGGTCGGCACGTAGACACCGGCCCAGGCCAGCTCGGATCCATACAGCGGCTGCCCGGCGGTCAGATGCGTGCCGGTGTCTGCGTCCACTGGACCCTGGTAGAACTGGCTGGCCACACGCGCCTCGGCGGGGGTCAGGCAATCGCGGGTGTCCGTGACGTCGTCCGGGCAGACCACGCTGGCCGGATCGAAATCGCACTGCAGCGGTGCCGAAATCAGCCCATCGCTGAGCCCGTCCAGATCGTCGCAGGCCGCAACCACCGCCCGGTGCAGCACCGGCAGCCGGTCTGCCAGCAGGATGGCGTTGCCGTCGTCATCCCGGTTCACGGTTGCCTGCCAGCCGTGATACAGCGTGTTCTGGACCTGGAAGTTCATGGCCGGGGCGCCAGCAATAATGCCGTCGAAGTCGTCCGGATACCGCTGGGCTTCCACCAGGGCTTCGCGGCCGCCGTCTGAACAACCGTTGAAATAGGCGTACTCGGGTGACTGGCCGTAGTAGGCGCGGATCAGTCGCTTGGCGGTATCGGCCGTCAGGTGCTGGGCGCGGTAGGCGAAGTCCGCCCGCTTCTGTGGATCCAGCCCAAACTCGCCGCCGTTGCCGTCATGGCCCATGTTGGTACTGCCCAGGACGAAACCGCCGTTGGCGAGCACCTGGCAGCCGTCGGAGGCTCCCGATCGCATGGAAATACGACCGCACAGCCCCCCGCAGCCCAGTTGCATGTAACGCTGGGTCCAGGTCTCACGCGGCAGCAACACCCGGAACTCGATGGCCGGCGCCAGGGTGCCCGACACGGCACAGACCGGCACGCCGTCATTGGTGGTATCCACCGCCGCGGTGACGCGACTGCCCTTGCCCCCGATATCGACCAGGTCGGTATTGATCAGGCTGGTGCACGCCACCGCCGGTTTGACTCTCGCCAGGTCTGCCGGCCCGGTCGATGCCTGCGCGGCCGACACCCCAAACAGCAGCCCCAGCAGCCCGATAATCGCCGGCCAACGCCGGTTCCCTTTGCACAGATTCACGCAAACAACTCCCTTCTCCCGATCCAGAAACCGCCGGCGGCGAGCCGGCAACAGACGGTTCCTATGGTAGTCAAAGACAGGCGCGGACTGGGCGGAGCGGGTGTAAAAGTTGTGTAAGGAGCGTTTCCCGGCATCGCAGGACAACGCCAAAAGGCGGTCCTTTATAAAGCTGGCCCTTTCTATTCCAACATTGTTGGACAATCTGCAAAGCCATCGATCCCGCCCGCTCGTAACGATCCTTGCAATCTCACATCATGAGGACAACAAGATGACGAACGCTGCAAGGTTGCTTTTGATCTCCCTGTTCTCCGTTGCCCTGGCTGGCTGTTTCGATGGTGACAACGACGATGACACCGCCGATCTGGTGGTGCTCCATGCCGCTGCCGACGCACCCAACGTCAACGTCCGGGGCGGGGGCGGTACGCTGTTCAGTGACGTGCCTTTCAAAAGCGGTGGCGAACGGGGAATCGAAGAAGGAACCTACAACCTGTCCGTAGACGCCCGGCTGCCGGGCGATCAGACCACGACGGTCATCGGCCCGACGGAAGTGAGGTTCCGTGATGGCATCCGCTACTACGCGGCGGCCGTCGGCACCGTGGGCGCGGGTGGCCCGACCCTGCTGCTGGTGGAACAGACCGACACCGACGCCTCCGACGGCAACGCGCAGGTCCAGGTGGCGCATCTGGCGTCCGCTGCGCCCACAGTCGACATCTACGTCACCGCGCCCGGCGACGACCTGGGTAGCGCCTCGCCCATCGCGACACTGACGTTCCAAGACGTCACCGATCCGGTGGAAGTGCCGGCCGGAGACTACCGCATCCGCGTCACGCCGCAAGGCAGCGCCACCGTGGTGTTCGACAGCGGCACCGTGGCGCTGGCTGACGACCAGGAACTGTTCATCGGCGCCGTGGACAACACCAACTTCGGTGACTCCCCGATCAGCCTGATCGTTGAAGACGACGGCGACGTGTCCGAGATCGTCGATGCCGATGCAACCGCCGGCGTACGCGCGGTTCACAACTCCTACGACGCGCCCGACGTGGATCTCTACGTCGACACCGTGCTGGCCGCCGAAGACCTCGCCTTCCCCAACGCCTTCCCGGGCTCCGGCAACGACCCGGACACCGACTACGCCGACCTGCCCGCTGGCACCACCAACATCGGCGTCACAGCGGCGAACGACCCTAATGTCGTGGCGGACGCCGATCTGGATCTGGTGGGCGGGCAGGCCTACACAGTGCTGGCCGCCAATGCCGTATCCAGCCTGGAACTGCTGCCCTACGAGGACGACAACCGCAGCATCGCCACCGCCGCCAAACTGCGGGTGATCCACGGCGCGGCCATGGCGCCCAACGTGGACGTCTACGCCGTGGCGCAAGGCAACGCCTGCCCGGGCAATGCGGATCCGCTGCTGTCGGACGTGCCCTATCAGACCAGTTCGGGGTATCTGGAAGTGGCCGCCGCTGACTACACCGTCTGCGTAACCGTTGCCGGCACCGGCACCGTCGCCATCGGCCCGGTGGATATCAGCCTGGCGGCGGGTGGCGTCTACACCGTCGTCGCCCGTGAAGTGGCCGGTGATGGCAGTAGCTTTACCCTCACGACCCTTGGCGATTTCTGAGGGACCCGACCCCGGACCGCGTTGGCGTCCGGGGTCTTTTTCCGGCTTAAAACGCGCCGCGGCGCCCTTCCCTCACCCCTTGTCAACGCCCTGAAAACTGAGTAAAAATCAGGCTATCCGCATTATGGCGTCACCGACGTGCCGGGATAGCTCAGTCGGTAGAGCAGGGCATTCGTAATGCTCAGGTCGCAGGTTCGACTCCTGTTCCCGGCACCATTTCCCATTTCCTGGTTTTCCGTTCTCAGGTCCCCATCTCGTTCGTCTGCGCCGGAGAGGGCTCGCGTTCTGCGGTAACCGCCCTTCCCTAACGGTGTTCCAGCGCGTAGTCGATCGCCGCACACACCGCGGCAGCCTGCGCGGCGTTGCATTGATCGGGCGTCACACGGGGGCTGTCGGGATAGACCTCGGTGGTGGTCTTGTGGGGCGCGGGGGTCAGGCCGGCACACAGGCCCAGCTGTTCGAGCGGATACTGGATAACGCCCCGGGCCACCATGGCCGAACCAAAAATCTCGCCGCTGTCGTCGGCCGGCGCGATATGGGTGATCGGCTCCACCGCATCGATCACAGCCTGCTGGAATGCGGGATTCGGATTCGCGCTGTCATCAACCAGATAGAAGCCATCAGGAATCGCGCCCGGCTTGAAAGGCTTGCCGTCGCGGGCCGCCAGGGCGGGACGAAACTCGGATTCGTCGGTATCGGTGGTCTCATGCAGGTCGATGTGCATCAGCACACGATCGCGGACGGGCGCCACCAGTTGCATGAGCGCCGCCGACTCCCCCGCCGGGCTGTCTTCGCGGAACGAGCGATTGGGGTCGACCGCGTTCGCGTTCCAGCGGTGGATGCGCTCGTAGGCCCAGGGGCTGACGCATGGGGCAACCAGCAGGTTGACGCGCCCCGCGTAAGCCGCCGCATGCTGATCGACGAAGCGCAGCGCGCCCTGCACACCGCTGGTTTCATAACCGTGCACGCCGCCTGTGACCAGCATGACCGGCACATCGTCACGCCAGTCGCGGCTCCGGATCGCCATCAGCGGATACTGATCGGTGCCATAGTCCAGGTGCCCGTACTCTTCCACGTCGAACCGCGAGCGCAGGCCCTCGATCACACTCAATACCTCGGATTCGTAGCTGCGCTGACGGGTCTGACGCGAAAACCACTCGGCGCGTTCTGCCTCGCCCCAGGGCATGCCGGGTGTACCGATGGGATAAGGTGTGGGGGCTGAGCTCATGGGGTTTCTCTCCGGTGGGGGTCTGTGCGGGTGGTTATTCTAGGATCGACGATCACCGCTGGGAATAGGGGCTGACGTGGCGTTGATGCGGTTATCCAGGGCCGCCGGCAGAAAGTAACGCTGTCCCGACTCTCCTTTACGATCACTCTTCAAGCTCATGCAGATGTCGGAGCCCTTCTTTCCTGAACCAATGCCCTGCAAAGAAACCAATGATCAAAAACCCAATGATAAGCAACTGGGTAGACCCAGACAGAGCACCTAGAATCTCAAATATCGAGGACAGATCGGTTTGATTGCGGAATACGATTTCCAGAATCGCAGCCAGAGGCACGACCGTAAAGAGGAGGATGATGCTCTTAAATATCGACACGCCGACATCAATCAGCGTCCTACCAAATGCCTCTCTTGCCATCGGATTATAGTCATCTGGTTTCATGGATTCTCCTGCACTCGTAACGCTCCTGTTCAGAGGTGCCCATGCAGCGTAGCAAAAAGGTCATCCAGTGGAGAGCCCTACAGCCCGGAACGACCTGGAACTATGGGTTAAAATACAATCGCAATCAGTGCGAGCAACGAGACAACAGCCACAAACACCCACCACCGACCATAAAGCTCGAGTAGCCTGGAAACAGCAGAATTGTTATAGCGTTCGTTACGTTGCGTAGCCTCATTCCAAAAGGTGCTGAAGTTCGTCCACGCCCAAAGTGGGCTGGCTTTCATCTCATAACCATGTTTTCGGAACTCAGCCCTAATTTGAACGGCTGTCACAACAGGCCAAAGAGAGCACCCGATGAGGATTGTGATAAAGATATAGTCCGTCATCTATTTTGATTTAACGCGAAGCTAAGCGGCATGCTTTAGTGCGTCCGGTGTAGGCCTAACGGACCGAAACGTACATGAGCGATTGGTTACACGGCTTTCAGCGATACGTACAAGGTCAAACATCCGCTCCCTTTGCACTAGCCATAGAGCTTCAAAAATATAGATGGGAGAGGAAACTAACGCCTGCACACTGAATGGGAGCTGACCTATCCCTTTCAGCGGACCTAAAGCAATAAGCAAGAGATAAACTGCAAAGACAGATAAAAAGAGAAGAAGCAATGCGTAGGTTCGAACAATGCTCAATGTGACACTGTGATGCCCCCGCGCGCTGTCAATTAGCTTTCTTCTCGATCTCCACCGCTTCACCCTCAAACGCGTACGAGATTTTTTCGAAATGAGTGAAGCGTGGCCGATCAGGTACTCGCCAAGCATAGAGAGACGCTTCGCGAACATAGCGCCCAAAACGGTAACAACGAGACTCACCAATACAGCTGGTTCAAACAAAACTTCCATATTCACCTTTTCCGATACCTGTAGCGCCTTGCTCAATTGCGCAGCGGTTGTAGTGGATTTTTGTGCGACAATGAGCGTAGCGAATGCACAAAAAGAAACGTAGACCTCTGCGTCAATTGGAGAAATTTGTTACATTTTTTTTCTAACGAACTCTCTATACTCTGACTTGCTTTTGTCATCACTCAGAGCTTTTTCGAGCTTCATCAAATTGGCTTTTTCTAGCAACGCCACACCGTATTTTAGAATTTCTTCTGATTCCTTGATCTTTCGCTCGACTTCGGATGACCAGCCGGACCAGTGCTTGAGTTCGGAATCGGACGCATCATCTAGGTTTAACTCTTCGATTGCCTTAAATCCCTCCTCCAAGTCTATGATTAGACGTTCACGCAAGTCATTTTCTTTGTAGAGAAAAGGCAGACCGCTCAAGTAACCAACTTTTTCTTCTATGTAGTACGGCCTAGGAAGACTTTTTCCTTGAATCGCCTCCAAATCTTCAACCTCTTGCTTGCTGGCGATCCTATCTTTAGTAATATCAGTATTCCTAGACCTCACCATCCTGGATAATATTTTGACAGCTTCTTCAGGGCATCCTGAGGTGTTTTTTAGCAGCAGGTTTGCTTTTCTATATACCGTATCTGCACCAAAAGGTCCGGATCTAAGCTTATTAACTGCTTCTTTGTGTTGGTCAATAAATATGAGAAAACTACCGATGGTGTCTCGATATGTTTTTATTCTAATTTCTGTTTCTAGAGTTTTTGACAGTTCTTCAAATTCAACACCAAAGTGATTTCTCCCGCAGTTTCTACCAATGTTTGTTATCGGCCCCGTTTTTGTCGTAACTATATAACCCTTTCCATGAGGTGTATGACAGCTAGACAGTCCGCACTTTATATAGTCTTTGAAGATATAGCGCCCAATAATTTCCTTTAGCTCGTACTCTTTGGGATCTATATCTTTAGTGAAGCCAGGCAACTCCTCAATTTCTTGCCAAGTCTCAACTTTGATCAGCCCTCTTTCCGTGTTCAAGGTGATCATAGGGTTTCCTCAATTTAAAATGTAACAGCAATTAGACCGCGCTCCGCGATATCACATAATCGTGCGTTCTCGATAATTTCGCCCCACGGGCGCCCCTGGCGCGGCCATTAATTCCATTAAAACAAAACCTTAGCGCCTCGTCGCTGTTGGCGCCTTGTATTCGTTTGACGTCTTCTTTTCGTGTTTTCAATATAACTGTATAAAAACAGGCCATCGCAAACCGCGCCACATACCCAGAGACAGAACCGAGTTCCCCGGATCGGATTGCCTCAACTTTCCAACTCAATCCGCCGCTCCCGCCACCCACGAACGCACTCCATCGGCCGATCGCCCGCCGCGCCAACGGCTTGTTTTGACGAGCCCGAGGACATCGTGCGCCCGGTAGCTGTCGCGGCCGTGGAAGTAGCGCTTTGCCATCTCGGCGCGCAGGCTGTCCAGGAATGTCTGACTCAGGCGCAGGTTGACGGTATTGCGGGACGCTTCGTGTCGGTACAGGGCCACGGCGTAGGCGAGGTAATGGGTGTTGAGGTGGATGGCCACCAGGGTTTTCTGGATCTGGGGGACGGTGTACTGCTCGCGCAGGCCGTAGCGCTTGCGCAGCGCTGGTCCGAGTTGGGTGATGTAGTGGTCAACCATCCGGTTGCGGCGATAGCGGTTCATCCAGTCGAGCATTGTTTTACGCGTCCTTGTTCAACGTTCTTCCCTGACCTCCCCGGCCTTGCCTCCTATCGATAACCCACGGCCTCGGCGTCCGGCTGGTTGTCGTCCTCCGGCCTCCAGGCCACAAACGTCCGCGCCACGCGGCGGGAGCGCTTCATGTAAGGGATCCACACCAGCGCGGTCACGGCGGCGGTGGTCAGGGATACGAGGGTGACGGGTGACAGCAGCATGCCATCGTGGCGGGTCAGATGATGGACCCAGACATCCAGCGGGACGAACAGCAGTTGGAGCATGAGGAACACGCGGAAAAGCCGGGGAAACAGGTAGTGCCGGGCGAAGAACAGATAGATCTGGAATAGCGAGACCAGCAACAGGAGGCCGCCGAGGACGATCTCGCTGACCAGCAGCGGCGCGCGGAACGGATCGTGGAGCACGCCCATGCGCTGGATCAGCGCCGTCCACTGGCCATCGGTGACGATGGCGCCGTATAGGGGCAGTATCGACAGCGTCGGCAACACCGGCGCCACCAGGACGGCCAGTCCCACAAGAATCAGCCACCCACCGAGTGCGTGGCGTTTTGCGTCCCTGCTCATTGGCTTCCCATCGATTCGTCAGCGGCCCGAACCGGGCGTCGCAGCCCCGTCCACCACGCTCAAGGCTGTCCGCGCGTTCAAGATAGTTCGAATGATGGCTTCATGCTGCGATTAACGATTCTTAATGTAAATCGAGCAGACGTAAACTAATGAAAAACCTGTCGGGGAAGGCCGGGAAAAGCGTTCATCGTCTGAACCACGGCTCAACAGGTCAGCTCACGCCCAGCCGGTCCAGGTAGTGCTGCAGCTCCGGCTCGCTCATATCGAGATGCTCCAGCACGCGGCCGTAGAGCATGGCGGAGGGCACATTGCGGCCGCCCAGTTCGCGCTGGGTCTCGTGCAGCACGTAGAGGATGATGCGCTCGGTCCGGGTCAGGCCGTCGCGAACGTCGGGAATGGTGTCGAGGATGTCCCGGGGATCCATGGGCAAGGCTCCGTCAAAGGGTCCGGTCAAGCGTGGTGGAGGCCGATCACGACGCGGTGGATAAAGTATGGTGGAATCCCGTCCGGTGGACAACGCGCTTTATTCAGCCTCTGAACGGCATTGGCGATTTATCGGTCATCGCCCGAAATGCCTTTTTAGACAGGCCTTTAACGACGCTCTTACGCCCTTCCCCACACAGTTATCCACGGATTGTGGGGATAACATGGCGGGGTCGGTGCCGAACACGGGCCGCCCGGAGGGGCCTGGGTTATTCACCGTGGAAAACCCACACCAGTGCACAGGAAACAACCGGACCCGACCGACGGAGACGGGAATTTATACCCAGGGCCCGCGCGATGATCATTTAACAGACAGACTCTGTTTTTCTAACGATAACAGTGAATTAACCGACCTCTCCTCGAACTCCTCACACAGTTATCCACGGTTTGTGGGGATAACCCAACGCCAAGTGACTGTTCCTCAAGGCCTACAACCCATTTGCTCATAACGTGGGAAAAATCCCGCCCGGGTGGTCGCAATTGGTCGGATGCTGATGTGTTCCCCAGCGGAAACGCCGTTTTCCACAATCCGCCGGGCCTGTTTATACCCAGTCGGCGCGACTTGGCCAATAACCATACAGGTCCTTAAAAATCATAAAAAACATAACCTTAAACGACTTCCCCTCGAACTCCTCACACACTTATCCACGGATTGTGGGGATAACCGTAGCAGCAACAGCTCCCCCCCACACATACCACGCCGCTTAATCGGAATAGCACATGTCGACGGTCCCACCGGTGATGTTGACCGCACGATTATTCAGGTCTCCGCTACCTTCCCAGTCGCAGTAGGTGTCCTGTTCTTCAATGGTGGCGCCATCGGTCAGGGAAAGATTAGACAGGGTGACGTTGTAGGAGGGCAGGTAGAGGCCCGAGACCGTGTTATCGTAGTCGTTGCCCAGCAAAACCCGGTTGCCCGCAACCTTGCCCGATTCCGCCGCGATGGTGGTGTTATAAGCGTTCTGTAGCAGGATTGCGTGGTTGCCATTGTCGGCCAGATCGATGTTATCAATGGTCAGGCCGCCACTGCCTGACACGGAGAAGATGCCGCGCCCGCCGCCCCGTGCATACACAGAACCGACGTGTACGTTCCCCGCTGGCCAATCGTCGTCGATCTTGCCATTGGAGTTGGCAGCACGAAACGCGGCGTACCCGGTATTGACGTACGCACATTCATTGCACGTTATGCTGCCAACCTCGGCGTTGACGGTATTATTCAGCAACACGCCGCAGCTTTGAGTGTGATCACCGACGAAGGTACCGATGGTCAGTCCATCGACGCCATGGGTTTCCACTCCATGGCCACCGGAATAGGATACTGCGACCGCGTCGATGGTGACGTTCGTCACCCGGTCGCCACCCGCGCTCGGGTTGTTGTCGATACGGACCCCCTCCCAGGAGTCCGTATCCAGATCGAATACGGCGTGACCAATGTGCAGGTCCGACACGTTGCGGAAAAACATGCCGTAAGCCGGAGTGCCGGTAATGGTGACATTCGGGATATCGATATGATCGGTGCCGCGCGACCAGATGGGCGCCATATCGGTCGCCGGGGTTCCCTGAACATCGATGGTGCCGCAGACGTTCAGAACGGTGTAACTGTATAGCCTCACTCGACTGGCGGCATCGATGGTGCCGTCGCCCCGCACCACGACGCTCTGCTTCTCTGTGCGGCCGCTGTCGAGAACGCCCAGCCCCTCTTCGATGGCGGTTTGCATGCCGCTGCCCGACCAGACTTCGATACCGCTGACGTCGGTGACGGTCCAGGTGTCACCCGATTTAACAACCTCGGCGTCGTAAACGATGCTGTCGTCGTCGCAGGCATACCAGGTGGACGCTGGCAGCGAATCGGACGCGCCGGATTCCGCGTCCGAATCCGTATCGCTGGACGAATCCCCATAACCGCAGGGGTACGCGACCAGACCGCTGCCGTCGATGGTCAGCGAGTCGATGTCCGCCAGTCCATCCGATGTCATGGCCTCAAGGCGCACGGTATTCACGCCTGCACTCAGCGTGACGGTTGTGGACAGCTCAACCCAGGTAGCGCCATCGGCGCCGGCGGTGAACGTCAGCGTGTCCACGGGCGAGCCGTTGACCAGTAACGACGCCGACTGGCCACCAGAATCCGCGTTGGCATAGCGCCAGGTGACGGTGTAATCGCCGGCCGTC
This sequence comes from Marinobacter sp. JSM 1782161, assembly GCF_011421605.1. Taxonomy (NCBI): domain Bacteria; kingdom Pseudomonadati; phylum Pseudomonadota; class Gammaproteobacteria; order Pseudomonadales; family Marinobacteraceae; genus Marinobacter; species Marinobacter sp. JSM 1782161. The sequence continues at coordinate 357,738 of NZ_WSSA01000003.1, forward strand.
GGGACCTCGAACGCCCAGCTCACGCCATTCCAGTAGGCGTTATCGGTGTCTGCATAGCCGTCTCCCAGGAAACCGTCGGTGGCGGCCTGGATACTGCCGTCGACAGAACACAGGCCCGTCCCTTCCTGCAAGGTCAGGCTGGTGGCTGCCGCGATGTCGTCACTGGCACTGCCGTCGGAACTCGAACTGGCGGTATCGTCGTTGGTCGCATCAAGGTCGGCTCCCTCCATGGAACAACCGATAAGAAACAGGAAAGCCATCAGGGCCAGTACGGTTTTCACTTTGTAACTCCTTTATACAAAGACAACGAAAGACTGGCCGCATGAAACTTAATAAATCCATTAATTTCCAATAGCTATTGCCAATAACGATCAACTATTGAACAGCGTCACACTCCGGCGTTGATTTCAGTCATCCGTTCCCGGAAATCACTGGACAGTCCACCAATGGCTATCTGCCCGGATGTCCGCCCACTGTCCAGCACAAGCGGACATTTATACCCAGCCCGGGCGCATTGGCGATTTTCCAAACACATTGGGCCATCCCTTGCGCCCCAACGCTTCCAGCGGATCATCCTCGCCTTCCTCACACACTTATCCACGGATCGTGGGGATAAAGCCGAACCGTCACGCACCGGTGAACAACCGCTCAGACGACGCCGCAATCCGGCGTGCGGACGCGGGCCCGATAGGCCGTGGGCGAGCATCCGAACCACTGGCTGAAGGCGCGCTGGAAGCTGTTGGGCGAGACGTATCCCAGTGCTTCGCCGATCTCGCTGACCGGCAGGCTGGAGTGCACCAGGTGCTGGATCGCCAGCTCCTTGCGCACCTCGTTCAGCACCTGGTTGAAGGCGGTGCCCTCGTCCCGCAAACGTCTGGCCAGGGTCCAGCGGCTCATGTTCAGGGCATCGCCCACGTGGACCATATCGGCACGTCCCTGGGGCAGCAGCTCACGCACCAGCGAGCGCACCGGACCGGACAGGCCTTGCGCCGTATCCAGCTGCAGCAGGGCCTGCTGTGCCTGGCTGACCAGTAAGCCCTGGATCGCCGGGTTGTGGCCGTCCGCCGACGCGGCCAGCAGAGCCCGGTCGAACACGATGGCGTTGGCCGGCTGCCCGAAATGGACCGGCGCCTGGAACAGGTCGTCATACAGCACGCCGTAGTCCGGCCGGGCGTGGCGCATGTGGACCGTCAGCCCAGGCACAACGCCGCCCAGGTAGCGCCGCAGCAGGTGATGGATGATGGACAGGTTGGCCTCCGCATCATGCGGGGCGCGGGTGAGCTGGTCCGGCAGGTACTGCAGCGCCGCACGCTCGCCACTGCGGTGCAGCCGATAGGCGTCGGGCTCGCCCCACAGGTCATGGAAGCGCACCAGGTGCTGGAACGCCTCCTCCAGGGTTGGGCTGTTCAGGAACACGGCGCTGAGGATGCTGGTATCCAGCACCGTGGCGCGGCTTTCCGGGAGCAGGCAGTACTCCGGCGGCAGGTAATCGCCCGCCAGCTCGAACATCGCCCAGGCCTGGTGCGCCGGGACAAAAGGACAGGCGGTGCGAAAACAGGCCGGATCGAGGCCGGTCCGCTGCCGGATACGGTCCTCGCTGGCGCCGACGCGCACGGCGTCGTCGTAGACCGGCGCCACCAGCTGGGTGGAAATCTTTTGGTGAGTCATGGGTGGAAGATCCGTCTTCTTGTCGTTGTTGTGGTCTGTATTCGCGTCAGGATGCGTCGATCGTGGCGACAGGGCGTCGTCACCTGCCCCCGGATGCGCACTGGCTGCTCCCAACTGCGATTGTTGGCCGGCCGGACGCTGCCTAGCATCGTTTTTCGGGTACCCGGCTCTTTATCCAACGCCAACAAGAATAGACAGAGGACCGATTCCATGAACACAGGACCATCGACTACCCCGTTCCGGAGACGGCGGGGCGTCTCGCGCACGTCCGCCCATCCTGCATTACCGAGGGCGGGCTTCACCCGCCTGTCCACACTGTCCGTCATGGCCCTCGCCGCGCTGGCCGGCTGTAAGGACAACAGCGGCGACACCGACTACGAGCAACCGGAGCTGGGGGCGGAAACCGTCAGCCTGATCGACGTCGACGATTACCAGTTCAAGGACATGAACGCCAACGGCACGCTGGATCCTTACGAGGACTGGCGCCTGGGCGCCGACGAACGGGCTGACGATCTGGTGGCGCGCATGACCCTGGCGGAAAAAGCCGGTGCCATGCTGCACATCAACATGGACAGCGACAGCACCGAGGCCTACACCCTGACCCGCATCGAGCAGTTTGCCGGGGCCGGTGTGAGCCGCCGCAACGACGCACCGGCCGAGTACATCGACTACACCAACCGCGTCCAGGCCGCCGCCGAAAACACCCGCCTGAGCATCCCCTTCGCCATCAGCACCGACCCGCGCAGCCATGTGGGTGACAGTCAGTACGGCGTCAGCCTTTTGCAGGAAGGGCTGACCCAGTGGCCCCAGCCGGCCGGCTTCGGCGCCATCGCCATGGGCGACGAGGCCGCGGGTCTGGAGCTGACCGAGGAAGCCGGTGAGGTGATCCGCGAAGAGTACCGGGCGCTGGGCATCCAGGTGGCTCTGCACCCGCAGGTAGATCTGCCCACCGAGCCCCGCTGGGGCCGCATCATGGGCAATTTCGCCACCGAGGACGCCACCCTCACCGGCAAACTGGGCGCCGCTTACGTGCGCGGCCTGCAGGGAGACGAACTGGACGACGACAGCGTTGCGGCCATGGCCAAGCATTTCTCCGGCGGCGGCCCGCAGGAGGACGGCATCGACGCCCACCTGGAACAGGGCAAACGCCAGGTCTATCCGGGCGACAACTTTGAATACCACAAGGTGCCGTTCGAGGCCCTGATCGAAAACAACGTGGCCTCGATCATGCCCTACTACGGCATTCCCGTGGACCAGACTTCCGAGAACGTGGGCATGGGCTTCAACCGCGACATCATCACCGGGCAACTGCGCCGGGAGATGGGCTACGACGGCATCGTCTGCACGGACTGGGGCATCATCAGCGATTCCGAATCCCTGGGCGGCTTCATCGGCATGCCCTGGGGCGTGGAGGGCCTCAGCCAGGCTGAGCGGGTGGCCAAGGCGCTCAACGCCGGCGTCGACCAGTTCGGCGGGTTGGACGATCCCCAGCCGATCCTCGATGCGGTGGATCAGGAACTGGTCACCGAGGAGCGCCTGGACCGATCGCTCCGCAAACTGCTGGCGCAGAAAATGACGCTGGGGCTGTTCGAGAATCCCTATGTGGATGCCGCCGAGGTCGACCAGCACATCGGCCAGCACCAGGACCTCGCCGACCAGGCGCAGATCCAGTCCACCGTGTTGCTGAAGAACGACAACACGCTGCCCGTCGCCACCGCGCGTGCGGACACGCAGGTCTACATCGACGGCATGACCGCCGCCGAGGTCAGTGAACTGGGGGTAACCGGAACCGACGACGTCGCCAGTGCGGATATCGCCATCGTGCGGGTCGCCGCGCCCTACTCCGTGGTGCCGGGCCTGGGCATCTCCGCCGCCAACGCCATCTTCCAGATGCCCGGCGGGCCACTGGTATACGGCCCCTACGATGGCCTGAGCAGCGAACTGAGCCAGTACACCATCTACGACGAGGACGACAATCTGGTCACCGACCCGAGCACCTACCAGGCCGCCAACTACGACGACCTGACCCGCATCCAGGACGTGGTCGCCAATAAAGGCAGCGCCACGCGCGTGATCGTGGACGTCTACATGGGCCGCCCGGCGATCCTGACCGAGTTTATCGACGACGTGGACGCGGTCTTCGCCAGCTTCGGCAGCAGCGACGCCAACCTGCTGCAACTGGTGTTCGGCGATGCCAGCCCCACCGGCAAGCTGCCGTTCGAGCTGCCGTCGTCGATGGAAGCGGTCGAGGCGCAATATGAGGATGTGCCCTACGACTCAGCGGATCCGCTGTTCGACTATGGATACGGCCTGAGTTACTGATCCGGCGCCATACGCCTCAACGCCGGAGCACCGAATCGTGCCAGTATCGGTCAGGAATGTAGTCGATACTGGCCCGGTTCTCCGGCGTCTCCAGCCAGATCACCTCGCGCTGGTCGAAATCGGCCAGCCGGAGGCTTTCACGAATGATCGGGTCGCTCTCGAACAACGCCATGAAGCGGCCGTTCTCATAGGCGTTGACCAGGCCCTGCACCAGGATCCGTTGGAGATCCTGGCGATCGCCGGGCACATAGAGGAAGTAGTCAAACCGGAACGCCAGCGCGACACCCGGGACAATGGCAAAGTTTTCCCGCCCCGGGACCGACAGCTCCACGAACACTTCCTGCACGCCACGATGGAAGACGTCGAAACGCTTACGGGCTAGCATCGCCCACAGGTTCTCATAGTGCCCAAGCACCAGATCAATGCCGTTCTGCCACAGGATGGAGTTCTCCGGCCAGGCGTAACCCGACCCGATTTGCAGGGGCAAAAGGCTCTCGAGGGAATGGATGTTCGACAATTCGTCGAGCCGGTCTTCCCGCACCACCATCAGCCGGTAGCCAAGCAGGCCCCGGGTCAGCGGGATGCTGACGGGCAGCAGTGTTTGCTCCAGTGACGGATCGTAACCGCCGACCCCCAGATTGATGCCCTGGTAGCCACTTTCCAGCATTTCCACCCAGCGTTTGGTCGAGACAACCGGCAATTCAACCACTTCCAGCTCGTGGTCGCCCGGCGCGTTATCCAGGGCCAGACGAATCGCCGCCAGTTCGTACTGGAAGTCGTGGGTCGCCGGCAAACCAAACCTGAAAAGCTCGGCCCGGGTGGGCGAGCTGACCATCAGTATCACTGCAAAAACCAGAAGGATTCTGGCCATCGTTCACCGTACCTGCGCGGACAAGGCGCCTGCTGACTCTGTTGTCGGAACCAGTATAGCGCCCGCGCAAGGCATGCCCGGAGACGTCAATGCCCAGCCCAACCGCTACCGGGTTGTACGCCGGTAAAGCCGGGTCGGATCGATGGCGCGATCAGCCTTCGCCGCGACGGGAGCGGAATTGCAGCCGGTCCAGCGTCACCTGTCGGAACCGCTCCAGCAGCAGCGCTTCCGCTTCTTCCAGCACGTCGTCGATAGCGGTGTTGACCGCCGCCTCGATGGGGCAGCCGGTGTGCTCGTCGGTCAGGCCGATGGTGAATACGGAGCTGTCGCCCAGGGCGCGGTGGATATCGTAGAGGGTGATGTCCGCCAGCGGCATGGCCAGCGACCAGCCGCCACCGTGCCCCTTCACCGAGCTGACATAACCTTCCTTGCGCAGCAGGGCCATGGTGCGGCGCACGACGACCGGGTTGGTGTTGAGCATCCCGGCGATCGTTTCCGAGGTGGCGGGTCCGTCGAGCTGGTCCATGTGGACGAGCACGTGAAGCACACGGGACAGGCGGCTGTCTTTTCTCATGGCGGTTGGTTGCTCTGGCTGCAGGGGGATCGAAGCGTGGGTCAGACCTTATCACGTAACTTTTAATGTTTCATGTGTTGCGATCGCACCCAGTATCACGTAACAATAAAAGTTACTTAAAGTTCGAAACGGAGAACGAACCATGCAAGCAGATGCCATCATCGTCGGCGGCAGTTTCGCGGGACTTTCGGCCGCGATGCAGTTAGCCCGGGGCCAGCGACCCATCATGGTGATCGACGCGGGGCAGCCCCGCAACCGGTTCGCCGACGCGTCCCATGGCTTCTTCGGGCTCGACGGCGCCACGCCCGCCGCCATCCGGAGCACTGCCCTGGAACAGCTCGGCCACTACCCCACGGTGCGGATCATCGAAGGCGAGGCAACCCGGGCTGACGCGCAGGAAGGCGGCTTTGCGGTCCGGCTGGCCAACGGAGAGACCGCCACCGGCGGTAAACTCATCCTCGCCACCGGCCTGCGCGACGAGCTGCCGGACCTGCCCGGCCTGGCCGAGCGCTGGGGCAAAACCGTGATCCACTGCCCCTACTGCCACGGCTACGAGTACCGCAACCGGAACCTGGGCGTGCTGGCCACCGGCCCCATGTCGCCGCACCAGGCCAGCATCATCCCGGACTGGGGACCGACCACCTACTTCACCCAGGGCACATTCACACCTGACGATGAACAGCGAGCGCTTCTGGAGCGCCGGGGCGTCACGTTGGAGACCACACCGGTGGCCGAGGTGCTCGGCGATGCCCCGGCCATCACCGGCGTGCGCCTGGCCGACGGCCGCGTCATTGAGCTCGAAGCCCTGTTCCTGGGGCCCAGATCGCATATGGCCAGCTCCCTGGCGGAACAGCTGGGCTGCGCCTTCGAGGAGGGCCCAACCGGCGCCGTGGTGCAGGTCGACGACTTCAAGCAGACCAGCGTGCCGGGCGTCTATGCGGCGGGGGACATGTCCAACAGGATGCAGAACGCGACCTTTGCGTCGGCGTCGGGTGTGATGGCGGGGGTGAGCACGCACCGGGCGCTGATGCTGGAGACGTGACGGCCCCATACGCCGCTGAATCCGGCCGGCACGTGAACACGTGCCGGTCCGCTAGGGGCACTCGGCACGACAGGTCGTGGCTGAAACGGCGCACACCGATCGGGCGTTCATGAACCGGTCTTCGCACACCACGTTCATCGTCTCGACCGCGTTGGCATCAATGCAAGTCAAGCGACTGAACTGGCTCGACGCTCTGCATTCGAGAAATTGCGCGTCACAGCGCTCAAAGCAGTCCGCCGGACCGCTTTGAAGAGTGCCGCCCGCGCAGCCGGTCAGGGCGATCAGGCCCGCCACGCTGCAGGTGAGACAGATTCGATGGCCATTCACGCTGCTCTCCTTATGTTCAAGAGACTCGTCGAACAACCCGCACGCTTTCGATACCCCTCAGTTTAGTCGGCGTTGGCGTGGTCCGGGGCCGGGCGCACTCAGCATCTGCCGATAAAAAAGCCGCGCCCGTGGGCGCGGCTTCAGGTCAACGATGAACCACTGTGATCAGTTCGAGCGCAGCGCTTCCTTCAGGGAGGATTCGCACTGCACCAGACGCTGCTCGGCGTCGGCCCGTTTTTCCCGGCCTTCCTGGGCAAGCTGGAGGCTCTCGTTAATCGCGTCGATGAGCGTCTGGTTGGATTTCTCGATCGATTCGATGTCGAAGATGCCCCGCTCCATCTCCTTGCGAACCGCCGCGTTGGACTCCTTGAGGTTGGTCGCGTTGGCCTCCAGCAACTGGTTGTTCATGTCCGACACCGCTTTCTGGGTTTCGGCGGCGTTGCGCGTGTTGGCCATGGCGATGGACTGGGCAATCTGCACGTGCCACAGGCTCAGCGTGTTGACCAGGGAGCTGTTCATCTTGTTGATCAGCGCCTTGTCGTTCTCCTGCGTCATCATGATGGTCGGCAGGAACTGCATTGTGGTCTGGCGGGTCAGCTTGAGATCGTGGACTTTACGTTCCAGATCCGTGGCAGCGGCCTGGACTTCACGCAGGCGCTGGGCCGCCATCATGTCGTCGGAGGCCTCCGCGTCGGCCTGCAGCTTCGGGATCTCGACCTCGTTGACTTCCTTCAGGCGAACCTCGCCGGCGGCAATGAAGTATTCCAGCTCCTCATAATGCTCGACGACCCCGTCGTAGAGCTTCTCAAGCATGCCGACGTCCTTGCTGAGCGTCATGATCTCTTTTTCGAGCTTGCGCTCTATGGCGTTCACCTGGGACTCGATGCTCTCGAACTGCTGGATGAACTTCGCCAGGGGTTCAATGGCGCCGAACAGTTTCCGGAAGAAACCCGGCGACTTGCCGTCTTTCAGATCCGACGTATCCAGGCCGCGAACCTGCACCAGCATGTCGTTCAGGAGCGCGCCGGCCGGGCCCGCATCCTTGTTCTTGACGCCACCGATCATGTCTTTGGACAGCGCCGCCATCCTGGACTGCTGGGCGGAGCCGAAGACGATGATCGACTGGGAGTCGTCGAGATCGATCTGGTTCTTGAGCTCGTCGATACGTGCCTGCTTTTCCGCGTCCATGCCGTCCTGCCCGGCGACCAGCTGGTTGTTCTCATCCAGCAGGCCGGCCGAGCCGGCTGCCTTGGATTCGGTCATGCTTACCGCTTGGGATTCCATATTGCCTCCTTGAATTAGCCGAGTCCCTGGCGTTCCAGAGCTCCTTTGAGGACGTCCAGATCGACATCCACGTCCCGAATGTTGTTTTCGAGGTTGCTGTGATATTGCTGTTCGAACGAGTCGCGAATGTCGGTCAGTACCGCTTCGCTCTTGCCCACGATGTCGGCGATCACCTCGCTGTTGGCGCCCCGGTCCTTACCCTTGATGTCGGCCAGCTTGCGCACGACATCGGCCGCCGACTCCAGGTGAACCTCAAACCGGGTCGATCGACTCAGGTCCGTGGGGTCTTCCTGCACGTTGGCGACAATGCGCCGGGCCCAGAGAGCGATGTCCTCGATCATCTCCCGCTGCGAGGGGACTTTCCGGGCCTGTTTCTCCAACCGCCGGATATGCGCACCGGTCGCGGCGATGAAGCGTCCCATCTCCGCCGCCTGGGCGTCCGACAGGCCACCGGACGCCCGCAGGCGCTCCTGCAGCGTCATCTTCCGGGGAATCACCAGCATCAGCCCGACGAACATAAGACCGCCCACCAGCCCGGCGTAGACAAACGCGGGCGCGGGCAACGTGCCCAGGACGCCCACCCCGAGGACCGTCGCGGCGGACACGCCGCCCGCCAACAGTGACCGGCCGATCTCCGACAGGGCCAATCCGCTCTCCGGGTGCTTCATTACCGGTTTCCTGTCATCCAGTACTCAACCCGGTCCGGGTGGGCCTTGACCCAGGCGTAGATCGCCTCGCGATGGCTGGTCTTGCGGGCTTCGTTCATCAGGGCCTCCACTTCCGAAACGGACAGGTTCATGCGTTTGAAGAACCCGGCAATGTCCGGATGCGACTGTTCAAAGCCCTTGGTGACGACAGCGTGCACCGACTCACTGCCCCCGAACACGCCTTTCGGATCGTCCAGGTAGCGCAGATCGTACTGGGCCCATTTCCAGTGCGGACGCCAGGCCGTCGCGACGATCCAGCGATCCTTCCGGACCGCCTTGCCAATCTCCATGGCCATCTTGGGACCGGTGCCCGGAAGCAGCTCGTAGTCCAGGCCGTAGGCCTGCATCGCGTCCTCGGTCATGCCGGAAATACCGGCGTTGGGGCTGATGCCCTGGATCTTGCCACCGAGCTGTTTCCTGACCGCCGGCCTGGCAAGATCGGCAACGGATTTCAGTTCGGATTCCGGCACGTAGGCGGGCACCGCCAGCCCCAGGTTGGCGCCTTCGTAGATCGGGCCCAGATCGTCCAGGCGGTCGCCGTACTTCTCGAGGTACTTCTTGTGGGTCAGCGGCTGCCAGGACATCAGCATGGCGTCCAGGTCGCCGTCGGCCACCCCGCGGTACTGCACGGAAATATCGGCCAGGGTGAGCTCGACGTCTTTCTTCATCCCCTGCTGGAGCACGATGGCCGCCATCTTGGAGACGATCTCCGCATCGCCCCAGGTGGTCCAGCCAATGATGACGTCAGGACGATTGCCGGCGGCCTGGGCCGGTAGCACCACCGAGGTGGCCACAAGCAGGGCCGCGGCGATCATGCGTACCGGGCGCTTGAATAGTTTCGATGTCTTATTCATCGCTGTTGAACTCCTGGATCGGTTTGAAATCGGTGGACTCAGCCAGCACCTGGTTCAGTCCGGCACGCAGCTCTTCCGGGTTCCGGGCACTCTGGTACTGCGTCAGGCCCGGCTGGTTCAGTGCTGAATCGCGGATGCAGAAACCGATCGTGTTGATCTCGATGGGGTTGGCGGCGTTGGCGAAAATGCGGTCCAGGGGCGCTTGCGGGTCCTGCCCCGGATCGTGCTGACCGTCGGTAATCACGGTCATCCGGTAGCGGCCGTATCCCTGCTGGTAAACCGCCTGTTCGCTCAGGGAGTTGCTGGCCAGTGACACGGCTTCCGCCAGTGGCGTGCCACCGGACGGGAAGGCGTCGCTGATCAGATCAACGAAGGCGTCCCGATTGTCCCTGCCCAGCGGAAGCCGCACGCTGGTTCCGGACGCGTCGAAGACGATCAGCCCCAGGTTGGCCTCCTTATCCACGGACTGGACCCAGTCCCGCAGCACGGACTTGGCCGCCTCCGATTTGGTCCGGAAATTACCGGCACAGCCACTACCGCCCATGGAACCACTCATATCCAGAACCACCATGATGTTCTCGCGCGTCGGCACGGGATCCATCAAGTCGGTGTCGGCGGCTTCCTTCCCCGGCCAGGATGCGGCTTTCACGGCCGCAATGCTGTAATCGGCCGACTCCGCCGGAGCCTCTGTTGTCGCGGTCTCGGCGACATCGCTCTCAGCCTCGCCACAGCCGGTCAGCACCAGGGCGGACGCCATCGCCAGCGCGGCAAGGCAGGGTTTGTGAAATACGGTCATGATTCCCCTCCTTACCAGGCGTTGATGGGCGTGAATGTGCTGGCCTCGGCTTCCACGTTGACGATCCGGAACGTCACACGCATGTTCGACAACCACTCGGCTTCGGTTTTCGGAGCACAGGGATCCCCGGAGCACATGCCCGTCTTGGGCTCGGTAATGCCGTGGCCGAGGGTGACGAACTGGCTCTCGTCCATGGTCTGGCCGCGGTCCTCGGCGTACTTCAGCACCACGTCCCGCACTTCGATGGCCCGGCTCATCGACAGATTCCGGGCGGATTGCCGGATTGAACGCAGCGTGCTGGCGTTCGCGCCGTTGTGCTTTTTCTTCAGGTAGTTCAGTGGGTCGGAATGGCCTTCGACGGTGATCACAGCGCCGCCGTATGTCGCGGCCAGTTCCAGGACCTGATCAAACTTGGCCGCGTACTGCTTCGGGCTGAACGCGGTCTGGTTGGGCTTGAAGTTGATGTCGAATTCCATCAGGGCGTTCTTTTCCAGACTGCCCGACTCGTCCATGCTGGCAACGACAGAAGACGCCTTGTTGTTGTCAAAGCCCGGCAGTGAGGCGCGGCGCTGATCGAAGACGCCACCGGCGAAGTCGCCGTAGTTCCAGTCGGCGGTCTCCATCGCGTAGGCGGACGACAGCATGCCGGTGGCCACCAGGCCACTCTGGATTTCATCGTTGATCGACTTCCAGGAACGCGGCTTGGCGGGGGTCGCCCAGTCGATGTTCCCCTGCATACCGACGGTTTCCACGTCCCGCCACATCTGCTGCGCTTCGTCTTCGGCGCCGGGATCACCCAGCAGGTAATCGCCCACGGCTTCCCAGTCGACCACCTGTTTGACCACGTTTTCGCGCAACTTTTCCTCGGCGCTGAACAACGCCTTGGTCAGGTTCTTGATCTGGTCCCGGTGATTGCGCAGGTAGTCGGCCCGCACCACGTAGACTTCGGAGATCAGACGGTTGGCCGACCTGGTGGACAGCATCGTGCGGGCGCCTTTGACGGAGCCTTCCGCCCCGGTGCCGACTTTGCCGCCGCTGGTCAGGATGCGGGCGTCCGAGGAGGTCACGAACGCGGCATCGATGGCGTCGTCCTCTTCAAAGGCCCGTCCCGGCGTACCCTCGCCGAAGCCCATCAGGTTTTCGGTATAGAGGATCGTGGGCTCTTGCCAGGTCTGGCCGGCCTCTTGCGCGGCCTTCTTGCCGTCAGAGAGGATGCGCGCCAGATAGGACACGTGCGGACCATAGGCCTGGATGACGATGGTCTTGCCGGAGAGATCCTGGGCGCTGTTGATGCCAGGCCGGACCACGATGGCGTCAGCCCCGTTGGAGAAACCATGCTGGTAGAACGCGACCTGTTGGGTCCGGTCGTCCCCCTCGGTCAGGTCGGCGACGGCGTTCAGCATGCCCTGGGTGCCGCGCATGATCGGCGTTTCACAGCTCAGGTAGTCTTCCAGCTGATCGCGAATGTCGTTCTCAAGCTCAAGTTTGACGTTCAGGTCATTGCGACCAAACTCGCCGCCCTGGTTCGGTTCCAACTGGTAGTCGTTGGCAAACAGCGTCACCGTATCCACCCCGGTGGTCCGGATCGGCAGGATAAGCGGATCGACGGACCGGCAATCCTGGACGGCAGGGTCCATAACATCCGATAGGGGCTTGCCGTCTATAAAATCCTCGGCCATAGCCGTCGAGCCGGCCGACCAGGCCAGCGTGGCCATCAGGGCCATGCGAGTCATTCGCATAAAACAGTCCTTTAGTGAGATTGGGTTTACGGGTTGATCAGAATGTCGGCACGGGCCAGCCGGCGCTGATAGGCGCGATCACTCTCGCCCTCTTTCCTCTCCAGGGCTTCGGTGCCGCCCAGGCCGACGGTATCGATGCGCTCCGGCTCGATACCTTTGTCCTCCAGGCGGGATTTGATGAATTCGGCGCGCCGCTCCGACAGGGCCAGGTTAGCCTGCTCGTCGCCTCGCGAACCGGTGTAACCGGTCACGAGAATGCCGGCCTCCGGCCGGGCCAGGCTTTCCCTGACGGCTTTGGCAATGATCATCGCGGCGTCGTCGTCCAGGTCGGTGCCGCGATCGAACAGCACCGTGAGGGAGACCGGCTGCTCCAGCGCCCCCTGCGAATTCAGGAAAGGAATCAGCGCCACGGCAATGATGACCAGCAGCGCGCCGGCGGATCGGGACATCCAGGTTCGGTTCATAGTTTCCTCATCGGGACTCGCTGGCACAGCTCAACGGGCCTGACCAACTCGTCCGTTGTGTCGCTCAGTGAAGACCGGACGAAATAGGGAGACCGCCAGAGCGGGTGCCGGAGGGACTGGCAGGTTTCAGCGATTGATCCGATGGCAACGCGATGCGGGATAAACCGGAAGGGTGAAGCGGCCGGCGAAGGGGAGCGTCGTCAAACGACAGTATCGCGCCGGCGCGCGCAGAAACACCTGACGTCAGGGCGTTGGTCGGCATGATTTCAATCCTTGAAGAGATAATACGTTCGATTCCCTATCGAATGCCGAGTCTATCGACCCAACGCTGCTTTGTGTAGCCCTGAACGCCGGGTTTGCGGGATGGGTGGGATTTCACGCGTTCAGCGGGCGGCCCCCGCTCAGCTCGCACCTACTCCACTGCCGCTCCCACCAACGCCCCCAGCGCCTTCTCGATCTTGCCGACGACCTCGTCGCAACCCTCGATGTCGTGGCGCTCTTTCAGGTACTGCGGATCGTTGTAGCCGACCCACACCTGGCCCTCGGCGTCTTGCCAGATTAATGCTTTCTGGGGCAGATCGATGGCGACGGATTGGGTGCACTGCATCAGGGGCGTGCCGACCTTGGGGTTGCCGAAGATGACCACCTCGGTGGGCCGCAGGTCGAGGCCGGCTTCGCGGGCGCCCAGGGCGTGGTCGATGCGGGTGAACACGGTCATGCCCTTGGCGTCGAGCACGGCTTCCAGGTTGTCGGCGGTGGTCTCGACGCTGTGAGGGCTCTGGACGGTGATGAGGCCGTCGGCGGCCAGGGTGTGACTCGATAACGCCAACAATAACGGGGCAACGAGGCAGGCGAGTATGACGAACGGGCGAGGCATGACAGTGCTTCCTTTTCCGGGGCGGATGATCCTGGCGGCCGGAGCCACTTCCAGACAGTGTAGTCGTCACCCAAGCCTGGGCCAGCGGATCTGCAGGCATAAAAAAGCCGCACCCATGGGTGCGGCTCTCGGCTCTACGGCGAATCTTTCGCCATTACTTCCTGTCGGCCCCGTCAGGCAGGGCGTAGGCGATCACGTAGTCGCCGCGATCCGGGGACTGGCGGGCGCCACCGGCGGTGACAACAATGTACTGCTTGCCCGTTTCCGGCGAGACGTAGGTCATCGGGCCGCCCTGGCTGCCGACCGGCAGGCGCTGCTTCCACACCTCTTTGCCGGTGGCGCTGTCGAAGGCGCGCAGGTAGTAATCCTGGGTGCCGGCAAAGAACACCAGGCCGGACTCGGTCGCCAGGCTCGGCCCCAGCGTCGGCAGCCCGACTTCCACCGGCAGGTGCATCTTGATGCCCAGTGGGCCGGTGTCCTCGACCGTGCCCACCGGCACCTGCCAGGCGACCTTGCGCTGCTTCAGGTCGATGGCGGTCATGGTGCCGAACGGCGGCTCCTGACACGGCACGCCCATCGGCGACATGAAGCGGTTCCGCAGGGAGCCATACGGCGTTCCGGTCTGGGAAGCGGCGCCCATTTCCACACCGCCACCTTCCTGGCTCTCCATCGTGTCGCGCGGCAGCAATTTGGTCCACAGCCCCAGGCGCATGTCGTTGACGAACAGGTAGCCGCTGTTCGGATCGATGGAGGCGCTACCCCAGTTCATGCCGCCCAGCGAGCCCGGCCATTGCAGGGAAAGGTCTTCGCCCGGCGGGGTGAACAGGCCGTCATAGCGCATCTGCTTGAAGGCGATGCGGCACATCATCTGGTCGAACGGCGTGGCGCCCCACATGTCCGCTTCAGTCAGGGTCTGGGTGCCGATGGACGGCAGACCGGTGGACAGCGGCTGGGTGGCGGCGTAATGCTCGCCGTCGGCGTTGCCCTGGGGCGCCGGACGTTCCTCTACGCGGGCGATGGGCTTGCCGGTTGCGCGGTTGAGCATGAAGACCTGCCCGGCCTTGGTGATCTGGATCAGCGCGGGGATGGTGCCGCCCTGGCCGTCTGGCAGATCGTAGAGCGTCGGCTGCGCCGGCAGATCGTAGTCCCACAGGTCATGGTGCACGGTCTGGAACACCCAGCGTTCGGCGCCGGTCTTGCGGTCCAGGGCGACAACGGCGGAACTGTACTTGTTGTCCCGCTCCGAACGCTGGCCACCCCAGGCATCCGGCGTGGTGTTGCCGGTGGGCAGGTACACCATGTCCAGCTCGGGATCATAGGCCATGGAGGTCCACACATTCGGCGTGGCGCGGGTGTAGGGTTCGTCCGTATCCGCGTTGGGATCGGTACGGCCCAGGTCCCAGGACCAGACTTTCTCGCCGGTCACCACGTTGAACGCCCGCACCACACCGCTGGGCTCGCCCACTTCGATGTTGTCGGCCACGCGACCGCCGACGATGATCAGGTCATCCGCCACCAGCGGCGCGGCGGTCAGGGTGTAGAAACCGGGTTTCACCTCGCCCATGCCCTGTGTCAGGTCCACGGTGCCGGCCTCACCAAAGCCCTCGCACAGCTCGCCGGACCCGGCGTCCAGCGCGATCAGGCGGGCGTCGATGGTGGTCATGAAGATGCGACGCTGGCACGCGGCCGGAGATGCGGGTTCGTTCTCCGCCGTCACCGACGGGGCTGGCTGCTCGTAATAACCCAATCCGCGACAGCGCTGCCAGTTGGGTGCCGTCGCTTCGGAATCGTAGGACCAGCGCTTCTCGCCGGTATCCGCATCCAGCGCAAACACCTGGTTATGCGGCGTGCAGACGTAGACGGTGTCGCCGATCTGCAGCGGTGTGGCCTGGTCCTCGGCGCCGAAGCCGTCGCTCTCGGGAATATCGCCGGTGCGGTAGGTCCAGGCGACTTCCAGATCCTTCACGTTGGCCCTGGTGATCTGATCGAGGGCCGCGAAGCGGGTGCCCTCGGTGGTGTTGCCCCAGGCTTTCCAGTCGCCGTCCGGCTCGCCCTGAGCGGACGGCGCCACATCCGGCGCACCGGACGCCACGACTTCGGGCTTAACCTGGAACATGTGGACGAAGCCGGCCACCAGGGCCACGGCCAATACAGCGGCCACCCCGAAGGCACCGCGGCCGGCGCGGCCCCCGCTGGCCCGCACCAGTGCCGGATAACACAGGGCGATCACCACCGCCATCACGCCGAACATGAACAGGCGCGACACCAGCGGCCAGAAGTCCAGCCCGGCATCGAACAGGGCCCAGATGATGGTAAGAACGAAGGCGGCGCCAAACAGCCAGGCGCCCGCCGGACGCTTGCGGGCGATCAGCACGCCGGCGGCGGTCGTGGCCAGCCCCATCAGGGCAAAGTACCAACTGCCCCCGAGCGTAATGAGATAGACGCCGCCCACCAGCAGGGCGATGCCGACGAGCGCTGATAAAACGCCAACCAGGGACAGGAACCAGCGGCCCCCGCCTGACGCATCGGATTGTGAGGTCATTGAATGCACTTCCTGTTGATCGACAGACAACAGCGCCGTGGATTACGGAAGGGACCGCAACACGGGCGCTGCTCAGGTTAGATTAGCAAGCTCATGATTGATGAAGAGGGTAAGACGGGGCAATACGTAAAGGCTGACAAATCAATGGCTTTTCGCGCCACTCATATGCCGGTTTTGCTATTCGAAACAGACAGCGGCCAGCACTCGGCGCCCCTGGCGCACTGGCCGCGTCACCCAAGGTGGCCGCTCGGGACACGAACGTCCGGAAAAAGGCTTACTCCGGCAGCGTTTCGCCGGAACCGCCCATCTCCGCCGGGACATCCTTCATCTTCGTCAGACCGTCCTTGATCGGCAGGACCGTCTCCTGGTAATGCACGTGGATGGCGGGCCTGAACGGGAAATCCGGGATCACCGCGGCATAGACATCCGTCAGTCCCATGGTGGGATGATCGGTAAAGACGTGGCCGCCACAGGTCTTGCACCACTTCCGATAGCTCGCCGGCGTCTTGTTATAGGTCGCGACGTTGTCGGCGCCCCGGGTCACTTCAACCGCGTCCGGTTTCCACAGCGTAAACGCATTGACCGGACCGGCTGACCAGCGCCGGCAGGACTCGCAATGACAGTAGCCCATCGCGTCCGGCTCCCCCGTCACCGTGAATTGAACGTCTCCGCAGAAACAGCTCCCCCTGTAGGTAGGCTGGTCGCTCATAATGACCTCCCCGATGGCTGCACGCGCCGCCCTGATTATCGATCAATTCTCAACCACCTTACGCCTTCGATGACCTTCAACGCTACTCCGCCGCCATGAACTCGAACGGCGCGGCCGGCTCGAACTGCCCGCTCGATGCCGCGCGGCAGGATCCACAGGTTGCCCTCCCACTCCTGGCGCCAGTCCATACTGCGGCCGGTGAGAACCCGATCGTCAGGCCCCAGATAGACGGCTCGGGTGCAGGCATAGGCCGTGGCGGCGGTGAACAGCGCTGAGACAAGACAACACAACAAGGCAAGCGAGCGTTTGGAGAGCGTCATGGTCAATCCTTTTCCATTGCGATCAGGGAGATCGCTCAACACGTCCGGCATGTCCTTAGCCGGTGGGGCCCGAACGCCGTTGAGCGGCTGCCTTCAAGCGTAGACCGGATGTCGGGCGCTGGCCCACCATGACATGACGTCCGCCAACAATGAGTTCGCCAATCCGTCGCAAGCATTTATCTTGACGCAAAGATATATTGCCGGGTAGCCTGCGTCTTCCAGAGGTAAGGAGACCGCCCATGCCAGCCCTTCAAGATCCGCCCGTTCGCCACAGCCGTCTGTTGATCTGGCTGGCCATTTTCCTGATCGGCCTGAACCTGCGCCCGATCATGGCGGCGATCGGGCCGGTCCTCGATACGCTCAAGCTCAACGTGGGGCTGACCGACGTCGGCGCCGGATTTCTGACCACACTGCCGGTGTTTGCGATGGGCCTGGTGGCCCTGTTCGGCGGCGTTCTGCAACGCTGGATAAGCCCCTGGAAAGGCGTGGGTCTGGCGGTGCTGGTGATCGCCCTGGCCAGCCTGGTTCGCGGGTTTGGACACAGTAACGAATGGCTCATCCTGACGGCCGCCGTGGGCGGCGTCGGCATTGCCGTGGTGCAGGCGCTGATGCCCGCGTACATCAAGAACCGGCTGGGCGAGCGCGCCGGCCAGGGTATGGCGCTGTTCACCACCGGTATCATGGCCGGATCGGCCGTCGCCGCCGGCACCGCCGCTCCGTTCGCCGAGTGGCTGGGGTGGCCGTTTGCCCTGTCGGTGTGGAGCGCGCTGGGGCTCATCGCCGCCGTAGTCTGGCGCCGCTCCACACGCCACCTTGCCCCCTCTCCCGCGCCGCAGCGGTTTGCCCTGCCCGTACGCTCGCGCCGCGCCTGGTTCCTGCTGCTGTTTTTCGGCATCGGCACCTCGGCCTACACCCTGGTGCTGGCCTGGCTGCCGCCGTTCTACACGCAACTGGGTCACAGCCCCGCTTTCAGCGGCCTGCTGCTGGGCGTGCTGACGCTCATCGAAGTCGGCGCCGGCCTGTCGCTGTCCGTGGTCCTGCCACGCTTTCCGGATCGCCGCCAGTTGCTGTTCACCGTACTCGCGCTCGGCGTCGCCGGATTCCTGGCCCTGATCGTCGCACCCAACGCGCTGGTCTGGCCGGCGATCGTGGCGCTGGGGCTGTCGATCGGCACGATGTTCCCGCTGGCGCTGATCGTCACCATGGAGCATCTCGACGACGAACGCGCGGCGGGCGCGCTGATGGGCTTCGTGCAGGGCGGCGGCTACATTCTGGCAAGCCTGATGCCGCTGGTGGCGGGCATGATCCGCCAGGAGACAGCGGACCTGACCAATGCCTGGCTGATCATGCTGGTGGGCACCGGCGTCCAGATGGCCATGGTGCCGTTTATCCTGCCGGGGGACCGACTGGTGCCGGGAAGCTGGCGCCTGGCGCGAGCCGGGGCCTGACGCGAAGGCGACGCCCACTTCACGCCCGCCGCACCGGCGCGAAGTGGGTCAATCGGGTTTAGGCGGGGTCGTTCAGACCTTGTAGCGGCTCACCTGCTCCGACATTTCCGCCGCCAACGCCTTCAGCCGCTGGGTGGTCTCGCCGGCGCGGCGGGTGCCCTGGGCGGTCTGTTCGGTGATCGTCACGATCTGGTGGACGTTCTGGTTGATGGTTTCCGACACGCTGGTCTGCTCTTCCGCCGCGCTGGCGATCTGCGTGTTCATGTCGGTGATGGTGCGCACCGCCGTGCCGATCTTCTGCAGCGCCTCGCTCACCTGGCGGGTCTCCGCCACCGTCGCTTCGCTGCGTTCGCTGATGGAGCCGATCAGTTCCACCGCGTTTCCGGCGCCGTACTGGAGGCGCTCAATGGTGCCCTGAATCTGCTGGGTGCTCTCCTGGGTGCGGCTGGCCAGCGTCCGCACTTCGTCCGCCACCACCGCAAAGCCGCGCCCGGCCTCACCGGCCCGGGCCGCCTCGATGGCCGCGTTCAACGCCAGCAGGTTGGTCTGGTCGGCGATCTCGCGGATCACTTCCAGCACCGTGTCGATGCTGCGGGAATCCTCACCCAGCTTCTCGATCACCTGCACGCCCTGCTGCACCTGTTCGGACAGACCGCTGATCACGCCGGTGGCCTGATGCACCAGACCCTGCGCATCGCTGACTTCGGCGTGGGCATGATCCGCCGCGGTGGAAGCCTCGCTGGCGTTGCCGGCCACTTCCTGGGCGGCGGCGGTCATCTCGTTCATCGCCGTGGCGACCTGGTCGCTCTCCGAAGTCTGGCGCTCAACCCCCTGTTCCGCTTCGCTCATCACCTCGTTGAGTTCGTTGGTGGCGTCGTTCAGCGTGCGCGTGGAGGACAGCACCCGCTCCACCAGTTCGTGCACCTGATCGGCGAAACTGTTGAACGCCACGGCCAGTTGCCCCAGCTCGTGGTTGCCGTCCACGTCCAGCCGGCGGGTCAGGTCGCCGTCGCCGCTGGCGATGCCGTTCATGGCGGTCACCGCGTTCTTGAGCGGCTTGATGATGCTACGCACCACCACCAGCGCGAGCAGCACGATGATCACCAGCGCCACCACGGACGTGGTCACCGACCCGATCACCGCGTCGGCCAGGGACTCGTCCACGTCACTGGCCAGGGCCGCCTTCTGCTTCTCCAGGCCGTCGATCCAGAAGCCGGTGCCGATCAGCACATTCCACTCGGGCAGCATCTCCGCGTAGGCCAGCTTGGGTTCGGGGTCACCCGTCCCGGTGTTTTCCCACTCGTAGGACACGAAATCGCCGCCGGACCGGGCCGCCTTGACCAGCTCGCGCACCAGGTACTTGCCGTTGGGATCCTGGAAATCCCACAGGCTCTTGCCTTCCAGCGACGGATTCGCGCCGTGGGCCACGGTCATGCCGTCGGTATCGAACACAAAGAAATAGCCCATGCTGCCGGCGTCATCGAAACGCAGCTGACGCAGGATCGCCATGGCTTTCTCGCGCACCTCGGGGTCGTCCGCCGAACCGGGCTGATCATAAAGGTGGGCGATGGAGGACCGCGCCAGTTGCAGGTAATTCTGCAACTCCTGGCGCTTGGTCGCCATCATGGCATCGGAAAAGCCGGAGACGGCCTCGTCGCCAATGCCCTGCGCCTGCTTGAGGTTGTAGGTGCTGAGCAGTGCGGTGAGCACAATCACCGGCACCAGGGCCAGCAAAAGAACGCGCGTCTGGATGGTCAGGTTCTTCATGGCAATCCTGTTTTGGGTCGCTCGTACAGCCGGGTTCGTCCTTAACGAGGCCTGGAACAGAGTGGATGTTGCGACGGGCTATCCTGCCTGCCCATACGGAGGGTAACGGCCGCGTTGGGGAAGGCTGTAGGGGGAAATTGTTTGGGTTTTGTTTCCGGGGGCATCGACATCAGGCGAGCCACCGGAGGGTGGTCAGGTTCACCAGCGGCACAAGAGTAGAAAGCCAGTCCCGGCGTGGCCTGCCCCAACCCGACCCCGTCTTTCAGCGAAACCGGACTTGACCCGGCGCAAGGTTCGCGGAGACACTTTCAGCTAACACGTGTACGCTGAAATTAATTCACAGTCCGTTGAGCACTTTTGAGCACTTGCCCCAGGGGGACGGAACGTCATGAAGACCGACGCCTTTGCCAATCTGGTTGCCGCGATGATCCATTACCTCCGGTCCGCGGGGATCAGCACCAGCCTTTTAAGCCGCTACACCGAGACGACACCAGAGCAGTTGGACAGCCCGACCATGGCGCTCTCACCCTCCCAGTTGCAGCGACTCTGGCAACTGGTCCAATCGCGTGGGCTGCCGTCGCTGACCTTCAGCCTCAAGGTCCGCCCGCTGATCGCCGAGGCGCTGGCACAGGGGCCGGTGCGGGCCGAAACCATCGCGTCACGGCTATACATGAGCCGGCACACGCTCTACAAGAAGCTCCGGCTGGAAAACCTGACCTTTGGCCGCCTGCTCGATGATGTGCGGCGCGAACAAGCGATCACCCTGCTGAAGGACGCGGATCGCCCGCTGGTTGACGTGGCGGAACGGCTGGGCTTCTCTGAACCCAGCGCATTCTGCCGCGCGTTCAAGCGCTGGATGGGCCTGTCGCCGGGCGCCTTCAGGCAGACCATCGCCTGAACACCAGGGACGCGTTGGTACCGCCAAACCCAAAGCTGTTGCTCATCACCAGCGGCAACTCCCGGTCTGCGACCGCTTCCCGCACCAGCGGATAGCCCTCCGCCCGTGGGTCCAGGGTTTCTATGTTGGCCGACGGTGTCACGAAATCCTGTTGCTGCATCAGCAGGCTGTAGATGGCCTCGTGTACGCCGGCAGCGCCCAGTGCATGGCCGCTGAGGGGCTTGGTGGCCCCCAGCATGGGCATGTCCTCACCGAAGACCTCGCGAATGGCTTCCAGCTCCGTGATATCGCCGGCCGGCGTGCTGGTGCCGTGGGTGTTGAT
This sequence comes from Marinobacter sp. JSM 1782161, assembly GCF_011421605.1. NCBI lineage: Bacteria > Pseudomonadati > Pseudomonadota > Gammaproteobacteria > Pseudomonadales > Marinobacteraceae > Marinobacter > Marinobacter sp. JSM 1782161. The sequence goes on from NZ_WSSA01000003.1 coordinate 379,269, forward strand.
GTAGGCCACCGGCTCATCGATACCGGCCAGAGCCTGCCGCATACAGCGGACGGCGCCCTTCCCCGACGGCGCGACCATATCGGCGCCATCCGAGGTCGCCCCGAACCCGACGACTTCGCCCAGTATCGTCGCCCCGCGCGCCTCGGCGTGCTCCAGCGCCTCCAGCACCAGCACGCCGCCACCGCCGGAAATCACGAAACCGTCGCGCTCCGCGTCGTAGGTGCGGGATGCCCGCCCGGGCGTGTCGTTGTAGCGTGTCGAGAGCGCGCCCATGGCGTCGAACAGCAGGCTCAGGCTCCAGTGGATGTCCTCGCCACCGCCGGCGAACATCACATCCTGACACCCCATGGCGATCAAGTCCCGCGCGTGGCCGATGCAGTGCGCACTGGTGGCACAGGCGGACGTGATGCCGTAGTTCACCCCGGTAATCCCGAACGCCGTCGCCAACGAGGCGTTGATCGAACTCCCCATGGTACGCGGCACGCGATAGGGGCCGACCCGACGCAGGCCCCGATCACGGTGCGTGTCGATCGCCGACATCAGCTCCACGGTGGAGGCGCCACCGGTGCCCATGACCACACCGGTCTTTTCGTCCTGGATAGCGGCGGGCGAGAGCTGCGCCTGCTCGATGGCTTCCGCCATGGCGAGGTAGGTGTAACCCGCGGCCGGGCACATGAAGCGCAGGTGGCGACGGTCAATCTCCTCGGCCAGATCCAGGTCGATCTGCCCGCACACCTGGCTGCGCAACCCGGCATCGCGCGCCTGCTCACTGAAGCCAATGCCCGGCGTGACGCTTTTCAGGGAATCCAGGACCTGTTCCCGATTGCGCCCCAGGCTCGACACAATGCCCATTCCTGTCACGACAACCCGTCTCATATCGACCTCCTAGAATGCATCGGTGTTGGTGAACAGCCCGACCCGCAGGTCCCGGGCGGTGTAGATCTCCCGGCCATCCACGGACAGACTGCCGTCGGCGATGGCCATGGTCAGCTTGCGGCGGATGACGCGTTTGATATCCAGCCGGTAGGTCACCCGCTCGTTGTGGGGCAGCACCTGGCCGAAGAAACGGATCTCGCCGGCCCCCAACGCGCGGCCCTTGCCCTCGCCGCCGCTCCAGCCCAGAAAGAAACCGATCAACTGCCACAGGGCGTCCAGCCCCAGGCAGCCGGGCATCACCGGGTCGTCGACGAAATGGCAGCGGAAAAACCAGAGATCGGGCCGGATATCCAGCTCCGCCTCCAGACTGCCCTGCCCGTAAGCACCGTCGTTGGCATCGATGTGCGTGATGCGATCAAGCATCAGCATCTCGTCAATCGGCAGACGCACCTCGCCGGGAAACAAACGGCCCTGACCGCAGGCCTCCAGGGCCTGACGATCAAATTGCTTGGCTTCGATCATGGAACACCTCCGCTTTGCGCCGATACCGGACCGGCGCACCATTGAATGAGGTCTTCCACACTAGCCAATGCCCGGCTCAAACCCGTTGACCCGTCGTTGACGATCCTTGACCGAAAGGGGGCTAAGAGGTCGTTAGGTTGGGGCTATTGGAGGCCTTGTTTGGTCGAGAGTTGGCTTGTTGTGACGTTCTGGGTGTTGGAGCGAACGCTTTATCCTGGGAAGGATGAACCCTGAAAGACGGTCCGGGATTCGTTGGCGACTCCCGCTTTATAGGATCCGGCTATTCAGGAACAACTGGGATTTTTCCGGTTTTCTTCCATACTACTTAAATAGTCGAACGAACCCGCCGCAGTATAGAAGCCAGGCTGAGCTGAGCAGCCTACTGGAAAGGCCTTAAAGACTGCAGTTCGCCCTCCAAGTCGCTCGGAAAAACGCCTGAACGAACGCTGATCCGGACATGGGGAGGAGGCTCACCATGAGATCACAACGGCGGATTTACGCTGGGGTGGTGGGATTGAAGGCTTCTCTTTATGCCCTCCTGTTTCTGCTCTGTTCCATGAGCCCGGCCAGCGTCCAAGCCCTCGGCGATGACACCTTCACCCTCAGCGTCGGGGGGTCGATATCCCGATTTGATTCGGACATCACCGTCAACGGTGAAACCCGGGACAACAACGCCAGTATCGATATCGAGAACGATCTCGGTCAGGAAGACGACGTCGACTTTGTCTCTGTCAGGGCGTTGTGGCGATTCGCCGAACGGCATCGCCTGAGCGTGGAATACAGTCCGTTTTCCCGGGAAAGTAGCACCGTTCTGGATCGCGATTTCGAGTTCGAGGATACCGTCATCAATGCCGGCGCCAACGTGACGACGGATAGCCGTTTCTACATCTACGACGTCAACTACATCTACAGCCTGTATAAATCACAGAGCATGGAGGTCGGGGTTTCCGCGGGCGTCTACTGGGTGGATCTGGACTTCGACGTACAAGCCAGCGGCGTCATTAGCGACTCGGACGGGAGCGCCGAATTCCAGAATAACTACAGGGATAGCGTCAGTAGCGACATGCCATTGCCCCTATTCGGCCTTTATTTCGATCATGAGTTCGCCCCCGGATGGCAGCTCCGCGCAGCCGGTCGGTATTTTGAAGCGGATATCGACGACTACGATGGCCGCATTACCAGCATGCTCGTCGGTGTCGAATACAACGTCTGGAAGCCTCTGTCCATCGGCGTTTCCGCAACGCATTTCGACCTGGATGTGGGCGCCGACAAGGACCGCTTCCGGGGTGAATTCGGCTGGCGTTACTCAGGAGGGCAGCTTTACCTGAAGACTCAGTTTTGAAGGAGCGCCGGCCGATAGCGGGCGTGACTAAACCCATCGATTGAACGCCGACCGATACTTGGTCAGATGCCACACCATGAAGCCCCCAAGCACCGTTCCGAGCGGCACGCCCAAACACAGGAACAAAGAAACCGGATACGCCAGCCAGCGCCCCCACCTCGTACGCCGGTAGACACCACAAGACACGACCACCAGCAAGAATGGTACCCAGGCGTCACGCGAGCGATCCAGTGGCGTGCCCATGAACTCGGCATTGAGTAGTGCGGCTATGAGTATGGAGCCAAACAGTGCGATGTAGAAAAGAGAGATGGTTCGGGTTAAACCTGCGTCCATGAGAATCTACTTTAATCTAAAAATAAATCTGTCCCGGTATATTTTCCTGACCTTTTTCTACAGCCTCAACGTTCGCGCAATGCGCTAATTTGGAGCGCCAGCGGAAAATTAGTCCTGATTGACGCGTTTGTTATAGTCTGTCTCACAACGGAGGTAAGACTCTAATGTAGTAGATAAGGAAATCATCTGCGCCAAGTGACATCCGATGCCATTGCTTCTTAGAAGTAACTCGACATTGAACATCAAATCGCTTGCCAACCTGCTTTTCAGTGATATTTATTACTGCTTTCTGGCCGTTGGGCACATCATGACTAAAGCCCTTAGCAGACGCCCAAGATATATCGTACTCCTCTGGAGAGAAACTGGGATCGACTTCGATTTCAAGGCTTAACGTGTCACCTGGCCTCAGATCAAACTGAGATTCATTAGAAAGGTTCTTTATGATTCCGCCATCATGAACATTACCAAACTGATCTCTGTGATATACATTTCCGTAGGAATCTATAAGCTTTAATATGAGAGGGACATTATAATCTTCAGACATGTTTTGCTTTCTATAAAACTCTTTAATCGATTCGATGACATCATTGGTATAACAAACAACTTGCTCTGACTGCCGTTGACTTATGGGGTTTGCATGCGCCAATCTATTCCTTGGATCTACGAGTCGTTTTAAAAAGGTTCTAGCGACATTAGGACCATCAGGAAAAGCCATCTCTAACGCACCTTTGAAGTGATCGTTGTATAATTTTGGATTGCAGATAATATCAATTTCATCATCGAGCAAAATAGCGTCGACTTTTCGACTGTATCTTTGTGGCTCTTTAATTATACGACTTTCAAGTGATTCGATTATCTTATTTTTTATTATCCTGTTTCCTTTCTCGTCGGAGTAGTTAAAAAAGTCACCATAAGCGTCACTAAGCTGAACGTCGATAAGCCTCCGCAGCCAGTACTCTAGACTCTCAAGTCTCTCTTTACAGGTATTCCGGATTTCAGAATCACTTAAATTATACATCCACACTTTCTCTTAGTAGCTATAACGCCTTGGGGAAGTCCACGGTCAGCTTCAGCCACTTGTTATAGCTATATACTGGAGAATGGAATAACACAGAGTTTTCCTGTAATCAAACTCACCAACTGATACAGAAATTGTTTTGGTATTACTGCAACAGCTTCAGTTGCCATCGGCCGCAATTCACCATCCATTAACTTCTGAATCTCACTCGGCCGATAACGAGCGGTATGCCCTAGGTAAAACAGCATCAGATAGGAGTTACATAGGTGATGGTAGGTTCCCTCTTGCAGCGAGCAGTAATATCTATATCCATTTCTCGTTAAAATGGAAGAAAAACCTAGCTCTGAATATTCTTTTAGAATATTTCTGTAGACTCTTGGCCAGTTATCATTATTTACACGTTTTCGCCGTTTGCTTCGGTAGATTACTGAACCATTGCTCTCGTATGAATCAAGAAAATATTCTTTTCGCTTGCCTTTTAAAAACTTAGAGGTATCGACGATATTTTGTTGCCCTTTACTAAATGACACCTCTGTTAGCAGGTACGTCGCAGTATCATTAACGCAAAAATCAATTTGAACTGGAAGGTATTTTGGCTTTTTAAAGAATCCCGAACTTCTAGCAATACCATGGAGCTCAGGAATATAATAAAAAACATGACGCAAATTTATTTCATGCTTTCCCTTAACAGGAGTTCCCATTAACTTTGCGAATTCAGAGAAAATATTCGTGCAGTCCCGCATCTTTCCTTGAATAGTGAGAGAGTATTGGCGTCCATGTGTATTGGTGACGCCATGGTGCTCAACGACCTCTTCCAACGGTACCTTGTTAGTCGCCAAAAAAGCCTTCACCAAATTCATCATTCCGTAGTAGATTAATGTACCTTTGGCAGGCATATCCACTGACTCGGCGGCCCTATAAAAATCCTCTGCCAGAGCGGAGAAGTATTTTGCCCTCGTATAGCAGGTCCTGTTATTACCAGCCGAATGAGATATCTTTTCGAGAAGAAACCCATGCAAATACGACCAAGGGTCTGCTGACAGTACTGCTGGTTCGGCAGGATCCATTGCAATATGTGAGAAACGGACCGGTTGATATTTAAACTTTGCTGGTCTTACTTCCTGTAATGCCATGAAAACCCTTGCCTGTGTATTTTGCTATAACGCGGAGCTTTGCGGCAATTTTGGAGCCGCGCAGCGGTGGAAAAATTGTCCGGCAACAGCGAATTGTTAAACATCACCTTCGTCCAGGGCCGGAGGCATTCTTCCTGTTTTTACCTTAGTTTCAATAAAAGTTAGTGCCCCCAAAATGAATCCGATCGCCACCCTCAATTCGGAAGCTTTATCCATTTTGGTGTCCCGACCATAACGACTTCGATAGATCCCTATGAAGCGATCAAGTTTGCCTGCTACCTTGGGGCTATCGAGCTTATGAGAAAGCTCGTTTCGAAGAGAATTCAGTGCACCGGCCATTTCCCATACAAAGTCGGGGGCGCCCTTTGGACCGATCAGAGCCTGTGCAAGTCGAAGTTTCAGAAAGTATGCGATCTCAACTCCAGAGAGCACTTCTGGAGCTCGACAATAATGGAGGATTATTTCCTCCAGGATTTCTTCGACAAGTAGATGGCCTTTAAGCGTGATCAAAGTCGCGTCATCAGACTTTGGCAGATGCTCCTCAAGACGGAGGTGTCGGGGCTTATAGACTTCAAACTCATCTCGTTTCATAGCACCCCTGCTTAACGCCAATATTCAGCGGCGGCCTTTACGTAGCGAAGCGGAGAAAAGGCCGTCCGGTGGAGGCCCTCTCGGGCCGGAACGAACTGGAATGACTGGTTATGGGTCCCAACGAAATAGCCCGTCATACCGCCGAGCTCGATAGAGCATTAATAACCACGGCGCTACCAGAAATACTCAGCAGCACTCCATAGAACAAAGCCATTTTGTCACTAGATGGCGAAGAAAAATGTTGGCAAATGAACAGGAACGGCTTTGCAAACGTTGCTTTCTGGAAAACATACGAGGCGAAAAACCCTACCCCTGCAACCAGCATCAGAACCCCGGCCCATGCAGGGCCACCAACGTGCGTTACAAGAAAAGCCTCACCTGGACGACTAAAAAACAGCATCCAAATAGTCACAGCACAAAACGCTGCTATCCCGATGTATACAGCCAGATGCTTCATTCTCAACTCAATTTGCACCCATAACGCGAAATTCAGCGGCGCGCGACTTTAGCGCGTCCGGTGGAGGCCCAAAGGGCCGGAACGAACTGCAATGCCTTGTTATAGCCAATCCTGATCATGCGGCCGAAACTCCTCATCAGAGCGAATATACCCCATTTCTAAATCAGTCAGTCGCTGCTGCTCAAGCTCAATTTCTCGAAAAGTAGCCAAGCGTGAGTAATACACCTCCGAAGATAGAAACTCTGCATCTTCAATAGAATCACCTTCTAGGATCTCGAAGGGAACAGGCGCTTGCCCGACTAACAGCCGATAGAGTTTGGCGAGATAAAACTTCTCTGCATCCCAATTGGTCGTGAATGGCTCAATCTCTACGAGAGCCTTTCGTAGTTGTGATGCCTGTTTGATATCAGAAATTGAGCTTCCACAGAGCTTTCTGATTTGGGCAATATCCGCCGCCGATATGTCTCGTTTTGGAATGAAAAAAATCATCGGTAAATTCTGCTATAACAGTAATTAGACCGCGCTCCGCAATATCAAATAATCGTGCGTTCCAGATAACAACCGGGGCGACGGCCCGCACCAACAACAAAAACCTATTTTAATCAGCACTTTAGGCCTTTCGCACAGATACCCCATGCAATATCGCGACTTCCGCATTCCATGATTTCCATATACCTGTACAAACAACCGCACCGGCAAACACGGGAAGGCTCGGACTCACCACCAGAACGATCAGGAAGGAAAACGCAGAAAACAGAAAGGCAACCTCTCATCCCTGATCACACCGCAGCCCCAGCGACATCCCACCGCCAGTGAGGCGCCCGCTTGGGCACCTTTTCTTCGAGTCTAGCGATCCAGCGCGGCGGCACCACCGCGTCTGACAAGCTTTTACAAACCGGGGGATTGCGACAGGTCGTGTTAAATCAGAGATCACCCGCCGTCGGCAGGGCGTCGAACGCCCCGTAGCGGGATACGGCCACGGCGCCGCAGCGGCAGGCGAACTGGAGGTCTTTTTCCAGTTGGGCCTTGTTGGCGATCCAGCCGGTCAGGGTTTCGCGGGTGATGCCCTGCTCCGCCAGCCGGTGCAGCAGGCCGGCCACGAAGGCGTCGCCGGCGGCGGTGCTGTCGGTCATGTCGGCGGGGACGGGGGCGATATCGGTGGCGCCGCCGGGCCAGTAAACGTTGAGGGGGTTGCCGCCGTCGGTGACGAGGACGAGCTGGGCGCCGTCGTCGAGCAGGCGGGTGACGGTGGTCTGTTCATCGCCGTAGAGGGCCTCCAGCTCTTCGCGGCTGAGTTTGACGACGTGGGCCAGGGCCATGGCGTCGGCGATGGTGTCGGCGGGTGTGGCGGTCTTGGGCCAGAGGTTGTGGCGGTAGTTGACGTCGAAGCTGACCAGGCAGCCGGCGTCCCGGGCCTGTTGCATGAGGGCCAGGGTGGTGTCGGCGATTTCCGGGTCGGTCAGGGTGTTGGAGCAGCAGTGGAAGATGGCGGGGGTGTCGAACAAGCCGTCGGGGACGTGTTCGATGCGGTACAGCAGGTCGGCGCTGCCATCGCGGTAGAAGGCGAAGCTGCGTTCGCCGTCGGCGTCGAGGCTGACGAAGGCCAGCGCGGTCATGCCGGCGGCAGTCTGGTGCAGGGCGTGGGTGTCGACGCCGTAGTCGGCCATGGTACGCACGAGCATGTCACCGAACATGTCCTTGCCCACCTGCCCCATAAAGCAGGCCTGGCCGCCCAGTTTGGCGACGCCGACGGCGACGTTGGCGGGGGCACCGCCGGCCTGTTCCAGGAAGGTGCGCTGGCCGTCGTCGCCCGGGCGGGCCAGCATGTCGATGAGGGCTTCTCCGAAGGCAATCACTCGCGTCATTGTTGTTCTCCGTGTTTGGCGCGTCCTGCACCGCGTTGAATTCGGCCCTTATCTTGCGCCGACGCTCACGGAAAACTCAAGCCGACCGAAGTCTGAGGCGACTCAAGGCTTGCTCCGAGACGCCTCAGCCAACCCTGGTCGGAGGCGTGCTGGTATCGAACGCTGCGCCCTACCCCGGGCTCGGCCCCACTTCCTTGTAGGTCTCCACGCGGTTGAGCCAGCCGGCCAGCCACTTGTCGCGCTCGATGGCCCGGGGCGCGTTTTCGGCACGCTGGGTCAGTACGTCGGCGGCGGCCTGGCGGAAGCGGGCCAGCGCGGTGCGTTTGTCGATTTCACCCATGTGTTCAAGCACCTGGCGCAAGCCCCAGCCCTGGCCGTCGTAGGCCTCGGAGGCCTTCAGGCCCTCGCCCTTGAAGTTGACGTAGTCGATCAGGGCGTAGACGCCGCCGGCGGTGTTACGCAGGTTGTCGATGCGCTGGCGCATGGCGTCGCGCTGGTCTTCGGGGGTGGCGTCGAGGATTTTCGACAGGGATTCCTGAGCGCGGCTGTACATGAACTCGGCCTGGACGTGCTTGGTCTCGTCCAGGAACCAGCGCAGGAACTCGATCTGCGGTCCGCTCTGCTGGTTGAGGAAGCTGTCCCGGTCCGGCCAGGGCGCGTCCAGCGGGCTCATCTTGGCGAGCCAGTCGGGCATGTCGACGGACTCGGCCTTCATGAACTTGACCAGCGCCGGGAAACTCTCGGCGTAGGGCTCGTCCACGCCCTTGGGGTACCAGATGAAATGCCCGATGCCGAGGGACGGGAAGGCCTCGCCCTCGTTCCAGTGCACCAGGCAGTCCACCTCGCCGGAACACTCGTTCTGGAAGATTTTGCTGGCGACCCAGTCCAGCTGTTTGTCGGAAAGGGACAGGTCGACGTTCGGCTTGCTCTGGGAGCAGCCGAAAACCGTCAGGACTGCCGCCAATGCCAGCAGTGTAAAAAGGGAACGAAAACGACTCACGGGATGATCCAGAAGCACTCGAAATGTTGGCGCTCAGGATAACGCAGGCGCCGCCTGGAATCGGCTTATCGATATGTCATTTTAGGCCGCCCCGGCGCGCTTGAGGTAGGTCATTGAGGCTCTGGCAAAACCGGTTCGGAGTCGTCGTCCCTGGTGAGGAAGGAACGCCAGATTTCGTGGGTCCGGGCGCGGGTCAGGCGCGTTTTACATTGCGCAAATTTCACACTACCCAGGGTGGAATCGCTCCAGACGTGAAACAGGGAATCGCAGTGCTTGGTGCGGTATTCGTCCCAGGTTTCCTGGGCGGCGTTGATCAGGCGGTGGTTGGACGGTGCTTCGTCGTAGCGGTCCAGAGCCGCCTGCAGGTATTGCTTCATTTCCTCGTTGGCCGATTCCAGCTCCATGGAAGCGCAGCGGGTCATGTCCATGGTGGTCAATGGGTTTTCGCAGTCGTCGTCCGCTGCCAGGGTCAGTCCGGCGTACACCATCATCATCAGGGCGATGAGCAATCGCATGGGGTCGTCTCCGTTTTGGGTCAGTGTGGGTTCGTCGATCTCGAACCGCGTGAGTGAGGGGCGCCGTTCGTCGGCACGCATGGAATCGGAAAACCGCCCCAATGCGCAAGCGGTTCTCAGCGTGCCGGATGCCCCGGATAAACTTTCTGCGCCTCGGGGCGGCGGTAGTGTCGGAACGCCGCCACCTCCCAGGGACGCATCGCCAGGATCAGGCTGACGCCGTAGCGCTGATCCAGCGGCAGGGATAAATCTTCCCGATGACAGTTGCGAAAGTCCAGCGCCAAACGTCGGAGTTTCTGCTGCATGACGTCGTTCGAGCGCGGCGAGAGCATGCCGTTGAGGAACAGGCGCAGTTCCCCGGGCCGGTTGAAGCGGCACTGGAAGAAATCTCCCTGCACCTGCTCCTCGAAATAGGTCTGGATCGGCCCGTTGCGCTGCCACTGGAAATCATGGCTGATCAGCGGCTTGATGCGGTTGCCCGGCAGCAGATCGATCAAGCCCATGCGGTCCAGCTGCGCCAGCCGGCCGATCACCTGGTGCTCACTGAGGGTGTAGGCGGCCAGGATGTCCTCGAAGTGCCAGCGGTTCAGCGCGCAGATCGCCACCAGCAGCAACGGGATGTCGGACACCAGTTCCTGCTCCTGCTCGCGGGTCAGGCGGTCGATGCGGGTTTCCGGCTCCAGGCGGCGCATCAGGTCGCTGATCTCCAGGCCCAGTAGCGCGCAGATCTGGTCCAGCCGCTTGAGGGAAAACTGGCGCTCGGCGAACAGGCGCTTGACGCTGGCTTCCGACAGGTCGAGGGCGTCGGCGACCTGCTGGTAGGTCAGGCCGTGTTCCTTCAGGGCGCCCTTGAGGGCGTCGACAATGGCGGTGGTCTGGGCCATGAGGTTCCGTCTCTCATCTCTCTGTTGCTGCCTGGCTGTCGCGGCGCCCGGCAATCGCTCCGGCGAAGCCCCCAGTTTAAAGCAACGTATCGCCCTGCAATACCCACCATCGACGTAGACGCTACTTTTTGGCTTTTGCTGGTTGCCCTGCCCGCCTGTCACCAGAGTGGACTCTAACGCGGCACCGATGCCGCAGACCCAAGAAGAACCGAATACTGGAGGCACACATGGATAACGAACTGAGCAGTAACTCCACCGGCTGGCTGTTTTTCGTAAAGGCGTCCTTCGCCATCGCGCTGGTGGCCACCGGCGTAGGCATCGTCTTTACCCCAACGGACCTGTTGGTGAAAGGCTACATGGCGATCTGCGCGCTGTTCCTGGTGAGCACCACCATCACCCTGTCCAAGACCATGCGCGACGAGCACGAGAGCCAGCGCATCCACAACCGGCTGTCGGAAGCCCGGGCTCAGCAGATCCTGAAAGAGTACGGGGAGTAACGTCATGATGCTCTGGAGAAAAGTCGGCACCCTGTTCCGCGCCTCGGCCCACGAGCCGGTAGAGAAACTGGTGGACGCCAACGCCCTGCGCATCCTGGCGCAGGAGCTGCGGGAAACCGAAGACGCCATGGTCGGCGCCAAGCGCGAGCTGGCCGGGCTGATGGCGGAATCCAAACAACTGCAACGCAGCAACGAGCGCCTGGCGGAGACCATCACCGAGCGCGAGGGTCAGGCCCGGCACGCGCTGGAACTGGGCGAGGAGTCTCTGGCCACGGAACTGGCCGAACGCATCGCCGAGGACGAGAACCTGCTGGCCGAACAGCGCCGCCACGCCGATTATCTGGCGGCGCAGGAGAAAACCCTGCGCAAGCGCCTGCAGGACGCCGGCCGCACCCTGCAGCATTACAAGCGCGAGCTGAGCCTGGCCAAAGCCAACCGCAACGCAGAGAAGGTGCTCAAGGAACTGGGCAGCCACACGGCCGGCCTGCACACCCACATGAGCGACCTGGCCGCCTCGGTGGATCGCATCAAGGCCCAGCAGGAACGCACGGCGGACGTGAACGACAGCCTGCAGGAGCTGGCCGAAGAGGAACTCGGCAGCCAGTTGGACCGCAAGCTGAAGAAAGCCGGGATCGACACCGGGAAGCACGATGCCAAGGCGGTGCTGGCGCGGTTGCGGGCGAAGGACGCGCCGCAGGCGACGTGAGCCAGTGGATGGTTGGGTAGGGGCTCACGCCAGAGTGAGCCCCTGGCCGCCCGGCCGGGCGGCTCGGAAACTGAAGTTTCCGCTACATGGATGGTGCTAACGCCAGACGACAGACAGCCCGCTCTCCCTGTACCAGACACTTCAGTTTCTGAGGCGCCGCCAGGCGACCGGACGATGAATCCTCGATCAGCCTGTTTACTCCGCCCGCTTTTCCAGCGCCGCTACGTGGGCCAGCACTACCTCTTCCGCCATGTCCACCAGCTCTGGCGGGAAGCGGTCGCCGCAGTCTAGGCGTCGCAGTAGCGGTGTGCGGCCGACCAGGAAGAAAACGATCTGCCCCACCAGCGTGTGAGCTTCGAGGATCACGCGGGTTTCGGTGGGGTCGCGCCCCATGAGCACGGCGATCAGCGTGGTCAGGTGGACGTGCCCCAGCAGGAAGGCTTCCTGATAGAGAATATCGTAGGCGTCGGTGGGATTGGCCTGTTCGCGCATCACCATCATCAGCCAGCGGCGCGCTTCCTCCTCCTGGCTGAACAGGCGCACCATGCGCCGCACCAGGCCGCTGATCAGCTCGCGGGCGGCGTCGGAGTCGATGTTACCGACATCCGCATGGCTGACCTCCATGCCCTCCAGCTCGAACACCGCCCGCAGGCGCCGGGCGATGTGGCGGGCGATGGCCAGGTAGAGCCCCTGTTTGTTGCCGAAGTAGTAGGCGATGGAGCCGATGTTGGACTGGGCCGCCTCGGCGATCATGCGCGTGGTGGTGCCCTTGAAGCCGAACTGGCCGAACAGGTCCATCCCCGCCAGGATCAGCTTGCCGGCGGTCTCGTCTTCCAGTCGCGTTTTTTCAGTCACAGCTTCGGATCCATGGTCAGGCATTCTCGGGTGTCGCGGCGCCCATCTTCTCCGATTCGCCCCGGAAAAAGTAGGTGTAGAGCACCGGCACCACGCCCAGGCTCATCACGGTGCCCAACGCCAGCCCACAGGCCATGGCGCTGGCCATGCCGTAGAACAGCGCGTCGCGGCCGACGATCAGCGGCAGGAAGCCGAGAATGGTGGTCACCGTCGCCATGAGGATCGGCCGCAGGCGGCGCACGGACGCCTGGATCACCGCCTCGGTCATGTCCAGCGCCGGGTCGCGCCGGTCGATGTCGATGCGGTCGATCAGCACGATGGCGTTGTTGATGATGATCCCCGCCAGGCTGTATATGCCCAGCAGCACCATGAAGCCGAAGTTGGCGCGCATCAGCATCAGCCCCAGCGCCACGCCGACGATCACCAGCGGGATGGTGGTGACGATCAGCAGCGGCCGCTTGAAGGAATTGAACTGGGCCACCAGCAGGATGAAGATCACCCCGAGGCACATGGGCAGGTAGGCCTGGAGCGCCGCCTTACCCTCGGCGGACTGGGTCACCACGCCGTCGAACTCGATCCAGTGCCCGGGCGGCAGGTCCGCCTCGATGCGGTCCAGCGCCGGCTGGATCCGGGGCATCATGTCCTCGGCGGTGAGCCCGGCGTTGCGGCCCTCGATGGTGATAGTGCGCACCAGGTTCTCGCGGTCTATGCGGTAATAGCCGTTGCCGATGTGCACCTGCGCTACTTGGTTGAGCGGCACGCCCTGCCCCGGGTTCTCCAGCGGGTAGACGGTCAGCGACTTGAGCCGCTGCAGGCTGGAACGCTCGGCCTCCTCGTAACGCAGCATGATGGGGATGATGTTGTCCCCTTCCCGGTAGTTGCTCAGGTGGTAGCCGTCGATGGCGCCGCGCAGGGAACGGGCAATGTCCTCCGACGTCACCCCGGCACTGCGCGCCTGGGCCTGATCCACCTGGATGTTCAGCGTGGGAATCCGCGCCTCCCAGCTCTGGCGCACGTCGCGCGAACCGGGCAGATCCTTGAGGGCCTGCTCCACCTGCTGGGCGGCGCCGAACAGCACTTCCCGGTCCGGCCCTTTCACCTGGATCTCCAGCAGGTTGGAGTCGGACGGCCCGAGGAACATCTTGGTGATCTGCGGGTAGACGTCGGGGAAGTCCCGGTTCAGCACGGTGCGGGTTTCGGCCATCACCGCGTCCACCCGGTCGCGATCGCTCACGTTCAGCACCAGGAAGCCCTTGTTCGGTGCCGGGTCGATGGGCGTCAGCGACAGCACGAAGCGCGGCCCGCCGAAACCGGCGTAGGCGGCAACGCTGGAGACGTCCTCGTGCAGGGCCTGGTCGTCGTTGAGCGCACCGCTGATCGCCTGGATGCGCCGGTCCGCTTCGGACGGGGCGATGTCCGACGGGAAGTCGAGGTAGACCAGCACCTGGGTGCGGTCGGAATCCGGGAAGAACTTCTTGGGCACCACCTGCATCAGGCCGACGCCGCCGATCAGCGCCAGCACCATGATTCCCAGGAACAGCGGGCGGTGACGCAGGACCCGGCGCAGCAGCGACTCGTAGCGGCTGGCCATGAAGCGGAACAGGCGGTCCGACAGGCTCTCTTCCGACGCACTCTCTTTCGACGCGTCCTCTTTCGATGCCCCCTCTTTCGAAGCCCCCGGGCCACGACGCCTGGCCGCGTCCTGTTCCGGCAGCTTGAGGAAGCGGTGGCACAGCACCGGCGTCAGCGTCAGGGACAGGAACCAGCTGGTCAGCAGGGAGATGGCGATGACGATGGAGATCGAGCGGGTGTACTCGCCGGACACGTGCTCCGCCAGCATCAGCGGCAGGAACACGAGGATGGTGGTCAGCGTGGAGGACAGCAGCGGCACCGCCAGTTCGCCGCCGGTCTGTTTGAGGGCCTCGTCGCGGCTGGCGCCGTTTTCCAGGCGGGTCTTGAAGTCCTCGGCGATGACAATGGCGTTGTCCACCAGCAGCCCCAGGGCGATCACCAGCGTGGCCAGGCTCATGCGCTGCAGGGTCATGTCCATGAAGCCCATGATGGCCAGGGTCACCAGCATCACCGCCGGAATGATGGAACCGACGATCAGCCCCGTGCGAACGCCAAGGAACAGGATCACCACCGCCAGCACGATCACCAGGGTCTGGATCACGCTGGAGGTGACGCCGTAGACCGCGTTGGCCACCTGGTCCGCCTGGAAGGTCATGATCTGCAGGTCGTAGCCCGCCGGCAGGGTCTGCCGGACCTTGTGCAGGGTGTCTTTCACCGCGTGGCCATAGTCCAGCACGCTGTAGCCGTCGAGCATGGAAATGGCCAACACGATGGCCCGCTTGCCGTTGAAATAGGCGGGCTGTTCCACCGGATCGACGTAGCCGCGATTGACGTGGCCCAGGTCGCCCAGGCGCATCGTGCCGCCATCAGGAAGCTGGATCTCGGCGTTGCGCAGGGCGTCGATGTCGGAATACTCGCCGGACACCTGCAGGGCGAATCGCTGCTCGCCGGACTCGATCACACCGGCGGGCGGCATCACGTTGCGGGACTGGAGCTGACCCGCCAGCTCGTTGGGCGTCAGGCCCAGTTCCGCCATGCGGGTTTCCGGCAGGTCGATGAAGACGCGCTGGGGCTGCTCCCCCAGCAGCTCCACCTTCTCGGTGCCCTCGATGCCGTAGATGGCGGTGCGGATGTGTTCCGCCATTTCCATCTGCTCGGCCTGGCTGAACGCGTCTGAGGTCAGTGCCGCGGTGACCACGGCCACATCGCCGTAGTCGTCATTGAGCACCGGCGTGCCGGTGCCTTCGGGCAGCTCGGACTGGGCCGCGTCGATCTGCTCGCGCACCTCGTCCCAGATCTGGTCGAGGTTGAAAAAGCGGTCCTGGATTTCCACGTGGATCAGCGAGCGCCCGCGCATGGAGGTGGAGCGGATCTTCTCCACTTCCCCAACCTTGCGCACGCTGGCCTCCAGCGGCTTGGTGATGTTCTCTTCCACCTGCTCGGCGGTCAGCCCCGGGTAGGACGTACTGATCACCGCCTGGCGGATGGTGATCTCCGGATCTTCCCGGGTGGGCAGCGCGAAGTAGCTGACCACGCCGTAGAGAATCGCGATGGCGGTAGTGAGGTAGAGGACCGGGCGGAAACGGAAGGCCAGTTGCGACAGGTTCATGGCCACCTCAGTTGTACCGCTCGGGGCCCTGCCCCATCAGGTCCACGGTCTCGCCCGGCGAGACGAACTCCGCCCCGCGCGCGACGATACGCTGGCCCGCTTGCAGCGCGCCGGTGACCGATGCAATGCGCTCATCCACGTGGGCGATGGCCACGTCCACCCGCTCCAGGGTGCAGTCCGCGCCGATGCGCAGCACGTGGGCCTGCTCGTCGCCGTCGTAGACCAGCGCCGTCAGCGGGATGCGCACCAGAGTGGCGTCTTCCGCTTCGCCGTTGGCCAGTTTGAGGTGAACCTGGGCGGTCATGCCTGAGCGCAGTCCGTCCAGCGGCTGCGGCAGGGTCAGCACCACCGGGTAGTTGTTGGACGACTGCGGCTGGGTGCCGATGTGCTTGATGCGCGCCGGGATGCGCTCGTCGCCCAGTGCCGGGATATGCACCTGCTGGGGTTCACCGTCATGGAGCCGGCCGATCAGGGTTTCCGGCACGCTGGTGTCCACTTCGAAGCCATCGCGGTCGGAGATCACATCGAGGATGGTCTGGTTGGGGCTGACCCGTTCCGAAGGCTCCACCCGGCGCTGGCTGACCGAGCCGGTGAACGGCGCCTTGAGGGCGGTCAGACGCAGGTCGCGTTCAGCCAGGCGGCGTGAGGCCATGGCCGATTCGTAGCGCGAGCGGGCCGCGTCCAGAGACGCCCGGGCGCTGTCGAGCTGGGACTGGCTGGTGTAGCCCTTCTCGCGCAGGCTGTTCTGGCGGTCGTAGGCCAGTTTGGCCTCATCCTGCGTGGCCTTGGCTTCGCGCTCGGCGGCGACGGAGCGCTGGTACTCCAACTGGTAACGGGCGTCGTCCAGCACCGCCAGGGTATCGCCGGCCGCGAAGCTGTCGCCGACATCCACCGCCAGGCTCTCGATCTCGCCGGAGATCTCGAAACTCAGGGACGTCTGCTCCGCCGCCGTGATGCGTCCGGACAGGGTCACTTCCGTCGAGCCGTTGGCCGGCATCACCCGGGTGCTGTCCACCACCCGCGGCGGGGTCTCGTCCGCCTGCTCCCCGGCCGACGACGTGCAGCCGCCCAATACCCCGATCAGAACCGCCACGCCCCAAAAGCGCGCGGCCCGCGCCCTGCTTCCCATCGATGCCTTGCTGTCGGTTTGCATGCCCCATTCGCCCGTTTAATCAATTGATCAAACGGATTTTATAATCATTTGATTAAATTTGAAAGCAACGTAATTTTTGGATAGATAATCAATCGGATAAGCGGTTATCAGGGGTGCCTGAATGCCTCAACAGAGCACCGCTTAATGTAGCGGAAACTTTAGTTTCCAAGCCGGCCACAGGGCGGCCGGAACCAATTCCTGGCCTGTGCATTTGATCAGCGTCATCCAATGGGCTTTTGTGCCTCGGCGGGGTTTTTCCGGGCACCTGGCGGCGCCTCAGAAACTAAAGTTTCTGCTACAGGGTGCGGGAGGCCCCGAAGCTCGAAACCAGCATCGCCAATGTAGCGGAAACTTCAGTTTCCGATCCGGCCAAAGGGCGGTCGGAACCAACTCCTGTCCTGTGCTTTGGGGCAGCAGCATCCAATGGGGCGTTTGTGCCTCGGCGGGGCTTTTTCCGGGCACCTGGCGGCGCCTCAGAAACCAAAGTTTCTGCTACAGGGTGCGGGAGATTCCCAAGCTCGAAACCAGCACCGCCAATGTAGCGGAAACTTTAGTTTCCGAGCCGCCCGAAGGGCGGCCGCGATCCCCTCGTCACTCCGGATCCGCCGGCCCGACCCACGCAAACGGGTTGTAGGCCAGTTCCCAGAGGTAGCCGTCCGGATCGGAGAAATAGCCGGAGTAGCCACCCCAGAACACCTTCTGCGGCGATTTGATCCGGGTGGCACCGGCCGCCACGGCCTCGGCCATGACCCGATCCACTTCGGCTTCGGAGGCAAGATTGTGGGCGATGGTGAACCCGGGGAATCCGGCCGGCGGGCTGTTGGGAATCCCGACGTCGTCGGCCAGCGCTTCCCGCCCGTAGAGCCCCAGCCAGGTGCCGTTGAGGGTAAAGAAAGCGACTTCGGGCGGCGACTCCAGTTGTGGGAAGCCCAGCCCGTCGCGATAGAAGGCGATGGAACGCTTCAGGTCGGCCACCCCGAGGGTGACCATGCTCATTCTTGGGTTCATGGCGTGACCTCATCCGTCGATGCGAAACAGTCCCACAACAATGGCACATGGCGGTGCCGGGAGTCGGGAAGACTTTGCTGAACGCAACCGCCTACTCATAAATCACGCGGATACGGCCTTCCAGGGGCGCTTCAGGAATTTCGTAGGGCCGATTGTCGGACGCGTCGGCGGACCGGGACGATGCGGCCCTGTCACCCGATTGGCCCGGCTCGCGGGCCTGCCGCCACCGTTGCGCGTTTTTCGCCGCCTGGCGCTGGTTCTCGGCCCGCTGCCCGGCTTCCAGGCGCGCCCGCTCGGACGGCCTGGCGGCGTCCACAGCCACCGGGCGCGCCGTCTCTTTATAGGCGGCGGGCACCTCGTCGCCGAAGTGGATCGCACCGTCCCGGTCGACCCAGCGGAACACCTCCGCGGCCGGTCCGGACGACCACAGTGTGGCCAGCGCCAGGACGAGCGCCGCCGGGCCGTGTCGGTTCGTCATCGCCCACCTGCTGCGGGCGGCCCCGTCCCGAATTAACATTGCCCCGCCACGGGACAGGTATCCCGATCCCGCTCCCACTGAATGGTCACGTGGCTGATGTTGAAGTCGTGCCGTAGCCGATGTTCCAGCTTTTCCAGCAGAGCGTCGTCGGAGGCCGGATCGGGCTTGACCAGGTGCGCCGTCAGCGCGTTTTCGGTGGTGCTCATGCCCCAGATGTGCACGTGATGCACGCCTTCCACGCCGGGCAGGTCCTGCAGCATCTCGCGCACCTCGTCCGGGTCGATACCAGCCGGTACGGCGTCCAGGCTCAGGTTGAGGGATTCCTTGAGCAAGCCCCAGGTGCCGATCAGGATCACCACCACGATGGCCAGACTGACCACCGGATCGATCCAGGTCTGGCCCGTCCAGAGGATCGCCAGCCCGGCGACGGCGACCCCGAGGGACACCCCGGCGTCGGCCGCCATGTGCAGGAAAGCGCCGCGGATATTGAGGTCGTCCTTCTGCCCCGCCATGAACAGCATCATGGTGGCGGCATTGATCACCACCCCGATCAGGGCCACGACGATGACCGTCATACCGGCCACTTCGGAGGGTTCGGCGAAACGGCGGATGGATTCCCAGGCAATGCCGCCGATGGCCACCATCAGCACCAGCGCGTTGACCAGCGCCGCCAGGATAGTGGTCTTCTTCATGCCGTAGGTGCGCCACTTGGTGGCCTCCCGCTGGGCCAGCCAGGCCGCGCCCCAGGCCAGCACCAGGCCCAGCACATCGCTCAGGTTGTGGCCCGCGTCGGCCAGCAGCGCCATGGAGTCCGCCAGGACACCGTAAACCGCCTCCACCACCACGAACACCGTATTGAGCACAATGCCAATGGCAAAGGCCCGGTTATAGCTGACCCCGTGGGCATGAGCGTGACCATGACTGTGGCCATGATGCGCGTGCCCGTGATGGTGAGCGTGAGACATACCGCCGAACTCCTTGTGAACGTTTTCCGGCATTACAAACCCTGTAACCACTTCAGGGTCAAGCCATCACGTGACAGAGAGGCTCAGTGGGATCGTTGCTCGGCGCAGTCCACGCAGACGGTGGTCTGGGGCAGGATCTTCAGGCGCTCGGGATTGATGTATTCGCCGCAGTATTCGCAGATGTCACCCTCGCCTTCGGCGATGCGATTGAGGGCACGCTCCACCTGGCGCAGCTCTTCCCGGGCCTCGTGGTCGAGCCCGTCCACGACTTCGTCGTTCTGGCGCTGCACGGCCTGCTCGGCGAAGTCCGCTTCCAGGGGGCCATGGTCCCGATGCTGGTGGGCGGAATACTTGTCGATCCGGTTCTTGAGGTCCTGGCGCAGGTCCGCCAGGAACGCCTTGCGTTCAGACATAGCCATTCCTCGCTCATCAATGAGCCTGTATTTAACTATAGGCCTTACGGCACAGGTTGACTCAGGTCAGTTGTTAACCAGACGGTGTTTAGACCCGGTTCCCGGTCGATCGTGCCCTTACGGAACGGCAAGGTTGTATGGCTCAGTGGATGTCGCGACGACCCTCAAGCCAGCGCTGCAGCGCGTCGTGCAGCGCTTCGGCCACGTCGAGGTCCAGCAGGTAGGGTTTGACGGGATCAATGGCCGGATCCGGCGGGTAGCCGAGCAGTACCATGACGGTGAGCAGCTCACGCCCGACCAGTTCGATACGATCGATGTGATCCGCCGTCAGCCGGTTGATGCAGCGCCCCCACCAGGTTGACTGGCGCTCGACCACCGGTCGCTGGATGGCGATCCGGTTGCCCAGGGCGGTACACAGATCACGCGGTGACGACGCCTGGGTGTTGGCCAGCAGGCGGTCGAGATCCCGGCTCATCCGGTGCCAGCGTCTGGCCTGATGGCGGAACGCCGGCGCCACCAGTGTCAGCGACGCGGTCAGTCGCGACGCCATGTCGGCGTCCAGCTCGAACGCGATCGGTGATTCGGTTGATTCAGTCCCCATGTCATCTCCCTGACAACGAGTATCCAGCGCGCCCTGATGAAAGCGGCCCCCTGGAAGGGTGCATCCGGCCACCCTGTGCTAAGGTCAGTTGCATTGTGCCGTCCGCCCATGCCCGAGGAAAGCGATGCCGCTCCCAAAACCACTCATTGCCGGTGCCCTGACGCTCCTGGCCGGCTGCGCCAGCCAGCCCCAGCCCGAACCCGCCGCGCCGGCGGAGAGCCACATTCCGCCCATGCACTCCATCCTCAACACGCCGCTGCTGTATAGCGACGGCCAGCCGATCGCCGTGGAGCAACTGGCCCGGCGCTGGAAGCAGGCGGATGTGGTGGTGATCGGCGAATTCCACGGCCACAACGGCGCCCACCTGCTGGAAGCGCGCATGCAGATGGCGCTTTTCAACGAACGGCCGGACCAGATCCTGAGCCTGGAGCCCTTCAACGCCGACCACCAGGACGCACTGGACCGTTACCTGGCCGGCGACCTGGGCGAAGCGGAAATGATTGAGGATGCCGACGCCTGGGACAATTACCGTGCCGGCTACCGGCCTCTGGTGACCTTCGCCGCGAACCTGGAGCGGCCGGTGGTGGCGGCCAACGCGCCGGCAACCGCCGTGCGCTGCGTGGGACGCCGGGGGCCGGACGCCCTGCAACGGCTCGATGACGCCACCCGCGCCCTGCTGCCGGACGACCCGTTCCGCGGCGATGCCGCCTACCGCCGGCGTTTCTTCGAGGCCCTGGGCGGCCACGGTCACGCTGACGACAATGCGCTGGAAAACCGCTACCAGGCCCAGTTGCTGCGGGACAACACCATGGCCTCACGCATCCTCGACGCGCTGGAAGCCAACCCCGGCGCCCAGGTGCTGCACATCACCGGCGACTTCCACAGCGCCGACAGGCTGGGCACCGTGGCCCTGCTGCAGGCCCGCGCCCCGGAGCTGGCTATTCGCGTGCTGTCGCCGATCCGGGTGGACGATCCGGCCCGACCGGCATTTGAGGAAGGCGATCTCACCCGGGGCGACGCGGTTTACCTACTCGCGCCCCTGCCTGCGGAATACCTGGATCCCGAGCGCATGCGCGCCGCCATCGGCGAGCGTTTTTCCCGGGCCGGCGAGATCGAGTGCCCGTGACCGGCGAGATCAGGTCAGATCCCGTCCCGCCTCGTCTTCGGGCACCACTTCGGTTTCGGTGAGGGCCGCGGACAACCAGCGCTCCATGCACTCATGATGGCGCAGGCGCGCGGCGTACTGCTGGGCTCCGTCGGATAGGGGCGTGCCGTAGGTGAGGAAGCGCCAGGCCACCGGCGCGTAGAAGCAGTCGGCGATGGAGAAGTCACCAAACAGCCAGGGCCCATCCTCGCCGTAGCGGGTGGTGCAGTCGGTCCAGAGGGCGTCAATGCGGTCAATGTCGGCCCGGGCCGCTTCCGACAGCTCGATCAGCCGACGGGCGCGGCAATTCATGGGCATTTCCGCGCGCAGCGCACCGAAGCCCGAGTGCATTTCCGCCACCACCGAGCGGGCGTGGGCCCGGGCCGCCGGGTCGGAGGGCCAGCCACGGCCGTCGAGATAGGTTTCCGACACGTATTCGCAGATGGCCAGGGAATCCCAGATGGTCAGCCGGCCGTCCAGCAACACCGGCACGCGGCAGGTGGGCGAGTAGCGCCCCAGCCGGACCTTGAGACCATCCTGCACCAGGGATTCCTGGATTTCCTCGAACTCCAGCCCGAACGCCGCCATCAGCAGCCAGGGGCGCAGGGACCAGGACGAGTAATTCTTGTTGCCAATCACGAGCTGCATGAGCGACTCCGGCGACGAAGACCAACGACCAGACTGATGGCCGTCAGGCCCAAACCGAACAACGCCAGCGCGCCCGGTTCGGGGACGGTTGCGACTCTACTGACGCTATATTGCCCCCAGAAGAACCAGTTTGTCTCCCCCTGCTGGAACCCGTTGGCTTCCTCCACCACGTTTTCCAGGTAGGCCAGGGGCTGCCCGCCGTCGGGCACGAAGAACAGGTCGAGGTACAGGCCGATGGACTGGCCCGACGCCGGACTGATGTCCACACCGTAGCTGGCCAGCTCGCCGCCATCCACGCTGCGCCCGTCCCGCTGGGTGAACAGCGCACTGCCCCACCAGTCGACGGCGAAGTCGTCGCTCACCAACAGCAGGTGCGACAGCTCGCCGGTGTCGGTATCGAGCAGCAGGGAGCCGATGCCCAGCCCGGTGGGCGCACTGCAATCCGGCGGGCAGAGGCTGATGTCCTTGTAGTGGAAGCGGTAGTCGTACTGCATCACCGTGGCGACGGCGGGTTGGGCGAGAACCAGGAGCAGGATGGCAAACAGGCGGGACATGACGTCATCCTTGAATGTTGTTGTGATGGCTCACTATATCACTGTTCAAATATCGACCACACGAACTGATTGCACAGAATGCCAAGCCGCTGCCTGTGCAGAAAATCGACCTGTTCGCCCGCCGTTACGCTACCTATGCTGATACGGTAAGAAAGCGGTTTTTCGATGTTTCAAAGCAGGGAGACTGAGATATGCGACAGCTACCGAATGCCGTCCTGGCGGCGGCGCTGGCCTTTAGCGCTGGCTCCGCCCTCGCGGCCACCCCGGCCCCGGACGGCGCGTCAGTCTATTTCATCACGCCGAGTGATGGCGACACAGTCAGCTCGCCGGTTACCGTGCGCTTTGGCCTGGAAGGCATGGGCGTCGCGCCGGCCGGCATCGATATGGCGAAAACCGGCCACCATCACCTGCTGGTGGACGTGGACGAGCTGCCGCCCGCCGGCCAGCCGATTCCATCCGACGACCATCATCGCCATTTCGGTGGCGGCCAGACCCAGACGGAGCTGGAGCTGCCACCGGGCGAACACACCCTGCAACTGATTATGGGGGACCAGACGCACATTCCCCACGAGCCGCCGGTGGTTTCCGAGCGGATCACCATCACCGTCGAATAACGGGCGTCCGGGAATCCCGGCTCAGACGGACGTCAGACCCGGCGCCCCGGCCACGGTCCTCCGGGCGTAGGCACTGTCGCTGTCCAGGCTGTAGCTGGTGTCGGTGGCCGTGCTGACAAAACGCCAGTCGGCACGGGCTTCGGTGGCGGTAAACGTCACCCGCAGGTAGCCGCGCTGGCTGACGTTGGCGTATTCGAGGCCGTCGATCAGCGTCTCCAGCCCCTGGGCGGCGGTGGCGGCCTCGCTCGCCGACAGCCCCAGGTAATATTCCAGCCCCGGCGAGCTCACCGAGGCGGTAGCGAATTCCACACCCACCACATCGCCGTCCGGATCGTCCAGGGTCAGGTTGTTGGCCCAGGCGTTGTGGGTATCACCGGCCAGCACCACCAGGTTCTTGCCGTTGTCGGCCATCAACTGGAAGATCTCGTCGCGCTCCCAGACGTAGCCGTCCCAGGCGTCGAGGTTGTAGGGCAAGGTGTTGTCCAGACGGGCCTGCTGATCGGTAGTGAGCGACCCGCCGCTGTTCTCGATTTCCTTGAGCACCAACAGCTCCGTCAGCTGCGAGATCACCGCCGCCGAATCCCCGTTCTGATACGACACGATCACCTCTTCCGGGAACAGCATCCGCCCCATCAGCACCTGCTGCCCCAACACCTGCCAGGTGGCGGTCGAGGTCTGGACCTGGTTGCTGAGCCAGGCCAACTGTTCGGCACCCAGCATTTCCCGGTTGGTGTTCCTGCGAGCGGTGTTGACCGCCTCGCGGTCGATGATGTCGCCGCTCATGTAATCGTCGTAGTCGAGCTGTTCGTCCCGCGCGATCAGGCGGGTGTCGAGCATGTACAGGCTGACCAGGTCGCCGAACGCGAAGCTGCGGTAAATGGTCTCTTCGTCGTCCTCGCTGGCCGGGCGCACCGGCATCCATTCGAAGTAGGCCTGCAGGGCCGCCAGCTTGCGCTCGCTGTAGTCGCCTTCCGACCCCTGGTGATTCTGGGCGCCGCTTTCCCAGGCGTCGTTGGCCACCTCGTGGTCGTCCCACACGGCGATGAAGGGCACCTGCGCGTGCAGCACCTGCAGGTTGCTGTCGGTGCGGTAGAGGGCGTAGCGGCTGCGGTAGTCTTCCAGCGCCAGCAGCTCGGTGTCGTTAGCGTCTGGAATCTGGCGCACTTCGTCCGTGCCGTACTGGCCGTTGGCGTATTCGTAGAGGTAGTCGCCCAAGTGAACCACCGCATCCAGATCACTCTCCTGGGCTACGGCGTCGTACACGTTGAAATAACCGGCCGGGTAATTGGCACAGGACATCACCGCCAGGGTCACCTGCGACACGCTGCCTTCGGGCAGGGTCCGGGTCTGACCGATCAGGGAAGTCGAGCCCTGGGACTTGAAGCGATAGTAGTAGGTTTCGCCCGGACTCAGGCTGAGCACGTCCACCTTGACGGTGTAATCGCGACCGGCGTTGGTTTCGGTGGAGCCGGAATGCACCAGATTGGCGAAGGACGCATCCGTCGCCACTTCCCAGCCCACGCTGACCGCGCCGTCGGTTTCCAGCGGGGTGACGCGCGTCCACAGCAATACGCGGTCCTGTAGCGGATCGCCGCTGGCCACGCCGTGCTGGAAGGCGGCACTGCCATTCGAATCGCCGCCGTCGTCCCCGGAATCGGACGACGAGCCGCCGGAGGACAGGCAACCGGCCAGGCCGGTGGATACAACCACCGCTCCGGCACTGAGGGCGGAGACGCGGAGAAACTCGCGACGGGTCAGGCGCTTCATGGCAAATCCTTTTGCTGGGCTCCGGCAAACCAGGGCGGCCGGGCAGAATGGGGTAACGAATGAGGATGACGACATCCCGCTGCCATCCGCGCTGGAGCATACCCAAGTCCAGACCCGCAAAAACAGTGCCGTAGCCGGCGTCAGTCGACGATGCGGACATGCCCTCTTCCTGCACCTGCCAACGAGATGACTCCGGTTTTCGCCCCGTTGAGGTGCGCGCAAACCGGCACCGCTGACGGGAAAAGAGACAGAGGCCATTGAAAAGCCGGAAATGAAAAGAAGACGGGGGACAACGTCGGGATTGGGGAAGGTATAAAGCCGTGCCCCGCCGGTCACAACGGCGCAGCCACTGACGGTCGTGCCCGGGGAATAGGCAGCAAGGCCGGCAAGCCGACGCCCCGCAAAGGCCGGTTCGTGCTACTGGGCCCTGGTTTTCTCTTGGCCGCAGCGCTCGCAGCGATAGACGGTCACCAGTTTGCCGCATTTAACGTCAAACTGCTTCTCCTTGCACACCACCCATTTGTGGAAATCGTGCTGACACAAACCCTTGCGTGGTTTCTTCTTTTCCGGTCGCCGGAAAGGCAGGACATCGCCCATAGTCTCTCGCCTCTTGAGTCAATCCTTCTGGGTCAATCCTTTGGATGGTGCACAACGCGATCGCCCGATTTGAGAATACCCCCGCCGTCGCCACTCGGGAAGAGGCTCAGGCGGAATGAGCGACAGGTGCCCCAGGACGGGCAAGATGATAGGCTTCCGGCTGGCTGTGATTATCTGGAACAGCGGTACAGATTGAGCCGTTTCATGCAAGGAAGCCACAAACCCATGCCTCGTCGAACACGCGGAGCCCTCCGCACCCTGCTGGCAGCCGGATTGTTACTGGGTGCCCTGAGCCCTGTTACCCGGGCCGAGACGGTGCGCCTCACCAATGGCGACTGGCCGCCCTTTCTCATCGAAGAACCACCCCACGGGCTGGTGAGCCAGGTTGTGGAACGCGCCTTCGCGCTGGAAGGGGTCGACGTGGAATGGGGTTTCTTTCCCTGGTCGCGCTCTTTCAAGCTGGCGCGGGACGGCAACTGGGACGGTTCAGCCGGCTGGTCCTGCTCGCCCGAGCGCGAGATCAACTTCTACTTCAGCGACCCCATCGCGCCGATCCATTACGTTTTCTTCCACCGCGCCGACCGCACCTTCGAGTGGGACACCATCCACGACCTGAAAGGGCTGCGCATCGGCCTGACTCAGGACTACAATTATGGCAGGGCGCTGGCCCGGGCCGACGCGGAAGGTCTGATCACCACCGACGTCACCACCTCCGACCGGGTCAACTTCCGCAAACTGCTGGCGGGGCGCATCGACCTGTTCCCGATCGACATCGAGGTGGGGCGACACATGCTGAGAGAACAGTTCTCCGAAGAAGAAGCCCGGCGCCTGACCTATCATCCGCATGTGCTCCACGCCGCCCAACTGCATCTGATCCTGTCGCGGCTGGTGCCCGGCAACCGGGCGCTCATCAACCGTTTCAATCACGGCCTGCATCATCTTCAGGCCAGCGGCGAGATGCGTGAGATCGCCGAGCAGTCGGGCTTCGACACGACGGACGCGCCCCTGCTCCTGCGGCACACCCACCGTCTGTCGGGCTGTGCCGACTCCCGTGATACGGCAAGCCATCACTGAAGCCCATCCCCATGGCCCACGGCGATCCCGAATCCCGGATTCTCTCCAGCTGGAAAACCAACGCCAGCGCCTGGATCCGCGCCGTCCGTGAGCATGAAATCGCCAGCCGCGAGACCGTCACCAACCAGGCCATCGTCAACGCCATCCTGACGTTGCAGCCCCGGCTCGTGCTCGATGCCGGCTGTGGCGAAGGCTGGCTGGTGCGTGCCCTGAGCGCCCACGGGATACGCGGTATCGGCATCGATGCCACACCGGAACTGGTGGAGCAGGCCCGGGCGTTGGACAATAGCCGCTACCAGGTCATGAACTATGCCCAGCTTGCCAACGCCCACAGCTTCCAGGTGGACGTGCTGGTCTGCAACTTCGCCCTGTTGGGGGACGCCTCCGCGAACGAACTGCTGCGCGCTGCCGCCGTACACCTGAAACCCGACGGCCACCTGGTGATCCAGACCCTGCACCCGCTGATGTCACTGGAACCCGGCAGCTACCAAAGCGGCTGGCGGGAAGGTACCTGGGCCGGGTTCAGCGACGCGTTCCGGGAAGCACCACCCTGGTACTTCCGCACGCTGGGCGACTGGTTCGCGCTGTTCGGGCGCTTCGGCTTCCGGGTGCGATCGGTCGCCGAGCCCACCAACCTGCCCGGCAACCCGCCCTTCTCGATCCTGTTCACCATGGCGTATCCGGACGCCCCTCGCTCCTGAAAGTCAGGGTTCCTGCCTTGCATACCCCGAAAACCTCCATGATAGACTGAGCCCGCACCCACGGGAGTTCAACGCATCCAATGACCGCCAACACCATCGAGATCAATCGCCAGCGCCATCGCTTTGACGATCGCGAATCCGTCTGGCTGTTCGGCTACGGCTCGCTGATCTTCAAGTCCGACTTCCCCTACCTGGAACGTCGCCCGGCGTCCATCGAAGGTTGGGTGCGCCGCTTCTGGCAGGGCTCCCACGACCACCGCGGCACGCCCGACGCACCGGGACGGGTGGTCACGCTGATTGAAGAAGCCGGCGCTGTTTGCCAGGGCATGGCCTACCGCATCGCCCCGGAGGTGTTCGACCACCTGGACGTGCGCGAGAAGAACGGCTACCTGCGCTTCATGACGCCCATGACCTTCGCCGACGGCGATCAGTCCGACGGGCTGGTGTACATCGCCACACCGAATAACGCCGCGTTCCTGGGCCCGGCGGACGAACGCGACATCGCCCTCCAGATCGCCGCCTCGCACGGACCCAGCGGGCCCAACGACGAGTACCTGCTGCGCCTCGCCGACGCCCTGCGCGAACTGGCGGACATCGACCCGCACGTTTTCGCCATCGAGCGTCATCTGCGGACCGCCGACTGACACGCCCGCCCTCTCCGCCTCATCGCAATGTTAAATCCTGTGATATCCATCACGCTGTAACAGCGGCTTCATCTGCCTGCCCTATTTCTGTTGTTTTCTAACGCATTGATACGAGGCGAATGCCCTCGCCTGAATAGCCAGCTCCTCCGGCTAACCCAATCCGGCAAGAATCAACCAGACACAAGGGCTGTGAAGATGTCAGCGAGTTCCTCTCTTATTGTCGAAAAACTGTGGCGCCTGAAACGGGCCGTGGACCAGGGACACTGCCAGGGTGTCGAGTTCATCCACCTCAACAACCTGCTGCGCGATCCCGCCTACCGTGAGGATATCCTCGACCGGGTCGCCATCGGCGGCGACGATGAGCTCAAGGCGCTGGTCCGCGAAATCCGCCAGAGCGACGATGGACAGCCGCTGATGGCCACACCGCGCCGCCAGACCTACCAGGCGGACCCGGCCCAACCGCGCCGGAAAGGCGGCTTCCGCGCCTCCCGGGTACTGGCCTGGGCGCTGCCGGTGGCGGCCGCCGGCGCCGCGATGGTCGGCTTCACCCACTTCGACAATCGCACCGTGCACATCAGCGACGACATCGTCACCGACACCACCTGGGAGTCCGGCAAGACCTACGTGCTCGACAAGAAGGTCTACGTCGACCAGGGCGCGAACCTCACGATCGAAAGCGGCGTCACCGTGCGCGGTGAGCGCGGCTCGGCGCTGATCGTCACGCGCGACAGCAAGCTGTTCTCCCGTGGCAGCAGCGTGGCACCGGTGGTGTTCTCCAGCAACCAGGCGGAAGGCAAGCGCAAGCGTGGTGACTGGGGCGGCGTTGTGCTGCTGGGCAACGCGCCGGTCAATCAGCCCAATGCGTCGATAGAAGGCATCCCGGAGGGCGACACCCGCGGCCTGTTCGGCGGTGAGGATCGCCAGGACAGCTGCGGCGTGATGGAGTACACCCGCATCGAGTTCGCCGGCTTCGAGGTGTACAAGAACAACGAGCTGAACGGCCTGACCCTGGGCGGATGCGGCCAGAACACCATCGTCCAGAACGTGCAGGTACACCGGTCACTGGACGACGGCATCGAACTGTTCGGCGGCCAGGCCGACCTCAAGCACATCGTCATCACCGGCGCCGGCGACGACAGCCTGGACTGGGACTGGGGCTGGACCGGCCGCGTCCAGTTCCTGGTGATCCAGGCGCATCCGGACGACGGCGACAATGGCTTCGAGGGTGACAACAACGGCGACAACCACAACGCCGTACCCCGTTCCGAACCGACCTTCTACAACGTCACCATGGTCGGCGGCGGGCTGTCCGCCAAGAAACACCGGGGCATGGTGATTCGTGAGGGCTCCGGCGCCCACTTCCACAACATGATCATGGACAGCTACGGGATCGAGGCCATCGACCTGCGGGATGAAGTGTCCTCACTGACCGGCGCCGGCACCCTGACCTTCACCCACAACATTGTCGCCAACACCGGCAACCTGGGTCAGAGCGGCACCGAGTCCGGCGATTCCGATGACGATTACGGCTTCGACGAGCAGGCGTGGACGCACACCCCGCAGGCCAAAAACCGCTTCCGGGTGGAAAGCGCCATGCTGCCGGCCGCGCGGGACATCACCTCACCGTCTTTCCAGCCGATCATGACCTCGCGCCAGATGAACGCGGAAACCCCGCCGGAAAGCGAATTCTTCGACGAATCCGCCACGTTCCAGGGCGCCATCAACCCGGTCTCCAAGACCACCTGGATGGACGACTGGACGGCGTTTCCGGCGTCCTGATCCGGTCCTGCCCAGGCCGTAGCTTCGGGGTTCCGGCGCTACGGCCGACCGTCCCTCAGTTGCAGTGTTTCTCGTAGTTCTGCCGGAATTCACGGCGGTATCGGTCGCCCGCGGCGTCGTCCAGGTAGACCCGCTCCCCCTGATCGTTAAGCTCATAGAACACCCGCACACTCTCCATGTGTCTGAGCTCCGCCAGCATCCTGCGGCAGGCCTCGGCCCGCTCGGCATCCCGGGCCGCCTCTTCGGCGGCGGCCGCTTCCTCGGCCTGGCGCTGCTCCCGGCGCTGCTGGAAGAAGTCATCGAGGTCGTCCAGGCGTTGGGTATTGTTCTCCCCTTCACCGTTCAGCTTCTGGGGCTGACGCAGCTCCATGGTCCGGGCATTGCCCTGTTCCGGTGGGCGATCGCCGAAATGCACCCGCCCCTGATCGTCCGTCCACTGGTACACTTCCGCCTGTAATGCCGGAGAAGCAACGGCAATCAGGGCGGCCGCCATGATCTTGTACATCATCGAACTTCCTTGATTATTCAGTCGTGTGCCGGAATCATCGCACCCGCCTTGACCGGGGCGCATCGATTCACGCCGCGGCAACACCGGTTGCAGTTGCACTTAAACGTATCGTAACTCCCGGCATACCATAAAACACGATAGGATGACCGCATGTTTTTCGCGATATTTATCGGTGGCCTGATCGGCTACCAGATCGGACGCCTGCCCGGACTGCTGATTGGCGCGGTCGCCGGTTACTTCATCAGCAACGCCCTGCGCAAGAAAGTGCGCTCCGGCCTGTTCCAGATCCAGTCTCAGTTCCTGCAGAGTACTTTTGCCGTCATGGGCGCGCTTTGCAAGGCCGACGGCGTGGTGAGCGAGGAAGAGATCCGCGTGGCGGAAACCCTGTTCGACCGCCTGCGCCTGTCCGGCGAGCAGCGTGAACTGGCCAAGGCCGCGTTCCGTCGGGGCAAGGAAGAAGATTTCGATCTGGACGCCGAACTGGACCAGCTGCTGCGGGTGACCCGTGGCCAGCGTGCGCTGCTGCAGATGTTCCTGCAGGTGCAGGTATCGGCCGTGGCCGCCGACGGCGAGCTGCACCCGGCCGAACACCAGATGCTGCTGCGCATTGCCCGCAAGCTGGGCCTGCCGGAATCCCAGATCGACCAGCTCGAAGCCATGCTGCGTGGCGCCCGCAGCCACGGTGCCGGTGGCGCCGCCGGAGCACCACCGCGCGGCCAGCAACTGGCGGATGCCTACAAGGTGCTGGGCGTGTCGGAGGACGTCAGCGACGCCGAGCTCAAGCGCGCCTACCGCAAGCTGATGAGCCAGAACCACCCGGACAAACTCGCCGGCCGTGGCCTGCCCGAAAGCATGCGGGAAATGGCCGAGGAAAAGACCCGCGAGATCTCCAACGCCTACGACGTGATCAAGGCCGCCCGCGCCAGTTGATCGCTCACCGGGGAGCGGTGCCGGCCAACCGGGTCGGCGCCGCCAGAAACCCCAAACCTGTGCACTTCCCCGACACAACCTGACCTGCCATCCTCACGCCAATCGCGTTTTTCCCGTCATAGCTGCTCCTGCCGGGTGTTTCTAGAATCGCAACTGTTTTGTCCGATGTCGCGCCGAACCTTCGGCCGATTCCGGCGAAACGACGCCATATCGAGACAACATCAGGGAAGGAATAACAATGCAATCGTACGCTCTTCAATCGATGCGGATCGCGGCCATCGGCGCCGTTAGCAGTCTGATCCTGTGTGGTAACGCCCTGGCCATGACCCCGGGCGGGGACTCGCTCGCGCCCTACGAGGAAACCGGCCCGTTCAACACCACAACCCAGGCCGGCGGCCTGTCCTGCACCATCTACCGACCGGCCAGCCTGCAGGACGACCATCCGGTGATTCTCTGGGGCAACGGCACCGGCGGCACCCCATCCACCTACGGCGACGGCCTGGAGCACTGGGCTTCCTGGGGCTTTGTCGTGGCCGCCGCCAACACCAGCAACGCCGGCTCCGGCGAGGAAATGCTGGACTGTCTGGACTACCTGGAAAACGCCAGCTATTCCAACCAGCTCGACTTCTCCAACGTCGGCGCCTCCGGCCACTCCCAGGGCGGCGGCGGCACCATCATGGCGGCCCGGGATGCCCGAATCACCGCCACCGCGCCGGTGCAGCCCTATATTCTGGGCCTGGGCCACGAAACCTCGTCCCAGTACCAGCAAACCGCACCGATGCTGCTACTCTCCGGCTCCGATGACACCCTGGCCGGTCCCACCCTCAACCAGCAGCCGGTCTACCTGCGCGTCGACGTCCCCGTATTCTGGGCTACGCTGGATGGAGCCGGCCACTTCGAACCTGTGGGCGACTTCGGCGACTTCCGTGGCCTCACCACCGCCTGGTGGCTCTACCAGCTCACCGGCGATGCCGATGCCGCCGACCTGTTCACCGGCCCGTGCGTGGTCTGTGACCTGAGCGACTGGGACGTGGAAAGCAAAGGGCTCTGAGAAAGACGTAGGTCCAAACGGACACAGCCGACAAGCGCGGGCCAGGCTCCGGTTTTCGACGGAGCCTGGCCCGCCGGTTCACGGCGCTCTGGATCAGACACCGCGCCGGCAACAGACGCGAGAACAACAAGAAGACATCAAAGCCAGGGAGGCTTGCCATGGACTTCGACGCCCGAGTGATCCCGCTGCACCGACACCCTCTCGGCTTCATCGAAGCGTTCGAGCAACTGGGCGCGCAGCAGAACGATCTGCTGCGCGGCACCGGCGTGACACCGGCCCTGTTCGACATGCAGGACGTGCGCATCAGCTACAACCAGTTGCACGCCCTGATCGGCAATGGCATTCGCCAATGCGACCGGCCCGGCCTGGGGCTCGAGGTGGGCATGCGGTTTGACTGGACCTACTGGGGGCCGGTGGGGTTCGTGGTTTACTGCAGCACCAACCTGAAAGACGCGGCAGAAGCCTTTCGCCGCTACATGGTGACCGCCCAGCCCTTCTACACCCAGGCGGCCGCCCAGCCCAACTCCTACCTGGACGCCAACAACCGGGTCTTCGAACCGCTCGACTACGCCACCGCCTGCGAAGACGACCCGGTCATGCGCCGTTTCATTCTCGATTTCCGGCTTGCCATCAGCCTGCGTATCTGGGACCTGTGCGGCAACAAGTCGGTGAACGATCCCTCTGTCCATGTGCGACTCACGGACCCGCAACCCGAATCGCTGGCGCCTTACCAGTCCCTGCCCTGCGACTCGATCACCTTCGGCTGCGAGGCGTCGACCATTTCCGGCCACCTAGAGCTGGTGTTCAAGCGCTTCCGGCGTCTACGCCAGCGCGCCTTCGATCAGATCGTCCGCCAATGCGAAACCGAACTGAGCAGCCTGTCCCGCACGGTCACCTTTGCGGACCGGGTGCGCTGGCACATTCGCGCGCACTTCAGACCCGATCTGCAGCTTGGGCAAGTGGCCGGCCCGATGAACGTGACGCCAAGAAGCCTGAGCCGGCGACTGAACGCCGAACAGACCAGCTTCCGCAAACTGCTGCATGAGGTCCGCATGGAGATCGCATCCCACCAGCTGCGCTGTTCCCGCCTCAGCGTGGAAGACGTGTCCGAACTGACCGGGTTCTCATGCGCTTCCAGCCTGCGTCGTGCCGTCAAGAACTGGAGCGGCGCGACCATCAGCGAGATGCGGGACGTGATGGGTTAGGTCGCCGATATGCATCCCGACCGTCGTAGCGACCAGCAGCAGGAACAGGCCCGCCAGAACCGGCGGGAGCGGCATCGCGCCATCCGGCTCAGCCTGGCGCTGGCTCTTCCCCTTTGCCTGGTCATCACCATCACGCTGGCCGGGCTGGCCTGGATAACGCCCGCGCAAAGGGCACACGAAGCAGCATCCGTTAACGGCAAGCCGGAGACGGGGTATCGCCCGGCGATCGTGCCGGCGAGCCAGAACAGCCGGCGCACGACCGTTCAGGGATCGACGCCGGCGTCGGCAGCGCCGGTGACCGACACGGAAGCGGACTTCAACCTGGACGCCGTCGCCAACGCCCTGAGCCGGCTCAATCACGACGACAACGGGCGCCTGTTACTGGACCGCCAGGCCCGGGACATCCTGGAGGCCGTCTTCCTCAACCGGGACCATGCGTTGAATGAAGCCCGCTTCCAGGACCTGCAGAACCTGATCGAAGCCGGCCTGCAAGATGAGGCCGGGCGGCAGGCGGCGGCCGTCGCCGCACGTTTCTACCGCTACAGCAACGCCTACCGGGAAATCCGGGATACGCTGGGGCGGCATGCAGGCCTGGACCGACTGGAGGCGAACTATCGGCAGATCCATCAACTGCGCCGTACGTATCTGGGCGCGGATCTCGCCACGGCGCTCTACGGCGACGCTGAGTCCCTGATGCGCTACACCCTGGCAAGTATGCGCCTGCAGGCCAACCCATCACTGACTCCGCAACAGCGCCTGGCTCGCCAGGAGGCGCTCAGGAGCGATTTACCGGCATCGCTGGCTGACGCCATGACGCCGCCCACAACGCCCTGATGATCGCAGCGGCCAGCAGCAGGCCGAATACCCACGGCAGCAACCGCGGACTCCGGGTATAGACGCTGTCGGTGGCGTCCTCGCTGAGCGGCGCATCGATCCAGTAGGCACCCGCCTCGCCGTATTCCGACTGGAACAGGCGCCGCCCGGACGGCAGGATCAGCGCCGACGGGCCATTGTTGATCACGTGCAACAGGGGGCGGCGGTTCTCCACCGCCCTCAGGACGGAGGCATTCAGGTGCTGGTGCGGCTGCCGGCTGGGGCCGAACCAGACGTTGTTGGACACCACGACCAACAGCTCCCGCGCCTCCCGTCCCCGGGCGGCATCGGCGACCAGCACGGGAAACAATGCTTCGTAGCAGATCAGCGGGATCACCGTGATCGCATCGGCCCTAAAACGCTCCGGCCCGTTTCCGGGCGCCACCTGAGTGAAAAACTCTCCCAACTGCCCGCGAACCCAGCGCCGGGCCGACGGAAATCGCTCCAGCAACGGCAGGTACTCACCGAAGGCGACCCGCCGGATCTTGCGGTAGCGACCTTGCTCCCGCCCCCCGGAATCGATCAGCACGGTGCTGTTGTGTTCCGCGCGGCCCGCCGCTCCGTCAACGTATTCCATGCCCTGCAGCAGGATGGCCGTCGACAGGCGCGCGGTTTCCCGGCGCAGCGCCGCAGCCACCCGGGGCTCCTGAAAATAGCGGTTGTCGCGGGCTTCGGGCCAGACCACCAGATCAGCGCCGGCCCGTGCCAACGCGGCTGAAAGGGCCATGGCCCGGGGATAGCTTGCGGTATAGCCCGGTGCCTGACGGGCGCTGTTCAGCCCGGTGTTTGTCTGGACGACGCCTACCCTTTCGGTCGGCGACTCCGCCACCCGCTCATCCCAGTGCCCGAGACTGACGGCGCCCCACACCAGCCAGACCATGGGCAGCAGCGTCGCGATCATGCTGACTGAATCGTGCCAGGGCGCCCGGGGCCCGGTCAGCCAGCGCAGGATCAACACGCTGACCAGCGCCATCATGGTGTCCAGGCCGCTGACGCCCACCACCGAGGTCCCCTGCAGCGCCACGAGAAAGGCGCTCTGGCTTTCCCCCAACTGGGCCTGGAACAGCATCGGGAAATAGCCGAAGAACAACGCCACCAGGGGCGGGAACAGCAGCAACGCGGACCAGCCCGTGCGCAGGCGAAGCCACTGGAAAGCCAGCATCAGCAGAGCGATCAGTTGGGCACTGTAGAGCCAGAACAGGACGGACAAAAATACCGTTAGAGGCAGTCCCGGCGACCAAAGCCGCAGCAGGAATTCAACGATCCACCAGGCGCCGCCCCCGTAGAGCACCAGGCCGCACACCAGCCCCAGCCGATACGCCTGCGCCGGGCGCTTGTCGTGCAACGTCCAAAGCAGCGGCACGAAGCCGATCCAGCCCAGCAGGAACAGCTCCCGATCGACATAGGGCAAGGCCAGAAGCAGTCCGGAGAGGGCCGCCAGCAGACAGTCGCGGATGCCCGCCGAGCGGCGCCCGATCATGGTGCGGGCTCGCCAGCCAAGGCCTTCATCATGGCGTTGTGCTGCCGGAACAGTGCCTCCGCGTCGGATACGCCGAACACGCGCCGCTGCAAACGCTCGCGTTCAGCCTGGGAAACGGGGGACGCCCTTTCCCCGAGGGCCAGGCGATAGGTGTTGTAACGAAGCAGTAAATCCCCGGCCTGGTCGCCCGCCGGCCCGGGCAGCCCCTTGCTCAGCAGGAAACGCAGGCGCCGGGCCGCCTTGTCGTCGATGGACTCACCGAAGCCGTCGGCAGCGGCTCCCAATGCTTCCACAGTGCGGGCATCGCGAATCAGCTGCCCCTGCGAATCCAGCGGTAGGCGCGCCATCAGACGATCGAGGGCGGCGCCGTCGATGGTCGGGCTGGTCTCATGTGGCCAGGGGGCCGCAACCTGCCCGGCTGCGGTATGCAACGGCCTCGCGGGCACCGCGAAGCCGGCGATGCCCAGAAGCGCGATGAGGGTCAGGGGCGGGATCAGGCGTGCGGTTTTGCCATCGTCATCCATGGAACGTCCGGCGCGAGCAGTGCGATCCGGCTATCCTAGCAGGGGCCGACCAGCGGACAGGTAACACGAGTCTCGCGCCGGCGCGCGGTTTGGCGACTCATGTTACCCAGGGAAGGCTCAGAAAAAGTAACGTGCCCCCGCAGCCGCCGCGACACCGGCGGCAATGGCCGGCAACGGCTTGTGCAGGATCAGCATCATCGCCGCGGTCGTACCCAATGCCAGGCGTGCGCCCAGGTCGCCGGTGATGGCCATCGGCGTGAGTATGGCGATCAGCACCGAGCTGGCCATGGTGTTGATGAAACTCTCGATGCGCGGGTTGATGCGCACGTAGGACATGAGGAAAGGCCCGCCCCAGCGGGTAGCCAGGGTCACCAGCGCCATGACGGCGATGATGACCAGTACGCCCAGTTCGGTGGTCTCAATGCTCATCGGACGTGCGCTCCAGCCAGAAGAAACCCACCACACCGCCGGCCAGCGCGCCCACCACCACGTGGGTGTGCGGCGGCAGCCACCAGTAGGCAGCCATCGCCGCGCCGGCCGCGACGGCCCAGGCCACCAGCACCCGCGGGTTCTTGCGGCCGCCCAGCGCCATGGCCAGCAGGAAACAGCCCAGCACCATGTCCAGACCCAGGCTCTTGGGATCCTGCAACAGGCCGCCAAAGTAGACGCCCAGCAACGTGCCGATCAGCCAGGCCACCCAAAGCGCCGCACCGCCTCCGAGAATCACCTCCAGGTTGCGCCGGCCGTTCTGGTAGTCCTGGGCGGCGATCGCCCAGTTGGCGTCGGACAGCACCAGCAGGATGCCGTAGCGCTGGGGCGTGCGCATCTGGCGCAGCATGGGATAAAGCGAGGCGCCCATCAGGATATGGCGGGAGTTGATGGCGAACGTGATGGCCATCAACGGCAACAGGGCCACCTGGTCGCCCCAGAGTTCGAGCGCGGCAAACTGTGAGGCACCGGCGAACACCAGCACGCTCATCAGCGTGGCTTCCAGCGGCACGATGCCTTTCTGCACGGCCGCCAGGCCGAAGGCGGCGCCGAACGCCACCACGAACAGGGAGATGGGCAACAGGCGCAGGAATTCGGACCGGACCTGGGCGGGCTGGAGCCGGTATGTCGTTTCAGCAGATGGGTTCATTTAGGCAAGCTAATTAAGTCACGGGCGCAAACGAATAGGTAGTTCCCGAAGCATCACCCGCAATCAGCCCCGGCGTTGGAGCGGATAATGCATCGCACCCACGGCAGGGCTTCCGGGTAATCCGTCGTGTCCAGCACAAACTCCTGTCCGCGCGCCACCGCCTGCAGGACGACCCGATGCGTCTCCCGCTGCCAACGGTCCGCCCGGCTGTGGTAGGTCAGCGGCACCTTGCCGTCGCGCGGATGGAACCAGCGCGGCAAGGCCCAGATACCGGGGCGCGTCGCACGACGATCGGTGAGCTGCAACGACGCCCGGTGACGCTCGAACCAGCCCGCGCCAGGCAACTCCGGCTCAGCCTCGCCCAGGTCGAGATGGTCCGCCGCCAGGTAGAGCGTGTTGCTGGCGTCTCCCTGCCAGCGGAAATGGGGATGGTAATCCGCCCAGGCGCGCACGGCTGGCGACGCCTCATCCACGGCGGCGATCTCGCCGATCTGCAACCAGCCCCAGATGACGTGGCGGGCCGGTTCGGCGGGGTCGAATCGCCAGCCGTCGTCGGTGACGAGCGCCGGACGGAACAGGCCGAAGAAAACGAACAGATCCCCCGGGGCAATGCCCTGGTTCTTCAGATGCCCCTGGGCCGCGCCGCTCTGGCCGAAGAGCCCACGCCAGCCGGGTTGGCGCGGCAGGGCCCGGGCGTTGAGGTCCGGGTCGATGTGCGCGCCGCTGCCGGCATTGAGCTTGTGGCGGGTCAACTGGGCGACCGGATCGCCCAGGCGGATGCCATGATGGTCGATATCGCCGAAGGTGACCCGGGAGCGGCTGTCGGGGATCGGCAGCGACAGCAGTCGGCCATCCGGCAGGATCGGGCTGGGGCAGCCGCCGGAACTGGAATCGAACCCCTTGCGGCTGAAAATGATGCGGCGCGGCGTCATAACCAGCGCGGCACCCGGGCGAGGTATTCCTGGTAGGCGTCACCGTAAAGCCGGACCAGCGTGCGCTCTTCAGACCGGGCCTGACGCATCAGGACGACGACGCCGATCACCAGGCAGATCAGCGAGAAGACGCTGGGCAACGCCAGGAAGAAGCCCAACTGGCCCAGCATGATCGCCATGAACAGCGGGTTACGCGAGCGCCGGAACGGGCCGCTGGTGATCAGGTGGCCGTGGTGGGTTTCGTCAATGCCGGAACGCCAGTCCTGGTGCATGTAGGCCTGCACGTAATCCACCAACGAGAAGGACGCCAGCAGCAACAGCGCGCCGGTCAGCAGCACCGCCGGCTGATACAGCCACGGCAGCACTCCCAGCCAGGGATCGATGTCGAAGACGATCCGGATCAGGCAAATTGCCAGGATGCTGGCGCGGAAGACATTAAACGTGTGGCGGTGCCACCAGGTGCCGCTGCCCCGTTTGCCATAGTGGATGTGGGAAAAGCGCATGCGCTCGAACAGGCCCAGACTGCGGCTGGTGTAATGCAGGCCGATCATCAGGAAATAGATGCCGAGGAAATGCCTGACCAGCGGTTCAACTGATTCCATGCCTGTTCGAAGTCTCCGTTTTGCAAGCGGTCTGTTAAGGGGCAACAGAGCCTAACGGTTATTGCCGCATTGGGAAACCGCGACGCGGCTTCGCTCGATCGTCGCCAGCCCGTAATGACATTCAGGCACGCCCCGGGTTCCGATAGAGTAAAAGACCACACCAATAATACCAGCAGGACCGTCCATGACCGTACAGCAGTGTCCTTCACCGGTCTCCGCTTTTGGCGACGATGCCCTGGGCGAACTCGACGCCACCGGTCTGGCCCGGCGCATCCGCCGCGGCGAGATCAGCGCCCGGGAAGCCGTCGCCGCCGCCATTGAACGGGCCAGGGCCGCCGAGCCCCTGTTGCACGCCATCGCCACAGCGGATTTCGGGCGCGCCCTGCAACAGGCATCACAGTCGGTACACGGCCGCTTTGCCGGCGTGCCGACGCTGATCAAGGACAACACCGATGTGGCCGGACTGCCCACCGGACATGGCTCCCGCGCCGTATCCCCCCGGCCGGCCCGTCACAACCACGCCTTCGCCCGCCAGTTGCTGGCCCAGGGGATGGTCAACCTGGGCAAGAGCAGCCTGCCGGAGTTCGGCTTCAACGCCAGCACCGAGCCGGTCCACGCCCCGGCGACCCGTAACCCGTGGAACCCCGCCTACTCCTGCGGCGCGTCCTCCGGTGGCGCGGCAGCGCTGGTGGCGGCCGGAGTGGTGCCCATCGCCCACGCCAACGACGGCGGCGGCTCGATCCGGATTCCGGCGGCCTGCTGCGGTCTGGTCGGCCTCAAGCCCACCCGCGGGCGCATGGTGGACGGCGTTCCGGCCAAGACCCTGCCGGTCAACCTGATCGGCGAAGGTGTGGTCACCCGCAGCGTACGGGATACGGCCGGTTTCCTGGCCGAGGCGGAACGCTACTTCGCCAACCCACGCCTGCCGGCGGTGGGCGAGGTGCTGGGTCCGGGTCGACGGCGTCTGACCATCGGACTGGTGCTGGATTCCGTGACCGGCCACCCGACCGATGCGGTCACCCGCGAGGCCGTGGAGCGGGTGGCGCAGCAACTGGAGGCGGCGGGTCATCGCATCCAGCCGATGCGTGTGCCGGTGACGCCGCGCTTTGCCGAGGATTTCGCCCATTATTGGGCGTTCCTGGCGTTCATGGTGGCGCGCGCTGGCAAAGGTCTGCTGGGACCCGGCTTTGACCCAGAGCAGGTCGACAACCTCACACGCGGCCTGTCCCGACGCTTTGCCCGCAGCGCTCATCGGTTACCCGGCACCCTGTGGCGACTCCGGCGTAGTGAAACGGAATACAGGGAAGGTCTGCAGCGGCTCGGTGTCGACGCGGTGCTGTCGCCGACCCTGGGGCACACCACGCCGCGCCTGGGTTACCTGAGCCCGGAGCAGGATTTCGATACTCTGTTCGAACGCCTGCGGCACTACGTCAGCTTCACGCCCCTGGCCAACGCCAGCGGTGCTCCGGCCATCAGTCTGCCGGGTGGATTGGGCCCGGATCACCTGCCCATCGGCGTGCACCTGTCCGCCCGGCATGGCCGGGAACGGGACTTGCTGGAACTGGCCTTTGAGCTGGAAGCGGCCGGCGACTGGCCAGCGATCCAGCGACTGGCCGCGTCCAAATCGTAACCGCATCACACCGGCGCGGATCGGCAGCGCTGCGACCGTCATCGCGTGCTAAGATCAACCCGTGCCTTTCCGGGCATGTCGTTGGCATCGGCCGGTTTTACCGGCCTGCCAGTCCCGCTGTTGAACATAGGTTATCAAGGAATGAGACCCCGCCCCGCGTTGCCGTATGCCGGCCTTCCGATTGTTGTCCGCGTTCTGTTCTGTCTGCTGCTAATCACCGCCGTGCCGGCCTGGAGCGCCCAGGTCCCCACAGGCCCGGCGCCGGACTGGGTGGAGCCCGTTGCCATTCCCGCCAGTGAACCGGACGGTGAGGCGGAATCCGGGAGCACGGACGTGCTGCTGTTTGATGAGCAGGTCAACCTGACCGGGGCCCAGCCGCAGCAGTTCACTCACATCGCCAACCACATCCGCAACGCCGAGGGCCTGCAGGACAACAGCTCCCTGTCGATGACCTACGATCCGGACTACGAGTCCATCGTCATCCATCGCATCCGCATCCACCGTCAGGGCCAGGTGCTCGACCGGCTGGCCGACGCCCGCTTCGAGGTGTACCAGCGCGAGTCGGACCTGGAACGGCAGATGTACAACGGCACCCTGACCGTGCATACCGTGCTGGACGACCTGCGGGTGGGCGATACCGTGGAGTACAGCTACTCGATCATCGGCGACAACCCGGTTTTCGGCGGCCATTTTTCCTCTTTCTACCCGCTGCAGTGGAGCGTGCCGCTGGCGCGCCAGTCGCTGCGCATCCTGACGCCAGCCGACGCCCCGCTGACCCTCGAAGCCCGGCCGAAGCGCGCAGTGCTGGACGAACAGCGCCAGGGCGGAACCATCGAGTACCGCTACCAACAGGACAACGTGCCGGCGCGCACCAGCGACAGCGAGGCGCCGGCCTGGTATTCGTCACGGACTGTACTGACCCTGAGCCAGTTCGCCGACTGGCCGGCCGTGCACGCCTGGGCCACCGACCTGTTCCGGACGCCCGACGACCCCGGCGCCGCGGTAGAGGCCCTGGCGGAGCAGATCCGCGACGCGCACGCCTCCGATGAAGCCCGACTGGAGGCGGCCCTCGCTTTTGTGCAGCAGGAGATCCGCTACGTCGGTATCGAACTGGGCGAAGGCTCGCATCGCCCCACGCCACCGGCCGTAACGCTCCAGCGCCGCTTTGGCGACTGCAAGGACAAGACGGTCCTGCTCAACACCCTGCTCCGGTTGCTCGACATCAAGGCCAACGCGGTCCTGGTGGACACCGGCCTGCGGCAAACCGTTGCGGACGAGCCGCCCACGCCGCTGGTGTTCGACCACGTCATCACCCGGGCGCAACTGGGCGACCAGGTCTTCTGGCTGGACGGCACCCACACCCACCAGCGCGGTGCCCTGCCCTATCGCACACCGGCGCACTACGGTGCCGGCCTGATCCTGGGCGACGGCCCGGGGCGGCCCCAGGTGATCGAACCGGAGATTCCGCCCACGGCCATGCCGCGCCAGCACGTCACCCAGCACCTGGTGCTCCCGGAGGACGCCGATACCCCGGCGGAACTGACCATCGTTACGGAAATGGGCGGCAGTGAAGCGAGCTACATGCGCGGACGGGTGGCCCGCTCCGGCAAGCAGTTCCACGAGGATTACCTGAACTACTACGCCAACCTCTATCCGGGTCTGGAGCGCATCGCGCCCACCACCTTCCGCGACGATCCCGAGCACAACCGGGTGGTGATCGAGGAGCATTATCGCGTCCCCAACATCTGGCAGGACGACGCCGAAGCCGGCAGCCGCACCGCCTGGCTGGACGGCGACCTGGTCAGCGACTTCCTCTACGCGCCGGAAGTGCAACGGCGCGAATCACCCTACGCGCTGTACCATCCGATCCAGCTGCAGCAGGCCCTGACCGTGGACCTGAACGGCGACTGGAACCTGTCGGAGGAGCACGAACAGGTTCGCAACGCCTATTTCGATTTCCGGCGCGACGTCACCTTTGTCGACGGGCACCTGACAGTCAGTCATCGGCTGGACTCCCACGCCGGATACGTGCCGGCGAACGACATGACGACCTACCTGGATGACCTCAAACGGGTCAACAGCCTGCGCTATTACGGCCTGGAGCAGATGGACGAGGCACCCCCGTCGTCGATGGCCCCCTGGATCGTCGGCGTATCGCTGGTGCTGCTGTTGATTGTGGCGGGCATCGTGGATTACGTGATCGACCGGGGCCGGGAAAAAGCCGTTCCGCAAGGCCGCTACTATCCGGTCTCAACCGCCAAGTTCGTGGTGCTGAACCTGCTCTCCCTGGGCTGCTACTCGATCTTCTGGGCCTACCGCAACTGGGCCTATATCCGGGAGCGGGACGGCCGCAGCCTGTGGGCCTGGGCGCGGGGATTCTTTCTCGGTTTCACCCTTTACGGGCTCTACGCCGACGCCCGCAAGGACCATGAAGAGCAGCCCGCCCTGACCCTGGGACGCGCCGCCATCGTGCTGCTGGCCCTGGGCTATTTCATCTTCAACGCCCTGCTGGCCCGGGACAACATCCTGGTTTCCTACGCCGGGCTGGCCCTGTCGATCCTGTGCCTGCTGCCGCTGCAGCGCCACTTCAACCGGATTGAAGGCGATACCGAGCGGTTCCGCTTCAATTCCCGCTGGCGCCCGCGCCACGGCATCCTGGCGCTGTTCTTCATAGCCCTGTTCAGTTACGACGTCGGCACCGCCACGTACCTGCTCCCGCCCAATCACGTGATGGCCGGCAGCGACCTGCCCGCGAAGACGCGCCTGTTCCTGGACCGCCACAAGCTCCTGGCGCCGGACGAGACGCTGCTGCAGTTCTATTCCCAGGGGGTGTTCGACTACACCGAGGACGGCAACGGTCTGACCGACCGGGGCGTGTTCTCCTACTGGTCGGACACGAACGCGCGCTTTCACATGGAGACCGCCCGCTACAGCGATATCGCGGACCTGCGGGTCACGCCCGGCGACTTCACCAACCCCACCGCGATCCAGGTGATCCGCAACGATGGCAGCTACTTCATGCTGTTGCTGAGCACCGAAAAGGCCGGCGACCGGCGTTTCTCCAAGGCCCTCCGGGCCCGCTGGAACGGGTTGCAGCAAACCGCCATGTAAGGTGCGTGGTCACAGGCTATGAACCGGTGTGCTGAAGCGCGAGTCGCAGATGGTCACCCGGTTCCGGCCCCGGCCCTTGGCGTCGTAGAGCGCCTCATCGGCGGCGTGGAAGATAAGTTTGGTGGCCTCGACGTGCTCCGGCACCACACAGCACAGCCCGATGCTAACCGTCACGTTGAGTACTTCATTGGAAATGCGGAAATCAGTGCCGGCGATCGCTTCGCGGATGCGCTCCGCCACCTGCTCGGCACCGTTGGCGGGGGTTTCCGGCAACAGGACCACGAACTCCTCACCGCCGTAGCGGGCGGCCAGATCCTCCGGCCGGGTCACGAACCGGCGGATGCACTGGGCCACCATCTGCAGGCAATCGTCTCCCACCAGGTGGCCGTACCTGTCGTT
Organism: Marinobacter sp. JSM 1782161; assembly: GCF_011421605.1. Classification (NCBI taxonomy): domain Bacteria; kingdom Pseudomonadati; phylum Pseudomonadota; class Gammaproteobacteria; order Pseudomonadales; family Marinobacteraceae; genus Marinobacter; species Marinobacter sp. JSM 1782161. The sequence continues at coordinate 423,567 of NZ_WSSA01000003.1, forward strand.
GAAGCGTTTGAAGTGGTCGATGTCGATCACCAGCAACGCCAGCGGCTGGCCGAATCGATACGCCCGCACGCAGGCGGAACGGAAGCTGCGATCGAAGAAGCCCCGGTTCTTGAGACCGGTCAGGTTGTCGGTCTCGCTCAGTTCCTGCAAACGGCGGTTGAGGTCTTCCAGATCCTGGGTGCGCTCCTGCACCCGCTGCTCCAGCAGGGCGTTGGCCTCCTGCTGCACCGCCAGGCTCTTCTCCTGGGCCAGACGCACCTTGCGCTCCTCATGGTAAAGCCGCTCCTGGGCGTCGAAGGCGCGCTTCTTTTCCTTGTTGATCCGGTCCGCCAGGGCAATCGACAGCAGGATGACACCCAGCCCCGAGCCCACCTGGGTGGCGTTCTCTGTGAACAGGTTCTGTGGCAGCAGGGTGAACTTGTTGAGCGCCAGCACTACGCCTCCAAACAGCATGAAGAACCAGGCGATGCCGAAATAACGGGCGGCGGGGTCCTTTTCATACCAACGGATGCTGCCCAGCAGCACCATCCCCGCGCAGCCGGACGCGGCCAGTACGATGGACGGCAGGATCATCAGCCTGTAAGGGACGGCCAGCGACACCAGTGCGAACACGCCGGAGGCAATGACGACGGTCACCGTGGTCCAGGCCAGTTTCGGATGGGTGTGCGGCAGAACGGTCAGGAAGCGCATGGCGAAGATTCCGCCGAAGAACACCGTCAGGTTGAGGAAGAACAGGATGGCGTGATCGTTCCACCAGGTGGATTCTGGCCACAGGTACTGGAAGGCCACGCCGTGCAGGCTGGCCAGGAACAGCGGCATGGCGCTGATGTAGCCGACGTAGTAGAGGAAACTGCGTTCGCGGACCACCACGAAGACGAACAGGTTGTACAGGATCATCACCAGCACGACGCCGTAATAGAGGCCTTCCAGCAGCAGGTGCGGCTGCTCGGCGACAAAGAACGCGTCCCGTGACCAGAGCGTCATGGGCAACTGCACCGAACTGGCGGTCTCCACCCTCAGGTACAGGCGGGTTTCGCTCTGGGGCGGCAGGTCGAGGGGCACCAGGAAGTTGCAGTGGCGAATCGGGCGGGCATTGAACGGCTGCTTGTCGCCCAGCGTCCAGGACTGCCCCACGGCGCCGTCATCGATCCGGTAGATCTCCACCGAATCCAGCACCGGATAGGCAATTTCAAGGATCTTGTGCAACGCGACCAGCTGCGGGTTCTCCAGGGTCAGACGAAACCAGTAGGCGTGATCACGATACCCCAGATTGACGTCGTCTTCGGTATTGGCGGTCCAGTCGCGGTCCGGCAGCGTCATGATCGCTTGCAGGCTGCGTTCCTCATCGCCCTCCGCCAGGTACGATACGTGCGGGGACAATCCGATCTGGTCACCAAATGGCGTCAACACCAGCGGGTCGGCCCGCAGCATTGAGGCCGGGCCGGTCAGACCGGAGAGGAAGACAATGAACAGGAGCCAACGGAGCATAGGCGACTGACCGTTCTGATTGTTGTGGTGGTGCCGTTTGTTTTGGTTGTGCAATCAGTATGTAACAGCCGCTTCGTCTTTTCGGATTAATTTTGTAATAAACTGTTCCAGCGGACAACAGGAACGTCAAACGAACGCAAAATCGGGTCTTCCCGGACCCGGAAGCTTACGCCCGCTCGCCCTGAAGCGTCGCCACAACCCGCCGCGCACCGCCGCTGTCGCGATGCTCGCACAGGTAGATCCCCTGCCAGGTTCCCAACGCCAGGCGACCATCACGCACCGGCAATGAAAGCGTGGGCCCGATCAGCACGCTCTTGATGTGCGCCGGCATGTCATCCGGCCCTTCCATCACGTGCTCATAGTGCGGCGCGTTCTCCGGCACCATGACATTGAAATGGCGTTCGAGGTCGCCTCGCACATCGGGATCGGCATTCTCGTTGAGCGCCAGGGACGCGGAGGTATGCTGGATAAACAGGTGCAGCAGGCCAACCCGGTAATCGGCCAGTTCAGGGATCTGTTCGAGGATGTCCCGCGTAATCAGGTGGAAGCCCCGGGGCCGGGGATTCAGTGTGATGGTGTGTTGCTGCCAGCTCATGGAATCCTCCTGCGGATCGGATGACGGGTGACAACGGCGTCGACACATCGGCCCGGGCCCGCGTTGGACAGACCCGGGGCACGTTGCCATTATAGGGAAGACGATTGCGCAAGTTCCGAACCGTTGTCCGGTGTCAAACCGACAGAATTCGGTTTCGCCCAGGCGCTTTGGCCGATGGTGTCCGCCCCATGTCGCAAAACAAGACGTTCATAGACTTTCACGAAGCCCTGCTGAGGCTGAGTCATCGATCCGACTTTATCAATGACAACCGCAGCAGGAAACTGGCCGCCCTGAGCGAGCTGGCGGGGCAGCTCCTGCAGGTGGAGCGGGTGAGCTTCTGGAAGATGAACCCGGAAGACAACCGCATCGATAGCGAGGTGCTGTTCCGCCTGGGCCAGGGGCACGATTACCACCCGATCGTGCTGACGGCGGGCGATAACCCCGACTATTTCCGGGCCCTGCGCACCGCCCGGGTGATCGACGCCGGCAATGCCCGCGACGACTATCGTACCCGCGACTTCAACGAAAAATACTTCAAACCACTGGGCATTCACTCACTGCTGGACGCCCCCATTTTCGACGGCGGCCGGCTCAGCGGCGTCATCTGCCTGGAGGCGGAAACACCCCGCACCTGGACCCTGCCGGAGATTTCCTTCGCCACCGCCATCGCCGACACGGTCAGCCTGATCAACACCCACGAGGCCTGGATCCGTTCGCAGAAGCAGCTGGACTACGTCACCCACTACGACAGCCTGACCGGACTGCCCAACCTGCAATCCTGCCGCGAGCGCATCCACACCCTGATTCAGAAGATGAGCCGGCGTCAGGATGAGGGCTTTACACTGCTGTGGATCGACCTGGACCGGCTGAAAGCCATCAACGACGGCATGGGCGCGGCGGGCGGCAACCGGGTCATCGCCGAAATCGCCAACCGGCTGCGCAACCTGTACCTGGAAGGCCGGGACAAGCTGGCCCGCATCGGCGGTGACGAGTTCGCCATGCTGATCCGCCACCAGGGCAACGCCGACCTCAAGCTGGATCACCTGGTACAGCAGATCCAGCACGCCGTCAGCGACCCAATCGTTATCGACGACCGCACGCTGCGCATGACCGCCAGCATCGGCGTGTGCCAGTACCCCAGGGACGGCCTGGATACCGAAGCCCTGCTGCGCTCCGGCGAGGCGGCCATGTACCACGCCAAGGAAAGCGGACGGGCACGGATGCAGACGTTTCACTCCGATCTCCACTCCACCGCCCGCTCCCGCTTCGCCCTGGAAAGCGAGCTGCGTCAGGCCATCAGTCAGCACACGCTGGACGTGTTCTACCAGCCCATCATCGAGGCCGGCAGTCAGGCCATGGTCGCCACCGAAGCGCTGGTGCGCTGGAACCATCCCCAGCACGGCTGGATGTCGCCCATCGAGTTCCTCGACGTCGCACGCAATGCCGGCCTGATGCAGGAGCTGGGCGAGTCGGTGCTGCGCCGGGTATGCCTGGACCATCAGGAAGCGGCCCGGCGCGGTCACGATCTTCCCACCACCGCCATCAACCTGGCGGCGGAACAGATCATGGACGACCGCCTGCCCCGGGTCGTCGCCGGGATGCTCGACGAATACGGCATCAACGGCCATCAACTGCAGTTCGAAGTCACCGAGGACGCCATCAAGGGCGACTCCAAGAGTATGCAGGGCACCCTTAACGAGCTGGTGGCACTGGGTTGCAACCTGTCCATCGACGACTTCGGCACAGGCTATTCCTCCCTGTCGCGGCTCAAGCACCTGCCGTTCTCGCGACTCAAGATCGACCGTTCCTTTATCCGCGACATTCCCGACGATGCCGACGATTGCGCCATCACCCTGTCGATCCTGGGCCTGGCCCGCGGGCTGGGCATGCAGGTGGTGGGCGAAGGCGTCGAGACGGAAGAGCAGCGCCAGTGGCTGACCGTGCAGGGCTGCAACCTGCTGCAGGGGTACCTGTTCAGCAAGCCGGTGCCGATCGAGGCCCTGCTCGAGTACAGTGACCGCCGGCTGCACTCGGCGCTGTGAGTTTTCTCCTTGCCAACATCGAACAGGCACATCATGTCCCTCGCCATGCAGACATTGCGGGGTCAGGCCCTGCTCAATCACCTGGATGCGCTGGCCGACCTGCGCATGACCGTGTTTCGCGACTTCCCTTACCTCTACGACGGCAGCGCGGCGTACGAACGCGACTATCTGCGCACCTATGCCCGCTCCCCCGACGCCCTGTGCATCCTGGCCCGGGACGGTGACCGCATTGTCGGCGCCTCGACCGGCATTCCCATGCGGGACGAAGACGCCGCCTTCCGCCAACCGTTCGCCGAGGCCGGCTGGGATACGGATGCTATCTTCTACTATGGCGAGTCGGTACTGCTGGCGCCGTACCGGGGCCAGGGCATCGGCGTGGCGTTTTTTGACGAGCGCGAGCGCCATGCCCGGGAGGCGGGGTTCGACCACGCGGTTTTCTGCGCCGTCGTGCGGTCCGACGACCACCCGGCCCGGCCGGCGGATTACCAACCGCTGGACACTTTCTGGCGTCATCGTGGCTATCAGTCCATTCCCGGCCTTGAAACCCGCTACGCCTGGACGGATATAGGGGACAGCGGGCGAACCGACAAGCCCATGCAATTCTGGTTCAAGGCACTGTAAGTGTTCGTTCCAGAGTACCCATGACTCACTGCGAGCGCCGTTACCACCCTGCGGCACGCGCCCTTCCATCGGGAGATGAACATGAAAACCCTGCTGCTGAGCATCATCGCCGCCGCCTCGCTGGCGATCAGCCCTCTTACCCTGGCCCAGGACAAGGAGCCCCTGCGCGTGGGCATGTCCGGCCAGTATTTCCCGTTCACTTTCGTGGAGAAAGACAAGCTCCAGGGCTTTGAAGTGGACGTGATGAACGCCATCGGCCAGGAACTGGGCCGCGAGGTGGTTTACCGCACCGCCGCCTTCTCGGGCCTGTTCGGGATGCTGGAGTCCGGCCGCATCGATACCGTGGCGAACCAGATCACCATCACCGACGAGCGCCAGCAGAAGTATCTGTTCACCCAGCCGTACGTCTACGACGGCGCCCAGGTGGTGGTCAAGGAAGGCAACGACAGCATTCAGGGCGTGGAAGATCTCAAGGGCAAGACCGTGGCGGTGAACCTGGGGTCCAACTACGAGGACCTGCTGCGCGAACTGCCCTACGCCGACGAGATCGACATCCGCACCTACGACAGCAACCTGGAACAGGACACCGCCCTGGGCCGGGTGGACGCCTTCGTCATGGACCGGATCAGCGCCAGCCAGATCATCAAGGACAAGCCGCTGCCGCTGCAACTGGCCGGCCCGACCATCTCCAGCATTTCCAACGCCTACCCGTTCCGCGACACTGAAGAGGGCCGCACCCTGCGTGACGAGGTGAACCAGGCCATCGAGACGCTGCGCGATAACGGCACCCTCAAAGCCATTTCCGAATCCTGGTTCGGGACGGACATCACCTCGCCCTGATCCGGGATCGCCTGAATGAACGTCCTCGACTTCAACTACATGCTGGAGCTGGTGCCCATCCTGCTCCGGTATCTGCCCCTCACGCTGCAGATGGCCACCGCCGGCATGGCGGTGGCGCTGCTGCTGTCCTGCCTGCTGGCGGTGATCCGGGTGCTGCGGGTGCCGGTGCTCAACCGCATCACCATGCTGTTCATCTCCTTCTTTCGAGGCACGCCGCTGCTGGTTCAGCTGTTCCTGTTCTACTACGGCCTGCCGCAGCTGTTCAGCTCGCTGACCGCCATCGACGGCGTTACCGCCACCATTATGGGCCTGACCATGCACTTCTCGGCCTATATGGCGGAATCCATCCGCGCCGCCATCGGCAGCGTCGACCGCAGCCAGACGGAAGCCGGGCTGTCCATTGGCATGACCAACGTCCAGCTGATGCGCCGCATCATCCTGCCCCAGGCCACCCGTATCGCGGTGCCCACGCTGATGAACTACTTCATCGACATGATCAAGGCCTCGTCCCTGGCCTTCACCCTGGGGGTCACCGAGCTGATGGGCGCCACCCAGAAGGAAGCCGCCGGCAGCTTCCTCTACTTCGAGGCGTTCCTGGTGGTGGCGGTGATCTACTGGATCGTCGTCGAGCTGCTGGCGTGGCTGCAACGCTATCTGGAAAACCGACTCAACAGGGCCTACAGCCGATGATCAAGCTCAAGGGACTGCGCAAGCAGTACGGCAACCAAACGGTACTCGACGGCATCGACCTGGACATCGCCCAGGGCGAGATCGTGGTGGTGATCGGCCCGTCGGGCACCGGCAAATCCACGCTGCTGCGCTGCATCAATTTCCTGGAACAACCGTCGGCGGGGCAGATCAGCGTCGGCGACCTGACCGTGGACGCCTGCCAGGCGAGCAAAAGCGAGATTCTGGAACTGCGCCGGCGCACTGCGTTCGTGTTCCAGAATTACGCCCTGTTCGCCAACAAGAACGCCGAGGACAACATCGCCGAACGGCTGATCGTGGTGGATCGCTGGCCCAAGGCCAAGGCGCGCGACAAGGCCCGCCAGATCCTCAGCCGTATTGGTCTGGCGGAAAAGGCTAAGGCCTACCCGGCCTCGCTGTCCGGCGGCCAGCAGCAGCGCGTCGGCATCGGCCGCGCCATGGCTACCGGCGCCGAGGTGATCCTGTTCGACGAGCCGACCTCCTCGCTGGACCCGGAGTGGGTGGATGAAGTGCTGGGGCTGATGAAGCAACTGGCCCAGGAGCGCCAGACCATGATCGTGGTCACCCACGAGATGGCCTTCGCCCGGGATGTGGCGGATCGGGTGATCTTCATCGACGGTGGGCGCATCGTCGAGCAGGGGCCGCCCTCGGAGCTGTTCTCCAACCCGCAGGACCCGCGCACCCGGGACTTCCTGCGCAAAGTATTGGCGGACGCCCCGGTTCAGGCCGGCTGACAGCGGGCGCTCACCCGGCGCAGGATCAGGGTACGGCTGACCGTCGTGTTCTGGTAGTACACCAGCGGCGTATCCGCTCCCACTGCGCCGTTGGCACTGTTGGACATCGGCGTGTCCAGCACGCCGGCGGGATAGGACACGTCCACCGGCACCGCGTCGACGTAGCTGTCCCGCTGCACCGCCACCAGTCGCAGGGTATCCATGGAGCGCCCGGTATGGCTGGCACAGGCGGCCAGGGCCCTGCTTTCCAGTTCCGACCAGCGCCGTTCGGCCGCATCGGTATAGCTGACCTGCCAATGGTCGCCCGCGTCGGACACGATATAGCCACGGGCGCCATTGAACGGCTTCGGCCCCGTCGCCTGGCAGCCCGCCAGCAGAATCACGGCAACCAGCAGCAAGCGGCCGCCGCGTCGGGTGATTACCCATTCAGCCATGATCCGATCCTGACTGTTCAACCCTGTCCTGAAAGCTTCGATCCGCGGCCAGCATCCGGGTTCCCCTCCCGGCTCCCCAAACGCCGATTTACCCCTTGAAGTAGACGATCTGGTGACTGGTGGCCAGCAGTTCGCCGTCCGCGCTCCACAGCTCGGCGCTCTGGTCGAAGTAGCTGCGGCTGTAGCGATTGGCGCGGGCCTGGCCCAGCAGCGAGCGATCGCCCTGGCGGGCCAGTGTTGCCGCATCGGCGTGGAAATAGGTGGTCAGCGACACGGTGCCGGCGGGCATGCGTTCCTGGCGGCGCACGAACACCCGCGGGAAGAAGCAGTCGCTGGCCGCCATCAGGGACAGGAAATCCAGTGGGCGGGCCGGATGATCGCGCACCCAGAGCCGCGTAACGGCGTTCTCCTGCGCCGGCGTCCGGCCGCTGGGATCGAACACACCGTCCACGATGCGCAGTTCGTAGTTCTGGATCCAGCGCAGGTAACCGCGGGCGTCCAGGGGCTCGACCGACCCGGCGGGCGGCACCTCCGGCATGGACACGTCGGCGGACTCCCAGGAATCCCGCCGCACGCCGGTCAGCACCGTCGCGGTCACGGCGATCTGGTCGTCCTGGCTCAGTTCCAGGATCCAGTGCTGGGTGGAGCGGTTGGTGCGGGCTATGCGGGTCGATACGTCGAAATCCGCCTCGCCGATCGGACCGGCGAAGTTGACCGTCATGGCCACGGGGTCGCCCAGGCGCCCGGGATGCCGGAGCACGGCGTTCAGCAGCGTGGCGGCAATGATGCCGCCGTAGGGGCCGACCATATTGGCGTAGGCCGCCGGAAACCGGCCGCGCCAGGCATTGTCGCCGTCGGCTTCCAGGGCAATGGACTGGTCGAAAGTGTGCAGGCTTGTGGATTGATTCACGATGGCTCCTTGGGGGTTGAGTGTGCAGAGTCCGCCAGGGCTTCCTCCACCTGCCAGAGACGATCCTGGCCGAAATACATGGCGTCTCCCAGGAACAGCGTGGGCGCGCCAAAGACGCCGCGTTCCAGGGCATGCGCCGTGATGTCCTTGAGCGCCTTCTTGATGTCAGGCTGCTCCACCTTTCCCAGAACCTCCTGCGGATCGAACCCGGCCCGGGCGAGGACATCGGCCACCACATCCGGTTCTCCCATATTCTGGCCGTCCACCCAAAGCGCCCGGAATACGGCGCCCAGGTAGTCCTGCAGGCGTGGGCTGTCCAGGTACGCCACAGCGCCCCGCATCAGCATCAGCGTGTTGACCGGAAAATGCGGGTTGAACCGGAAATCCACACCATAGGCCTGTGCAAAGCGCTGCAGGTCCATGCTCATGTATCGCCCCTTGGCCGGGATCGCCGCCGGCGTCTGGTTACCGGTGGCCTGGAACACCGCGCCCAGCAGTATCGGCCGCCAGTTGATCCGCGCCCCATGGCGCGCCGCGAGATCGGGCAGTTGAGTCCAGGCCAGGTAGCTGGCCGGACTGCCCACGTCGAAATACACATCGATGGTCTGTTTCATGCTGGTCTTCCTGTCAGGGGTTGGTCGCGGTCGGTTGGGTGGCAAGCGGTCAGAACGTTTCCAGCCAGGGCCGTAAATCCAGTTCGTGGGTCCAGCAGTCCCGTGGCTGGCAATGCAGGCGCCAGTACTGCTCGGCAATGTGTTCCGGGTTGAGGATGCCGCCCTGCTCCTTGAGGGCATAGCGTTCGGGAAAGTTGTCGCGGATGAAATCGGTGTCGATGGCACCGTCTATCACCGTATGGGCAACGTGAATGCCCTGGGGACCCAGCTCCCGCGCCAGACTCTGGGCCAGGGCGCGCAAGGCGAACTTGGCGCCGGCGAAGGCGGCGAATCCGGCGCTGCCCCGCAGGGACGCGGTCGCCCCCGTGAAAATCAGGGTGCCCTGCTGGCGCGGCCCCATGACCCGCGCCGCCTCCCGACCGGTCAGGAAACCGGCGAAGGCTGCCATCTCCCAGACCTTGCGGTAGACCCGGGCGGTGGTTTCCGTGATCGGGTGTCGGACATTGGCGCCGATGTTGAAGACCACGACGGCCACGTCGCCTATGTCCCGCTCGATGCGATCGAACAGGCCGACCATGGCGCCCTCGTCACGCGCATCGCAGCCGATGCCGTGGGCAACACCGCCCGCATCGCGGATACTCTGCACCAGGGGGATCAAGGCATCCTCATGGCGGCGCGTGACCACCACCGCCAGCCCTTCCCGGGCAAAACGGCGGGCAATGGCACCGCCGGTCGCGTCACCCGCGCCGATGATCACCGCCACGCGGGCTCTGGACGACGCGCTGCCGACGCTCTCCGCCGACAATCCTGACTGCTGGGCCATGCCACACCTCGTTTTTGTCGTATGTGTTGTCGCGGCCCGACCGGGCCTTGTTGTTCTTGCGAGTACGTTCTTTTTTGGAACTCACCGTATAGTCAGTTCCGTTTTGGAACTTGTCAAGCTATCCTCGTACCATTCCAAATCGTATGACGGAAGGACACGACAAAGCTTTATGCGCTGGGAAGAACTCGATCAAGAACCGTGCTCGCTGGCACGAACCCTGTCGGTGGTCGGGGATCGCTGGACGCTGCTGATCCTGCGGGACTGCTTTCTGGGCGTGCGCCGCTTCGACACGTTTGAAAAGCGCCTGGGCATCACCCGCCACGTGCTGACCGATCGATTGAAGAAACTCGTTCAACACGGTGTCCTGCGCAAGCAGCGCTACCAGGAACGGCCGCCGCGCGACGAGTATCGCCTGACCGACAAGGGCCTCGAGCTGCATACCGTCATCCTGGCCCTGGTCCATTGGGGAGACCGGCATATGACCGACGACCGGGGGGCCCCGATCAGGCACATCCACAAGCAGTGCGGAGCCGTCATGCACCCCGTCACGGTCTGTTCCGAATGCGGCGAGCCGGTGAGCGCCCGGGATTTGCGGGTGGAACCCGGAGAAGGCTGGCGGGACGCCGCGCCGGTCGCGTCCCGCGACTCCTGATCATCGGGGCATCCGCCCGACCTTCACCCGACGACCGTCTGCGTCTACGCTTTCTGCGGGTGTCCGCTATGGGTCTTGACCGAAAGTGACAGATCCTATCGATTGACCCTGACATTCAATCAACTCGCTGTGATAAAGTTACGTTATTATTTGACACCCATCCCGAACGACGACACGACACCAGACATACCCGGCAGTATCCGGAAGGGAACGGAAGCGCAATGAGTGGAACGTACAATCTTTACCTGGTCGCCACCTCCGTCGTTATTGCCATTGTCGCCTCGTATTCTGCGCTGAGTATTACCTCGAAGATCTTCAATGCTTCCGGCCGGAGCCGGTGCTTCTGGCTGGCGGCGGGCTCGATCGTGATGGGGGCGGGTATCTGGTCGATGCACTTCGTGGGGATGCTGGCGTTCCACATGCATGCCGACGTGCGCTACGACCTGGCCATGACGGCCATCTCCATGGCGGCCAGCGTGATCGCCTCGTTCATCGCCTTCTACATCACCCTGCCGGAGATGATCACCCGTTACCGGATCGCACTGGGCGGCGGCATCATGGGCAGTGGCGTGTCCATCATGCACTACCTGGGCATGGAAGCGATGATCATGGACGGCTCGTTCACCTACGACACCGGCCTGGTCGTAGTCTCCATCGTCATCGCCCTGGCGGCATCCTATGCGGCGCTGTTTTTGTTTGTGCGCTTCCAGAACCAGTCTGCCGCCAGTTGGGCCAAATGGCTGTCCGCCGTGGTGATGGGCATCGCCATCAGCGGCATGCACTACACCGGCATGAGCGCGACCGAATTCCACATGGCCGCCCCCGCAGTCACCGGCGCCAGCGACCACACCGACCCCTTCCTGCTCTACGGCGTGATCGCCACCGTCTTCGTCATCATCCTGATCTCCTGGGCGGCCATGTTCTTCGACCGCTATTTCCTGGAGACCATGGCCTACCAAGACGGCATCACCGGGCTGTCCAACCGCAATGAGATGAACCGCTACCTGAACCGGCAGAAGAACCAGCGCCATGCCGGCTTCCTGTTCCTGGATCTGGACCACTTCAAGGTCATCAACGACACCCTGGGTCATGACATCGGCGACCTGCTGCTCAAGGCCGTCGGCAAAACCCTGCAGTCGTTCCAGGACAGTCACACCCAGGCCTACCGCATCGGTGGCGACGAGTTTCTGTTCATCGCCGAACGCAGCGACCTGGACGAGCTGGAGACGCTGTCCGGGCGCATCCTCGACCAGATCAAGCAGCCCTTCCACATCGAGGGCAACGAACTCTACGTGACCGGCAGCATCGGCATCGCCCTGGGGCGCATCGACCCAGCGGACAGCTCCGCCCTGCTGCGCGCCGCCGACACCGCCATGTACGTCGCCAAGAAACAGGGCAAGAACCAGCACTGCGTCTACACCGAGGCGATGGGCGTCAAGGAAGTGCGCAAGATGGAGATCGAGAAGGACCTGCAGCGCGGTGTGCGGGACAACCAGTTCTTCATCGAATACCAGCCCAAATGGAACGTCAAAACCGACCGGGTGTTTGGCTTCGAGGCGCTGGTACGCTGGAACCACCCTCGTCTGGGCGTGATTCCGCCGAATGAGTTCATCCCGCTGGCCGAGGAAACCGGGCTGATCGTGCCCCTCACGCAGCAGGTCCTGGAAGAGGCATGCCGGCGGTGCATCGAGTGGCAGGCCGGCAATCCTGACCAGTCGGTGGCCGTCAACATCTCGCCCAAGCTGTTCCAGACCGACACCCTGTTCAAACTGGTGGACACCGCCATCCGCACAGTCGGCCTGCGGCCCGGGCTGCTGGAGCTGGAAGTCACTGAATCCATGATGCTGCAGGACGTCAACGACATCGTGCGCCAGTTGAACGCGCTACGCGAGCTGGGCGTGAAGATTTCGATGGACGATTTCGGCGCCGGTTATTCCTCCATCGGCCTGCTCGACACCCTGCCCCTGGACGCGGTCAAGCTGGACCGCATCTTCACCATGGACATCGACAAGCCCAGCAAGCGCGCCATCATCAGGGCCATCGTCATGCTCGCCGAGCAGCTGGGGCTGGACGTTATCGCCGAAGGGGTGGAGCTGGAAGAAGACATCGAATACCTGACCGAGCTGGGCTGCTTCGTCATGCAGGGCTTCTACTACAGCAAGCCGCTGAAATCCGACGGCATTCAGGCCTGGACCGACCGCATCAACGCCCGCCACCGTGAACTGAGCGTCTAGCGTCCCCGCTGCTTTCGGCTTCCCGCCGGACGGGCGCCTCGCGCCGGAAGTCGGTTTCCGAGCCGCTGGCGTTCAACTGGGCGATGCGCGTCGGGCGCCCCTCGCGATCCAATTGCACAAACCCCATCCCCGCCGCATTCCAGAGCCGCTCACCGGCGTCCCGATTCTCCGGATACCAGGGCGACACCCGCATGCGCCGGCGTTTGGTGAACCAGTTCAGCGGCGACCAGGGCGCGTAGAGCCAGCGATTGAGCCGGTCCAGCAGACTGAGCAGGCGGTCGGGAAACTCGTTCTTGATACCGCTGCTGGTGATCTGCCAGATGTCCGGCCCGCCTCGTCGGCGGCGCAGGTGCACGTCGTAGACAAACGAGTAGTGCACGTCGCCGGAGAGGATCACGAAGTTCTGCGGCGTGCGCGCATGCCCCAGGATGTTGAGGATGACGCTGGCCGCCCCGCGGTGGGCCATCCAGTTCTCCGCATCCACCAGCAACGGCTTGCCGAACCAGGTGAACAGCGCCTGGATACCCTCGATCAGCTTGACCCCGAACACCGGTGTCGGCGACACGATCACCGCCGCCGGCTCGTGCAGGATCGCCTGCTGGAACTCGGTCAGCGCCTCCCAGTCCATCAGCCCCGATGGCTTGCGCCGGCGCACTTCACTGCGCCAGCGCCGGGTGCGGGTGTCCAGCACGATCACCTTGGGCTGCGTGTCCACGACGTATTCCCAACCCTCGAAGCGTAACAGCCGGGTGATGAACTCATCCTGGCGCTGGCGTGGCAACAGGCCGCCCTCGACGCCCCCGAACAGGTCCCCCGCGCTGTCCAGCAGATCGTGCAACCGCTCCGGCGTGTTGCCCCAGCCCTGGCACAGCAGGTAGGCCACCAGCGCATTGCCGACAATCCGGCGTGAAAACGGATGACCGTAGACCGTCTCTTCCCACAGCGCCGACAGGTTCCAGTCGTCGGTGACGTCGTGATCGTCGAAGATCATGTAGGTGGGCACCTGAGCCATCAGCCGGGCAGCCTGGCCCACCTGGCGTTCGAAAGCATCGATCTGCGCCTGCTCGGCACGGTAGGTGGCGCGGGTGTCGTCGTCCAGATCCGGTTCCGGCAGGCGTTCCAGACGCCAGGGCTGGGGCGACCAGGCCAGCAGGTACATCGCCAGCACTTCCGCCAGGGTAACGGTGTGGTTGCAGGCGTTGGCGGTGGAAAACACCGGTTTGCGCACGCCGCCGAAGAAACGCTCGGTAAGCGCTTCGTTGTAGTGGGTTTCCGGCAGCAGGTGCTCACGGCCGTAATAGGTATCGCGGTCCGAGCGCAGTTCTTTGCTGTCGCGGATGCGGGATTCCGCCAGGGTCTCGCCGTAGAGTCCCAACTGATCCATGACCCCGTGAATGGTCCGCAGCATCGGGCCAGCCACATCGTCGGCGTAGATCTGATCACCAGTCAGCAACAGCAGCGATGGCCGTGCCGCCGCATCGGTCGCACGCTCCGCCAGCCAGCTATCGGCCCGCGCCATGCCGTCCCCGGAGGTGTGATGAGGTCGCCGACAGGAACCGTGCAGAAGCTGTTCCAGTTGCCGGCGCAACACGAACGCCGGGCGCGACTGGCCCGGATACAGCAGGTGTGGCGCCCAGTCGGCGATGCCCTGCCCGGCGCTGGCCCCGTCGTCGATCCGCAGGTCGTAGCCGATCAGCGTGTCGAGCGGTATCGCCGCGTCCAGCGCCACGTCGATGCAGTGGATGAACGCGCGCTCGCCGACGGCGATCACCCGACAGGCATCGCCCGACACGTCCTGCGCCAGGAATGGCGCCGGGGCATCGTCGCCGTAGAGCTCAAGCCGCAGGGACAGCGGACGGACCGACACCAGCCAGCAGGCGAGACGATCCGCCTTCACCCGGCGCAGGATGGGGCCGGCCAGTACCTCGCTGTCGAGCCCGGCCGGCAGGGGGGCGTGGGGTTGGTGCTCTTGGTCGGACGGCAAACGGTCACCTCGCGGTTGATCGATCCATCCCTACAACATAGCCTGGCCCGGCGCCCACGAACAGCGTGGGCAATGACGGTTTTGTCACTGGAAACAGGGATCTGGACGGTCGTATGCGGCCAGTTCAGCGCCCCAACCCAGTGCTTCGGCCACCTCCCGGAAGCTGTTCTCCGGCGGCGCCGACAGGGTCAGGGCCGCGCCGCTGAGCGGATGCTCGAAGGCCAGGCTCAGCGCCGCCAGAAACAACCGAGCCTGGCCGAAGTGGCTGGCGAAAAAGCGGTTATGACGGCCCCGACCGTGATTGGCGTCACCGATGATCGGATGGCTGATGTGCTTCATGTGGCGGCGCAGCTGATGCCGCCGGCCGGTCAGCGGCCGCAGCTCGACGAGGGCGTAGCGGCTGGTGGGATAACCTTCCACCTCATAGGGCAGCTCCGCCGTGGCCAGGCGGCGGAAGACGGTCTCGGCCTCGCGCACCACCTGGGTCTGGCCCTTGAGCCGGCGGTCGTCCGGTTCCTCCTTCAGCGGGTGGTCGATGCGTCCCCGCTCCGCCGGCCAGCCCCGCACGATCGCCAGATAGGTCTTGCGCACCCGATGAGACATCAGCTGCTCCCCCAGGGTCCGGGCAACGTCCGGATCCCGGGCGAACAGCAGCAGGCCGGAGGTGGGCCGGTCCAGGCGGTGCACCGGATAGACGTGGCGCCCGCCGTTCAGGGCACGGGCGTACTGCAGGGCAAATTCAGTCTCGTGCCGGTCGATCGGGCTGCGGTGAACCAGCAGGCCGGCCGGTTTATGCACCGCCAGCAGGGCGTCGTCCTGGTAGACCAGGTCCAGGGGATTGATGACATCGGAAGGATGAGTCAAGCGCGTGATCCTGTTAAGAAGAGTCCCTGATTTGAGCGGCCGCTCGAAACTCTGCCAGAATATCCATAAACACAGGTCGGAAGCGGAATGCCATGGAAGTCGAGCAGATTGAAATCAGGGATCATATCCGGCGTTTCGCGCCGTTTGACGGTCTGCCGGAAGACACCCTGAACTGGCTGGCCCAACAGGTGGAAGTGGCCTACTACCGGGCCGGTTCGACCATCCTAACCTACGGCCAGCCCCTGTCCGATCTCTACTTCATCCGCAGCGGCGCAGTGGAAGTCTACCGGCGCAACGGCGAACTCTACAACCGCCTGAGCGAGGGCGACCTGTTCGGCCAGCTGGGTCTGATGATGAACAAGAAGACCCGCTACCCGGCCAATGCACTCGAAGACACGCTGATCTACCTGATTCCCGACGCCGTCTTCCAGGAACTCTGGGAAGCCGGCGAACACTTCGCGGATTTCTTCGACATCGAGGACCAGGGGCGTCTGCGCGCCGCCGTCTCCAGGCAGGAAAAATCCAACCCGCTGATGACCTCACGGGTGCGCAAACTGATTACCCGAACGCCGGTCACCGCCGTCTCCAGCACGTCCATTCAGGACGCCGCCAAAGTGATGACCGACGAGGGCGTCTCGGCCCTGGTGCTGACTCACCCCGGCGCCCGCATCGACCAGGACTGGAAGCCCGGTGACAACCCGATGGTGGCGGGCATCATCACCGACCGTGACCTGCGCACCCGGGCCCTGGCCACGGGACTGGCCTACGACACGCCGGTCAGCGAGATCATGTCCACCGACCTGGTCTACATCCAGTCCGACAAGTACGTGTTCGAAGCCATGCTCACCATGCTGCGCCATAACGTGCACCACCTGCCGGTACTGCACCGGCACAAACCGGTGGGCGTGGTGGCCCTGTCGGACATCGTCAAGTACGAATCCCAGAGCAGCCTCTACCTGGTCAGCAACATCCACCACCAGGTGGACGTGCGCGGCCTCAAACGCCTGAGCAAGGACACCGCCGCCACCTTCGTGCGCATGGTCAATGAGGACGCCAACTCCCATATGATCGGCAGCGCCATGGCGGGCATCGGCCGGGCCATCACCCAGCGCCTGCTGGAACTGGCGGAAGAGAAACTGGGGCCGCCGCCGGTGCCTTACTGTTTCATGGCGATGGGGTCCATGGCGCGGGACGAGCAGCTGATCGTCACCGACCAGGACAACGCCCTGGTGCTGGACGACAGCTTCATACCGGAGCAGCACGACGACTACTTCAAGGCTCTCGCGACCTTCGTCAGCGACGGTCTGGACCAGTGCGGCTACACCTACTGCACCGGTGACATCATGGCCACCAACGAGCAGTGGCGGCAGCCGCTGCATGTGTGGAAGGCGTACTTCACCGACTGGATCGAGACCCCCAACGCCAAATCCCTGCTCAACAGCGCGATCTTCTTCGACCTGGACGGCGTGGCCGGGGAAACCCAGTTCGCCGAAACGCTCAAGGACCTGATTGCGGACAAGGCCAAGAACACGCCCAAATTCCTGGCTTACCTGGCTCACGCCGCCCTCAACCGCAAACCGCCGCTGGGTTTCTTCCGGGATTTCGTGATGGAGAACGACGGCAAGCACAACAACTCCATCAATCTCAAACGCCGCGGCACGGCGCCGCTGTCCGACCTGATCCGGGTGCATGCCCTGGCCTGCGGCTCCCGCGCCCAGAATACCTTCAACCGCATCAACGCCATCGCCGAAACCCAACTGCTGGCCGACGGCGTGGCCAACAACCTGCGCGACGCGCTGGAGCTGCTCTCGATCACCCGTATCCGCCATCAGGCCCTGGATATCGAGGCCGGCCGCGATCCGGACAACAACATTGAACCGGAAAACATGACCCGATTCGAACGACGCAACCTCAAGGAGGCGTTCCAGGTCATCAGCAGCGCCCAGAAATTCCTGCGCTACCGCTATCACGCCAGCGGCGGCGGCAGCATCAACTAGGGCTCGCCCATGAATCAGCGCACCGCCATGGTGGAACAACCGGCCACACCGGACTGGCCGGCCCGCATGCAGATACTGGCCGAGACGGCCCAGTCACCTGCCCTGCGCGACTATTACGAACACGGGGCGCCGTCCGGAGACACGCCGATGAGCGCGGTGCCCATGGTGGCACTGGATTTCGAGACCACCGGACTGGACGCCGACACGCACTCGATTGTCAGCATCGGGCTGGTGCCCTTCACCAGCGAGCGCATCCGCTGCCGTGAAGCCCGCCACTGGGTCGTGCGGCCGGTGTTGCCCCTGCACCGGGAATCGGTGACCTACCACGGCATCACCCACTCCGAAATCCGCGAGGCACCGGACCTGCGGGAAGTCCTCGACGACCTGCTGGCGTCCCTGGCCGGGCGCATCGTGGTGGTTCACTTTCGCAACATCGAACGCAGCTTCCTGGACCGGGCCCTGCGCTGGCGTCTGGAGGAAGGCATCGAATTTCCGGTGATCGACACCATGGAGCTGGAGGCGCGCTGGCACCGGCAAAAGAAGCCGGGGCTGTGGGACCGGCTGCGTGGACGCAAACCGGCTTCCATTCGCCTGGCCGACAGCCGCACCCGCTACGGCCTGCCCTACTACGCGCCCCATCACGCCCTGACCGATGCCCTGGCCACGGCGGAACTGCTGCAGGCCCAGTTGCAGCACCATTTCTCCCCGGACACCCCGCTGCGGGATCTCTGGCACTGACGCCCGATACCGCTCAGTCAATAAAGCGCCAGCGATCGGCTTCCGCCGGCAGCGGGCATTGGTCATAGCGCCCGAACACCCGATAGCGGAACCGGCCGACGATGTCGTAGACCGCATCCCGCAGCGGACGCGGTACCCAGCGCAGGCCGCGCAGCCAGCACCAGGGCCGGGGCAGTCGACTCACGATACGCAGGATCGCGTCGCTGCGCAGATGGGCATCGCCGTCCTGGATCAGCACCACGCTGTCCATCCGCTGCGGATCCACACCGGTCCGGTGGCACAGGGCCTGCCCCGCGGACGATTGCAGGGTTCCCAGCCGGAAACGTCCGCTGTGGTCGTGGCGCACCACGAAGCGCGCCCAGAACTGGCACAGCGCGCAGACACCGTCGAACAGGATCACCGGTTCGTCTGTCATCGGCCTCGCTCCTTTTCGCTTTCGCTGCTCCATCTCCCCGCCCTCTCCGAAAGCCCGCCCGGCATGGCCTTAGGCCCCTCCGGCCATCGTATCGCCTTTGACCGGCGGCTACAGTACCCCTGCTATCGAGACTAGGTTGCAGGAGCATCATCATGGCCAGCGAACATCGAATCGAAGGTTGCGGCGTGCAGCTTCAGGTCACCACACGCGGCCCGCAGGACGCCCCGGCCATCGTGCTGGTGCACGGCTACCCGGACAACCAGACAGTCTGGAACGCGGTCGCCGAACACCTCGCCCGGGACTGGTTTGTGGTGACCTACGACGTGCGCGGCGCCGGTCGCTCGCAGCGCCCGCAACGAACCCGCGACTACCGGCTGCCCCTACTGGCCCGGGACCTGGAAGCGGTGGTCGATACCGTGCTGGCAGACCGCGCCTTCCATCTGGTCGGCCACGACTGGGGATCGATCCAGTGCTGGGAGTCGGTGACCGGCGAGCGTCTGAGGGCGCGCATTCGGTCATTCACCTCGATTTCCGGCCCCTGCCTGGACCACGTCGGCCACTGGTTCCGGCACCGCCTTGGCGGCCGCTCATTACGGGAGCACTGGAAAGTGGCCCGGCAAGCGGCCAGTTCCTGGTACATCGGCGCCTTCCACCTGCCCTGGCTGGCCGCAACGCTGTGGCGCTCCCGACTCGGCGGGCTCTGGCCACAGTACCTGGCCGCCAGCGAAGGTATCCGCCCGGGCGCGGACAACCCCTGGCAGTCCGCGGACGGTCGAGACGGCATTCGCCTGTACCGCGCCAACATGCTGCCGCGATTGCTCAACCCCCGCGTGCGCTACGCCCACTGCCCGGTCCAGGTGATCGTTCCCGAACGGGACCGCTATGTCGGCGCCCAGCTTTTCGACGACCTGCACGAGTGGGTCCCTGCCCTGTTCCGGCGCGAGCTGGACGCCGGTCATTGGGCGCCACTCAGCCATCCGCGGGACCTGGCCTGTGACATCGAAGAGTTCGTCGCCAGCATCGAGAACCAGCACACCACGCCCCGCCTGGAAGCCAGTCGCGTCACCACCCGCGCCGACGCCCGATGAAATCCCGTTATTGGTCCTGGACCGCGACAGTTTCATAAAACTTTAACCTAATCGTCATACAATCCCTCCCCAATTGGGCCCTTCCGGGGGCTCCACCCATTTTTCTGTCTTTACCTCAGACTGGACACTAGAGAGGGTCTACTGATGCAGTGGTATACGCGGAGCATTCTCAACCGGGTGCTGACGATCATCATCGGCGCCAACCTGGTAGTCGCCGTTGTGGCCGGCCTCTATTTCAGCCATTCACTGCAGGTCAAGGACGATCTCTACGCACTCGGTTCGGAGGACCTGGGCCAGGCCATGGAGGTTCAGGACGTTCTGAGCCAGTTCAAGACCCAGGTGCAGGAATGGAAGAACGTCCTGCTGCGCGGGCACAACAGGGACGACCGGGACAAGTACTGGCGCCAGTTCCAGGCCCAGGAAGACCGCATCCAGTCGAGCCTGGACGACCTGATCCCGCGGCTGGGCAACGCCGACGCCCGTGATTTGCTGGAGCGTTTCCAGGCCGCGCATGAGCAAATGGGCCGGGCTTACCGCCAGGGTTATCAGAATTTCGTCGACGCCGGCTTCGACCACAAGGCCGGTGACGCCGCCGTGCGCGGGATCGACCGCGAGCCCAGCGATCTGATCGAGCAGGCCGCCACCGATATCCGCGCCGACGCCATGGAACGGCTTGAGGCGCTGGATGCCGAGGTGACCGCCCGCGCCCAACTGCTGGGCAGCATCCTGATGCTGGCGATCCTGCTGGGGACGGTAGCCTGCGTGATCGTGCTGCTGCGCGCGGTGATCCGCCCCACCCAGAAACTGATCGACAATATCCAGCGCCTGGGCGATGGCGACGTCAGCGAGACGGTCAGCATCCGGCGTAACGACGAGCTGGGCCGTCTGGCCGACGCGGCGCGCAAGCTGCACCAGTTCCTGGTGGACACCAGCGAGCAGCTGTCACGCAACGCCAGCCAGTTGGAAGGCACCCGCGACATCATCCGTGACAACGCCGACGAAGTGTCCAACCGGGCAGACGACGCCCATCAGCGCATCGACCAGATCGCCACCGCCATGAACGAAATGTCCGCCACCGCCCAGGACGTGGCCCAGCATGCGGCGACGGTGGCCAGCGAAGTGCGCGAAACGTCAGAACAGACCGATACCGCCGACCGTCAGATTGAGTCGGCGGTGGAGAGCATGGAACGGCTGGTGTCGCAGATCCGCAGTTCCAGCGAGACGGTGTCGAGCCTGGCCGAGGACGGCCGCAAGGTGGGCAAGGTGATGGAAGTGATCCGGGAAATTGCCGACCAGACCAACCTGCTGGCGCTGAACGCCGCCATTGAAGCCGCCCGGGCGGGCGAGGCCGGACGCGGCTTCGCGGTGGTGGCGGACGAGGTGCGCTCGCTGGCGTCTAAAACGCAGGAGGCCACGGTGGAAATCGACAAGATCATCGAAACCATCCACTCGGGCTCGCAGGATGCCATGGAGTACATGCAGGCCAGCGAGATTGTCGGTCAGGAAAGCCGTGAGGCCGTGGGGACGGTC
This sequence comes from Marinobacter sp. JSM 1782161, assembly GCF_011421605.1. Classification (NCBI taxonomy): domain Bacteria; kingdom Pseudomonadati; phylum Pseudomonadota; class Gammaproteobacteria; order Pseudomonadales; family Marinobacteraceae; genus Marinobacter; species Marinobacter sp. JSM 1782161. The sequence continues at coordinate 444,878 of NZ_WSSA01000003.1, forward strand.
CGCGCCAGCCTGGGCGACATCCAGGGGCGGATGGCGCAGGTCAACGACGCCACCACTCAGGTGGCGACCGCCGCCGAGGAACAGACCAGTGTCTGCGAGGACATCAACCGCAACGTGTCCGGCGTGGCGGAGATTTCCGAAGCCATGAGTCAGGCCGCCCGCAACAATCTGGCGACGGTGCCGGAACTGGAAGCCATGGCCGCCGAAGCCAACCGGCTGGCCGCCCGCATCCGCGCCTGACGAGGGTCATGACGGCGGCGACTTTCATGACGGCCGGCGTCGACGCTTCGGCGCCGGCCGCCTTCCGGCATCAGAGGATGCCGCCTGTGGCAGACAACAATCCCGCCAGGAACGCGACGCCAAGGGCAATCCCTGCCACCTTGAGGCCTTCCAGGATTTCCCGGTCGCGGGGCTCCGTGCCGTCCACGGGGATATCGATCTCCCGGGGCGCATCGTTTCTTCGCAGTGCCAGCAGCATGATCCTTCCCCCCCTTCTGTCGCCTGTACGGTGCCAATGAGCACCGACGTGACGCGTTGCCAGAGCGTGATTCGAAACTCGTTCCAATCAATCGAGACGATACACACCCACAATATGAGAATAATTCTCATTTGTAAACAGCAAAGGTCAGTTCGAGGCGAAGGGCGATCAACAAACGAAAGTTGCCGGTGTCCGATGCCGCCGGGTCAGGACGCCCCGCCCTACCACTTCTTGTAGGGCAGGAATTTCCCACTCATGGTCACCACCACCCGGTCGCCAGCCGGGTTTTCCTCCTTGTCCACCGCCATCTCGAAATCGATGGCGCTCATAATGCCGTCACCGAACTTCTCGTGGATCAGCGCCTTGAGCGTATCGCCATAGACGCCAGTCACTTCGTAGAAGCGGTAGATCAGCGGATCCTGGGGTACGGTCCAGTCCCAGCTTTTGTACGGACAGGCCTGGAGGGCGTCTGCGACCTCCCTGTCCAGCTCCAGCATTTCACACACCGCCAGTGCCTTGTCCTCGGTCAGGCTGTTGGAGCCGAAGCAGGCCGAGGTGGTGAACACCGGCGACAGGCCAATGGATTGCGCCATCGCTTCCCAGGTCAGCCCTTTGGCGTTCTTTGCCTCGAGGATGCGTGCGGTCATCAGTTCCTTGTTCATGCTGGACTCCCCATAGTTGATCGCCTGCACCGGCGTGGTGCCGGCGATTGGCGACAGGTTGCGTTCGACGCCGGAACGACGCCGTTTCGGGGAAGTTCAGTGCAAGAGCTGCGCCACGGGCGTTGGCGCCAAGCATGCCGGGGCAGGACGCCCCGGCGTGACGGGATTGTCGGTGTTGCTACTCCGGCCGCGTATCCAGGACGCCTTCCAGGTCGGAACTGTCCACCAGCGGATCATCCAGGTCCACCACCACTTCCGAGCGCGCCAGAGTCCAGGCGCGGCCGGTGATGTCGCTGTTCATGGCCCGATGCCCGGCGACGGTGGCCTCCCCCAGCACCTTGCCTATAAAGGAGCTGCCGCGGGGCGAGACCGTTTCGATCCACTGGCCATCCTGGATCTCGCCGGCGTCGTACATCAGCGCCAGCCGCGCCGAGGTCCCCGTCCCCGTGGGGCTTCGGCAGATCACGCCCGGATGCACGTAGGTGGCGGAGGGCGTGCGATAGCCGTCCGTGCCCACCGGGTCCAGCGGCCCCATGAAATGGGCAAAGGGCAGCGGCCCCACTTCGCCCAACTCCGGATGCTGCCGGGTCACCTGGGGCCGTGCCGCCGTCACCAGGGCGTGGCCGAAGGCGGTCAATGCCGGGATTTCCTCCGCCGTCAGATGGAAGCCGTACTGGGCTGCGTCCACCAGCGCAAAATAGGCGCCGCTCCAGACCAGGTCGAAGCGCACCCGGCCGTAATGCGGCACCTCCACTTCCTGATCCCGCGCTTCCACGTAGGCGGGTTCCCCCTGCGTCGTGATCGACTGGGTGCGGCCGTTCTCGTTATAGGCCTTGATCCGCGCCAGGCCAGCGGGGGATTCCAGCACCAGCGACTGCTCGCCCTCCTCCATGGGCACGATGCCGCTTTGCAGGATCGCGGTGGCCGTGCAGATGGTGTTGGAGCCCGAATACAGCGGGTAGCCCATGGCTTCCATGATGATGTAGCCCGCCTGGGCTTCCGGATGCGACGGCTCCACGATCAGGTCCAGGGACATGAACGGATCGCCGTAGGGTTCGGACAGCAGCAGCCGGCGGAACCCGTCGCCGTGTTCCTGGATATAGCGCATCTTCTCCAGCACCGAGGCGCCTGGCAGATGCGCGACGCCGGAGGTGATGATGCGACTCACATCGCCACCCGACTGCATGTCGATCAGGCCAATGGAGCGCATCCGGTGGTGGGCATGATCATCCGGCATAAGTTACTTCCCCCTCTATCACCTTGGGTGTCTGGAGCGGCCACTCTGACCGCGTTACACCGCGATCAGGCCATGTCGACAGGTTAGGCCATTTTGCCGGTTGCTTCATAGCGTGCGACAACAATCCCGGGCCCGGCGTCGCGCAGCCAGCTCACCCGCGGCATGTTGCCGGCAAAGGCCATCATCAGGACTGGCTCAGTTATTGCTGAATCGTCTAACGGATGTGAAAAACCGCGCGCTCGCTGCAAACCTTTGCCGCTTGTCGCCACCCGGCCCAGGCCGTGCCCGGAGAATGATCATGGAAATCAGCAGTTTCTTCAGCAACCCCGATGTCACAAGCAGCACCTCCCCGACGACGGCCAATGACGAGGACACCTCCGGCGTATCGGCGGACACCTCCAACGCCGGCCAGTTCGACCAGATTTTCTCCGATCTGATGAGCGGCGCCGTGACGGACGGACTGAGCGGCAGCAGCGCCGCTTCGGCTACCGGAGAACTGGCCGACGCCAGCGGCGACCAGGCCATGACCGCCCTCAGCCAGGGCCTGTTCAGCGGCCTGACCGGGGCCATTGGTCCGTTGCTGAGTGCATCCGCCGAAGCCAGCACTGAGGCCGAAACCACGGCACAGACCCTGGCCGGCAGCACCGCCACCGAGAGCGGAGAAGAGGCACTGCCAAGCAGCCCGCGCACCCTGTTCGACGACGGCAACAATGCCTCCTGGAGCGATCTGGTGGATGTGGTCAACCCGCTGCAGCACCTGCCCATGGTGGACGTGCTCTACCAGAAGATGACCGGTGATGAGCAGGGCTACCTGGCCCAGGTGGCGGGAGGCACGCTCTACGGCGGCGCGTTGGGGGCGGCCCTGTCCCTGGCTGGTGCCAGCTTTGACATGGTGACCGGCAAGAGCCCGCTGGAGTACACGTCGGACCTGTTTGCCGGCGAAGGCAGCCTCGACAGCATCGGCAAGGGATAAGGCGGCAGGCAATGCCTTGCCGCCCGAAAGGCATGTCCGTCTAGCGGGCAATCACCCGGTAAACCGGCCGCAACCGGGGAATCTGCCTGAGCACCACCTGCAGCACGGTCATCAGCGGCACCGCCATCACCACGCCGATCGCACCCCACAACCAGCCCCAGAAGAAGATCGACAGGAAGATCACCACCGGGTTGATCGACATACGGAAGCCGTGAATGTAGGGCTCGATGAAAAAGCCCACCAGTGAGGTGAGCGCGACGTAGCCAAGCGGCGCGATGGCCATCATCCACAGGGTGTCGAGGCTGGTCAGGGACACCACGCCCAGCAGACCGACCGTCACGATCACGCCCAGGTAGGGCACGAAGCGCGCCAGCCCGGCGATCAGCCCCCACACCGCCGGCGACGGCAGGCCCACCGCCCAGCACATGAGGCCGGTCAGCAGCCCTACCAGCAGATTACTGGCGCTGATCACCACCAGGTACTGGGCAATCTGGCTCTGGGAATCCCGCACCACTTTGAGCATGAGTCGACGGTTGGGCTTGCGCAGCTGCTTCACGAAGTTACGTATCAGGCTGTCGCCGCTGACCAGCAGGAAGTAGCTCAACGCCAGGGCGAGCGCCAGACCGCTGACACCGTTGCGCAGCTTGGTGAACATGGTCTGCTGCCACGAATTGGATTCCACGACGACCTGGGTCGGCGCGTCATCGTTGGGCGACAGCTCGTCCATTTTCTTTTCCACCTCGCGGGCGGATTCGGTGACCCGCTCGATACTGGCGGTAATCCCCTGACCGCCCACCAGCAGACGCGAGATGCCTTCCGGCGCTTTCTCCGCCCATTCCAGAATGGGTTTGGACACCGCCCAACCGACGCCCGCCATACCGGCCAACAGCCCCAGGATCAGCACCAGCGCGGTCACCCCACGCGGAATATGCCAGCGCATCCGCGCCGCCCTTACCGCCGGTTCCAGCAGCAGACTGGCCAGGATCGCCAGAGTGATCGGCAGGATGATCTGGTGCGCGACGTACAGGGTGTAGAGAATTCCCAGAATGAACAGCCCGTAGATGGGGGTGGTCATGTTGGCGGGAATGGCAAGACGTGATGGTTTGTCGCTGCGCGCGCTGTCCGCGGATGGTGGCGTGTCGGCCATTCAGGGTGCTCCGGTCTCGGAATGAGCGTCCAGTCTATGGAACCTGTCGTCAAAGTTCACGTTACACCCAGATTTTCAGGAGGTTGCGATGGCATTTGCGACCTTGTGGGCGAGAACAATTCAGCGGCGTATCAGGGCGGAGATCTCAAGCGAGAAGCGAATGGACGCCCTTGCCTCCGCCGTAATACACCGCCGTCCCTGACCGTTTATACCGGTCGGGGCATCCCTGCCCCTTCTCCGGCAAGGGCTTCCATCCGCTTCAACCAACCCCGGGGCAATCGCATGAGGCCAGCGATTACCGAGCACCGTCGATAGCGGCGGTCACTCCCCTCGATAGAACCGCTGGATGCTGGAGAAATCCAGCCGCCCGTTGCCTTGCTGGCCGTGCAGCGCGTACATATTGCGCGCCAGCGCGCCCATGGGAATCGGCGCCTTGTTCTTCACCGCGTTATCGAATGCCAGGCCCAGATCCTTGTTCATCAGGTCCACCAGGAAACCGCCCTGGTAGTCGTTGCCGGCCGGCGCGCCCTCCATCACCCCCGGCCAGGGATTGTAGACGTTCAGGGCCCAGTTGCCGCCCGAACTCTGGCGCATGATTTCCGACAGCACCGCCGGGTCCAGGCCGTTCTTCACCCCCAGGGCCAGGGCCTCACAGGTGCCGTTCATCAGCACCGCCAGCAGCATGTTGTTGCACAGTTTGGCCACCTGCCCGGCGCCGTGAGGGCCGGCGTGAAAGATGTTCCTGCCCATATCCTGCAGGATCGGTTTAGCTTTCTCGAACGCGGCGTCCTCACCGCCGCAGATAAAGGTCAGGGTGCCCGCTTTGGCACCGCCCACACCACCGGACACCGGGGCGTCCAGAAACTCGATGCCCTTCTCCCGCGCCGCGTCGGCAACACCGCGCGACGTTTCCGGCGCAATGGTGGAGGAATCGATCACCAGGGTCGACGTGGACAGGCTGTTGAGCAGACCGTCCTCGCCCAGGTAGACCGCCTCGACGTGCTCGCCGGCGGGCAGCATGGTGATCAGGACTTCCGCGCCCTCGGCCGCCGCGTGGACTGTGTCCGCCGTCCTGGCGCCATCGTCGGTCACCGCCTTGACCGCATCGGCGGACAGGTCGAATACCGTGACCGTGTGTCCGGCCTTGAGCAGATTGTGGGCCATGGGGCCACCCATGTTGCCCAGTCCGATGAAGGTAATGTTGGCCATGTTTTTTGCTCCTGTTGTTTTTGTTTGGGAATTGGCAGCTGCCCCCTCTCCCCAACCCTCTCCCGCAAGGGGAGAGGGGGATCCCACGTGATCCAGGTAAACCTACTCGAAAAAACCCGCCACCCAGGCCGGGTCCATACTCTCCAGCGACGGATAACGCCAGCGCGGGTTCTTGTCCTTGTCGATCAGCAGCGCCCGGATGCCTTCGGCGAACTCGCCTTTCTCCAGGCAACGGATCGACAGCTTCAGCTCCTTGTCGAACACCGTTTTCAGACCGTCCAGCCGCGTCTCCCGCAACTGGCGTTCGAGTATCGCCATGGTGGTGGGCGAGCCGGTCCGGGCGGTTTTGGCCGCCCGCTGGAACCAGGCATCGTCGCCGTCATAGTCCGCGATGCGTTTGACCTGGCTGGCGAGGCCTTCGACGTCCATCAGCTCGTCGATCGCTTCCCGGCGCGCCTGGACCGCCGAGGTCGGCATGACCGCCACCGACTCCCGCTCGAACGTGCGCAGGACGCCGTTGACGGCCGCCTGCGGCGCCGCCGCCAGGTCATCGGATTGCAGCAGGCCGTCGAGCACGGCGTCCCGATGTTCATGGGCGATGCGGCGATCCGCCAGCCCCAGATAGCAGGCATCGGCGGCGTTGAGGTGCACGCCGGTCAGGCCGATAAACAGCCCCAGGTGTCCCGGCATGTGGTTGAGAAACCAGCTGGCTCCGACGTCCGGATAGAGCCCGATGGTGACTTCGGGCATCGCCACCCGCGAGTGCTCGGTCACCACACGGTGGGAGGCGCCCGCCAGCAGACCCACGCCGCCGCCCATCACGAAACCGTTGCCCCAGGCCACAATCGGCTTGGGGAAGGTGTGTATCTGGTAGTCGAGGGCGTATTCCTCGGTGAAGAACTCGACGCCTTCGTCCGGCCCGCTGCTACCTTCAGTCATCGAACGGTACAGTGCGACGATATCGCCACCGGCACAGAACGCCTTGTCCCCGGCGCCTTCCAGCCAGACGGCCGCGATGGCGTCGTCCGCCGCCCAGCGCTCCAGCTGCGCTTCCAGCGCCCGGATCATCGGCAGGGACAGGGAATTGAGCGCCTTGGGCTGGTTCAGGCAGGCCACGCCGACGCGCTTGCCGCCCGCTGCGGGCTTTTCCTCAAACACAATCGCTTGTTCAGACATGCTCACTCCAGGCCTTACCGGTTTTTCCACTCGGGCGCACGCTTTTCCAGGAACGCGTTGACGCCTTCGCGCTGATCCTCGGTGGAGAAGAGTTCCACGAACAGCTCCCGTTCCATGCGCCAGCCATCGTCGTGGGAACGGCCATCACGGGCGCTCATCACCAGATTCTTGCAGCGGGCAATGGACGACGGGCTCTGCTTGCAGGCCATTTCCGCCAGTTCGACAGCCTTGTCCAGGGACGCGCCCGTCGCCACCACTTCCTCGACCAGGCCAATTGCCAGGGCCTTGTCCGCCTTGACCCGCTCGCCGCACAGGATCATGCGCTTGGCCCAGCCCTCGCCCACCAGCCACGGCAGGTTCTGGGTGCCGCCGGCACAGGGCAGCAGGCCGACGCCGGCTTCCGGCAATGCCATCTGCGCCTGTTCCTCGGCGATGCGGATGTCGCAGGCCAGGGCGCACTCCAGGCCACCGCCCATGGCGTAGCCGTTGACCGCGGCGATGGACACCCCGCGGAACCGGCTCAGGGTGGCGAAGGCGTGACCGAACGCCTGGGCCATGCGGTTGGCCCGACCCTCGTCGCCGTCGGCAAAGGTCTTGAGGTCGGCGCCGGCGGAGAAGAACTTCTCGCCCTCACCAGTGATCACCAGGGCGAAGATGTTGCGGTCGGCATTGAGGGACTCGACGATGTCCGCCAGGTCGCCCAGGGACTGCTCGGTCCAGGTGTTCGCCGGTGGGTTGGCGATGGTCAGGACCGCGACATGGCCACGATTTTCCAGCCGGATGAAATCGCTCATCGGTGTTGTTCTCCTTATTGAATGGCTTCGGCAACGCCGGATTCCAGCACCCGGCGCGCGATGATCAGTCGCATGATTTCGTTGGTGCCTTCCAGGATCTGGTGCACCCGCAGGTCCCGCACGTAGCGCTCCAGCGGGTATTCACGGATGTAGCCGTAACCGCCGTGCAGCTGCAGCGCCTGGTTGCACACCTCAAAGCAGGCGTCGGTGGCGAAGCGCTTGGCCATGGCGCAGTGCAGCGTGACCTCCGGATCGCCGTGATCCAGCTTCCAGGCCGCCAGGCGTACCATCTGCCGCGCCGCCACCAGATCGGTGGCCATGTCCGCCAGCTTGAACTGCAGCGCCTGGAACTGGGCCAGGGGCTGGCCGAACTGGCTGCGTTCATGCAGGTAATCCCGCGCCCGCAGCAGCGCCGCCTGGGCACCGCCGAGCGAGCAGGTGGCGATGTTCAGACGCCCGCCGTCCAGCCCCTTCATGGCGAAGCGGAAGCCTTCGCCCTCCTCGCCCAGCCGGTTTTCCAGCGGCACGTGGACGCTGTCGAAACTGACCTGACGGGTGGGCTGACTGTGCCAGCCCATCTTGTCCTCGGATTTGCCGTAGTGAACGCCCTCGGCATCGGCCCGCACCACGAACGCGGAAATACCCCTGGCGCCGCTGTCCGGCGCGCCGGTGCGGGCCATCACCAGCAGGATCTGGGTCGCCCCGGCGCCGGAGATGAACACCTTGGAACCGGTCAGGCGATAGCCGTCGCCGTCCCGCACCGCTTTGGTCTGCAGGTTGGCGGCGTCGGAGCCGGCGCCGGGCTCGGTCAGGCAGTAGGACCCCAGGTACTCGCCGCTGGCCATGCGCGGGGCGATGGTGTCGCGCACCGCATCCGAGCCAAAGCAGGCCACCATCCAGGTGGCCATGTTGTGGATGGTGATGTAGGCCGCGGTCGACGGACAGGCCGCCGCCAGCTCCTCGACGATGATCGAGGTGTCCAGCCGCGACAGCCCCAGCCCGCCGCTATCCTCGGGGGTGTAGATGCCGCAGAAGCCCAGCTCGCCGGCCTCGCGGATGACGTCAACAGGGAAAGTGTGGTCGATGTCCCAGCCGGCAGCGTGCGGGGCCATCGCCTTGTCGGCGAAAGCCCGTGCCGCGTCCCGATAGGCCAGCTGGTCTTCGTTCAGCGCGAAATCCATACCGGCGCTCCTCAGTGCATCCGGATGGAGAAGTTCGGGCCGGCCACCGCGTCACTGGAGAACCAGCGGGCGGTGATGGTCTTGGTCTCGGTGTAGAACTTCACCGCCTGTTTGCCGTAGGCGTGCTGGTCGCCGTAGAACGAGCCCTTCCAGCCGGTGAAGGAGAAGAACGGCAGGGGCACCGGAATCGGGATGTTGATGCCCACCTGCCCCACTTCGATGTCGTGCTGGAAGTGACGCGCGGCGCCGCCGGAGCTGGTGAAGATCGAGGTACCGTTGCCGTAGGGGCTGTTGTTGACCAGCTCGATGGCGTCATCCAGCGAATCCACTTCCATGCAGCTCAGCACCGGGCCGAAGATTTCTTCCTTGTAGATGCTCATCTCCGGGGTCACGCCGGCGAACAGCGTCGGGCCCACCCAGTTGCCGTCCGGCAAGCCGTCGACGGTGCAGCCGCGACCGTCCAGCAGCAGCCGTGCGCCTTCCTGCTCGCCCTGGCCGATAAGCTGCTCAATCCGGTCTTTGGCTTTCGAGCTGATGACCGGGCCGTAGCTGGCACCGGAGTCGTTCCAGGCGCCCGGACGTACCTTCGCCAGCGCCTCTTTCACTTCCGGAATCCACTCCTGGGCCTCGCCCACGAACACCGCCACGGAAATGGCCATGCAGCGCTGGCCGGCGGCGCCGACGGAAGCACCGACCAGGGCGTTGACCACCTGTTCCTTGTCGGCGTCCGGCAGGATCACCATGTGGTTCTTGGCGCCGGCGAAGCTCTGTACCCGCTTCATGTTGCGGGTGCCGGTCTCGTAGATGTAACGGCCCACCGGGACGGAGCCGACGAAGGACACCGCCTTGATGGCGGGATCGGTCAGCAGCGTGTCCACCTGCGGCTTGGCGCCGTGGACCACCTGCAGCACGCCCTTGGGCGCGCCGGCCTCGACGAACAGCTCGGCCAGGCGGGTCGGCGTCAACGGGTCCTGTTCGGAGGGCTTGAGGACAAAGGTATTACCGGCGGCGATGGCCATGGGGAACATCCACAGGGGAATCATGGCCGGGAAGTTGAACGGCGTGATGCCGGCGCAGACGCCCAGGGGCTGGGTGTAGGAGTAGGTGTCGATCTCGCGGGCGACGTTCTCGACGGTCTCGCCCATCATCAGGGATGGGATGTTGGCGGCGTGCTCCACCACCTCGATGCCGCGCCAGACATCGCCCTTGGCGTCCTCGAAGGTCTTGCCGGTTTCCTGGGACAGGATCTCGGCGATCTCGTCGTGGTGCTCCTTGAGCAATGCCTGGTAACGCATCATCAGGCGCGCCCGTTCGGAGACCGGCGTCTCCTTCCAGCTTTTGAAGGCTTCACCGGCGTGAGCGATGGCCCGCTGCATCTCGTCCTCGGTGGCGCTGGGCACCTGGGCGATCACTTCGTTGGTGGCCGGGTTGGTGACGTCGATCCAGTCGTTACCGGCACTCTGGCAGAACTCGCCCTCGATAAAGAGTGGCACTTTTTTCATGGTCATTCCCCTGTTGTTTTTGTAGGCAAGGAACGGCCGCTGATGCGACATGACGCGCTTCAGCGCCGACTTTCCATTGATGCTAGCACAGGGATTCACGCACCAAGATTGACTAAATTTCGCGCGTGATGGATTATTTTTCGAAAACAATGACAAGACGAACAGGACTCAAGCATGAGCCGGACTTCCCAGTGGCCGCTGCCACCCGACAGCGTCCGCTACGTGGTGCCCTCGCGCCTGGTGCGCATGCTGGCCGAACACCCCCTGACCCGCGACCTCTACCCGGTCGCCTTCGGCCATTACCGCCAGGCCGGCGGGCACCACATGCACCGCCAGCACCACGACGACGAGTTGCTGATCTACTGCACTGATGGCGTCGCGCATCTGAATGTGGAAGGCGAGGCCCACCGCATTCACGCCGGCGACCTCCTGCTGCTGCCGCGCGGCGCCGCCCATCGCTACGTGGCCGACACCGATCAGCCCTGGTCCCTGCACTGGGTGCACTACGCCGGCGGCCTGGCTCCCGCGTTCCGCGAACACATGGGCTTTTCGCGCCAGACGCTGGTGCGCCATGTCGGACAGCAGCCGCGCCTGCTGGTGGATTTCAACGGCCTGCTGGCGGTACAGCAGACCGGCTTCCGACCGGCGGGACTGATCCACGCGGCCAACCGGCTGCGCCAACTGCTGACCGCCGTCACCCTGTGCACCGAGCCGCTGGCCCACCGCCAGCCGCTGGATCTGGACAGCATCCACAGCTTTATGAAAGAGCGCCTGGACGAGCGGCTGACCCTGGAGAACCTGGCGGAGCTGGCCGGCCTGTCACCGGCCCATTTCGCCACCCGCTACCGCAGCCTGACCGGCGTGGCGCCGATCCAGCAGTTCCTGCACTTGAAAGTGGAACGGGCGTGCCAGCTGCTGGACAATTCCGACCAGACCTTCCGCCAGATCAGCGACGGGCTGGGCTACGAGGACAGCTATTACTTTTCCAGGCTGTTCAAGAAGGTGATGGGCCTGTCGCCACGGGATTACCGCCACACACGGCGGCACTGAGTGCGGCGCAACGGCTGGCACTTTGCCGGAGCGAGGCCACGGCGATGCGGCCACTTTTGTTCGCGGAAAAAGCTGATACGCTGAGTCCTCATACAACAACAAGGAACCCACATGGCCAGCTACACCATTGAAATACAGGAACAATATGACCTGCCGCGGGAACGCGTATTCAAGCTGTTCGCCGATCACAACCGGATTGGCGGCATCCTGGGGGCGCCGGTCAAACGCATCAAGGACAGCGACCAGGCCGACCCCAACGGTCTGGGGTCGGTGCGCAAGGTGGGCATCGGTCCGATCGGACTGGAAGAGACGATCATTGCCTTCGAGCCGGATTCACTGATCGAGTACACGGTCACCAGCATCAGCCCCATCCGCAACCATCTGGGCCGCCTGCGCTTCGACGACCTGAACGGGCAGACGGTGGTCAACTACACCATCCGCTTCGACGACCTGGTGCCGTTCAGCGGCCGCGTCATCAGCGCCGGTCTGGAACAGGCCATTCGCCGCGGCATGAAGAAAGTGCCACGGCTGGCCTGATCGGTCGCGGTTACTGGTCGGCGGAGTTGCGGTATTCCCGCGCCTGGGAGGCCAAACGGATGTGGGCGTTGGCCTCGCCGTAGCGGCCGTAGCCGTCGATCCGCTGCACCACTTCGAAGAATACGCCGTGCACTTCCCGGGTGTAGGCGTGGAAGAACTCGCCGTCGTCGTTGCGATCGTAGAGGATGTTCAGCGCCTGCATCCGCTCCAAAAGCTCCGGGTCCAGCCCGAAGCGGGCGTCCAGGTCGCGGTAGTAGTTGTCGGGAATCGGCAGAAGACTGTCCTCACCGATGGCTTCGGCGGCGGCGAAGATGTCCTCGCAGTCGAACGCGATCTGCTGTACCCCGGAGCCTCGCGAACGGCTGATGAAGCGCTGCGCCGAGGCTTCCCGCGCGGCGCTCATGTTGATCGGGATACGCACCCGGCCATTGGGGCTGGTCGCCACCCGGCTCACCACCAGGCCGTACAGGTCCGGCAGGTCGGTGCTGGCTTCCACGTTGAAGTCGAACAGCGACTTGTAGAAGAACGAGGCGGACAGGAAATCGGTGTTGGATACCGCCTGCCCCACGTGGTCGATGGCGGTCAGGCCGATACCGCCGGTTGAACCGTCATCCACCGGCACGAAGTCCACATCGAAGAAACGCACGCCCTCGCGACGCTCCACCAGATACACTAGGCTGTCGCCGATACCCCTGATAGCGGGAATATTAAGCTCACCCGGACCGCTCTGGTTGGCGAAGCGGCGACTGCGGAAACGCTCGGTGCGGCGCAGCATCCGATTGAGGTCGGAGGTCGCGAACGCCAGCGCGCACACCGATACGCCGTGGGCTTCGAAGTGCTCGTGGGCCTGGCTCTGCGGTTCGCGGTTGAGTACCAGGTTGATGTCGCCCTGGCGCATCAGGCTCACCTGCTTGGAGCGGTGACGATGGGTCTCGCGGAAACCCAGCTTCTGCAGCAGGGCCAGCAGTTCCTCACCGCTGTCGCCGGCTACAGCGAACTCGATGAACTCCACATCGGTGATCTCGGGCACCACCGGCGCTTCTTCCTTCGGAGCCGTCTGCTCTTCCAGCCAGATCAGCGAACGCATGCCGTCCACCGCCTTCTCCAGCGGCGACGACGCGCGGAACTCGTCGTTGAAGATCTCGTGGGACAGGTAGTCGTCGAAGCCCTTGTCGCGCAGGCACTGCACGAACTCGGTCACGGGCATGTCCCCCTGACCGGGGAAGCAACGGAAATGGCGGCTGTAGTGCAGCACGTCCATCTGCAGGCTGGGGGCGTCCGCCACCTGGACCAGGGCGATGCGGTCGACAGGGATCTCGTCGCGCAGCAGGTCCAGGGTGTTGCCCCGGGCGAACATGTGGAAGGTGTCGAGAATGATGCCGACGTTGTCGTGGTCGGCGCGTTTGACGATGTCCCAGGCGACGTCGTAGTCCGCCACGTGCCGGCCCCAGGCCAGGGCCTCGTAGCCAATATGGAAGCCTTCCTTCGCCGCCAGTTCGCCCAGTTCGTGCAAGTCATCCGCGGCGCGATTGCGGTCGTCGATGACGTGAGGCGATACGTTGCTGCAGATCAGCAGGCGCGAGGTGCCCAGCTCGTGCATCAGCTCAAACTTGCGGCGCGCCCGATAGAAATTCTGCGAGCGATAGGGCTCGGGCATCGCCTCGAAATCCCGGAACGGCTGCAGGGCGATGATTTCCAGGCCCAGATTCTCCGCCATGCTGCGCACTTCGGCTGGCGTGCCGTCGAACTGGGTCAGATCGTTCTCGAAGATTTCCACACCGTCGTAGCCGGCCCGGGCGGCCGCCTGCAGCTTGTCTTCCAGCGAACCGGAAATGGAAACCGTTGCCAGTGCCTTCTTCATGAATGAGCCCCCAAATCGCTCGTGTCCTGACCGCCTGCCGGGCCAAAGGCCCGGCGGGCGCGCGGCTGATCATTCCACCGTAGAAGCAAAGCCCGACGGTGAACAATGAATAAACGAATGGCCTTTATATCGTTTTCAATATGCAATAATGGAATTCGACGGCCATACTATCCAAAATAGCTATCCGTTCAAACAAATCGAAAATACCCTATATTTTAGGTAAAGCGACCATGCTTGAGAACCGGATCAAGTACCGCCACCTGCAGTGCTTCTTGGAAGTCGCCCGCCAGGGCAGCGTGGGCCGGGCCGCCGACGTGCTGGCCCTGACCCAGCCGGCGGTGTCGAAGAAGCTGAAAGAGCTGGAAGAAATGCTCGACGTGCGCCTGATGGAACGCAGCAAGAAAGGCGTGGAGCTGACCCAGTTCGGCGAGGTATTCCTGCGCTATGCCGGCGCCAGCGTGGCGGCCCTGCGGGAGGGCACCAACAGCATCGCCCAGGCCCAGCAGCGTGGCCAGACCCAGCTCACCATCGGGGTCCTGCCCACCGTCGCTACCAGCGTGCTGCCACGGGCGGTGCAGCGTTTCCGTCAAGGTGGCGTCGACGCCACACTCAAGCTGGTCTCCGGTCCCAACAAACTGTTGCTCAGCCAGCTCCGCGTGGGCGAACTGGATCTGGTGGTGGGGCGTCTGGCGGAACCGGAACTGATGTCGGGGCTGTCGTTCCAGCACCTGTACTCAGAGCGCGTCGCGTTCGTGGTGCGTCCGGGCCACCCTCTGCTGCGTTCCCGTCCGCTGGACCTCAAGGACATCAGCGCCTACACCGTGCTGTATCCGCCCAAGGATTCGATCATCGCCGCCTCGGTGGAGCGATTCCTGCTGGCTCAGGGCATCGGCGCCCTGCCCGATCGCATCGAAACGATCTCCGACGCCTTCGGCAAGGAATACATCCGCCAGACCGACGCCGTCTGGATCATTTCCCGCGGCGTGGTCGCCCGGGAGATCGCCACCGGTGAGTTCACCGAGCTGGCCCTGGACACCAAGGAAACCCTGGGCCAGGTGGGCCTGACCACCCGCGCCGATACCTTACCGTCGCCGGCACTGCAGCTTTTCATGAACGCTGTCCGGGACAGTTCCGGCAGCGCGGATCGCACGGCCAACCATTCCATATCGAAAACGGTATAACAAAACAACAAAGGCTTATTTTACATAACCGAAAGCCTGTTAAAGAGTAAGAGGACAGCCGTCACCAACAAATAAGGCCAAGATTCATGCAAACGCTTTCCGTCAACGGACAGATCCTCCATTACCAACTGGAAGGCCCCGCTCACCTTCCCCTGCTCGTCTTCTCGAACTCTCTGGGTACGGACCTGCGCGTCTGGGAGCCGCTGCTGCCCCACCTGCGCGACCAGTTCCGTTTCCTGCGCTACGACAAGCGGGGCCACGGCCTGTCCTCCTGCCCGGAAAGCCCCTACCAGCCGGACGATCACATCAACGACCTGATCGGCCTGCTGGACGGCCTGGACCTGAAAGCCGTCAACCTGTGCGGCCTGTCCGTGGGTGGCCAGATCGCCCAGGGCGTCGCCGCCCGCCGCCCGGACCTGGTCAGCCACCTGATCCTGTGTGACACCGCCCACAAGATTGGCCAGGCCGACATGTGGAACACCCGCATCGATGCCATCCGCGAGAACGGCATCGAAAGCGTCGCCGACGCCATCCTTGAGCGCTGGTTCGGCCCCAGCTTCCGTCAGCAGCAGCCGCAGGCGGTCGAACTCTGGCGCCATATGCTGGTACGCACCCCGAAAGAGGGCTACCTGGGTACCTGCACCGCCCTGCGCGACAGTGACCTGACCGAAGAAACCCGCGGCCTGACCCAGCCCACCCTGTGCGTGGTCGGGGCCGACGACGGCTCCACGCCGCCGGAGCTGGTGCGTTCGATGGCCGAGCTGATCGACGGCGCGCGTTTCGAAGTCATCGCCGACGCCGGCCACCTGCCCTGCGTCGAGCAGCCCAAGGCCCTGGCCGACCTGATTGTCGATTTCCTCGGCCAGCAGGCACCGGAGCCGAGCCGTTTCGACCTGGGCATGAAGGTGCGCCGCTCGGTGCTGGGCGACGCCCACGTGGACCGCGCCGAAGCCAACAAGACCGACTTCGACCTGCCGTTCCAGACGTTCATCACCGAAGGCGCCTGGGGCACCGTGTGGAGCCGCCCGTTCCTCAGCAAACGCGACCGCAGCCTGCTGACCATCGCCCTGATGGCGGCACTGGGTCACGAAGAGGAACTCGCCATGCATATCCGTGCCACACAGAACACCGGCGCCACCCTGGAAGAAGTACGCGAAACCCTGTTGCACCTGGGCGTCTACGCGGGCGTTCCGGCCTCGAATACCGCGATCCGCATCGCCAAGGAAACCTACAAGAAACTGGGCATTGCCATTGATGGAGAGACAGAAAAATGAGCAAGATCACCCCTCGTGACTGGGCCAGCCATCCGGCCTATCTGAGCCCCGAATACAAGTCCTCGACCCTGCGCGGCGTGTCCCGCAACCTGGTCGAGATCGATCCGGAAATGGCCGAGCTGACCGGCCCGGCCTACGGCGAGGAAGTTCTCGGCGAGCTGGACAACGACCTGACCCGCAACGGCCGCGTCAACGGCGAACCCCTGGGCGAGCGCATCATCGTCACCGGCCGCGTGCTGGACGAGAACGGCAACCCGGTGCCCAACACGCTCGTGGAAGTGTGGCAGGCCAACGCCGCCGGTCGCTACGTGCACGAGCGGGACCAGCACGACGCGCCACTGGATCCGAACTTCCTGGGCTCCGGCCGCTGCCTGACCAACGACAAGGGCGAGTACCGGTTCATGACCATCAAGCCCGGCGCGTACCCCTGGGGCAACCACCCCAACGCCTGGCGTCCGAACCACATCCATTTCTCGCTGTTCGGCCCGACCGTCGCCACCCGTCTGGTGACCCAGATGTACTTCCCGGGCGATCCGCTGCTGGCGCTGGACCCGATCTTCCAGTCGGTGCCGGAGCAGTCCCGCGATCGTCTGGTCAGCGAATTTTCGATCGACGTCACCGAAGAGAATTATGCCCTGGGCTACGTCTTCGACATTGTTCTGCGTGGCGTGAACGCCACTCCCATGGAGGCCTGACATCATGACTCTGAAACAGACCCCGTCCCAGACCGTCGGCCCCTACTTTGCCTACTGCCTGACGGCCCAGCAGTACCATTATCCGTTCAGCCAGATTGCCAGTGACGTGCTGGTCAACGATGACACCCGCGGTGAGCGCATCCGCATCGTCGGCCGGGTGTTCGACGGCAACGGCGCTCCCATCGACGACGCCATGATCGAAATCTGGCAGGCCAATGCCGAGGGGCGCTTCGACCACCCCAACGACGCCCGCACGGACCGACCTCTGGACCCCAACTTCAAGGGATTCGGCCGCTTCGGCACCGGCACCACCGCGGACAACAGCTACCGTTTCGAGACCATCAAGCCGGGATCGTCCCAGGAGGGCGCGGCGCCCTTTATCAGCTTTGTGGTGTTTGCCCGAGGCCTGATGAACCACGCCTACACCCGTCTGTACTTCGCCGATGAGACGAACGCCAACAACGCCGATCCGGTGCTGGAAAAGGTCCCCGCCGACCGTCGCGATACCCTGATCGCCCAGCGCAGCGAGACCGCCACCGGTGTCGAGTACCGCTTCGACATCCACATGCAGGGCGACCAGGAGACCGTTTTCTTCGACTTCTGATCGAGCCCTCCCCGCAACGCCCGCGAACCCGCTATCATGGTCGCGGGCGTTTGTTTTTCCTGCCACTGCAACGGGACGCATTGACGACATGTACCAGGTTTCTCCCTTCGATTCGCAACTCTATGGCCAACTGCTGTCCGATCCGGCCACCGCCGAACGGCTGGGCGACAACGGCCAGCTGCGCGCCATGCTCGCCGTCGAGGGGAAACTGGCCCTGGCCCAGGCGGATGCCGGGCTGATCCCGCAGGACGCCGCGCGGGACATCGCCACAACCGCCGAATCCCTGACGCTGGTCCCCGCCGATCTGGCCGGCGGAGTGGCCTCGGCCGGGGTGCCTGTCCCGGCCCTGGTCAAGGCGCTGAAAGCCGCATTGCCGGAAGACAGCGCCCGCTGGGTGCACTTCGGCGCCACCAGCCAGGACATCGTCGATACCGCGCTGATCCTCAATGTCCGGGAGGTACTGGCTATCCAGGAGGAGCGCCTGCGTCTGGTCGTCGGTGCGCTGGCCGACCTGGCCGAGCAGCACCGCTCGACCCTGATTGCCGGCCGTACCCGCACCCAGCAGGCGGTGCCCATGAGCTTCGGCCTCAAGGTGGCCCAGTGGCTGGCGCCGCTGCTGCATCAGCTGGACCGCCTGGACGAAATGCGTCCGCGCCTGCTGCGCGTGCAACTGGGCGGCGCGGTGGGCACCCTGGCCGCCATGGGTGACCAGGCCGCGGCGATTAATGAGGGGCTGGCCCAGCGCCTGGACCTGACCGCCGGCCCCTGCTGGCACACCCAGCGCGACACCGTGGTGGAGCTATCCAGTTGGCTCAGCCTGACCACAGGCACGCTGGGCAAGATGGCCCAGGACTGGCTATGGCTGGCGCAATCGGAAGTCGGTGAGCTGCGCTTCACCAACGGCGGCGGCTCCTCCACCATGCCGCAGAAATGCAACCCGGTGGACGCCGAAGTGATCGTCGCCATGGCCCGCACGTGCGCCAGCGCCACCGGCCAGATGCACCAGACCATGCTGCAGGAACACGAGCGCAGTGGCAGCGCCTGGACCCAGGAATGGTTCCAGTTGCCCCAGCAGCTGATGGCGGCCTCCGTCGCCCTGAACCATGCCCGGGAAGGCCTGCGCTTTATCGAAGTCCACGACCAGCGCATGCGCGACAACCTCGACGCCTACAACGGCGTGATCTACGCCGAATCCGCCACCTTCGCCCTGGCGCGCACCATGCCCCGCGACCAGGCCGCGGCACTGGTCAAGGAAAGCGCACAGGAGGCGCTGAATGGCGACCGCCATCTGCTGCAGATCATCCAGGACAAGACCGGCGAAACCATCGATCTGGAGCAGCTGCGCCAGCAACTGGTCGCCGGGGGCGCGACCGATAGGTGGCTAACTGATATCCTGTCTCACGCCCGACCCTGAACCGGCGCCCCGCACACCTTCATGTTTGCGGCGGCATAGCGCCCGGCCCGACACGCGAACACGCCATTTTATGCGCCTGTAACGAGGCTGTGAGACGGTGTGCCGGCCCGGTGGCGAGCGCCGCGAACCGGGCGGCGCCGTTTTTCATGCGACCCCGTAGGAGCGCCTTTGCTGTCCATTCTGTCCACCACCGCCCCCATCTTTATCCTGATCGCCCTGGGTTTCGGGGCGGTCCGGTTGAAACTGTTCCCCGCCAACGCCGTCCACGGCCTGGGCCAGTTCGTCATCTACTTCGCCCTGCCCGCCCTGATCTTCAGCACGGTGTCGCAGATGTCGTTCCACGAGGTCATCGATCCCGATTACCTGCTGCTCTACGGTCTGGGTTCCCTGCTGGCGTTCCTCGGCGGCCTGGCGCTGACCCGGGTGTTCTACAGAGACCCGCTGAGTACTGGCGCCATCAAGGGCATGGGGATGGCCCTGTCCAACAGCGCCTTCGTGGGATATCCGGTTCTGCTGCTGGCGTTCGACGATCCGCCGACCAACGCCTTTGCCATGAACCTGATCATCGAGAACATGATCATCATGCCCCTGGCCCTGATCGCGATCGAGTACAGCCTGGGACGGCGCAGTGGCGAGCCCCTGGCCAAAGTGGTGCGGCCGCTGGCGCGGCGGATCGCTCGCAACCCGCTGATCATCGCCATTGTCGCGGGCGTACTGGCATCGTTGCTTGAGCTGGAGGTGCCTGACGTATTGCAGGCCAGTCTGGATATGCTCGGCCGCACCTCGGCCACGGTCGCCCTGTTCTTCGTGGGCGCGTCGCTGGTGGGCAGCTCCATCCGGGGCAACATCGGCGAAATCGGGATGGTCGCGGTGGGCAAGCTCACGCTGCACCCGTTGATGATGGTGCTTCTGATCTGGCTGCTGCCGGATTTCGACCCGCAGTTGCAGAAAGCGGCCATCCTGCTCGCCGCCATGCCGCTGGCCAGCGTCTACCCCATCATCGGCAGCCTCTATGGCCAGCGCCAGCTCTGCTCCAGCATCCTGCTGGCGTGTACGGTGCTGTCTTTCTTCAGCATCAGCATCGCCCTGGCCGTGCTCTTCTGAGCCGGCGCGACGACTGACAAGGCGGGACGGGTAAAGACAAGACGTCTCAGAGCGGCAGTTCGCGGCCGGCGACGATGTGATGGGTCAACAGGTCGACGGCGCCTTCCACATCGTCCTTCATAATCAGGTCGAGCAGCGCCTGGTGGTCGTCGATGCTGGCCTGGCCCCGAAACGGGCGTTTTTCCAGCGCCAGCACCTGGTAGCGCATGAACAGCTCAATGATTGAGGCGTGGTAACGGATCAATTGACGGGAACCGCAGTTGGCGACCAGCGCCAGGTGGAAACTGCGATCGGCCAGCTCCCACTCCTCCACATTCGCCGCCTCGTCTTCCATCATCAGCTGCTCCATGCAGGTCAGCCGGTAATGGCTGCTGAGCAGACCGGATTTCCAGTCCATCAGGCGATCCTTGTCCGCCATGGACTGACGCAGCCCCCGCGTTTCCAGCATCACCCGCAGATCGACCAGCTCTTCCAGGTCGCGTTTGGACACCGGATTCACCCGGAACCCCTTCTGGTCCTCAAACTTGACGAAGCCGTCGGACACCAGCCGCATGAGAGTCTCACGCAGCGTGTTGATACTGGCGCTGTAACGCTCCTTAAGCTCGTTCAGCTTGAGCTTGTAGCCAGGCTCCAGGCGGCCGGTCACGATGTCATTACGCAGGCTTTCGTAAACGGTTCGGCCTACCAGTTTGCGGTCAACGGCGATATTCATAGCGCTTTCAGGATCACCTCGGTTTCGGACAGGCCCGATTTTACATCAACGGATGCACCCTGTATGCCCGGGCGATGGCCACTCAGCCGATCAGCTCGCTGGTGATCTCGTAGCGCGCCAGGAAACGCTCGATCACCGGCGCCGGGTCGGTCACCTCGATCCCGGTGAAGATTTCGAAGGCGTCGATGCCCTGGAAGATGAACAGGTCAAAACCGGACACGATGCTCAGCCCCCTGGCATGAGCGGTTTGCAGGAACTCGGTATCGATCGGCGTATAGACCGCATCGAACACCCATTGCTGGGAGCCGATCCAGTCCGCCGGCACCGGCATGCCCGGCGACTTGTAATGGCCCACCGGCGTGCAGTTCACCAGACCGTCGGCACCACGCACCGCGTCTTCCACCTCGATTGCCTCCAGCACTCGGGACGCGCAGCCGGAGGCATTCAGGGCTTCGGCCAACGAGTTCGCGCTGTCGCGATTCAGGTCCGAGATCAACACTTCGGTGGCACCCACCTCAAACAGTGCAAACGCCACTGCGCGGCCCACGCCGCCGGCGCCCACCAGCACCACGCGGCCAGCCGCCCGTTCGCCGTTTCGCCGGCGGTAGCCCCGGATAAAACCGGTGTAGTCGGTGTTGTGGGCGACAACGCGCCCCCCCAGGGCCAGGGTGTTGGTCGACCCGACCCGCTCCACCGACGGCTTGATGGTATCGCCTTCCGCCACGGCCAGCTGTTTATAGGGAAACGTGACGTTGGTGCCCCGGTAGCCCTGATCGCGCAACGTTTGCAGCGTAGCCCGGAACGCCTCCGGCGAACTGTCTTCAGGCTCGTGCAGAACGTAGCTGACCGGCAGGCCGTGAATCTCGCCGAGCATTTCATGCAGTGCCGGCGAGCGGGACTGCGCGATGGATTGGCCAATGAGCCCAAGCTTGAACATGGTGAATCTCCGGATCGGGCGACGGGATCCACCGGCAGACGGCGCCGCCGGAGATCCCGCCCTGCCATCAAACAGGGTGACGGGTAGTCGTGGCTACCCGCTTGCTGGTGACATTGATCATACTCACAGCCAATCGCGAAACTCAATCTGTAGGCTAATAACAAAAGTATAGGATACTTTTATTTTTACCCTTTAAAAATCGCATCGTGTCGACATTACCCTCACAGAAATAGTTCATAAAAATCTTTTTTTTCAATCTACTACGACACATTCCAGGGCTTTCCGGCAGGCTCAATAAGGGGTCGCTCCGGCCGCTTAACATATTCAATTCGATATACCAAAACGACAAAACCTCATTTTTCATGCCATATGCATTGAGACACAGTGAGGAAAATGCGTAATCCTCCGGATGGGGCGTGGACGGCGTCCGGCAGTCTTTCGGGGGATGACGGATCAACGGGCGGGGCCTTGAGTGGCCAACGCCAGAATCCGTCCGGGTCAAAATATAGGGTATTTTTGATTTAACCCTATTAGATTGACTCGATTGAATGCCGTTGCTAGCCTCGGCCAACCTCTTAACGCCCGCCACAGGCCTCAGAGGCGGTCGCAGGCTCACAAAAACAATCAACCCGTTAGCGGTTTCGGCCGCGAGGTGGAGTCAAACAATGAAGCTCACGACAACAACAATGGGGCTGGCCCTGTCGTTCGCCCTGTCGATGTTCAGTCTGCCCGGCCACGCGGCCGACACCGAGATCGAACTGTCGTTCGGTCACGTGGATCCCCAGGAATGGACCACCTCCAAGAAGGGAGCCGCGGCCAAGGTCTTCAAGGACATGGTCGAAGGCCAGACCGGTGGTCGCATTGCCGTGAACGTTTACCCCTCCAGCCAGCTCGGCGGCGAGATGGACATGCTGCAGACCGCCCAGGAAGGCGTGCTGAGCATGGTCATGGCCTCCGGCAGCTTCACCCAGCTGTGCCCGGAAGCCTCGGTGCTCAATATTCCCTACCTGTTTCCCTCCGCCCCGGTGGCGTGGGACGTCCTCGACGGCCCCTTTGGCCAGGCACTGAGCGATCACTGCCTGGAGGAAACCGGTCTGCGTATCCTCGCCTACGGCGAGACCGGGTTTCGTAACTTCACCAACTCCAAGCGCCCGGTTGCCGAGCCCAAGGACCTGGACGGCCTGAAAATCCGCGTCATGACCACGCCGCTGTTCGTGGAGATGGTCCGTGCCCTGGGTGCCGAACCCACCCCGATTGCCTGGCCGGAAGTACCGTCCGCCCTGGCCACCGGCGTGGTGGACGGCCAGGAAAACCCAATCGGCACCATCTACAACATGAAGTTCTACCAGATGCAGGATTACCTGACCCTGGACGGCCACGTCTACGGCACGGATTTCCTGGTCATCAACGACGACCTCTTCCAGAGCCTGTCCGCCGAGGACCAGCGCCTGGTGCGCAACGCCGCCAGGACCGCCGGTCTGGTGGGGCGCGCCATCCAGCAGGTGAACTCCGCCGAGGGGCTGGCCCGCCTGTCCGATGAAGGCATGACCATCACCACCCCAACCCGCGAGCAGTTGGGCAAGTTCCAGCAGGCCGCCCAGCCGGCGGTGATCGAGTGGCTGAAGGGTGAGCTGGATCCCGCCTGGATCACCCGGGTGCAGGACGCCGTCGAGCAGGCCACCGCCGACTGACGGCCACTGCGCTGACTCATGCGGGCGCAATGGCGCCCGACACTCATCGTGTATCAGCTACTGGGAAGAGAACTCATGAAACGGCTCTACAAGCAATTGATGGCCTGGCTGACCGGCAGCTCGCTCCTGCTCATTTTCACCGTGGTCCTGGTCAGCAGCCTGATGCGCTACCTGTTCGATGCGCCGCTGCAGTGGAGCGAGGAAGTCGCCCGCTACGGCATGATCTACGGCGCCCTGTTCGGCACGGTGCTGTGCTATCTCGACGACCTGCACATCAAGTTCGAACTGCTCGAAAACCTGCTGTCCGACGGCGCCAAACGGGTGTGCAAGGTTCTCACCGACCTTTCCGCCCTGGCCTGCGGTCTGGTGCTGACCTGGGCCGGCTTTGGCTTCACCGCCAGCCGTGGTGAGCTGGAAGCCCCCGGCACGGGCCTGCCCATGTCCCTGTTCCAGTCCGCCATGTGGATCGGCGGCATCTGCCTGACCATCGCCGCCCTGTTCAAGTTGGCGGACTACCTGCACACCAACAGCCAGCAGAGCGAATAACAACATGGTTGCCTTTATTGTCCTGATCGTCCTGCTTGCCATCGGTGCGCCGATCGCCTTCGCGATCCTGCTGTCGATGGTGGGCTACCTGACCCAGGTGGATTACCCGCTGAGCCTGATTGCCACGCGGATCTTCTCCGGCCTGGATTCGTTCGCCATCCTGGCGATTCCCCTGTTCGTCCTGGCCGGCGAACTGATGAACGAGAGCGGCATCACCGGTCGCATCATCAAGTTTGCCAACGCCCTGGTGGGCCACATGAAAGCCGGCCTGGCGCAGGTCAACATCTGGGCATCGGTGATTTTCGCCGGCCTGTCCGGTTCCGCCGTGGCCGACACCTCGGCCCTGGGCCGCATCTTCATTCCGGAGATGGAGAAAGACGGCTACCCGCGCGACTTCGCCGCCGCCCTGACCGCCGCCTCGTCGGTGATCGGCCCGATGATTCCGCCCAGCATTCCGGTCATCATCTACGCCCTGATCACCGCCGGCTCCTCAGTGCCGGCGCTGTTCCTGGCCGGTGTGGCGCCGGGCATCCTGCTGGCGGCGGGCCTGTCCCTGTACGTGCGTTTCCGCGCCGGACATTACGCCGAGGTGCATCCGAAGAAGACCGTCCGCGAGCGCTTCCAGGCGCTGGGCGAAGCTTGGATTCCGCTGTTCATGCCGGTGTTCATCGTCGGCTCGATCCTGACCGGGATCGTGACGCCCACCGAGGCCGCCGCCCTGGCCGCCGGTTACGCGCTGATCGCCGGCATGTTCGTGATGCGCAGTCTGCACATCAACCAACTGCCCGGCATCTTCGTACGCGCCATGCGCGACTCCTCGGTGATCCTGATCATCATCGGCGTGGTGGCCGCGGCCAACTGGCTACTGACCTTCGCCCGCGTGCCCCAGAGCCTGAGTGCCCTGGTGCTGGACCAGATCTCCGATCCCTGGATCTTCCTGCTGCTGGTGAACGTGATCCTGCTGGTGGTGGGCCTGTTCCTGGAAGGCATCGCGGCCATGCTGGTGCTGCTGCCGATCCTGCACCCGATTGCCATGAGCATGGGCATCGATCCGACTCACTTCGGCATCGTGGTGATCTTCAACCTGATGATCGGCCTGGTAACGCCGCCGATGGGCATCTGCCTGTTCGTGTCCAACTCCATCGCCAACGTCGGCATGGGCGCCATTTCACGACGCATCATGCCCCTGTTCCTGGTGGAACTGGCAGTGCTCGCCATCATCACCTTCATCCCGCAGACCGTGACTTTCCTGCCACGGCTCTTCGGCTACTGACCTGAAAGCATTCGTTAAGAGGACCGCATGAGCAGAGTGATTGACGTGCTGAACGGCCCCAACCTCAACCTATTGGGCCAACGCCAGCCAGAGATCTACGGCCACGAGACCCTGGCTGACATCCGCGCCATGCTGGAAAACCGGGCGACCATCTCCGGCATCGAGATCGGCTTTTTCCAGAGCAACCACGAGGGTGCGATCATCGATCGCATTCACGCGGCTCGCGGTAAGGCGGACGGCATCATCATCAACCCTGCGGCCCACACCCATACCTCAGTGGCGATCCTCGACGCCCTGAAGACGTTCGAAGGCCCGGTGGTGGAAGTCCACCTCTCGAACGTCCACCAGCGCGAGACGTTCCGTCACCACTCCTACGTGTCCCAACGTGCCGACGGCGTGATTGCCGGTCTGGGGACCCTGGGCTACCGGGCCGCCCTGGATTTCCTGATCCAGCGCCTGGAAGCCTGAAACCTCCCCTTACGCCCGGTGTGCCCGCTTCAGTGGCCACCGGGCCTTTTTATTCCCACGTCCCCCTGCTCAACCCGCGCCGCAGTCACCCGATACCTTTTCAGATTTACCAGACCACTCCGTCAATGTAGCGGGAGCTTCAGCTTCCGAGCTGGCCGAAGGACCGCCAATAGCCCCACGCCCAACAGAATTCGGCCAGTTCTGAACTGGAAAAATCTGGGCGGGAAAGAAAAGTCCGGTGCCCGCATCCGCCCCCTGTCAGATCCTCCGAAACTGACGTTTCGGCTACATGGACGGTGCAGTGCCTGCCGCCACGGCGAATCAACACCGAGGCCCGGGAGAAGCGAATGGATACCCTTGCCGGAGGAAGGACAGGGACGTCCTGATCGCTATTATGGCCAGGGACGGCCATTAATAGCAGCGCAGGCAAGGGTGTTCATTCGCTTCGGATTCGCGCTCAAAGTCCTGGCCGGAAAGGCTATCCAGTGACTCAGACCTCCGCCGGCTTGCGAAACAGCGCCACGTCCTTCACCGGCACGTCCAGCTCCCAGCCGAGGGCGTCGGCCAGCCAGCGCAGCGTCGTCTCCCGGTAGAACACGATGTGGGTCGGATCGCGGCGGTAGTGCCAGTTGGCGAAACGGGCGTCGTCGGTCTGGAAGCAGGTCATCACCCCCAGCCAACCACCCGGCTTGAGCAGGTCGTCCAGTTGGTGGAACACGGCATTGGGATCGTGCAGATGCTCCACCACCTCGGTGCAGGTGATGAAGTCGTAGCGCTGCGCCAGGGTCTCGGGATTGGCCGCGTAGAACGGGTCGTACAGTGACACCTCCATGCCCCGGGCCGCCAGCATCCGCGCCAGGGCCGGGCCCGGCCCGCAGCCGAAATCAAGACCATGGGCTTCGTCCGGCACACGCGCCAGCAGCGGATCGGCCAGTTTGGCCAGGAAACGCTGATAACCGTCGTCTTCCGGGTTGTTGTCGTGCAGGTCGTAGACGCGCTTCTCGGCCTCGGCATCCAGCCAGTGGCTGGATGCCATCAGGGTCGCCTCACACCGCGTGCAGCGCCAGTAGGGAACGTCGCCCACCTTTTCCAGCAGACGCATCTCGCCGGCGTGGCAGACGGAACAACGTGTGGGGGCGATAGCGAGTTCGGACATCACGGCACTCCCTGGGCAAACCGCCGGTCAAGGCAGGCCCGGTTGATGGACGATTCAGAAACAAAGCAATGCGGGGAACGGTCTCAACCGTTGTTGTCGTGCAGTGTCCATGGCGCTCGCGCCGGATGCAATACGTCCAGACCACGATTCAGGCATAATGAGCCCGCAATACCCCCATCGCGTCAACGCGAGCACGAGCAAGGAGGCGAGGTGAAAAAGGCATCCAGACCACTGAGTGAAAGCAGCGTCTTTCCAGGCAACCTGTTGCGCCGCTGCCATCAGATCAGCGTGGCCATCTTCCAGCGGGAAGGCAGGGAAGCGGGACTCACCCAGCTGCAGTACATTGTGCTGTGCGCGCTGGAGGAAAAAGGCACCCTGGACCAGAGCACTCTGGGCGGGCTCACAGCCCTCGACCGCAATACGATTGCCGTCGTCGTGCGCAAGCTGGAAACGAAGCACTGGGTGGCGCGGGAGCGCAATCCGGAAGACCGCCGCTCGGTGCTGGTGACCATTACTGAAAACGGTCTGGCGGTGCGCCAGCAGGCCGAAGCCGCTGCCCTTGCCACCCAGGAGGCGTTGACCGCCCCCCTGGATGACGAGGAACGCGAGACCCTGAGCCGGCTGCTGGGCAAGATCGCCAACGAGAATAACGCCCTCAGTCGCGTGCCCCTCAAGACCGAAGCCGACTAGGAAGCCTCCCTGCCTAGCGGACCTCGACCGGCTGCATGAAACCGGCGAAGAAGTCTGCCAGTGCCTGATGCGCGTCCAGCGGCAAGACGTGAGCCACATGCTGGTCCGGCCGCACGATGACCAGGCAACCTTGCTCGCGATCCACCCCACGCATGTCGTAGATGTCCTGGCCGTTCTTCAGGTCCGGGCAGAAGGATTTCTCGTGATCCACCAGACCGTAGCGGCCCTTGTGGGGGTGCAGCAGCTCCGGCAGGTCGGACGCGTCCATGTCGCGGTGGGACGCCTGAAACACCGACCGCACGTCAATCACCGAGTCGATGTCGGCGCCCGCCGGCGTGTAGCGGCGCACCGGCGATTCCGGCGCATCCGCCAGGAAACGGCACAGCTTGTGGATACCGGAGTCCGGCGCAGCCGGGTCCTGAGCGTCGGCAAAGGCAAAGATCCGCCAGCGTCCGTCCGCTTTGACCGTGTGCCCGAGGTGAACCGGCTTGGCGTCGGACATACGGATGACCGGCGCCGAGTGGAACCGGGTGCCGATCTCGAAACCGCTGGCCAGAGCCTGATGCGTCGGCGCGCCGGTGATCGCCGACGGCCGGTACCGGGTCGCGGTGCCCGCGGTGAAGCGGCCGTGCTGCACAAAGTACTTCTGGAACTCGGCCGGGTCGACGCCATCGCCCTTGTCTTCCGGCGAGCCCTTGGGCGGGGCGCTGAACATCTTGGCGAACTCGCGATCGAAATCGATCAGTTGCTGGGCCACCGCCTGACGCTCCACGGAATAGGTGTGCAACAGCTCCGGTTCGCTTTGGCCGCGCAGCACCGCCGCCAGCTTCCAGCCCAGGTTGAAGGCATCGCGCACGGACACGTTCATGCCCTGCCCCGCTTTCGGACTGTGGGTGTGACAGGCATCGCCGGCGATGAACACGTGGGGCAATCGCTCCTCCACGGCCTCCGCCGGTACGTCGTCGAACTTGTCGCACAGGCGCTGGCCGATCTCATACACCGACCACCAGGCGATTTCCTTCACGTCCAGCGTGTAGGGATGCAGGATACGCTGGGCCGCCGCCACCAACTGGTCGGACGTGATGTTGCGGTTGGCCACCCGCTCGTCGGCTTTCAGCTTGTCCAGCTCGATATACAGGCGCACCAGGTAACCGCCCTCGCGCGGGATGATCAGGATATTGCCCTCGTTGGCGGAATGGATCGCCGACTTCATGCGGATGTCCGGAAAATTCGTGTCCGCCAGCACATCCATCACGCCCCAGGCCTGGTTGGCGGAGTCGCCGCGCAGTTCCCGCCCCAGGGCACGCCGCACGTTACTGCGGGCGCCGTCGCAGCCCACCACGTAGCGCGCCCGCACGGTTTCGGTCTGGCCGGCGTGGGCGGCGTCGGTGCGCTCCAGCGTCACCGTGACCGGATGCGCCGCACGCGGGCCCCGGGCCTTTTCATCGGTCGCCGCCAGCGGCGTCACCTGGAGATCGGCCAGTTTGCGCGAGTAGTAGGGCTCCATGCGGGTCGGCGCGTTGCGCATGGACTCCAGGAAGAAGTCGTGGACCCGCGCCTGGTTGAGGATCACGTGCGGGAACTCGGACAGGCCATCCTCGGTATCCTGGATACGCCCGGAACGCCTAATGCAGTCGCGTCGGGCGTCGTCCGGTTTCCAGAAGGTGGTCTCGTTCACCCAGTAGGCTTCTTTCAGCACCTTTTCGCTGAAGCCATAGGCCTCGAACATTTCCAGCGTGCGGCAGGCGATCCCGTCCGCCTGCCCGAGTTCCAGGGGCCCGTCCTTCTGCTCGACGATGCAGGTGGTGATATCCGGGAACGCAGCCAGTTGGGCCGCCAGGGTCAGACCGGCCGGGCCGCAGCCGACGATCAGAACATCGACGTCGTCGGGCAGTCGGTCCGGTGTGCGCGTGGAGACGGCATCGGCGGCAGGATGGACGGCGGGATCGCCGGTACGAAAACCATTGAGATGGAATTGCATAAGTCACCCTCTCAAGAGCCAGGGCGCTGCACTCCCGGTTCATAAACAGGCGAACGCCTTGCGGCGCATCGTGTCTGTGGCGGGCCTTGTGAGTGCGTGCGGACGACAGACTGGGTCGTCGCTCACCTGGATCTCTTTTTGTTCAATTGTGATTTGCTCAGTATTGTGATCATCACTATTGTGATTGTTTACGTAGCAAACAATACTCCGATCACGCACCGGCGTCCAGCCCACCGTGACCACCCTCTGTTGATGGCGGCACTGCGCACCCCGGAAACCGCGTCAGGGCTGGGCCAGGGCCTCGATCATGGCCCCCAGGAATCGCGCCGCCTCGCCGCCGGTACAGGCCCGGTGATCGAACGTCAGCGACAGGGGCACCACCCGATGCACCGCCGGTTTGCCATTGACCGGCACCACCTTTTCCCGGATCTGCCCGGCGCCGACAATGGCCACCTGGGGTGGCGTCACCACCGGATTGGCGTACTGCCCGGACAGCGTGCCGAAGTTGGACAGGGTGATGGTCGCTCCCTGCATTTCCTGGGGCGGGATCTTGCGCTCCACCACGGCCTTGCGCAGGTTCTCCAGCCCCTTGCGCAGATCCTTCTGCGGGCGATGGTTGACGTCGCGCAGCACGGGCACGAACAGGCCATCCGGCGTGTCCACGGCGATGCCCACGTGCACTTCGTCCAGCAGCCGGCGGCTCAGGCCGTCGCCGTCGAACCAGGCGTTAAGGGCAGGCGAGGCTTCGCAGGCCGACGCCATGGCCTGCACCAGACGCATGGTGATGTCGGTGCCCTTCTTCCAGCGATGGATGTCGGCGTCCTCGAAGATCGACACCGGCACCACCTGGGCGTGGGACACCGCCATGTTGCGGGCCATGGTCCGGCGCACGCCGCGCAGGGGCTCGGCATCCCCCAGCGCCTTGTGATGGCTGGCCTTGGCGTGCACGTCGTCGCTGGTGATCAGGCCGCCCGGGCCACTGCCCTTGAGGGTTTCCAGGTTGACGCCCATGCGCTCAGCCAGGGCACGCACGCCCGGCGTTGCCTTTTGATGGCGGGCGCTGCGGCTGGAGGCGGCGGCGCCGACGATGAAGTCGTCCTTCGCCTGGCTGTCCCGGGAGCGTTTAAGCTCGCCGACCACCGTCCCGCTGTCTTCATCCTCGCCTTCGAACGCCAGCAGTGGCTCGCCGGTGTGGATGATGTCGCCGGGCTCGCCGAACAGCTTGGCCACCACCCCGTCGAACGGCGACGGCACTTCGACGATGGCCTTGGCGGTTTCCACCGACACCAGCACCTGATCCACGCTGACGCTGTCGCCGACCTTGACCTGCCACTCCACGATCTCCGCTTCCGGCAAGCCTTCTCCCAGATCCGGTAACTTGAAATGTTTCATAGCGCTATCACCTGTTCCACGGCTTCAACGATGTCCGCCACTTGCGGCAGGTACGCCATCTCGTTGCGGGCGTAGGGCATGATGGTGTCGTAGCCGGTAACCCGGACCACCGGCGCCTGCAGGTCCAGGAACGCCGCCTCGGCGATGCTGGCGGCGACCTCCGCCCCGACGCCGCCGTTGCGGCAGGCTTCGTGGACGATCACACAGCGACCGGTCTTGGCCACCGAGCACAGCAGGGTCTCGCGATCCAGCGGACTGACGGTGGCCACGTCGATCACTTCCGCCGACACGCCCTGCTCCGCCAGTTGGTCCGCCGCCTCCAGGGTTTCGGCGATGGACGCGCCCCAACTGACCAGGGTGACGTCGTCACCCTCGCGCAGGGTGAAGCAGGTGTCCAGCGGCAGGGCCTCGCCATCATCCTCGACGCTCTGGGTCACCGCCCGGTAGATGCGCTTGGGCTCCAGGAACACCACCGGGTCATTGTTGCGGATGGACGCCAGCAGCAGGCCGTAGGCCCGCTTCGGTGAACTGGGAATCACCACCCGCAGGCCGGGGATGTGGGCAAACAGGGCCTCGGTGCTTTCCGAATGATGCTCCGGGGCGTGGATGCCGCCGCCGAACGGCGCCCGGAACACCGCCGGGCAGCTCAGCCGGCCGCGTGTGCGGTTACGCATGCGCGCGGCATGGCTGATCATCTGCTCCATGCCGGCGTAGATGAACCCCATGAACTGGAACTCCGCCACCGGGCGCAGCCCCTGGGTGGCCATGCCCACGGCGGTGCCGGCGATCAGGTTTTCCGCCAGCGGCGTGTCCATTACCCGCTTGAAGCCAAACCGGTCCTTGAGCCCGACGGTGGCCCGGAAGACACCGCCGTTGGTGGCGATGTCCTCGCCCAGCACCACCACGTTATCGTCGGCGGCCATCTCGTAGGCGAGCGCCATGTTGACCGCTTCCACCAGGGTCACGTCAGCCATGCTTCACCTCCCGGCGCTGCAGACGCGCGTACTGCTCGGCGAAGGCCGCCGGCAGGGTTTCGAACAGATGGTCGAACATGGCCGTCGCCGGCTCGGGCGCCGTGGCCAGGTAGTCCTTCACGCCGGCGTCGACCCGGGTCTTGCACTCGTCCTGCAGGGCCTGCTCGCGCTGGGCGTCCCAGAGTCCGGCGCGGTGCAGCCAGTTTTGCAGGCGCTTGATCCCTTCGCGCTCCCAAGCCTGTTTCAGTTCCTCAGCGGAGCGGTAGCGGGTGGCGTCATCGGCGGTGGTGTGGTCGCCCAGCCGGTAGGTGATGGCTTCGATCACGGTACCGCCCTTGCCGCTGTGGGCCCGCTCCAGCGCGTACATCAGAGCATGGCGCACGGCGAAGTAGTCGTTGCCGTCGCAGATGATGCCGGGCAGGCCTCCGCTGATCGCCTTCTGGGCAATGGTTTCGGCGCCGGTCTGCAAGTGGCGCGGGGTGGATATCGCCCATTGGTTGTTGGCCACCAGGAACACCACCGGCAGGTGCCAGGCGCCGGCCAGGTTGACGCTCTCCAGAAAATCGCCCTTGGAGGTGGCGCCGTCGCCCAGCGAACACAGCACCGCCCGCTTTTCCTCGCGAATGCGGAACGCCGCCGCCACACCCACCGCATGGCAACACTGGGTGGCGATGGGCACGGAGATGGGCAAATCTTCCGGGCAGTTCGCGTAGCGGCTGCCGCGCTCGTCGCCGCCCCAGTAGAGCAGCATCTCGGTCAGGGTCACCCCACGCAGGAACTGGGCGGCGTGGTCGCGATAGTAGGGCACCAGCACGTCCGAAGCTTGCAGCGTCTGGCCGATGGCGGTACCGATGGTTTCGTGACCCAGCACCGATGGGTAGGTGCCGCATTGTCCGGTGCGCTGCAGGGCGATGGTCTTGTTGTCGAAGGCCCGGGTCAGGACCATGTTGCGGTAGGCGTCGAGCAGGGTGTCGTGGTCGTCCGCCCAGTCGGGCAGATCGCCCACGGCGTCGCCTTTGTCGTCGAGGTAGGCGATGCTGTCTACGTGAAAGGCGTAGCGGTCTTTCATGGCTCCACTCTCTCCTTACACCGCCGTGATCCAGTCCCGCTTGTGGCGGGCCTTTTCCGGCCGGCGTTCGGGGAGCCCCGGTGCCGTGGGTGGGCGGATCGGGACTTCCTGGTTTTGGGTGCGCGCCCGTCGCCGGGTAGGCTTGGGGCGCAGGAACCTTCACCTTCTTTTTTAGACCCCGATCATTCTTTGCACAAGTCGATTCGTTCGTCGGCGGAACCTTCAGTTCTGGACCGACGGCGGCATCACCTGCGCCAGCACCTCGCTACCCTCGCCGAGCGGCAACGACAGGATCAGACCTTCCCCGGAACTTGTGTAACTCCCTGTCAAAGCGGAGATATTGACCTGGTGGGAGACCATGACCACGGGCAACCCAGACGGCAGGGCGTTGACGTTGTCGACGGTGGCGGCGGTCTGCTCGGACCGGTTGCCCTGGCCGCCGAAGAAGGAATTGAGGGAGGCCATCGTGGATACCGACCCCAGATCCATCAGCTCGGCGGTCTCCCGACAGCGGCACCAGGCGCTGCTGAACACCCGCGCCTGATCAATGCCCTGCTGCGCCAGGAAACGCCCCCAGTCGCGAGCCTGCTGGCGGCCCACGTCGTTCAGGTTGCGCTGGGTGCTGCAGTCGTTGACGTCGAAGTGATCCGGATCGCCGATGCCCGGCGCCAGGGCATGGCGCAGGATCAGCACCGCCTCGCCATCGCGCAGGGCGTGCCAGGCCTCCGCCTCATCGGCCCGGGCGTTGGATGACGCCAGGAGTGCCCCGACGATAAAGAGACCGGAAACCCGTTGCAGCCATTGCCCCAAACGCATGATAAAACCCTCCGCGGAGATCCTTTCTCCAATCCTACGCCGCCGCGGTCCGGATCGCTCACCCGCCCCTGCCCTTCCGCCGTGAATCGCGGTATCCTCGCGGCACGACACACTGGAGAAGTTGCCATGCCCATCTGGGTCGACGCCGATGCCTGCCCCGTTCCCGTTCGCGAGATCCTCTGCCGCGCCGCCAACCGCTGGAAAGTGACGGTGACCTTTGTCGCCAACCAGCGGGTCAACGTGCCGCCGTCGCCGTTCATCCAGACCCGCCAGGTGCCGCAGGGCTTTGACGTGGCGGACAACGAGATCGTCGAGCAACTCAGCAGCGGCGACCTGGTCATCACCCAGGACATCCCCCTCGCCGCCGAGGCCATCGAGCGTGGCGGCGCGGCCCTGAGCCCACGCGGCCAGCCGTTCACCCCGGACAACATCCGCCAACGCCTGGCCATGCGCAATTTCATGGAAGAGCTGCGCAATGCCGGACAGGTGACCGGTGGCCCGTCCGGCTTCTCCCAGACCGACCGCAAGGCCTTCGCCGACCAGCTCGACCGCTGGCTGCAGAAGCACGCGCGATAGCCCGGGCCGGGCCGCCTGACGGCCACCTCGTGCGATAGTGATTCGCTTTCAAGCCCCTGCAAATTCCGCTAGGCTGTGCGCCTTTTCCCCTGCCCGACCCACACCCTCCGGGCACGGCTTCCGCATCGGAGAATTGGCATGTCCAGCACCAACAGTTTCCAGGCCCTGGGGCGACTGCTGCGCTACGCGCGCGGCTATCGGCGCCAGATCATCACGGCCACGTCCTTTTCCATCATCAACAAGCTGTTCGACATCGCGCCGGAGATCCTGATCGGGATCGCCATCGACGTGGTGGTGAACAAGGAAGAAAGCTTCGTCGCCGCCCTCGGCTTCACCACCGCCGAATCCCAGATCATGGTGCTCGGGGCGCTGACGTTCTTCATCTGGGCGGGCGAGTCGCTGTTCGAATACCTGTTCCAGCTGGCCTGGCGAAACCTGGCCCAGCGCCTGCAGTCGGACCTGCGTCAGGACGCTTACGAACACGCCCAGCGGCTGGACATGAACTTCTTCGAGTCCAACAGCTCCGGCCAGCTGGTGGCCACCATGAACGACGACGTCAACCAGTTGGAGCGCTTCCTGGACGGCGGCGCCAACGCCATGATCCAGATCCTGGTGACCGTGGTGGCGGTCGGTGCGGTGTTCTTCGTGATCTCACCCAAGGTGGCGTTGATGGCGTTTACGCCGATCCCGGTGATCATCTGGGGGGCCTTCTACTTCCAGCGCAAGGCCGGCCCGCTCTACGCCGACGTGCGCCAGAAAGTGGGTGATCTCTCCAACCGCCTGGCCAACAACCTGGGCGGCATCGCCACCATCAAGAGCTTTACCGCCGAGGCGCGCGAAGCCGAACGCCTGCGCGAGTCCAGCGAGGCCTACGTGCAGGCCAACCGCCGCGCCATCCGCATCAGCTCGGCGTTCATCCCGCTGATCCGTATGGCGGTTCTGGTGGGCTTCCTGGCCACCTTCACCATTGGCGGCATGATGGCGATCAGCGGTGAGCTGAACGTGGGTGCCTACGGCGTACTGGTGTTCCTGACCCAGCGTCTGCTGTGGCCGGTGACCGGCATGGCCGAGGTGGTGGACCTGTTCGAACGCGCCATGGCCAGCACCCGCCGCATCCTCGACCTGATCGCCGAACCCATCCACGTGCGTGACGAAGGCAGCGGCGAGCTGGCCCAGCCGGTGAAGGGCGCCGTGCAGTTCGACGACGTGCACTTCGAGTACGGCGCCAGCGGCGCCGGCGTTCACGGCATCAGCCTCGACGTGCCCGCTGGCCACACCCTGGCTCTGGTCGGCTCCACCGGTTCCGGCAAGTCCACGCTGATCAAGCTGCTGCTGCGCTTCTACGACGTGCAGCAAGGCGCCATCCGCATCGACGGCCAGGCCATCCAGGATGTGAGCCTGCGTTCGATTCGCCAGACCATCGGCCTGGTGAGCCAGGACGTCTACCTGTTCGACGGCAGCATCCGCGACAACATCGCCTACGGACGCCCGGACGCCTCCGATGAGGACATCATCGACGCCGCCCGAACCGCCGAAGCCTGGGGGTTCATCCAGGCGTTGCCGGAGGGGCTGGATACGGAAGTGGGTGAACGCGGGGTACGGCTGTCCGGCGGCCAGCGCCAGCGCCTGTCACTGGCTCGGGCGCTGTTGAAGGATCCGCCCATCCTGGTACTGGACGAAGCCACCAGCGCGGTGGACAACGAAACCGAGGCGGCGATCCAGCGCTCGCTGCAGCGCATTGGCCACAACCGCACGGTGATCATGATCGCCCACCGTCTGTCGACCATCGTCCACGCCGACCAGATCGCCGTGGTGCAGGACGGTGAAGTGCTGGAGCGCGGCACCCATCGGGAACTGATCGACAGGGACGGCAACTACGCGGCCCAGTGGCGTGTGCAGACCGGGGCGATCGAGGCGCTTCAGCCCACCACCGTCTGACCCAGCACGCCGAACAGGAAGCCGATGACGGCGCCCAGCGAGGGCGCCCAGTGCTTCTCCAGTTTCGCCTGCGGCGCGATATCCTGGAACACTAGGTAGAGGATGCCGCCGGAGGCGAACAGCATGATAAAGCCCAGCGCCGCCTCGTGCTGGGCCAGCCACAGATGGCCAACCAGCCCCGCCAAAGGCCCCAGCGGCACCAGGCAACAGAACAGCACCAGCACCATATTGCCCCCCAGGGCCTGGGCCCGGCGCTTGCGGTGCAGCCGTTCCGGCGGCTCGGTCGCCACCAGCTCGCGGTAGGCGTTGAAGCCCTCGGGCAGGTTCTGCACGGCCACCAGCAGCGCCAGCAACACGCCACCGGCGCCGTCCACCGCCAGCAACGCCCCCAGCGCCAGGGATTCGGGCAGGAAGTCCGCCAGCATGGCGAGCAGTTGCGATACCGAGCCACGAAAGCGGGTCAGCAGCGCATCCAGGTAACCGAAGAAGGCGCCGCCGAGGATCATGGCCAGGGCAATCCAGTGCGGCGCCAGCACGCCCACGCCCTCGGGCACCAGGACCAGCGCCACGGCGGAGAGCAGCGCGCCCCCACCGAATGCGATCACCGAATGGCGAAATTCGGAATCAAGCCAGCCGGGGACCAGTTGTTCGGCCCGTCCAAACAGGGCACCGGCCGGCATGGCCGCGCCGGCCAGGGTGGTCAGCACCACCGTCATCCAGATTGACGTCATCGGGTTACGGCGCCCTCACCGCCTGGGCGGGCATCAGACGATGCGCGCTCAACTCCCCTGGATACGGAAGCCGACCTTCATCACCACCTGGTAGTGCCCGACCCGTCCGTTATCGACGTGACCGCGGGTCTCGGTCACCTCGAACCATTCGATATTCTTGATGCTTTTGCTGCATTCTTCCAGCGCATTATTGATGGCATCTTCGATGCTGTCCCTGGACGATCCGACAATCTCGACTTTCTTGTAGATATGATGATCCGACATGGGTCGTCTCCTTCCGTTGTGCAACCAAACGCGGTGGATGGAAAGCGAAATGTGGATGCGGTCAGTATGGCACAGGATGCAAGTGACTCCGGTCATGCATCTGAACCTTTTGCCATGGGGTATATCCAACACCACACTGAAAGCTATCACCGTTAGACGTGCAGGAGGCAGCAAACGATGAGCAATGCGCAACCCCACCACCCGATCACACCGGCCCTCGCACTGGCCGCCAGCCTTTGCCTGGGCAGCCTGGCTGAGGCCGAGACCTTCGAGTCCCGACATCACAACTACGAGGTGGAGAGCGTCGCCGATGGCCTGGAATACCCCTGGGGCCTGGCGTTCCTGCCGAACGGCGACATCCTGGTTACGGAGAAACCCGGCCGCCTGCGCATTCTGCGCGCCGGGCAGTTGCTGGACGAACCGGTCAGCGGTGTGCCCGAGGTGGCCTACGGCGGCCAGGGCGGGCTGCTGGACATCATCCTGCACCCGGAATTCGAACAGAACCGGCTGCTTTTCCTGAGCTACGCCCACGACGACGCCGGCGGGCGCACCACCCGCGTGGCCCGCGCCCGCTACCAGGGCGGGGCGCTGAGCGATGTGGAGGTCATCTTCGAGGCCCTGCCCCGTTCCAACACCACCCGCCACTTCGCCGGGCGCATGGCGTTCGACCGGGACGGCTACCTCTATGTGCCCGTGGGCGACCGCGGCGACAAACCCCGCGCCCAGGATCTGGGGGACGACGCCGGCGGCGTGCACCGCATCACCGTCGACGGCAAACCGGCACCGGGCAACCCGTTCTTCGACCGCAACGGCGCCAACGCCACCTTCTTCACCTACGGCAACCGCAACATCCAGGGCATGACCACCCACCCGCAGACCGGCGAGATCTGGAGCCACGAGCACGGTCCGCGCGGTGGCGACGAGGTCAACGTCATCCGCGCCGGCACCAACTACGGCTGGCCGGAGATCACCTACGGCATCGGCTACAGCGGCCTGCCGATCACCGACAAGACCCAGGCGCCGGGCATGGCCCAGCCACTGCACTACTGGGATCCTTCCATCGCACCCTCCGGCTTGGCGATCTACGACGGGGAGATGTTTCCCGACTGGCAGGGAGACCTGTTCGTGGGCGCCCTCAAGTTCCAGAAAGTGGTGCGACTGCGGGTCAATGACCGCGAGCAGGTGGAGGAAGAAGAAGACCTGCTCACCGAGATGGACGCGCGGATTCGCGAGGTCAAGGTCGGGCCGGACGGCGCCCTGTGGCTGCTGACCGACGACTCGGACGGCCAGGTGTTGCGCATCACCACAGCCGGCTCACCCTAGTCCATAAAGCGCGCCCACATTGCGGGCGGTGCGGCGCAGGTTCTGTTCCGCCTGCGCCAGGGCATCCTCCAGCGCCATGGGCGTGGGCGTGATACCGAAGATGGCGCTGATGCCACAGGCCAGCGCCTCTTCATAGTCGTCGCCAAGACTGCCCGCCAGCGCCACCACCGGCACGCCGGCCTGGGCCGCCTCCCGGGCGAGGCCGGCCAGGGTCTTGCCGTGGGCCGTCTGGCCATCGATGCGGCCCTCGCCGGTCACCACCAGATCGGCGTCCTTGAGATGGGCGCGCAGCCCCACTGCGTCCATCACCACATCCACGCCGGGTTCCAGCCGGCCGCCCAGGAAACCGCAGGCCGCCATGCCGGTGCCACCGGCCGCACCGGCCCCGGGCAGGCTGACCAGCTTGCGGCTGACCACCTGTTCCAGCAGCGCGCCGTAGCGGGCCATGCCCTGATCCAGGGCAATCAGCATTTCCGGCGTCGCCCCCTTTTGGGGCCCGAACACATAGGTCGCCCCGGCGGGGCCGGTCAGTGGATTGTCGACGTCGCAGATCACCCGGAAGCGGGTCGCCGGAATGCGTGTGTCCAGCTCATGCAGGTTGAGGGACGCCACCTCCAGCAGGCCCTGGCCCCCGGCAGCCACCGGCTTGCCGGACGCGTCCAGCGCCTTGACGCCCAGCGCCTGCGCCATGCCCAGCCCGCCGTCGTTGGTGGCGCTGCCACCCAGGGTCAGGATCACCTGCTCGACGCCCAGATCCAGTGCATCCAGGATCAACTCGCCGGTACCCCGGCTGGTGGTTTTCAGCGGATTGCGCCGGGCCAGCGGCAGCTTCTGCAGACCACTGGCCTCGGCCATCTCGATCACCGCAGTCCTGTCGTCATGGATCAAACCGAAGCGCGCCTTGAGCGGGTTGCCGTCGGGGCCGGTGGCTTCGGTTTCCTCATAGCGCCCGCCAGCGGCGGTGACCAACGCCTCCATGGTGCCTTCGCCGCCGTCCGCCAGGGGCAGCTCGATGTAGCGCGCGGCGGGCAGGACCTCGCTCAGCCCCTCGCGAATCACGCGGGCCGCCTCGGCGGCGGTCAGGCTTTCCTTGAACGAATCGGGGGCAATCAGGATGTGGGGCACGGGCGTTCCTCTCTCGCAGGGCCAAGCACGCAGGACAAAGGCATTCTCACTGGGCAAGGGCGTTTGTTGTTCAGTGACCTGTTGAAAGTAAAGCAACAACCGCGCCTGGGTGCTCAGTCCGCCTCGTAACCGGTCAGTTCCAGGTAGCCGCGTCCGCTGTGGGAGCCGGAGACCGACACCGGGCTTTCCCAATAGGGATACAGCCCGCGGTTCCAGAAGTTACCGGGCATGGCCTCGACGTTCAGGTCCACCGCCTGCGCCGGAATGGTCAGACGCCAGCCCGCCGGCACCGTGCCGGTCGCGAACGCACGCCGCTGGTCGGGCTCAAGGGTAAAGTCGTCGCCGGTCAGGGCCTGCACGGCGCCGTCCGGACCGATCCAGGTGCCAGACAGGAAGGCTCCGTCCGCTTCCCGCAGTCGAAACGCCATCACCCGGGCGCCGCTGTCCAGCTGCAGCGCCATCCAGTCCCAACCGCGCTGGTCGGAGCGCAGGAACTGGCTGCTCCACTCGCGATCGAACCAGCCCGAACCCGCTACCGACTGGGTCACCCCGTCGACCGTCACCTGCCCCTCGATGGCCAGGTCCACGTAGCTGAAGTACATCGAGCCCTCACCACTGGCGGACTTGGCACTGAAACCATTGTCGCCGTGCCGCACGGGCGCGCGGCGGGGACGCAGCGTCAGGTCATAGGACCAGTCGGCGGCGGCCACCGACAGTTGCCAGACGCGGCCATGGCCGGTGGTGCGCAGCGACCAGTCGTCCAGCCACACCGAGAACGGTTCGGCGCGGGCGCCGGCGTGGCCGATATCGCCCCGGGCCACGCGCTCGCTGAAATGATGCTCATCGGGGCGGGACACCGCCGCGTGCGCCATCCACACCGACTGCAATGGCCAGGTCTCCGCCGCCGGCGCGCTGTCCCCCGGAGCCCGAGGCACCAAGGCCTGGCGGAACTGGGTCCACTGCAGCCCCAGCGGCTGGCCGTCGGCGGTGGTCAGGTTGGCGGTCAGATACCACCATTCGATGCGCACATCGGGATGCGGCCCCAGATCCCGCGGCAGACGGATGCGATCCCCCGCGCGGGGTTGCCGGAAATCGCCCGCCTCGGCACTCGACAGCGAGTCGCCCAGACCGGCAAAGCCCGCCGGCTCGGGCGCCTCGCGTCCGCATCCCGCCAGCACGGCCCCCCAGCCGATCAGCACGACCATCCACACAGTCCGGACACTCATCGGTCGGCTCCCTGCACCTGATGCACGCCCACCGGTTCCGGCGGCCGATCGCCAACCTGACGCTGGATCAAACAGCCGACCAGTGCGCCGATCGCCGCAGCCAGCCCCAGGATCTGCAACCAGAACAGCGGGTAGACCGCCATCGGCAGGGACCAGCCAAACGCCGCCGGATTGATCCGCTGCACCAGGGCCCAGGTGAGCAACACGCCCAGCGGCAGCGCCGCCAGCGTGGCCAGCATCGTCAGACCGAGCGACAGGCCGCACAGCCGCCAGCCCAGGGCGCGCCGCCCCAGCCCCCAGACCCGCAGCAGGTGGAAGTACCAGCGCCGCGTGCCGAAGAACACCCAGCCCAGTACCAGCAACGAAACGCCGGCCAGCAACAGGGTCAGCAGACTGATGGCGCGGGTCAGCACGAACGTCTGGCGAAAGATGCGCTCGGCGAGGCCGCGTACGGTGGCGTTGTCCCGCACCTCGAACGCGGCCGGCGGCAGTTCGCCGGCGAGCGTAGCGCGCACCGACGCCACCTGCGCGTCCGGTGCAAGCCTCAGGGTCAGGCTGAGAAAATCGGGACGAAACGCCGGCGGCAAGGCATTCGCGGCCAGCAGGATCTCGCCCCGGGGGCGGCCGTAATCGGCGTAGACCGCCGCGACGGAGGCGTCCCGGCGCTCACCCGCCAGTTGGAAGGCCACTCGGTCACCGGGGCCGATTCCCTCTCGGCGGGCGAGCTGTTCGTTGACCATCACCGCACCATCCGCCAACGCCGCCCAGGGGTCGGGATCGGCTGCGATAAACGTCCAGCGTTGCAGTTGGGGCGTCCCGGCCGGCAGCGCCAGCAGATCGACCGACGGGCCGGACGCCAGCTCGCCCTGACCGCGCCGCACCGGGTACCCGTCGATCACCGCCGGGTTCCGCTCCAGGGCAACCAATGCCGGCGCCAGATCGGAC
Organism: Marinobacter sp. JSM 1782161; assembly: GCF_011421605.1. NCBI lineage: Bacteria > Pseudomonadati > Pseudomonadota > Gammaproteobacteria > Pseudomonadales > Marinobacteraceae > Marinobacter > Marinobacter sp. JSM 1782161. The sequence continues at coordinate 486,790 of NZ_WSSA01000003.1, forward strand.
GGATCGGCCAACTGGACAAAGGCATCCCCCTGCAGCCGCTGCTCGAGCCATTGCTGGAAGGTGCTCTCGAAACTGGTTACCAGCGCCTGGATGGCAATCACCGTGGCCGCGGCAAACTGCAACGCCACCACCGGCAGCGCCAGGCGACGCAGCATCACCGCCAGCTCGCGCAGACTCCACTGTCGCAGCGGCTGGCGCGTGTGCTGAGCGCCACGATCCGCCAGGCGCGCCAGGAGGGTCGGGGTCAGCAGCCCCGTGCCAAGGAACACCGCCGCCAGGGCCAGGAAGATCACGGACAACCGCTGCCCGGCCAGCAGCCCCACGAGACCGGCGAGCAGCATCAGCACCGCCACATCCAGCCCAACGCGGTGGGAGCGACCGGGCGCCTGCCGATCCCCCAGCAGACCCCAGAGCATGACCATCCCCGTCACCACCAGCACCGGCAGGAAGCGCATGGGCGACAGATCGGCGGCGAACAGGCTGACGTCGAACAGGCCCGCCATGATGCGGCCGAAGCCGCTGGCGAAGCCCGACGCCAGCATCAGCCCCAGCAACGTGCCCGGCAGGGCGCCGACGACCGCGATCAGACCCAGTTCCAGCAGGCGCTGGCGTTGCAGCGTTCGCTCGGGCACGCCGTAACGCTGCAGCAGCAGAAAACTGCTGCGTCGCTGCGACAGCCCCAGCAGGTAGACGCTGCGCACCAGCAGGCCGGTGATGAGCAGCACCAACACGCACAGGGCATCCAGGTTGAACAGGAAGCTGTCCGCCAGCTCACCGGTCTGCAGGCGCTGTTCCGCCGGCGCTAACCGGTAGCCCGGCGGCAGCGCCGCATCCCCGTTCGGGGTCAGCAAGCGCAGCGCCGCGTCGCGCCCGGCCGCCTCTGTCTGGCGCACCGCCTCGCCGATATCAATAAACGGTCCTTCGCCCGACAGGGCGTCGCCGCCGGTCAGGGACCGGGGAAAGCACCCCATGGCCAGGCCATCGATGCCGATCCGTTGATCGCCCCCGTCGTCGGCCACCACCAGCCACGGCGCGACGCACACCCCTGCCCGGCGCAGACGCACGAAATCGTCGACGCGCAGCGGCGCGCCGTCATCGCGCTGGATGTCGTGCAGACCGGAAAGCCATTGCGAGGATTGCTGCAGGCTGTCGCGGGCCTGGCGGGTCAGGTCCCAGACGCCGCTCCACAGGGCCGTGGACAGCAGGATGATCAGCAACAGGGCGAGCAGTTGCCCGGGATGGCGCCGGTAGTGGCTGAGGGAGGCTCGCCACAGGGCGCGGCGCATTACGCTTCGGCCCCGAGACGCAGCACCCGGTCGCAGCGTTCCGCCAGCGCCGGATCGTGGGTGGCGAGGATCATCGGACAGCGCTGCTCATGCTGGAAATCGAAAAGCACGTCGGCGACGTCATCGGCGGTGTGGCGATCCAGGCTGCCGGTGGGTTCGTCCGCCAGCAGCAGTTTCGGCTGCATCGCGAAGGCCATGACCAGGGCCGCGCGCTGGCGCTGGCCGCCGGATACCTGATCCGGATAACGATCGCCCAGTCCATCCAGCCCCAGACGCGCCAGCCAGCCCGCCGCGTCCACCGACGCCTGGCCGGCCAACTGCGCCCGCAGGCGTACGTTTTCCGCCAGGGTCATGGCGGGCATCAGGTTGGCTTCCTGGAAGACCGTGGCGATGTGGGCGCGCCGCAGCCCGCTCCAGGCTTCGGCAGAAAGGGCGCCGCCGTTCTGGCCGAACAGACTCAGCTCACCGGCATCAAGCGGCTCCAGACCGCAGAGCAGGTTCAGCAGCGTGCTCTTGCCGGAACCGGAACGGCCCATGAGTGCCAGCGATTCGCCGGGCGCCAGCTCCAGGTCGAGGCCGTCGAATACGGGCACCGCCCCGGCCGCCGAACGAAAACGCTTGACCAGCTGCCGGGCGCGCACCACCGGCCCGGCGCCGTCCGGCGAATCAGTGGGGATCGTTGGTCCTGTCGGTCTTCTCATACTGGGGCAGGTCGTCGGTGATGGTGAACCAGTCGGACTTGGAGCCGACGTACACATGGTACGCCGGCGCCTGGTCCAACGGACCATCGAGGGTGCCGACCCGCAAACGCAGGATGCCGGGGATGGCGTCCACACGGCTGTAAAGCGGGCTGCCGCACTCGCGGCAGAAGGCGCGGTACTTGCCCGGGCGGGATTCGAACTCCTTGACCAGGTCCTGGCCTTGGACGATCTCGAAGTGCACCTGCTGCACCGGGCTGTTGGCGGCAAAGGCACTGCCCTGGGCGCGACGGCACTGGCTGCAGTGACACAGGGCAATCGGCCCCAGCCGCCCCCGGTATTCGAACTTTATGCCACCGCACAGACACTGACCGGTTTTCATGCTGCTTGTCTCCAACGTAACCGGGCGGTGGGCGGCCCTATTCCGGGACGATCAGGATCTTGCCGTCCCGCTCACCCGAGGCCGCTGCGGCCACCGCCGCCTTGATTTGGGAGACATCATACTCGCCCGCGACCCGGGCCTGAAGCTGACCGGTCGCAATCCGTTTCGTCAGCTCGCCGAAGACCTGCATCTGTTGCTCGCGGCTGGCCTGCTCGAACCACTTGGCCAGCCAGAAGCCCTTGACGGTGACGTTGCGGAAGACGATGTTGCGCGGCGACACCTGACAGGGCTCGCCGCTCATCATGCCGTAGTTGACCAGGGTGCCGCCCTCGTCCAGGCAGTCAGCGATGTGGTCGGTGCTGGCGCCGCCCACCGCGTCGATGGCCAGCTTCACGTGACCGTCGCCGACCGCTTCGCGCACCCGCTTCGCCAGGTCCGGACCGTCCACCACGACCACGTCCGCGCCCTGTTCGCGCACGCCCGCCACGGCGGATTCGCGCCGTACCACGTTGACGGTACGCAGACCACGGAGCCTGGCCAGCTGGATCAGATAACCGCCCACACCGGAGTTGGCCGCGTTCTGGATCACCCAGTCGCCGTCGCTCAGGTCAACGAACTCCGACAGCATCAGCATCGCGGTGGGCGGGTTGATGGTCATCATCGCCAACTGACGCGAGTCAGCCTCATTGGGCAGGGGCACCAGTTTGCGCGCGTCCACCACCGCGTGGCTGACCCAGGTGCCGATTCCCACCGGCAGCAGCACGGTCTGGCCGACCTCGGGGCCGTCGGTCTCCGGCCCCAGCGCCTCCACCCGGGCCACACCCTCGTTGCCGCCAATCGCCGGCAGCGGTGGCAGCATGCCGTACTCACCGGTCAGGGTCAGCACGTCCGACGGATTGATCGGCGCCGCCAGCACCTTGACCAGCGCCTGCCCCGGACCAGGCTCTGGGGTGTCCACCTCGACCGCATCGATCACATCCTGCGGCACCGGGCCGCGACGTTCGTACTTTGCCTGCAACATCGTTGTGTCTCCTTGTGGGTATACGGCCCAGCTTAGGCCGCACACGGGCGTGACGACAGGGGGAGATCGGTCAGGACGCTGGTGAATTCCGCCAACATCACCCAGCTCAAAAAAGTTTGCGGCGGGACGTAAAAAGGACTTGAAGAATGGGGCGAATCCCCCCAACGTAGAAGATAGCCAGAGATCCTCTGGAAGCGTCCCGGCACTCGCGCGGACGCCATCTTTTCCGATTGCCTGTGGGCAGGCGGGCTCTTCCAGAGGCTCCCTGAACCTCACCATCTTTATTTTCGTTTAACGTTACTGAGGGAGTTGCCATGGCACTGGATACCTTGCCGCCCATTGGCATGGGCACGTTTCGACTCAAGGGCGATATCGCGCGCGACGCGGTACGCAGCGCCCTGTCCCTGGGCTACCGGCACATCGATACCGCCCAGATCTACGGGAACGAGGCGGAAGTCGGTGATGGCATCACCTCCAGTGGCATTCCGCGGCGTGATATTTTCCTGACCACCAAGGTCTGGCACGACCGCCTGCGCGCCAGCGATCTGATGAACAGCCTCAAGGACAGCCTGCAACGGCTGAAGACGGATCACGTGGATCTGGCGCTGATCCACTGGCCGTCACCGGACGACGAAGTGCCCATGGAGGAGTATCTGGGCGCACTGCGCGACGCCCAGCGCGAGGGCCTGGCCCGTCACGTGGGCGTGTCCAACTTCACCAACGCGCAGCTCGACAACGCCCGCGTGATCCTGGGCGACACACCGATCCTCACCAACCAGGTGGAAGTGCATCCGTTCCTGAGCAATCGCAAGGTGGTCAGCCACGTGCAGGAACTAGGCATCAAGGTTACGGGTTACATGCCGCTGGCGGTGGGCCGCGTGATGGACGACGAGACCCTGGCCGGCATCGCCCGCGCCCACAATGCCACAGCGGCCCAGGTCGCCATCGCCTGGGTAGCGTCGCAGGGCATCGTGCCGATCCCCTCCTCCACCCGGCCGGATCATCAGAAATCCAACCTGGGCGCGCTGGACATCGAGCTGTCGATCGACGAGATCGACGCCATCGATAAGCTCAACCGCGACGAGCGCATCGCCAATCCGGAGTTCGCCCCGGACTGGGATTGATCAAATCTGCCGCCGGCGTGTGGGCCACAGGGCGCTGACCAGCAACAGCGCCCCCACCACCGGCGGCACCAGCGACCAGCTTGTGGCCAGCGTCCAGTGGGTGAGACCGTCAAGGAGTAACCAGACCACGGGCACCGGCAGCAGCAGCCAGCGCCAGATACCGGGCAATGGATGCAGGAGCAGGACCGTCAGGCAGACGGTCGGCGCCGGCGTCAGGCCCGGCCATCCCCAGGCGGTGATGCCGCCGTAATCCAGTGCAGGGGCCGCGCACAGGGCCAGCACCAGCAGAATCCCGCCCATCGTCCAGCGCCAGTCCGTTCGCCGTATCGGCGCCGTCAGCCCCGCCGCAACCAGCAGCAGCGCCTGTATCCCGAACGCCCAGGCCATGTACGCCATCGCCCAGTTGATCGGCGCGTAGAAGCGATGCAGGAACAGCAGCGCCGTCGCGCCCCACCCCAGCGCCAGGATCAGGTAGGCGCTGCGTCGCCAGCCGACACGCCCGGACGCCAGCAGCCAGGGCATCAGCGCCAGCAACAGCAGGGCCAGCAGAGCCCCCGGCCAGAGCAGTTCATTGAGGCGCACGAACAGGCGCAGGTAGACCTCCGGCGTGAACATCAGGAAGTCGCGCAGGTGGTAATCCAGCATTCACAGGGACTCGACGTAATCGATCATCCGTTGCCGCTGTGCCGGATCTGGCAAGCGGCCGTAGAGGGCGCCCATGTTCTCGCGCATGTGCTCCAGCTGCGTGGTGGCCGGGATGGCGCAGGTGACATCCGGATGGGAAACGATGAATTTCAGGAAGAACTCGGCCCAGTTCTGACAACCGGCCTCCGCGGCCCACTCCGGCAGGGGCTCAGAATGGAAGCGGCCGAACAGGCGCCCGCCCTGGAATGGGCGATTGGCGATGATGGCGATACCGCGTTCCCGGGCCAGCGGCAGCAGCTGTTGCTCAGCCTCGCGGTCGAGGATGTTGTAGGTGAGCTGGACGAAATCCAGCGGCTCGCGCTCCATGATGGTCTTAAGCTCGGCGTGGCGGCGGCCGTGAGAGGTGGTGATGCCGAGGTAGCGGATGCGCCCCTCCGCCTTCATCGCCTTGAGGTTGGCCAGGTGCCCCTCCCAGCCCAGCAGGTTGTGGATCTGCATCAGGTCGAAGGTCTCCACACCCCAGAGGTTGCCGGAAATGCGCACCTCGTCGCGGGTGCTGTCTTCGTCGCCGGTCCAGACCTTGGTGGCGGAGAACAGATCGTTGTAGCGGCCCAGCTTGATCATGGCCTTGCCCACCACCGCTTCGGCGGAACCGTACATGGGCGAGGAGTCCACCACGGCGCCGCCGCGATCGAAAAACAGTTCGAGGATGCGGGTGCGGTCTTCGATCAGCCCCGGATCGGAACCGACGTTGAAGGTGCGCCAGGTGCCCATGCCGATCACCGGCAGGGACTCACCGGTGGCCGGGATCGCCCGGGCGATGGGCGCCGGCTGGGCGAAAGCGCGCGGTAGGCGGGCGCTCACACCCAGAGCCAGCAGGCTTCCCAGGAATCGACGACGGTTCAGCAAAGGTCCCATGAGATCACTCCCGACGTTACCGACCGGCATCGCCAATGACGACGGCGCTGTACATTTCCTGAGCATTGTACGGCACAGACCGCCGAAGTACAGGTCGGGTCAGACGGCGTATTGTTGGTCCAGGTAATCCAGAATGGCAGCGGACTCGAACAGTGCGGCCCCGGTATTCGGGTCTTCCAGGAACGGAACCTGAACCCGTTGGTGCTCCTCGAAGAAGCGGGCCCGCTTGCCGCCGGGAATGGGCTCGTAGGGCCCCGCCTTGATCCGCCGCCTGGCCGGGCCGATTTCCGACCAGTGCTCCTTGCCCAGGTTGTGCAGGCGGTACGGCAGTTCCAACTCACACAGCCGTTCCCGCACCAGCCGGGAATAGGGGCTGCCCTCGAAACTCCACAGGTGCAACGGTTGATCCGCAGCCCGCGCCGGACGCGCCCGCAAGCCCCGCAGCCCCCGCGCCATACTGGCCAGACTGCCAAGCACCGGCTGGTGGGGCCAGGCACGATAGTAAGTGGGAACATCCCGCTGGGCGTAGGTGCTGAACAGGTAGCTGACGATATCGGCGGATTCGTACATCACCCGGTCCGTATTGGGATCCACCAGCAGCGGGAACAATGGCTTTCCGCCAAGCCGCTGGGCTTCCGGGCGATAGCGCGTGCCGCCCTTGGGGCAGGGCCGGATGTCGGCATCCAGGTGCAGCGCCGACAACGCCTCCCGCACCCGGCGGCAATAAGGGCAGCCCTCCATATCGTAAAGGACCAGCGGTTTGGCCGGCGCCCGGGCCGCCTCAACCACCATGCAGCCGCGCCAGGCCGTGAGCGACGAAGTGGCGACCGAACCAAGAACCTTGACGTGGTGTTGCAGGGTCTGGGGCATGTTGTCGTCCTGTGTTGATTGGCAAACGAATGTGAACGGGGTCCTTGCCAGCGCAAACACCGAGGCTGGCCGGAGACTGCCATCATTTCAATGCATTACGCAGACCGCAGCCTTGGCCGTCCCGTCGTAACAACCCTGCGGCGACAGCCAAGCTGGTTACACAGCACTGACAAAACCGCTTTAAAAGATCAACTTACCCTATCCTTTTAACGTTATGTATCAAAATCAGTCATAGGCATTGGGCCGGCTTCTGGGCTATTTTATGGAGGAGTCTGGCCAGCGGGTCCGAAAAGAAACCCGATGCCACGCAGTGTCTCGCCGCCTTCACCTGTGCTGTAACTCGACATCTCTGTTAGAGGATGAACAATCATGTCAGCCACAGCCGCTTTCCGTGGGAAACGTGGTCGGGTCCGCCCTCTGTCTTTTGCTTTCGCCCTGCTCGCCGGCCTCTGGACCGGCCAGACTGTGGCCGATGATACGCCGCGCACGCCCTGGTCCGACAAGATCGTCAAGGCGACGGTCAAGGCCATGGACACCCGTGAGGCCATGGGTGTCGCCGCGGTGCCGCTCAACGGCCCCGGCCTGCCCCAGTACATCAACGCCGACGAACCCATGAGCCCGGGCTCAATCATGAAGCTGGTGACCACCTACGGCGCGCTGGAAATCCTTGGTCCCACCTATCGCTGGCAGACCCGGTTCTCCACCAACGGCCAACTGGTCGGCCGCACCCTGGAAGGCGACCTGTACATCACGCTCTCGGGCGACCCGCACCTGAGTCTGGAACGGCTTTGGAGTGCCTTCTCCGAGCTGCGCGGCATGGGCATCGACACCATCGACGGCGACATCGTGCTCGACGGCAGCGTGTTCAACCTGCCCAACGGTCTGCCCGCGTTCGACGATAACGGCGACAACGACCACGCGCCTTTCCTGGTGCAACCATCGCCCTACCTGACCAACTTCAACCTGCTGCATTTCCAGGTACGCGCCGACGAACGCGGCACGACCGCCTGGGTGACGCCGGCGCTGGACAACATTGTCATCGACAACCGGATCACCGCCCGGCCGGAAGCGGACTGCCCATCACGCCACCGATTCGACTGGACCTCGGAAACCCGCGAGGACGGCACCGTCCGGATGACGGTCACCGGCCAGTTGCCGCGCGGCTGCCGCACCACCAAGTACCTGTCCCTGATGTCCGCCGAAGCCTACACCGCCGCCACCCTGCGTACGGTGTGGACACAGATGGGCGGACTGATTACCGGCGGCCACCGACTGGCGGAAACGCCGGAGGACAATCAACTGCTGGTGACCTCCAACTCGCCGGACCTGGTGACCACCATCCGCGATATCAATAAATGGAGCAACAACGTCATGGCACGCCAGCTGCTGTTGGCGATCGGCGCGGAAAACCGGCAGCCGGCGGACGCCGACGACCGCGAGGCGGGCGTTCGTGAAATGATGAGCTGGCTGAAGCGCAAAGGCGTGGACACCCGCGGGCTGATGATCGACAACGGCTCCGGCCTGTCCCGGGACAGCCGCATCAGCGCGCGCCAGGGCGCCCAGATCCTGCAGGCGGCGTGGCAAAGCCCCTATGCCGCCGACCTGATCGCCTCACTGCCGCTGATCGCGATGGACGGCACCATGCACCGCCGTCTGCGCAACACCGGCATGGCCGGCCTGGGCCGGATCAAGACCGGCTACCTGGAGAACGTGCGCTCCATCGCCGGTTTCACCCGGGACACCAACGACACCACCTGGGCGGTCATCGGCCTGGTCAACCACGCCCCGGCCTGGAACGGCCAGGCGCTGCTGGACAAGGTGCTCTACTCGCTTTACCTGCAACCACCCGTCGGTACAGCCTTTTCAAGCGCCCATGTGGACTCGGGAACGGAGGTTCGCTGACGCGAGCCCCGTTCCGCTGGCGCACCGGTCAGACGGTCAGGTAACCGCCATCCACGTTGAGGCAGCTGCCCGTGGTGTAGCTGGAGGCGTCCGACACCAGATACAGCACCGTACCCGCCATTTCGTCCGGATCGGCCATGCGGTTCATGGGAATGTGCATCAGCGCCTGCTTCTTGATGGCGTCGTTGGTGGTCAGGGCGCTGGCAAACCTGGTGTCGGTCAGCCCCGGCAGCAGCGCGTTCACACGCACGTTCTGCGCGCCCAGCTCCTTGGCGTAGGCCTTGGTCATGGAGATCACCGCCGCCTTGGTGATCGAATAGATCCCCTGAAAATGCCCCGGCGCCACGCCGTTGACCGACGCCACGTTGACGATGGCCCCGCCGCCCCGCTTCTTCATCAGCTTGGCCGCGCCGGCGCACATGAAGAAGTAGCCGCGGATGTTCACGTCCACCGTCTTCTGGAAGGCGGACAGCTCGGTCGTCTCGATCGGCCCGAAGTGGGGGTTGGTGGCGGCGTTGTTGACCAGGACGTCGAGCCGGCCGTGGGTCGCTTCAATGTGGGACCAGAGGCCTTCGATCTGTTCCATCTCGCCAATGTGGCAGGCGTAGGCTTCAGCGTCGCCACCGGCCTCCCGGATGCTTGAAGCCACCGCCTCACAGCCCTCGATCTTGCGGCTGCTGACGATCACCTTCGCGCCCCGGGCCGCCAGCAGGCGCGCCACACTCTCACCGATGCCGCGGCTGGCGCCGGTGACCAGGGCGATCTTGCCGGACAGGTCGAACAGGTCTTTCTGACTCATGGTGTCTCCAGTGTCTGTCTAGTGTTGTTTCTGTCTTGTGTCGTGTCTGTGTGCTTTGAGGGAAGTCGGTACGATCCGGATCAGCGGAATGTCACCAGTTCCGGCGCCCGGTCTTCCAGGTGGGCATAACCGTTGAACCCCGAAAGACTGCGCCGGCCGCCGGAAAACAGGATGCGGGTCACGCTGGTGTTGGCGATCACTTCGTTCAGCGCCAGCGCGCGCCGGTCGTCCAGTCCCAGCAGCTGCTGCATGACGACGGCGATGGGGCCGCCCGAGCTGGCCACCAGCACGTCACCGCCGTTGGCACCGTCGATCGCCGCCTGCAGCGCGGCGCCGACCCGCGCCTGGAACGCCGCCCAGGTTTCCGGATAGTCGGCCTCGTGCTCACCACTCACCCAGCGCTGGACCGCCTCGGCAAACGCCTGCTGGAAGGCCTTGCGCGGCTTGTCGTGGGTCGCCAGATCCCGGGCCATGGCGTCGCGGTCCGCCCAGGCGGGCTTGAGGGCATGCACCACGGCTTCGTGATCGAACTCGTTGAAGCCCGGGTCGATCTGCAGCTCGGGCAGCGGCTGCCCGTAGCCTTCGCCGATGGCGGTCACGGTTTCCCGGTGGCGTTGCAGGTCGCCGCAGAACAAGGCCGCCGGCGTCACTTTGTCCGCCAGCCAGCGGCCCAGCACGCGTCCCTGCTCCCAGCCAGTGTCGGACAGCTGGTCGTAGTTGGCCTTGCCGAAACTGGCCTGGCCGTGACGGATCAGGTACAGGGTCGCCATTACAGGTCGCTCGCCTCGATCAGACGCTGACAACGCTTCTCCAGGTAGTTGGCGGCGTGGCCGAACATGGCGAAGCGCTTGTCCTGGGTCTGGCCGTTATAGAAGCGGTAGTAGATCTGCTGGATGATCACCGCCAGCCGGAACAGGCCATAGATCTCGTAGAAATCGAAGCGCCCGGCGCGGTAGCCGGAGCGATCCATGTAGTACTCAACCACCTCGTCCCGGGTCAGCATCCCCGGCCGGTGGGTCGGCTGGCGGCGCAGGATCTGGAACGGCTGCTCGTCATCCGCCTGGATCCAGTAGGCCAGGCTGTTGCCCAAATCCATCAGCGGGTCGCCGATGGTGGCCATCTCCCAGTCCAGCACCCCGGTCACCTCGAACGGGTTGTCCGGGTTGAGCACCACGTTGTCGAAGCGGAAATCGTTGTGGATCACGCACTGGGCGATGTCGTCCGGCATCTTGTCGTCCAGCCAGCTCATCACCGACTCGAAATCCCCCACGTCGGCGGTGCGGGCCTTGCGGAAGCGGTTACTCCAGCCGCCGATCTGGCGCTGCACGTAGCCGGGACCCTTGCCCAGCTGGTCCAGGCCGGTGGCGACGGGATCGACCCGGTGCAGGTCCACCAGTTTGTCGATGACGTTCAGGCACAGACGACGGGTGTCTTCCGCGGACAGGTCGAAATCCCCGGGGAAATCCTGGCGCAGGATGATGCCCTTGAAGCGCTCCATGACGTAGAAGTCGCAGCCCAGCACGTCGTGATCGTCGCAGATGGCGATGATCTCCGGCACGTCCGGGTAGACCGGCTTGAGCGCGCGCATCACCCGCGCCTCGCGCAGCATGTCATGGGCGGACTTGGCGATCTGTCCGAACGGCGGGCGACGCAGGACGAACGAGCGGTCGCCGTAATCCACCTGATACGTCAGGTTGGAGGCGCCCCCCGGATACTGGCGGATCGCGGGTTCGCCGGACAGCTCCGGAATCGCCTGTTTCATGAAGCGGTCGACGGCGGCGGCGTCCAGTTCCTCGCCGTCACGAATATCGACGGCCTGATCAATCTGCGTCATCAACTTGTCTCCTTGCCGTGGGGACCGCTCAGGCGGCGCCCCCGAATTTACGGATCCAGCGCTTGCTCTCCTGGTGCATCAACCAGTCAAAGGCCCAGGGCGCGTGGCGCTTGAGGATCCACATGCGGCGTTCCTTGGCGTGGGGCAGGACCCAGAATTCCCCTTTCTCTTCAGCACGCACAATGTCGTCGGCGACCTGCTCGGCGGTCATGCCGGAGCGCTTCATCAGCTTCTTGACGTTGGCGTCCATGCCCGGCATTTCCGAACGCATGGAATCGGTGAGGTTGGTGGGGAAGAACGCCGGGCACACGCAGCTCACGCGGACGCCGTGATCGCGCAGCTCCATACTCAGGGTTTCGGACAGGGCGATCACGCCGGCCTTGGACACGTTGTAGCTGCCCATCAGCGGCGCCAGCATCAGTCCCGCCATGGAGGCGATGTTCACGAAAGCGCCCTGCTTCTGCTGCTTGAACAGCGGCGTGAACACCTTGCAGCCGCGCACCACGCCCATCACGTTGATGTCGAGGATCCACTCCCAGTCCGACAGCGTGGTGCCTTCGATGCTGCCGCTGGAGGCCACGCCGGCGTTGTTCACCACCACGTCCACGCCGCCCCAGCGCGCCACCAGCTGCTCCTTCACCTGTTCCAGGTCGGCAATGCGGCGCACGTCGCAGGGCAGGAACAGGCCCTCGCCGCCGGCTTCGCTGATCTCCCGTTCGACGGCTTCGCCCTGCTCCGGCTGGATATCGCCGATGCAGACCCGGGCCCCTTCCCGGGCGTAGCGCAGGGCCATCGCCCGGCCCAGGCCGCTGGCGCCGCCGGTGATAAAAACGCGTTTTGTCATGTGGTTGTCCTGTTGTTATTCGTGAAGCGATTACTGGGCGTATTTTTTCAGTTCCAGCTTGGCTACGGTGCCACGGTGCACCTCATCCGGTCCATCCGCCAGACGCAGCACGCGGGCGTAGGCGAACAGCTGGGTCAGCGGGAAGTCATCGTCGCTGACCCCGGCACCGCCGTGGATCTGGATGGCGTTGTCGACGATGGTCTGCAGCATCTGCGGGATCACCGCCTTGATCATGGCCACCTCGCTCAGCGCGCCCATGATGCCCTGGGTGTCCAGCAACCAGGCGCATTTCAGGGTCAGCAGGCGGGCCTGTTCAATGGCCATGCGGGCGTTGGCAATGATGTCCGGGTTGCCGCCCAGTTTGGCCAGGGGCTTGCCGAAGGCTTCGCGGGTCATGGCCCGCTGGATCAGGATTTCCAGGGTCCGCTCGGCGGCGCCAATGGCGCGCATGCAATGGTGCACCCGTCCCGGCCCCAGCCGGCCCTGGGCGATCTCGAAGCCCTTGCCCGGCCCGACGATGATGGCACTCCTGGGCAGGCGCACGTTGTCGAAGCTGACTTCGCCGTGACCGTAGGGTTCGTCGTAGGAGCCAAACACGGGCAACATGCGCTCGACCGTCACGCCCGGCGTGTCCTTGGGCACCAGCACCATGGAATGCTGACGGTGCTTGGGCGCCTCGGAATCGGTCAGGCCCATGAAGATCAGTACTTCGCATTTGGGATGGCCAATGCCGGTGCTCCACCACTTGCGCCCGTTGAGCACCACCTCGTCGCCCTCCACGATCGCGGTGGCGGCCATATTGGTGGCATCGGAGGACGCCACTGCCGGCTCGGTCATACAGAACGCGGAGCGCACCTCGCCGGCCAGCAGTTTGCCCAGCCAGGCGTCCTTCTGCGCTTCGGAGCCGTACTTGATCAGCACTTCCATGTTGCCTGTGTCCGGCGCGTTGCAGTTGAAGATCTCCGGCGCGATAAAGCTGCGTCCGGTTTCCTCGGCGATCATGGCGTAGTCGGCGTTGGTCAGGCCGCAGCCGTATTCCTCATCCGGCAGGAACAGGTTCCACAGCCCCTGTTCGCGGGCCCTGGCCTTGAGCTCAGCGATGATGGGCAGCTCCACCCAGCGGTTGTCCAGCGACGCCATGTCCGCGTAATAGGTGGCTTCGATGGGTTGAATCTCATCGCGGATAAACGCCTTGACGCGATTGAGGTAGTCCAGACCTTTTTCCGAGGGGCTGAAGTCCATAGCGAGTGCTCCGGGCCGAAAATCGTAGACAGCGCGGCGGCCTATCCGTCGCGCTCCAACAGTTCAGGCAGTCTACGTTCGCTCAACCGCATTAGACGACTGAATTATTCTTATCGTTTCATATAAACTGTACTTATTATGAGCCGACTCGACCTGAACCTGCTGCACGTTTTCGACACCATCTACCGGGAGGGCAGCCTGACCCGCGCCGCCCGCGCCCTGCACCTGACCCAGCCGGCGGTGAGCCATTCCCTGTCGCGCCTGCGCGAACACTTTGGCGACCCTCTGTTCACGCGCCAGGGCAACCAGATGGTACCCACCCCACTGGCCCGGCGTTTCGCCGAGTCCATGCGCCCGGGCCTGACCCAGATCCAGAGCGCGGTCAACCAGTTCCACGCCTTCGACCCGGCGCGCCAGCCCAAGACCTTCTCGCTGGGCCTGAGGGACATTCTGGAATCCACCTTCCTGCCGCAGTTGATGCACAACCTGGAGGCCTATCCGGAGGTGGACGTGGTGAGCCAGCGCATCGCGCGGCGGGAAATGGAGACGCAGCTGGCCTCGGGCAAGATCGATTTCGCGGTGGATGTGCTGTTGCCGGTGAGCAACCAGACGGCCCACGAACTGCTGCGACGGGACCGGCTGGTGGTCGTGGCGGGCCGGCATTACCCCGGCCTGGAGGGAGGATTGACGCTGGACGCGTATCTGGCGGCCCGGCACGTGCTGGTGTCATCGCGCACCGAGGGGCCCGGCATCGAGGATTTCGAGCTGTCGCGGCTCGGGGTGCACCGGCGCATCGCCCTGCGCTGCCAGCACTATTACGCCGCCTGCCGCGTCGCCGAACAGACCGACCTGCTGGTGACCATGCCGGAAACCTACGCCCAAATGATCGAGCAGCAGGCGCAGGTACGGGTGATGCCGCTGCCGACCGACATGCAGCCGCTGAACGTACACCTTTACTGGCATTCGGCGTACGAGAAAGAACCGGCGCTGCTCTGGTTCCGGCAGCAGTTGCACCGGGTGGCCGCTATCTAGCGGAGGCCACGCAGCGCCGGAACACTAGAAGGCGCCGACCAGGTTCAGCATCACCAGCATACCGCCGGCGGACAGTCCCAGGCTGATCACCACGATCAGGAACCCCCAGCCCACGGCGGCGCCGTCGGAGACCGGCACGTCATGGGCCCGTGCGGTCCGATAGAAGGCCCAGGGGCCCAGCACGAAGGCGCCGAACACGGCAAACACGAGCCCCACCGCGACGCCCGCGAAGGTCCAGGTCGCCAGCACCGTGGAGCGATCGGCCAGTTGGTCATCAACACCGTGGCGACGCAGGAAGGCCCGCGACTGCCACCAGATCAGGCCATATAGAGCAGCAACCAGCAGGATGCCAACAACCAGAACCACAACGCGATAGATCATCCGACGAGCGTCTCCTGAGCTGCGAAAAACGAAGCTTAGGCTATAAACGCCAACCCGAGCAATCACCCCCCCCTTACAGCAGCCCTCAGCAAGGCTACACTGGGGGACATTTCCCACGGCTGCGACAGCACGCTCGCCAACAACGGAACAAGGATGGAATACCATGGCATCACCCCATCGAATCGCGATCACCCCCGGCGACGGGATCGGACCGGAAGTCATCGACCAGGCCATCGAGTGCCTGACGCTGCTGCGCGACCGGTTTCAACTGGATCTGGACTGGGACGTGTTCGGCTGGCCATCTCACCAGTGGCACAAGACCCATGGCGAAATCATGCCGGAGGACGCGCTGGAACAGCTGCGCGCCTTCGACGCCATCCTGCTGGGCGCGCTGGGTGATCCCGGCCCGCTGAAAGACCCGAACCGCTACCTGTTGCCGGACAGCATCTCCCTGGCGCCCCTGCTGCAGATGCGCAAGGGCTTCGACCAGTGGGTTTGCGAACGCCCCGCGCGCCTGCTGCCCGGTGCCCGCCAATACCTGGCGGACGAGCGCGCCAAAGACATCGACATGCTGGTGATCCGCGAGAACAGCGAAGGCGAGTACGTGGCCCAGGGCGGCCGCTTGCGGCCGGGTTCCGAGGACGAAGTCGCCACCCAGATGGAAGTCTTCACCCGGCGCGCCACCGACCGCATCATCCGTTACGGTTTCGAGCAGGCCCGCTCCCGGGCCAGGGCGCGGGCTGAAGCCGGCCAGACGCGTCAGTTTGAAACCATCGACGGACGCACCTGCGAAAGCCAGGTGTGCATCATCACCAAACGCAACGCCCTGCGCTACTGGGGCGATCTCTACACCGAGGCTTTTGAGGCCATCGCGGCGGAATACCCGGACGTGGCGACCCACCACGAGTTGGTGGACGCCGCCTGCATGAAGTTCGTGCAGTGCCCGTGGGCGTTCGATGTGGTGGTGGCGAGCAATCTGCAGGGGGACATTCTCACCGATCTGGCGGCGGTGCTGTCCGGCGGCATGGGCGTCGCGCCGTCGTGCAACCTGAACCCGGACGATCCCACGATGCCGTCGATGTTCGAGCCCACCCACGGCAGCGCACCGGATATTGCCGGCCAGGGCCTGGCGGACCCCACCGCCATGCTGTTCACCACCGCGCGGATGCTGCAGTGGCTGGCCAGTGATGGTGACGGCAAACTGCAGTCCGCCGCCGATGCGCTTTATGAGGCGATGGCGGCGGACCTGGCTGAAAATGGCGGTGAGCGCCGCCCCACCCGGGTTGTTGGTGAAGCGGTGCGCAACCGCATCCAGGCCTGATGCGGCGATTCACGGGGCTGCGCCGCCCTACTTCGCGGCGTAGCCCAGCTTCTTGTCGACCCGGTTGAACAGGCTTTCGCCCATCTGCCAGCGGTCGAAATTATCCAGGAACTGATCGGTCAGCGCCGCACGCCAGCCGATGAAATCCCCCGCCATATGCGCGGTGGTCAGCACATTGTCCATGTCCCACAGCGGGTGTTCCGGGGGCAGCGGCTCTTCCTCGAACACGTCCAGACAGGCGCCGGCAATCTCGCCGGCCTGCAGCGACGCCACCAGGTCGTCGGTGCGTACGATGGGGCCTCGGCCGATATTGATAAAGCGCGCGCTGCGCTTCATCGCCTGGAACGCCTTGCGATCGAAAAGCCCCTGGGTCTGCGGCGTCAACGGCGCCGCCACCACCACGAAATCCGCCAGGCCCAATTGTTCGACCAGCGCCTCGTTGCTGTGCACAGCCTCGAAATCCGGATCGTCCTGACGGGCGGTGCGAGCGGTGCCGTGCACGTTGAGACCCACGCCCGCTGCCAACCGCGCAATCTGACGCCCTATGGAACCGGCTCCCACCACCAGCAATCGCTGCCCCTGGGCGCGCTCGGTTTCACGGTGTTTCCACTCATGCGCCTGCTGCAACCGGATGGATTTGGGAAAATCCTTGCAGAACATAAGGATTGAGCAGAGCACGTATTCGGCAATGGTGCGGTCAAAAATGCCCTGGGCGTTGGTGACGGTCACATCGCCGTCGATCAGGGCGGGAAACATCAGGGCATCCACCCCCGCGCTGGTGGCGTGGATCCACTCCAGCTTATCCGCCGTGGGCCAGGCGGCAGCCAGGGCCTCGGTGCGAAAATCGGTCACCATCATCACCCGGGTACCGGGCAGCGTCTCGCGCAGGCTGGCTTCGTCGGAGGCAAAGCGCACCTCCGCCCGCTGCCGCAAGGCATCCAGCCCCGGCGGCTCCTTTTCGTCCGGAGCAGTGAGGACAGTCACAATCGGCTTGTCTGCGGAAGATGTCATCGTCGGCCTCATCGATTGATACAGAGAATCGCTGGCCGGGCAGATTACACCGCCGCCCGGACCATGCCCCGGAGCCGCATCCAGCGGCTCGTCTTCCCTGAGTGTGTCCGGCGTGTTTGCCGGGGTCAACCAGGCGCGTCATGCGGCGGACAAACCCGCCTCAAGACCTCTTGCCCCGGCATCCTATAAAAACTAATCTGCGGTGGTAGGTCGTCTTTCCGGCAGCGCTGCCTGACCCGGTTGCCAGTGCGTTGCCGACTGCGGAGTCCGGTTCCCGGCGGACCGGGCACATCATTCCATCTTCCCGTTTTTTCAGCAGGAGATGTTTATGGCCGATGGAACACAGCTGAACCAAGCCAGCGACACTGCACCGCGCAAGATCAAGTACCGTAAGACCAAGGCCCGCTGGCATCCGTCGATGCAGGCCATCCCGGTGCCGGGCATCCGGCGCATGGTGAATATGGCCGCGAGCATGAAGGACGTGATTCACCTGTCCATCGGTCAACCGGATCTGCCCACGCCGCCACACGTGATCGACGCGTACATCGACGCCCTCAAGGCCGGCCAGACCGGCTACACCATGGATGCCGGCCTGCCCGAGCTGCTGGTGGCCCTGCGCGACTATTACAGCAAGCGCTACGACCGCAAGCTGACCCGCGACAACATCCTGATCACCTCCGGCGCCACCGAGGCCATGTACCTGGCCCTGTCCGCCACCGCCGCACCGGGCCGGCAGTTCATCGTGACCGATCCGTCGTTTCTGCTTTACGCACCGCTGATCCGCATGAACGGCGGCGAGGTGAAGTTCATCCCGACGCGCATCGAGAACAATCACCAGTTGGATCCGGACGAAGTCATCGCCGCCATGGGGCAGCGCACCTTTGCCGTCGTGCTGAACTCGCCCAACAACCCGACGGGCGCGGTCTACCCTCGCAGCACCATCGAGACGATCGTCGAGGAATGCGCCTACCGCGGCATCCAGATCTTCAGCGACGAGGTCTACGACCACCTGATCCTGGACGACCAGGAGTACGCCAGCGTGCTGCGCTGCAGCGTCGACCTGGACAACATCATGTGCATCAGCAGCTTCTCCAAGACCTTCAGTATGGCGGGTCTGCGCGTGGGCTGGGTGATCTCCAGCCAGGCCACCATCAAGTCGCTGCGGCGCTATCACATGTTCACCACGTCGGTGGCCAACACGCCCTCGCAGTTCGCCGGCGTCGCGGCGCTGACCGGTGACCAGCAGTGCATTCGCGACATGGTGGGCATCTACCGGGAACGGCGCGACCGCATTGTCGATCTGGTGGCGCAGACACCTCACCTGACCGGCTATCAGCCGGGCGGCGCCTTCTTTATATTCCCGGACCTGCCCAAGCACGTGGACGGCTCCGACCTGGCACTGCGCATGCTGAAGGAAACCGGGGTCTGTGTGGTGCCGGGAGACGCCTTCGGGGAGCACACGGCCAACGCCCTGCGTTTCAGTTTCTCGGCGCCGGTGGAGACCATTGAGGAAGCCTTCGACCGGATCATTCCGTGGATGGCCAAACAGCAGTTCTGATCGGGGCGGGTCGTCCTCGGGCGACCCGCGGCCCCGCACGCGACCATGCTTGAACCCGCACACATTCAATGCCCGTATTGCTGGGAGACGCTGGAGATCAGCGTCGACCCCAGTGTACGCGAGCAGGACTACGTGGAAGACTGCCAGGTCTGCTGCCAGCCGATCCTGATCCACGTGCGCTTCGATGACGATGATGAATTACAGGTGGAGGCGGAAGCCGAGAACGACTGAGCGGTGGCGCTCAGGCCTGTTGAGTGCGCAGCTCATCGAAGTGCCGCACGACGAAATCCGCCTGATCGGCATAGCCGGAATTGCGATGATTGCGGTAGAGGCCGGCGACCATGCCCGCGCGCCGCGCCGTGGTCAGGTCGTCGATGAAATCCCCCACGTAGGCCATACGGTCGGCGGCCACTCCCAAGGTTTCTGCGATGTGCAGCAAGCCCGCCGGATCCGGCTTGGGCGGTGCGTCGTCCCGGGTCAGGATCAGCTCGACACCCAGCGACAGCGCCGCGTCGGTGGCCGCCACGGCGGCTCGGCTGTTGCGGGTGAGGATCGCCACCGGCACGCCCGCGTCACGCAGATGATCCAGGAGTTCCCGCGCCCCCGGCATCCAGGTCGCGCCCCGGGCGCCTTCCATCTCGAACCGGTGAATCACACGGTGGGCGTGGTCGACGGCCGCCGGGTCGTCGAGAGTGGCGATGTGCTCCAGCAGGCCGATGCCCTCGGGAAACCCCAGGGTGCGGCGGAGGGCGGCGAAGTCCAGCCCCGAGTCAACCAGGGTGCCATCCAGGTCGAAGGCGAGCGCGTCGAATCGTGGTGCCGGTCGTGTCCCCAATGCTTCCCCTCGCTTGTATCGTCTTGTCTGGTCCGCCGCCATGGGGCAGGATGAAAGGCTTCCCGGCCGCCGCCCGTTTCCGTGGCGGTCGTTCCTGTTCTTCGAAACGGAGTACGCCCTATGCGCCTGCCCCCGCTGGCTCGCTTCCTGACGGTTGCCGCCTTTCTCATGACACTGTCCGGCTGCGCCGCGCTGTCGCCCTACTCGGTCAGCGAGAGCACTCTGGAAGGCTACCTGCACGATGCGGTGACAGACTTCGACCGCCAACAGCTGGAAGCGGGATCGCCCCTGAGCGTATCACTGGACCAGGCGGATATCACGCTCGGGCCGGATGGCCGCGAGGTCGCGGTGCTCGACATCCAGGGCCAGGTGGCTGTGAACGCTTTCATGACCAAACTGCCGGTGGACCTGAAGCTCAAGCTGGAGGGCGCGCCGGTCTACGACGCGGACCAGCAGGCGATCTTCATTCGCCGCCTGCAGTTGCTGGACAGCTCCGTCGAATCCAGCCTGTTCAAGGGCGATCTCAAGCCGGTAACCGATAACGTGATGCGCCTGGTCGCCCAGTGGCTGGAGACGGTGCCGGTGTACCGGCTCAACCAGGACAGCTTCGCCGAGCGCATGATCGGTATGGCGCCCGTGGACGTGAAAGTGGCCCCAGGCCGGCTGGTGCTGGTGCCCGCTGAATGATCCCCGCCGACCTCACCCTGCTCGACCTGATTCTCGCCAACCTGTTCCTGCTCGCCGGCGCCTGCCTGCAGGGCGTCGCCGGTTACGGTATCGGCACCCTGTCGGCGCCGCTGCTGTTCCTGGTCAGCCCGCTGTTCGTGCCCGGACCGCTGGTGGTGAATGCCGTGGTCCTGGCGATTCTCCTGCTGTTGCGCAATCGCGCCAGCATCCGTTTTCGCGAGGTTCGCTACGCCATCGGCGGCAGTGTCGTCGGAACCACGCTGGCCGGCCTGACCCTGGCGGTTATCACTGGCGCGGCCTTTGACCTGGTCTTCGGCGGACTGATCCTGTTCGGCGTACTGCTCAGCGTGGCGGGACTCAAGCCGGCGCTGAACCCACGCAACAGCGTCATCGCCGGCGCCGCCAGCGGCTATATGGGCACGGTAGTGGCCGTGGGCGGCCCGCCCATCGCCATGATCTACCAGAACGAAAAAGGCCCGCTGGTGCGGGCCAATATGTCAGCGTTTTTCCTGTTTGCCAGCTGCACCAGCATTGTCGCCCTGTACTTCGCCGGGCGCCTGGGCTGGCTGGAGCTGAAACTTTTCGCCCTCACCCTGCCCGGCGTCGTGGCGGGCTTCCTGCTCTCGGCGACGCTGGTCAGGCGGCTGCCGTTCAGCGCCATGCGACCGCTGATCCTGGGGATTGCGGCGGTCGCCGGCATCGGTGCGGTCATCCGCGGCCTAACCGGTAGCTGACCCCTTGTAGGTGGCTGCGCACATGGCTTTCTGCAGCGGCAGCAGGTCCACGGTGCGCTCGGGCCGGTTCGGGTCCACCAGCACCGTGGGCGTCTTGTACACCCGTGGCGTCTTGTAGAGCAGCTTGATCGCCTGCCAATGGGTGGGCGCCACGTAGCGCTCCGGATAATGCGTTTCCAGCCATTCCCGCAGACGCGGCGCCTTGGTGGACGGCATCTTCGGGAAGAAGTGGTGCTCGATGTGGTGGCTGAAGCGGAAGTGCAGCCGATCGAGGACCGGATTCGTCCGCAGGCTCATGGAGTTATCCAGCGGGTTGTTGGTTTCCGTCTGCGGGCGCAGGAAATGGTTGGTCAGGATATAGCCCTGCCCCAGCGCGTTGGCCACCATGAACGGAATCAACACGGTAAAGAGCGCCAGCGGACCGGATATCGCCGCCAGCACCAGCCAGGCCGCCACGCACAGCAGGGACTGGATGATCGCCAGGCGCCGGTTGAACCCCTTGAACTGCTTACGCTTCTTCGCCTGCAGCCAGAGTACGATCTGGGCGTGCATGGAGAACGAATAGGTCAGGAAGAAGAGGCTGTACCAGGTGCCGGATCCCGGCGCCAGCTTGGGAAACTTCTTCTGCTTCGGGTCCGCCTTGTAGCGACGCAGGGTGCCGAAGCTGTCCGGGTCCGTATCGCCCATGTTGGTGTGGGCGTGGTGGATCGAGTTGTGCCACTTGCGCCAGAACTCCGGCGGCGCAATCAGCGGACCGAAGCCCAGCCAGCCAAAGAAATTCTGCCAGCGCCGGCTCATGCCCAGCGCGCCGTGCAGCACCTCATGCGCCAGCAGCGCCTGGCAACCAATGGTATGGCCCATGACCAGCCCCAGTCCCAGATTGGCGTACCAGGGCAGACCGGCCATCAGGATGGTCAGCAGGCAACCCCAGATCACCAGTTGCAGGGGCAGGAACCAGATCACCCGCCAGGTTTCACTCTTGAACGTATCGGCCGGCAGTTCCTTGCGCATGCGATCGCGCAAGGCGCGTTCGTCCTGCTCGCCAAAGCTCTGGCCGGGGATGGATTCGGGTTTTACAGCCGCATTCACGGGAGCACCTCGGAAATTTCAGCGTACATTTGTAAGCTGAAATTACATGAGCCGGTGTGGCAGATCAATGACTGAATCATCACATTTTCATGAAATCGCCCTATAACTGATCCGGATCAAATATTTACCGAGATACTTATTTTCCGAGACCTGACAAGAAAAAGGCACACGCGTACGTTTTTATAAGATAAACAGTAAAAACCGGATGACGAAAGGTTGATTGGGAAGCGAGGCGTAGGGTGGGAGCCTGGCGGCTCCTCCGAAACTAAAGTTTCGGCTACATGCGGGATAGGAAGACAGCTCTCGGAATTTACATCCCGATAGCCACGCGGACAATGTAGCGGGCGCTTTAGCTTCCGGGTCGCTCACAGGGCAACCCGAATCAACGCCGCCAGAAACAGAAAAGCCGCCCCGAATGAGGCGGCTTTCGTAGAGCCGATTTCCGGATCAGCTGCCGGACAACGACGTATCCGACGGATCGATTTCCATCTGCTGGATCGCGATCACCGCCTGGGTGCGGTTGCGCACGCCCAGCTTGCGGAAGACCGCGGTGATGTGCGCCTTGACCGTCGCCTCGGACACATCCAGATCGTAGGCGATCTGCTTGTTGAGCAGGCCTTCCGCCAACATGCCCAGCACGCGGAACTGCTGGGGCGTGAGGGACGCCAGCTTGTCGGAGAAATCGGTGACGTCCGCCTGCATGCGTTCCAGTTTTTCGGCCACACCGGCCGGCAACCAGACCTCGCCGTCCAGGACATCGCGGATCGCTTCGGTGATCTCCGGCAGCGGCGCGGACTTGGGGATGAAGCCGGAAGCGCCGTAGTCGATGGACCGGCGCATCACCTGCAGCTCCTCGGAACCAGACACAACCATGACCGGCAGGCCCGGGTACTGGCCACGCATGAACACCAGGCCGGAGAAACCGTGCGCCCCAGGCATGTTCAGGTCCAGCAGAACCAGGTCCGCATCCGGATGCTCCTCCACCGCGGCCTGAAGCGTCTTGATACTGTCGACCTCCACCATCTCGGCATCCGGCACGGCTTCGGACACAGCCTGTCGCAGTGCGGCGCGGAAAAGCGGGTGATCATCGGCAATAATAATTTGCTGAACCATCGGGCGATTGGCCTCCTTCAATCTCTCAACCTGTGGGACGCGAACCCCAGGGGCCCGCCTTCCGTCCGTCGCGACTCATGCTGCCCTGGACGCGTGGCAGCTGTTTAGCGAATGATAGCACGCACGGCGCTCATACCCACCCCGCCATCAAACGCAAAAAGCCAGCGGACACCCCAGGCATCCGCTGGCTTTGTGAGTCGACATCAGGGAGCACATCGCTACCTGATATCAGAGCCCGGTCACTTGAGCTCGCGCTGTGCGATCAGCTCATCGACCACACCCGGGTCGGCCAGCGTGGAGGTATCTCCCAACTGGTCGTGCTCGTTGGCTGCGATCTTGCGCAGGATACGGCGCATGATCTTGCCGGAGCGGGTCTTGGGCAGACCGGGCGCCCACTGGATCACGTCCGGGGAGGCGATCGGTCCGATCTCCTGACGCACCCACTGAACGAGCTCCTTGCGCAGCTCGTCCGTCGGCTCCTGCCCCTGCACCAGGGTGACGTAGACATAGATGCCCTGCCCCTTGATGTCGTGGGGATAGCCCACCACAGCGGCTTCGGCCACTTTACCGTGAGCCACCAGGGCGCTTTCGACTTCGGCCGTACCCAGGCGGTGGCCGGACACGTTCAGCACGTCGTCCACCCGGCCGGTGATCCAGTAGTAGCCGTCCTCGTCGCGGCGCACACCGTCACCGGTAAAGTAGCGCCCCTTGTAGGTGCTGAAGTACGTCTGCTTGAAGCGCTCGTGATCGCCGTAGATGGTGCGCATCTGGCCAGGCCAGCTGTCGAGGATCACCAGGTTGCCCTCGGTCTTGCCTTCCAGGATGTTGCCATCGTTGTCGACCACCGCCGGCTGCACGCCGAAGAACGGCAGCGTTGCCGAACCGGGTTTGAGGTCCGTGGCGCCGGGCAGCGGCGTGATCAGGATGCCGCCGGTCTCGGTCTGCCACCAGGTGTCGACGATCGGGCATTTGCCGTTACCGATCACACGGTAGTACCACTCCCAGGCTTCCGGGTTGATCGGCTCACCCACCGAGCCCAACAGGCGCAGGCTGTCGCGGGTGGTGCCGTCCATGCAGTGATCGCCTTCGGCCATCAGTGCCCGCACGGCGGTCGGCGCGGTGTAGAGGATGGTGACGTTGTGCTTGTCGCAGACCTGGCCGATGCGCGAGGCGTCCGGATAACTGGGCACGCCCTCGAATAGCAGGGTCTTGGCGCCGTTGGCCAGCGGTCCATAGAGAATGTAGCTGTGGCCGGTGATCCAGCCGAAGTCGGCGGTGCACCAGTAGACGTCGCCGTCCTGGTAATCGAACACGTACTCATGGGTCATGGACGCGTAGACCAGATAACCGCCGGTGGTGTGCAACACCCCCTTGGGCGCTCCGGTGGACCCGGAGGTGTACAGCATGAACAGCGGGTCTTCGGCGTTCATGGGCTCCGGCGGGCAGTCCGCCGAGGCACCTTTCATCAGGTCCTCGTAGCGGGCGTCGCGGTCGTTGTTCCAGGGCACGTCGGAGCCGGTGCGGGTCACAACGACAACACGCTCGACATCCGGCACCTTGTCGCTTTCCAGGGCCTTGTCGACGTTCTTCTTGAGCGGAATGGTACGGCCGCCGCGCACGCCTTCATCCGCGGTGATCACGAAGCGGGAGTTGCCATTCTGGATCCGCGCCGCCAGCGCTTCCGGCGAAAAGCCGCCGAAGACCACCGAGTGGATGGCACCGATACGGGCACAGGCCAGCATAGCGACGGCGGTCTCGACGATCATGGGCATGTAGATGGTGACCACGTCGCCCTTGCTCACACCCAGGGTTTTCAGGACGTTGGCAAACTTGCAGGTTTCGGCGTGCAGCTCGCGGTAGGTCACGTTTCGGGAGACAGACGGATCGTCCCCCTCGAAGACGATGGCGGTTTCGTCGCCGCGCGTCTCCAGGTGGCGGTCGAGGCAGTTGGCGGCGGCGTTCAGTTCGCCGTCCTCGAACCACTTGATGGACAGGTTATCGTAGTCGTAGGTGGTGTTCTTGACCTTGGTGTAGGGCTTGATCCAGTCGAGCCGTTTGCCATGCTCGCCCCAGAAGGCTTCCGGGTCCTTGACGGACTGTTCGTACATGGCCTCGTACCTGGCCCGGTCGATCAGGGCGTTCTTCTTGAACGCCTCGGGTACTGGGTATAGCTCTTTGTGTTGTTCTGTCATGGTGCTCCCCTTGATCTATGGATCGGATTTATCGTTATTGGAATCTGTGGAACTCTCAACACACGAATCGGCGCCCCGAATCCGGTAATGCGCTCGACTCAGTTGTGCGAGGCATGGGCCGGTCGAGATGACCGGCCGGCCGCGGGCGACGGGAGCAGGGGGTGTCGCGTCGCCAGACAGGCCCTTCTATCCTTCCCGTAGTTCAACACGCAGCAACAGCCGGATTGAATTAGACTAAGGTCCTATTATTGCTGGACATTTGGACGCCCTGGAAACGGCCCTTCTCGCCGGCCCGCTGGAACATCGTTGCTGTCAGAATAGCGCTGTCCAGCGCGCTGATCCAAGCGCGGCAGCAAAAGAAGAGAGGATGAAACAGAAACGGCCTGCGCCCCGCCTGAAGCCGGGGAGCAGGCTTTGGAAACCACCGGGAATCAGGCGGCCTTGCGTTGCTTGCGCGAGCGCAGGCGATAGAGGGTGCGATCCCCCAACGCGTACTTGTTGAGTCCGGCCAGGTGAATCTTGCGCAGGTACGTGGCCCAGTCGATGCGACGGGCGTCCACCGGGAACAGGTTGCGGTCCAGTTCTCCCATACGCTCCGACAGCGACAACAGTTTGTCGTTCTGGAACACGTAGTCCGGCGCCGTGTAGAAGCCGAAGATCGTGGCCAGCGACAGCGTGGTGTCGATGTTGCGCAACGCCCGCAGCTCACGCTCGCTGCCCATCAGCTTGAGGGCCCGGTTGGCCACCTGAAGCGGCAGGCGAGCTCCGGACATGGCCGCTCCGAACACCTTGCGGTTGATGGCCATGAACGGGCGCCGTGGCTGGCGATAGAAGAGCCGGTCGTAGGCGGCGTAGTTCTCCTTGGCCTCGTCCATCAGGTGATCGATGAACTCACCCAGGCTGATCGGATTGCCGGAGCCACTACAGCACTGGTAGACACGGTGCTTCGGCTTCTCCGACATCGCTTCGGCGACGGAAAGGATGATGCTGTTGGCCACCAGGTCGACGGGAATCACGTCGATAACACCGCTGCGCTTGCCGGGGAAAAGCACCACTTTTTCACGGGCGTACGCGAGGATGATGGCATCTGCCACCTTGACCCCTTCGATCCAGCCCGGGGCCGGTTCCTCCAGCGCACTCTCGATAATGGACGGACGCAGGATGGTCAGGGCGGACGACGGGAGCTCACGCCCCAGAATCTGCTCGCCCATCCACTTGGTAAAGGTGTAGGTATCGCTCCAGCCATAATGGTTGGCTTCGCGAATCCCCAGCTCCACCAGCTTCTTCTCCAGCGTCTGGCCGGAGTAGCGTGCCTTGACATCGGCGATCTTGTCCTCGAGC
The DNA here is from genome assembly GCF_011421605.1 of Marinobacter sp. JSM 1782161. Taxonomy (NCBI): domain Bacteria; kingdom Pseudomonadati; phylum Pseudomonadota; class Gammaproteobacteria; order Pseudomonadales; family Marinobacteraceae; genus Marinobacter; species Marinobacter sp. JSM 1782161. The sequence goes on from NZ_WSSA01000003.1 coordinate 513,649, forward strand.
AGATGGATCAGCCCGTCCACGTCGAAGTAGCCGTCGGCGCCCTGCTCGATGCCACCACGAGCCGGGCTGACCACGGTCTCCCGGGCCTGGCCGGGATTCATGCCGTTGACGTAGCAGGTGGAGACCTGGACCACCGGCAGATCGCCGCCGGCACGGGACAGGTTGATGATGTTATGCAGGCATTGCGCGTTGATCTGCAGCGCCTTGTCCAGTTCCTCGCGGAAATTGACGCTGGCGGCGGAATTGATGACCACGTCCAGTTGCCCCGCCAGGGTCTGGAACGCCTCTTCGGACAGGCCGAAGCGTGGCGACGTCACCTCGCCGGTCACGCAGTGGATTTTCTCTTCAATAAACAGATCGAAGGCGTCCGGATCTTCCATTTTCAGACGCTCGAACACGGACGAGGATGCGATCTCGCCCATAAAGCGCTCATCGGCGTTCGGGTAACGACGGTTACCGCGGATGAGCAGGTGGATCCCTCCGATATCAGGTACTGTCCGGATCAGCTTTTCCAGTACAACTTTGCCCAGGAAGCCGGTTGTTCCCGTAATCAGCACATGCTTACCCCGCATCGCTTTCAATACGAGGGAACCGTTAGGTTCAACGGTGTACGGCATGACGAAACTCCTTCTCGATGAAGAAACCAGCAACAGACGACTTTGATGAATAATGCATCAACTACGCCAATCCCTGCGTGGTTGACACCAGGTAAAACCCTGAACAGCCTAACGCTATGATTTTGAAAAGAAGGTCTTCCGCACCCTGCACTCCAACGACGGACGGCGGATGGCCCCCAAAGGTTTCGGAAACGATTTGTCGGGCCATGTTACGGTGCACGGTGTGACAGATTGGTGACCTGGAGCAAGAAAACAAAAAAGTCCGGTTACAAATTAATCGATTTGTGATCGGGTAACAGTGAAGATTCAGACATCTTTCGAATAGCAGCCATCAACCAGGCCGCATGTGGGAAATGGCTGTTGCCGACGTTCAACGCGACATCACGAAAAACCGTTGCGATCGCGGGCAATCGACTCCAGCCAGGCGTCCAGGGACAGGTGATCCGGCTGCTCCCGCAGGGCCTGCACCAGTCCGTCCTGACTGCCGAATCGACCTTCATCGTAACGGGGTCCGCCTGCCGCGTCGAGGGCCCGGTCAGGTGCCGGCGGCTGGCCAGGCGGCACGTCGGATGACGGCGCTTCCACCTGCTCCGCCAGATGACGGAGATGCGCTGCGAGCTGATTGCGCTGCTCCGGCGGAAGTCGCTCCCAGGCCATGGATGCCAGGCCGGTCTGGATGATCTCGATGCTGTCCTCGTCCATCGTGCGCCCAAACAGTGCAAAGCAACTGGTCAGGGCCTCGTAACGCTGCAGTGGCGTCGCTTCCGGTGCGTCCAGCAGGGATTCCAGCTCCCGGGTCCAGTCGCGCCAGCGGGCATCGACCTGCCGGGCCGGTGACATTTCCGGGCGAGGCGCTGGCGCGGCCGGCGACGCTCCGGAAACCGGCTGACGACGCTCGGCCAGGCGATTCCAGTAGGCGGCAAATCCGGCGCGGCGCGGCGCCACCTGGTCGAATCGCACCTTGACCATGTCCGCCAGGGCCCAGAATTGCCGGCAGGCCGGATCGTTTTCCGGCAGCAACGCCACCGGCCGCTGACTGGCAATCGCCCGGCGCAGGGCCTCGTCGCGCCAGATGCCCCCCAGGTAATGGGGGCGAATCTCCAGGTGGCGCTGGCAGGCGGCGTAGAAGCGCTGGAAGATGGACTGGGCCTGACTCGCGCCGCGCGCCATGTTCACCAGTACACTCGGGGTGCGTTTGTAGCCGCGACGTTTGAGGACCTTGAGCAGGGAGAAGGCATCGGTGAGCGACGTCGGGTCCGGCGTCACCACCACGCAGGCCAGCGAGGCGCTGGCGATCATGTGCATCACGTTGGCCTGCAGCCCCGCCGCCGTATCAATGAGGATGTAGTCGTAGCGTTTCTCAAACGCGGCCAACCCACGGAACAGGCTCAGCCGGTCGGATGGGGCGATACCGATGCAGCGCTCAACACCGGACGCTCCCGGCAGGATATGCAGCCCAAACGGCGCCTCGAAAATCGCCTCACCCAGTGAGCACTCCCCGCCGAAGACGTGTTCGAGCGTGCGCCCGGGATACTGCCCCAACATGATGGTGACGTTGGCCAGATCGGTATCCCCGTCCAGCAACAGCACGCGATGTCCCTGCCGTGCCAGCACCAGTGCCAGGTTCAGGGCCACGGAGGTCTTGCCCACACCGCCCTTGCCACCGGTCACGGCGAGGATACGGGGTGATCGGGTGGTTCCGTCGGAATCTCCAGCCATGAACGGCATCACTCCACTGCCTGCGAAGCGCCCCCGCCGAGTAAGGTCTGCGACATCGGTCCGGGAGCCGGGATAACCCGGGATTGTAACGCCGTTGGCAGGAAGCCGGACAGGTGCAAATCCCGGAGAAGCGGGCACAACGATTAAACTTTACGCAATTTTACAACCAGAACGGGACAAATCCGTTCCAAAGCTGTACATGTTTGCGTTGAATTTATGAAAGGATTGGCTAAGCTCACCTCGACATAACCGAACGTGAAGAAGTCGTCATAATTTATGACTCGGGCTCATAACGAACTTCCTGCTGACAGCGATCTGCCCAGCCTGCCCCATGTGGTGCTGCAGGCTCTGGACGCCTGTCGCGGCAACGGTGATTATCGCGAAATCGGCCGCATTATCAGCGCCGACACCGGTCTGTGCGCACGCGTTCTGGCGCTGGCCAACTCCGCCCTCTATGGCCGCGCCGGTGATATTCAGTCGATCGAACAGGCTCTCTTGCGGCTCGGCATCCAGCAAGTCCAGGCGCTGGTGATCACCGCATCGCTGCGCCAGCTCACGCAGGACCCCGCACCCGATTGCTGGCAGCCGCTGCGTGACTTCTGGCGCCATAGCCTCACCACCGCGCTGACCGCCCGCGCGCTCGGTCGACTCACCGGTTACCCGCACAGCGAAGAAGCCTTCCTGGTGGGCCTGCTGCACAACGTGGGCGAGCTGTGCGCGCTGCGCCATCCCCCCGGCCCGACCCAGCAGGCTCTGCTCGACAACCAGGTGGCCATGGCGGTCCGGCTGGCCAGCCACTGGGGCCTGGATGCCATTGCCGTCGATGCCATTCGCCACCAGCAGGCCCCGGTTGCCGACATCCGCGAGGCCGGGCATCTGGCCAAACTGATCAACCTGTCCTCGCGCCTCGCCCAGGCCGAAGCCGGCGGCGTCGAGGCCGCCGAAACCCTGTTCGGGCTGACCGCCGCCCTGACGCGGGAAATCGGCAGCCGCATCGAACATGAAGTCACCGCGATGGCGCAGAGTCTCGACATTCCCCTGGACGGGCCGGTCGACGGCGCCGGCGTTCATCGCCAACTGGCCAACCGGGTCATCCATTCCGCCCTGGTGGAGCAGTCGTTGGGCGCGATACCTCCGCCATCGTCCCTGCCCGCCTTACTGGGCAGCGCACTCAGCAATCTGGCCACCCTCACCGGCCGGTCCTGCCTCGTGTTCGGCGCCGATAACGGCGAGCTCAGGTTATTGGCCGCCACCCGCACCGCCCCGCCGGCCATCACCGTGCCGCTGGACCATCCGCGCAGCCTGGTCAGCCGCGTGGCCACCCGACGCGCCAGCGACATCCTCGACAATAACGACGGCACCATCCTCGACCGGCAGCTACTGGGCCTGCTGGATTGCCCGGCCATGGCCGCCGTGCCGGTGAGCGACGGGAAAACCGACTACGGCGTCTTCGTCATCGGCCTCGACCGTGGCGGCGAGCCCCTTAACCTGGTCCCGCTTACCCAACTGTTTGCCGAGCGCATGGGAGCCCTGGCCTCGGGCCTGTCGGAACCGGCTCCGGACAGCCGTAACGCCGATCTGGACCAGTTGGCCCGGGAACTCGAGCTGCGCAAGCGCGTGCATGAAGTCAGCAACCCACTGACCATCGTGCGACAGTACATCCACCAGTTGCAGGGTAAGATGCAGACGATTGAAGGCACGGATCAACTGCAGCCTGACCTGCACGTGGTGCGCGAGGAACTGGACCGGGCCGCGGGCCTGCTGGTGCGTATCAGCGATGCCCAGACGGACGCCGGCGCTGACGACGCGGACCATGGCCTGGTGCTGAACGACGAACTGAAGCTGTTGGGCGACCTCTTCGAGGAGGCCCTGTTCGCCCCCAATGGCATCGACTGCGAGACGCAACTGAGCCGGGCGGACACCCGGGTGCAGGCCACACAGGGCCCGGTGCGTCAGGTGGTGATCAATCTGGTGAGAAACGCCGTCGAATGTCAGCCGGCGGGCGGAGCGATCCGCATACAGACCATCGCCCCCATCTGGCAGGAGGATCGCGCCTGGGTGGAGCTGAGCATCGCGGATTCGGGCCCCGGGCTACCCGCGGCAATCCAGCGCCGCCTGTTCCGCCCCGTCACCAGCGACAAGGGCGAGGGCCACCGCGGCCTGGGCCTGAGCATCGTCAAGCAGCTGGTCGATGAGCTGGGAGGGCTCATCAGTTGCCGGACTGGCGAGGACGGTACCGGATTCCGTATCCTCTTGCCTGCGGCGCAACCCAATGAACATCCGGACGACTCCGGTGAAGAAGAACAACCGCCCTCAAACAACGAGCCCAAGGCATGACGTCGGACCGATTGCACAACACAGGCAGTTCCGAGGCAAAAATACTGGTCGTGGACGATGAGCCACGCATCCTGCGCACCCTGGTGGATCTTCTGGAGCAAGAGGGCTACCAGGCGATTGCCGCACTGGGCGGGCGAGCCGCCTGCGATCTGTTGAGCCGCGACGCCTTCGATCTGGTGATGCTCGATCTGCGCATGCCGGACGTCGACGGTCACCAGGTGATGCAGTTCATCCAGGAGCGCAGGATTGGCACACCGGTCATCGTGGTCAGTGGCGAGTCGTCTTTTACCGCCGTCAGCCGTGCCCTGCGCCGCGGCGCCCAGGATTACATCAAGAAGCCGTTCGATCCGGAGGAACTGCTGGCCACGCTGCGCAACGTGCTCAGCAAACAGGCCCTGGAATCCGCCCACCGCACCGTGCAACTGCGCCTGCAGAAATCCGAAGAGCTGCACCGCTACATCGTCAACACGTCCCCCGACATCGTCTTCATGCTCGACCGCGAGGGCCGCGTCTGCTTCGTCAACCACAAGGTGGAAGCGCTGCTGGGCTACCGGCCCGCCGAGCTGATCGGCCGCCACTTCCGCCACCTGATCGACGAACAGGACGTCGCCCGGGGCACCTACGCCCTGCAGGATCCCGCCGTCAACGCCCAGAATCCGCGCACGTTCGAGATACGGCTCAAGACCCGTGGCAGCCGCAAGGCCAATCGTCACTTCGAGATCACGGCTTTCCCCATCGGCGACGAGAACAGCCATTTCCTGCCGCACCTGGAACAGACCGGCAGCGGCCCGGCCAGGGAGCCCAGCGTCTACGGCTCGGCGCGGGACATCACCGAGCGTAAGGAAGCGGAAGCCTTCATCAACTTCCAGGCCTATCACGACCTGCTCACCCGCCTGCCCAACCGCGCCCTGTTCAAGGATCGCCTGATGCTGGCCATCACCCAGGCCCAGCGCAACCAGCAGAAACTGGCGGTGATGTTCCTCGACCTGGATCGCTTCAAGGTGGTCAACGACACCCTTGGCCACGCCATGGGCGATCGCCTCCTGCAGGCGGTCACCCAGCGGCTGGAAAGCTGCCTGCGCAAGGGCGATACCCTGTCCCGATTCGGCGGCGACGAGTTCACCCTGTTGCTGCCGGCCATTACCAGCCACAACGACGCCAGCAAGATCGCCCGCAAGCTGATCAGCGTGCTCAAGGAACCCTTCCAGTTGGGCGAGCATGAAGTGTTCGTCGGTGTCAGCGTGGGGATCGCACTGTTTCCCGAGTGCGGCGAAACCATGGATCAGCTGATCCAGTGCTCGGACATTGCCATGTACCACGTCAAGGCTGGCGGCAAGGACGGCTACCGCTTCTACAGCGATACCATGAGCATCGATACCGCCAATCGACTCAGCCTGGAGCGGGACCTGCGCCAGGCCCTGGTCAACGGCGAGCTGTGCGTCCACTACCAGCCGCAGGTGGCCTCGGAAACCGGGGAAGTCGTGGGCCTGGAGGCCCTGGTACGCTGGCAGCACCCCGAGCGCGGCCTGCTCTACCCGCGGGATTTCCTGCCGCTGGCTGAGGAAACCAAGCTGATCGCCGATCTCAGCGAAGAAGTGCTGAACATCGCCTGCCGGCAAACCAAAGCCTGGATCGAACGCGGCCACCGCAACCTGCGGCTGGCGGTCAACCTGTCACCGCTGCAGGTGGAACACCCCCGCTTCGTGCCCAACCTGATCACCCAGCTCGAACGCCTGGCGTTTCCACCCCGGAACCTGGAGATCGAGATCACCGAAAACGTGATCATGAACGACCTGGAGCAGATCAGCCGCAAACTGCAGCAACTGGCACAGCATGGTGTGCGCATTGCCATCGATGACTTCGGCACCGGGTATTCGTCCCTCAACTACCTCCACCGCCTGCCCATCCATACCCTGAAAGTGGACCAGTCGTTCGTGCGCGGCATTCGCAGCGGTGAGGACGGCGCCTGCATCGTCAACGCCATTGTCGCCATGGCGCATGGCCTGAGGCTGGATATTGTCGCGGAAGGCGTGGAAACGGATGTGCAGCTCGCGTACCTGCGCAACCTGGGATGCCAGCAGGTCCAGGGCTTCTTCTACGGCCCCGCGCGCCCGGCGGCGGACATCGACCAGCTACTGGGCGACCGGCCTAAAATCCTGGCCGTCGTCTGAACCCAGGTAGTGGGTGGTGATACGGTCGAAAGCGCCGGACTGCTGTAACGAGCGGATGCGCTCCGCTACGAAAGCGGCGAACTCGGGGGGCCAGTCGCTGTCGACGGTCAGGTACAGTGGAAAATCCGGGATAATGGCGCTGAAGTCGAGCCAGCGCAGACAGGGACCGGCCACCTCGGCGTGCTCCCCGACGTGGAACTGCAGCCGCGACTCCATCTCCACGAAACCATCCGCCCGCCCCAGGCTGACCAACTGGATACCGGCTTCGTAACGATCGATGGGAAGCTGTCGAATCGTGCCTTTGGCGGCAGCCCGGTCCAGCGCGACGTAATCGAAATGACGCAGCGTCAGGATCCTCAGCCCTGCGATCTGGCGGATCGAATCGATACGCGCAGGCAGGTCCTCGCGACAGGTCAGCAGCACGTGATGGGTATTGAGAACCGGTACGTCGACGAACTGGCCGTGCTCGCCGAAGCTGTTCCACTGCGGCGCATCGTAGGCGATCCAGTGATCCAGCTCGTTGTTGGCAATCACCTTGCGCAGACGGTTGACCGGGAAGACCCGGTGGCGGACGGTGTAGTCCGAGTCCGCGAAAATGGCGTCCACCATGTCTGACACGATGCCGCCGCGACTTTCCCCCTTTTCCACAATCTGGAAGGGCCGCGTCTTGTCCTCCACCACCAGGTAATTCACCACGTTCTCCGCACATGCGTTCGAAGCGAACAGAAGCCCCCACAACGCCAGCAGCAAAACGATGACCGGCTTTTGCACGTCGGAACCCAATCTCATCATCGAGTCTGACCTTACCCCGGTGCCTTTCGGAACATCCATCTACTCATACCGCAAAGACAGGACAGACGCTAGTGTCCCGAACACAGGCCGTTCGGTCATAGCGAGCGCCTAACGCACTGTCCGACAATCCTATTAAATTTTTTGACCCCGTTTGCAAAGCGTATCAATGCGTAACGCCATGTATCCGGAATTGGGGATTACGGCACAAAATCCAGCCTGAGGCTTGCCTAAGCTTCCGCAGAACAACAAATGCCCGCAGACGGTTTTTCAGGCTGTCACCGGGGCAACCAAAGAAACGGAACAGGCAGCCAGGACCATGCGCGACAAGTATCGGGTGATCGGACCCGCCTACGACTTTCTAAGCCAACTCTACAGTGGCAGGAACATCCACCGCTGCAAAACCGCCATGCTGGACATGACCACCATACGGCCCGGGGCGCGGGTCCTGTTTGCCGGCGCCGGCCATGGCCGTGACGCCATCCGCGCCGCGGAACTGGGGGCCGAGGTGACGGTGGTCGACCTGTCCGCCACCATGCTGCGCAAGTTCGACGATGCCCGGCGCCAGGAAGCGCCGCACCTGACGATCCACACCGTTCACAGCGACATCATGGCGATCGACACCCCTGGCCGCTACGACATGGTGGTCGCCAACTTTTTCCTCAACGTGTTCGACGAACCCATGATGGAGCGGGTTCTCGGGCACCTGATCGACCTGGCCAGAGCCGGCGGCCAGGTCGTGGTAGGCGACTTCTGCTACCCCACCGGCAACCCCCTGGCCCGATTGTTCAAGAAAGCCTATTGGTACGCCGCCGTCTTCACGTTCTGGCTGTTCGCCAACAATGCCTTCCACCAGATCTACAACTACCCGGAACACATGCAGCGGATGGGCCTGACCATTCGTGACAGGAAGCACTTCAAATTACTGAACATGGATTGCTACTGGTCGATCCTCGGCCAGAAGCCAGCCTGAGACACGGAACGCGGGGCCCACGACCCGTGACGGGCCGCCCCTTTCGGGAGACGATCATGACAGACCAGACCCTTGCCCTGGATCGCCTTGGCGCCGGGGAAGCCGGCCAGTTGACCTTCGCGCAACGCGTGGACTACCTCAAGCGCTTCGGCGTGCACTCCCAGTCCTTCTCCACCCTACAGCCGAACATGGACTATTTCGATGTCCCCGGCGTCGGTTACATCGCCTACATGCGCAAGTGGGGCCTGACCTTCGTGCTGTCCGACCCGGTTTGCGCCCCGGAGGACTTCCCGGTGATGCTGGAGCGTTTCCACAACCGCCACCCGGATGCCTGTTACATCCAGGTTTCCCGCCCGGTGGTGGATGTCCTGCACCAGCGTTTCGGGCTGTACGGCACCCAGTTCGGCAGCGAGTCGCGCATTGATTTGGGGGGCTGGTCCCTGTCCGGCAAGAAGAAGCAGATCATCCGCACGGCGGTGAACCAGGCCGCGCGCAGCGGCATCACCGTCCGTGAACGCTTCAGCGACGACCACACGCGGCAGATCTCCGAAGCCTGGATTCGCACCCGCAAGGTCAAAAGCAATGAGATTCGCTTCCTGATCCGCCCCATGGACATGACCTATCGCGAGAACGAGCGGCATTTCTACGCCTACCAGAACGGTCAGGCGGTGGGGTTCATTTACTTCGATCCGATTTATCGCAATAACGACATCATCAGCTACGTGCCCAACATCTCGCGGGCCAACGCCGATTTCCGGCAGGGCATTTTCTACACCCTGATGGCTCACGCCATGTCGGTTTTCCAGGCGGAGGGCGTGCCCTATCTGGATCTGGGGTTGATCCCCCTGTCGCTGGACCGGACCACCGAACCCCAGGAGGCCCGACTGCTCAAGCGCATCCTGCACGGGCTCTACGACCGGGGCAATTTCCTTTACAACTTCAAGGGGCTGGAATTCACCAAGTCCCGCTTTCGCGGCGAACGCTTCAAGACCTACTGCTGCCACCGGCGCGGGCTACCGGCGCTGGAATTCCTGGCCATGCTCAAGCTGACACGGGTGGTTTAAGGCGGCGCAAAGCCTTCGGGCCAGCCGCCATCCACCCGGCCGGCCCGGAGCCCCAGCCCGTTGAGCACCGTCTCGAACTCCCGTGGCACCGGACCGGAAAAGCGCGCGTTCATGGGCGACACCTCGCAGCCGTCGACCAGGCGTTCGGCCTCATCGAGCAGGTAGCGCACACGGCGGGCAATAGCATCACCGGAGTCGACCCAGTAGCGCACCTCTGGCAGTACCTGCGCCAGCTCATCCCGGATCAGGGGGTAATGTGTGCAGCCCAGGACCACCGTATCCACCCCCGCGTCCGCCAACGGCCGAACCGCTTCGGCCAGTTCCGCCAACGGCACCGGCCGCCCGCCCACCTTGGCCTCCGCCCAACGCACCAGCCCTGGATGGCCCACCCGGGCAATCTCACAATCGGCGGCGAAGCGCTGGATCAGATCCTCGGTGTAAGGGCGACGCACCGTCGCCGGCGTCGCCAGCACGCCCAGGCGGCGATTCTCCGACAGCGCCGCCGCCGGCTTGATCGCCGGCACCACGCCCACCACCGGTACCTGAAGACGCTCGCGCAGGGCCGGCAACACCACGGTACTGGCGGTATTGCAGGCCACCACCACAAGATCCACCGGTTCCTGCGCCATCAACCGCTCGATCAACGCGACACAGCGGGCGATGACCGTTTCTTCGGACTGATCGCCGTAGGGGAAACCGGCCGTATCGGCCAGGTAGGTCAGCGATACAGAGGGCATGGCGGCGTGCAGGCAGGCGGCAATGCTCAGCCCGCCCACGCCGGAATCGAACACCAGTACACGGGGAGTGCTCACGACCCGGCCGGCGCCTCCCGCTCGGCCAGGGCCCGCTCGATCAAGCGGCCGGCGATGGTGCCCGGCGGCGGCACCGGGGGCAGCTCATCAGGGTGGAACCAGTCGGCGGTGGCCAACTCGTCCTCCTGCAGGCGCAGCTCGCCGCCGGCATAGTCGGCGAAGAAACCCAGCATCAGCTGATGCGGGAACGGCCAGGGCTGGGACGCCTGGTAGCGCACGTTATTTATGGTCAGGCCCGTTTCCTCCATGACTTCGCGCCGCACCGCTTCCTCGGCGCTCTCCCCCGGCTCGATGAAGCCGGCGATGAGGCTGTAGAAGCCGTGAGTATGGCGGGAGGAGCGCGCCAGGAACAAGCGCTCGCCGTCACGGATCAGCACGATCACGCAAGGCGCCAGACGCGGATAGAACGGGATCTCGCAGTGGTCACACCACTTGGCCCGTTCGCGGGCATGCATTCGGGTCTCGCCGCCACAGCGACCGCAGAAGCGGTGATCCCGCTGCCACTGCAGAACCTGGCAGGCCGTGCTCAGGACGCTGGCCAACTCGGGCTCAGAGCCCAGCAGCGCATCGCGCAGGGCGACGGCCTGGTTCTCGGGCGGGCGTTCGGCCAGGGCCACGAACAGGCGTTGGCCATGCAGCTCACCCAGGCATACGGGGGGCGTGCCGGTCAGCGCTGCGGCCGGGGACCGGGCGTCGTGAACCCAACCATCGGGCGCACGCACCAGGGTCTGTCCCCGAGCCAGAATCAATCCATCACCCGGCGCGGGCGGCGCTTCCGTCCAACCCGGAACCCAACCTGGCATAGGCCTGTCTCTCCTGTTCGTTAAAAGACGCTGCACATGGTATCCAATCTGGCCCAAAGTACCACAATGCGGGTTCTCCAGAACATTTGGCGGGCCCACGACCGGCGACCTTTGCGCTCTTAGTGGGAGCAAGTAAACTTACGGCACCTGACCGCATAACGGAGTTTGCATGCGATTTTTTCCGGGACTTAGCGCCCTTTTCTTTACGCTTTTACGAAAGATCCTGTTTCTGTGGGTCCGCACCGATGTGATGGGCGCAAGCCGGGACCAACTGGAACTGGATCCGGACAAGCCGGTTTGCTACGTCCTCCAGTACAGCTCCCTGTCCAGCCGCCTGGTGCTGGAGCAGGAAATCCTGCGCGCGGGTCTCCCCTCCTCCCAGGCGCCGCTGCCGATCGAGAACGGCCCGCGGCGATCCTTCTTCTTTCTCTACCAGCGCGCCGGTGGGCTGTTCAGACGCCGCCATTCGCCGGCGCTGACGCCGCGCATCAAGCAGATCACGTCGTTGGCGCTGCATGATTCCAGCCAGGACATCCAGATCGTGCCGGTCACCCTGTTCTGGGGCCGCTCGCCGGACAAGGAAAAGTCACTGTTCAAGCTGCTGTTGTCCGATACCTGGTCCGTGGCCGGCCGCCTGCAGAAGCTGCTGATCATTCTGGTCCACGGCCGCAACACCTACGTGCAGTTCAACCGCCCCATCTCCATCCAGCACGTGATCAATGAATTCCGTGACAACGAGGAGCGTGCCACTCGCAAGCTGGCCCGCATCCTGCGCACCCATTTCCGGCGCGTGCGTCAGGCCGTCCTCGGACCCGACCTGTCACACCGCCGCACGCTGGTCGCCTCGCTGGTGCGTACCCCGGCGGTCAAGGAAGCGATCCGGGAAACCGCGCGGGACAAGGACCTGCCACCGGAAAAAGTGCGCGCCAAGGCCCTCAAGTACGGCGACGAAATCGCCGCCAGCATGTCCGTGGTCACCATCCGCTTCCTGGAAGTGGTGCTGTCCTGGCTCTGGAACCGCATCTACAACGGCGTCGCCGTCAACAACATCGAGGTGGCGCAGGATGTCGCCAAGGACAACGCGGTGATCTATGTGCCCTGCCACCGCTCGCACATCGATTACCTGCTGCTGTCCTACGTGCTCTACCGCAACGGCCTGATGCCCCCGCACATCGCCGCCGGCATCAACCTGAACATGCCGGTGGTGGGCCCGATCCTGCGCCGGGGCGGCGCCTTCTTCATGCGCCGCAGCTTCCGCGACAACCCGCTCTACGCCACCGTGTTCAACGAGTACATGCACGTGATGTTCTCGCGCGGCTATTCGGTCGAGTACTTCGTCGAGGGCGGTCGCAGCCGTACCGGCCGCACCCTGCAGCCACGCCCCGGCATGCTGTCGATGACCGTGCGCAGTTACCTGCGCGATCATCGCAAGCCGATCGTATTCGTGCCGGTGTACATCGGCTACGAGAAAGTGATGGAAGGACGCAGCTACCTGGGCGAACTGCGCGGTAAGAAGAAGCAGAAGGAAAGCATCTTTTCCCTGTTCAAGACCGTCCGCAAGCTGCGCAACTCCTTCGGCGAGGTGGCGGTCAACTTCGGCGACCCGATCCGCCTTAACCGGGTGCTCGACGACGTGCATCCGGAATGGCGTGACGAGGCCTACGACAGCGACTATCGCCCACGCTGGCTCAATACCGCCGTCAGTGCCCTGTCGGACAAAGTGGCCGAGCACATTAACGCCGCGGCTGCAGTGAACCCGATCGGCATGGTGGCCACAGTGCTGCTCTCGGCCCAGAAACTGGCCATGGACGAGCGCCTGCTGGAACGCTTTCTGGACGAGTTCTGCGACCTGATCCGTTCGGCCCCGTATTCCGCCCACATCACCTTTCCCGAGGGCAACGGCCGCGACTGGATCGCCTACTGCGAGAACATGGGCCTGGTCAGCCGCTTCAAGCAGGACCTGGGTGACATCATTGCGCTGGAAGGCAACAACGCCATCCTGATGACCTACTACCGCAACAACATCCAGCACCTGTTCGCGCTGCCGGCGCTGATCGCCTGCCTGTTCGAGAACTTCTCCACCCTCAAACGCGAGCGCGTGGTGTTCCTGGCCGGCTCGGTGTACCCGTACATCCGCTCCGAACTGTTCCTGCAGTACCCGGACGATGCGGTCGAACCGGTCATCGAGCACTGGATCGATGTCCTGGCGGAGCGCGGCCTGCTGACCCGGGACGGCGACAAGGTGTGCCGCCCGGCGGACGGCACCGAAGCCGCCCTGCGCCTGCGCAGCCTGTCCCGTTTCATCATCCAGACCCTGGAGCGCTACCACATTTCCATCGCCATCCTGCGCAAGTACGGTTCAGGCAAGATTTCCGCCAGGGAGTTGGAAGAACAGAGCACGCAGATGGCCCAGCGCATGTCGATCCTGTTCGGTGTCAACGCGCCGGAGTTCTTCGACAAGGCGCTGTTCCGCAACTTCATCGCCAACCTGCAGCGGGACGAGATCCTCACCACCGACGACAACGAGCTGCTGTGCTACACCGAAGGGCTCGACGAGGTGGCGGAGGACGCCCGGCTGGTACTGAACATGGAAATGCGCCAGGCCATCCAGCAGGTGACCATGCTGGGGGCCTGATCCGTTATGGCATCGCGGCAGGCGGCGCTCAGGGCAGCGCCTTCAGGGCGTAGATGTCGTAGCGGCTGCTCTTGCCTTCCAGTTGGGTGCTGGGCGCCGGCCCGTCAACGGTCGGCGCCTTGCGCGGGCGCTTCACCACCACCCGGTAGGCCGCCTTGGCCAGGGCCGCTTCCAGCAGCGCCGGGGCATCGTCATCGGCGCCCACGATAGGCCGGAAAAGCTCCATCTCTTTCTTGACCCGGGCCGACTTGTCACGATGCGGAAACATCGGGTCCAGGTAGATCACGTCCGCCAGCGGCCCGTCCTGGCTTCGAATCCAGTCGATGCTGTCCCCCGCCTGCAAGCTCATTCGCGCCGCCAGTGGAGCCGCTGCCGGGTCGCCCGCCGCCCGCTCCAGGCCATCCGCCAACAGCGCATGAATGACCGGCGAGCGTTCTAGCAGTGTCAGCCGGCAGCCCAGCCCGGCCAGTACGTAGGCGTCCTGCCCCAGTCCGGCGGTGGCGTCCAGCACGTGCAGTTCGCGGTGGGTTTTCTTGAGGCCGACAGCGCGAGCAACAAGTTGCCCGGCCCCGCCGCCATGATCCCGGCGATAGCCCGCCTTGCCGGAAACGAATTCGGCCCGCACCGGGCCGGGAACCTTGCGCCCGGTTTGCTGCAGGGCCAGTCCCTGGTCGTCGAGCCAGAGCAACACCGGGCAGGCATCGACCCGACGCGGGTCGACAACACCAAGAAACGGCAAAGACAGACTCTGAGCCAGGGTCTGGGCAGGTCCGGAATGAACCTGCTCAGCGCAGGCAACGGCAAGGGATGGGGAAGACATGGCGGGAAACGTTATACGCGAATGTCGATGCCCGCAAGCTCGACGTCGTCCCCTTCTTCGCGGGTGCTGGCAATGTTGTTGAAAACGTCCAGTGCCTGGGCGTTGCGCAGCGGCACGTCGTCGGCCCGGAAACGCTCCAGTTGGGCGTCCTCAGCCGCCTGGCGAGCCTGTACGCGGCGTTCCAGGCGTTCCGGGTCGACCGTGTCGCGGCGGACGCCGGTCTCCGTACCCGGCGTACGGCCGTCCGGTCGGGACGCAGTGTCCCGATCCCGCTGTAGCGGGCTGTCGGCAGGAACGGGGCTAACGCCGTTATAAGGAAGGCCGCGAATCATCGATGGAGCACTATCTGCAGAACGGAATTATTCAAGGTTGCTCAGAATACCATCAACAGAAGCAGCCCGCCTAGCAGTAATCGATAGATCACGTAGGGCATGAATCCGAGCCGCTCCAGAAAACGCAGGAACAGGTGGATACAGATCACCGCGCTGACGAACGACACGCCGGTACCAACGAGGATATCCAGCCACTGGGCCTCACTGCCGGTTTCCGCCAGTTCCAGCGTCTTGAGCAGGCCGGCGGCGAGAATCAGCGGAATGGACAGCAGGAAGGAAAAGCGGGCCGCCGCCTCACGTCGGTAGCCCAGGAACAGGGCCGCGGTCATGGTGATGCCGGAACGGGAGGTCCCGGGAATCAATGCCAGCGCCTGGGCCACACCGATGACCAGGGCATCCCGATAGCCCAGGGCCGCCAGTCCCTTTTCCCGGCGGCCGACGGCGTCGGACCACCAGAGCACCAGGCCGAAGCCGATGGTCGACAGCGCGATGACCAGCGCCGAGCGCAACTGTGACTCGATCACATCCTCGAACAGCAACCCCGCCAGACCGGCGGGTGCGGTACCGAGAATGATCGCCCACGCCAACCGGCTGTCCTCGCTGGTGCGCCGCTGCAGGGTATCGCCAACCCAGGACCGGGTCAGGCGCACCACTTCGGCGCGAAAATACCAGACCACCGCGACCAGCGTGCCGACGTGGACCGCAACGTCGAAGGCGAGGCCCTGGTCGCTCCAGCCAAGGATCTGCGAGGGAAGGATAAGGTGAGCGGAACTGCTGATGGGGAGAAATTCGGTCAGCCCCTGAATAATGGCCAGGGCAATGGTCTGCCAGAGATCCATGAAACGGCTTCCTGCTTCGAGTCGACGGCACCGGAGCCCAGCGTCACCTCCCTGTCACCGAACGGGAACCGCACGCGCCACAGTCGAGGCGTACAGACATCCCCTGCGCCCCGGGAACGGATACGATCCGGGACCGCTCAGTCATCGGCAGTCGGAACGAGTCGGTGACGGGACACTAACGCCCCGGCAGTTTCTTCCAGGTCACTTCGTCCCTGACGTAGACCGGTGCGGCATCCTGGGCCGCTACCGTTTTCCCGTCAGGCCAGTCGGCTACCGCCAGCGTGGCGATATCCGCGGCCAGAGGATACCAGTCCGCATGGGTCAGCAACATTGCATCGCGGACAGGTTGCGGCATCTGCTCCACCAGGTTCCAACCAGAACCGGCACCGATCCAGCGCGGTGCCTCTTCGGTGAGGGACACCTGGTCCGGCGGGCAGACACGCTCCTCGGCGGAGGCGGTGACCCTGCCTTCACGAATGCAATAACAGTTCCAGTAGACTTCCCCCATCCGCGCGTCGAAGGCCACGGCCACAGCGTCACCCTCTTGCGCCTCGCCGACACGCAGGGCACGCGAGGCAAGGGCCGCCAGGGAGGACACCGGAACCACCGGTATATCGAGGCCAAAGGCCAGCCCCTGCACCACGCCAGTGGCGATGCGCAGGCCGGTAAATGAACCGGGGCCGCGGCCGAAAGCCAGGGCATCGAGATCTGCCAGCGGGATGCCGCTCTCCGCCACCAGTTCGCGCACCATGGGCAGCAGGTGCTGGGTATGTCCGCGTGGCGAGCGAAGGTCACGCTGATAGAGTTGGCCATCAGACCAGAGGGCCGCCGAGCAGCCCTCCGCCGTGGTATCCAGTGCCAGTAGTTTCATGAAGGTCGCGCAATGGAGGCCGCCGTAGCGGCGCGTTGTTTACTGCAGGTTGGTCAGGATCTGGTCGCGGATATCGTCCATGCTGCCGACGCCGTCGACACGGACGTAGGTGGGCGCCGCCTCGGCATCCGCCTTGGCCCAGTCCTGGTAGTAGCCTACCAGCGGTGCGGTCTGGTCGTGGTAGATCTTGAGACGGTTACGGACGGTTTCCTCGGAGTCGTCAGCGCGCTGGATCAGCGGCTCGCCGGTCTCGTCGTCCTTGCCCTCGACCTTGGGCGGGTCGTATTTGACGTGGTAGGTGCGGCCGCTGGCCTCGTGGACGCGACGGCCGGACAGACGGGTGACGATTTCTTCGTCATCAACGGCGATCTCGACCACATAGTCGATCACCACGCCTTCATTCTTGAGCGCTTCGGCCTGGGGAATAGTGCGCGGGAAGCCGTCCAGCAGGAAGCCGTTGGCGCAGTCGTCCTGTTTGATGCGGTCCTTGATCAGCGCAATGATGGTCTCGTCCGGAACCAGGCCGCCGGTGGCCATGATTTCCTTCACTTCCAGCCCCAGCGGAGACTCAGCCTTGACCGCGGCGCGCAGCATATCGCCGGTGGAGATCTGGGGAATCCCGAACTTGCCGGTAATGAACTGGGCCTGGGTCCCCTTGCCTGCGCCCGGTGCGCCCAACAGAATGATTCTCATAGTGGAAATGCTCCCGTTTATCGATGAAATCGTCGTGCGGCTTCGGGAGGTACAACCTGCAACCGATGGAGCCACGCAAGCCGCATCTGCCGGAACCGAGCCGTGACAGATGGGCCGAATGTTTTTATTGGCCGGCCGCTCGTGGCGTTCCGGTCCTGACCTGAGACAGCTTATGGGCCGGGTTGCCGCCGGTACGATCCGTGCGGGCCAACCCGTGCCTGCCGGAGCCCCGGGGCGGATGCTGAGACACCGCTGGGAACATCTGGCTCAAGGGCGGCTGTATTCCGGTTGCCAACGCGATCGTGGGTCGATCACGCCGGGAAAAGCCACCCGAGCGGGTAAAACGATCCGGCATTATACGAAGTCGGGCCGGCCATAGAAAGGGTACCAAGGTCGGAAAATGACCAGCGCGGGTTCAGGCGGCCAGGGACCGGGCCAGGTCATCCAGCTCCCGGGCCACTTCCTCGGTAGTGGTCATCAGGCGCTCGATATCGGCATCGCCAAACTCCAGGGACGCCGCCAGGGTATCGACGTCGTCCGGGTTGAACTCGTCGCCGATGCCCTTGTCCTTGAGCAGTGCGTTGGCCAGCTGGACCATGTGCACGTAGTCCGCGTGGTCGCCTTCATAGGCCATGCGCTGGTGCATGCCGGCGGTCTTTACCACCGCGTCCGGGAGCTGCCACAGGCGGTGCAGGATGCCGCCGATGGGGCCATGACCAACCGACAGGAATTCCTGGTCGCCACCGAACACCTGGACCTCCAGCGAGTGCATGCTTTGCTCCGGATTGGACTCGCGCAACCGGTTGAGCTGGTCAAACTCGTTGGGAAACAGGTGGCCGATCAGCAGGATACCGAAGTTGTGCAATAGCCCGCAGAGATAGGCCAGCCCTTTGTCGGCGCCCTTGAGCATGGCCATCTGCTGGCACAGGTAGGCGCAGTAGAGCGAGTGACGCCAGAACGCGTCCATACCCAGCATGCCGTCGCGCGGCACCTCGAAGGCCCGCACCGAGGCGATACCCATGGCCACGTGGGCGACGCGGTCAAAACCAAGCACCCGAGTCACCGCTTCCTGTACGGAATTGATCTGCCCCGGGTAGTTGAACAGTGCGGAACGGGCATAGCGCATGATCTGGGCGGTCAGGCTGGGATCGTATTCGATCAGCTCACCCAGCTCGCGGGCCGTCGCCTCGGTATTGGCCGTCAGGCGCAGGATCTTCAGGGCCAGGGCCGGCATCGGCGGCAGCCGGTATAACTTCTGTAAGCGCTGAGCCACTTCCTCCAGCGTGATATCCGACGACTCACCAGGCTCCAGGTCGTGGGCCACGTCGACAATACTGATGCGCGCCTTGCGGCCACCGGCCAGGGCCAGACGCAGGGCCCGGCCATCCAGCCGCAACAGGCTGTTGTTGCTGCCTGACGCCAGATAGGCCTCGTCCATCTCCAGCACCGGTTCGTCGATCACCACAGGGATATCAAAGGCCGCACCGATCGGGGGATGGAAACCCATCTCGCAGTCGGCGAACAGCCGGTCCGCCTGGCGCGCGGTCAGCAACTGCAGGCGTCGACCCACCACCGCGGAGACCGCATCCACATCAATGGCCGTCTGATAGTTGTGCACCGCCATGACCACGCCCTTGAGATCGATCAGCAGGGTCGCGCGAATCACCGCATAGTGGTTCAGGCCAGCCCCTGAGACGGCCACGTCAAAGCTGGGGACTTCATCCTGGGCAATAACGTCGTAGGCAATGCCCTTGCGTGATAGAAACGTTTCCAGTCTGGCCGATGCCGCCACGCTTACTTCCTCTGTTCTTGCTGTTGTCGTCAGCTACAGCCTACCCGATTGAGGCAACCCCGGGGTATCCCCGGGGCCGCTACCGGCGGCATTATCCGGTGTTACGCATACCGGCTGCAATGCCGGCCATGGTGACTTTGAGAGCCCGTTCCACCAATTCCGGCACCTTGCCCTGTCCTTCGCTCTCGCGATCGCGGCGCAGCAGTTCCGCCTGCAGGTAGTGCAGCGGATCGGTGTAGGGATTCCGTACCCGCAGCGAATGGGCGAACACCGGTTCGTCGAGCAGCAGCTCGCCCTGCTGCTTGAGCGCCTTCACATGTCGGATGCAGCCGGCCAGACGCTCGCGCAGGTCCTCCCCCAGATGCCGCAATTCCGGATCCACCAGGATTTCCTCGTAATAGCTGGCGATTCGCAGGTCGGCCTTGGCCAGGACCATCTCCAGCATGTCCACGTAGGTCTGGAAGAAAGGCCAGCGCTCCATCATTTCCCGCAGCAGCGGTTCGTGTCCGGCTTCGGCGGCTTCGCGCAGCGCCACATCGCTGCCCAGCCAACTGGGCAGCATCATACGCATCTGGGTCCAGGCGAAGATCCAGGGGATAGCACGCAGACTTTCCACGCCGCCGGTGGGCTTGCGCCGGGCCGGACGACTGCCCAGGGCGAGCTTGCCCAGCGCCTGCTCCGGCGTGGCCTGGCGGAAATAGGTGACGAAGTCGGGATGTTCGCGGACCACGGCGCGGTAGGCCTTGAGCGAGCGTTCCGTGAGCCAGTCCATCATGTCGCGCCAGCCCTGCTCCGGTGCGGGCGGCGGCGCCAGGGTGGCTTCGATCACCGCGGTGGCGTAGAGCGTCAGACTCTTTTCCGCCAGCTTGGGCAGGCCGAATTTGAAGCGGATCATCTCGCCCTGCTCGGTAATCCGGAAACTGCCGTTCACCGAGCCCGGCGGCTGGGACAGGATCGCCCGGTTGGCCGGGCCGCCGCCACGACCGACAGTACCGCCGCGACCATGGAACAGGGTCAGGTGCACGCCGAACTCGCCGGCGACATCGGTCAGGGCTTCCTGAGCCTGATACTGGGCCCAGGCCGCCATCATCTGGCCGGCGTCCTTGGCGGAATCGGAGTAGCCGATCATCACTTCCTGACGGCCACGGCAGTAGTCGCGGTACCATTCCACCTCGAACAGGGCGCGCATGGTGTCCGGCGCGCCGGTGAGGTCGTCAAGGGTTTCGAACAGCGGCACCACCCGCATGGGATTCTGCATGCCGGATTCCCGCAGCAGCAGGATCACGCTGAGCACGTCCGACGGCTGGCTGGCCATGGAAATGACGTAGGAGCCGAGGGCTTCCGGGGTCTGCTGGGCGACCACCTCACAGGTATCGAGCACCTCGCGCACATTGTCCGACGGCTGCCAGTGACGGGGGATCAGCGGACGCCGGCCCTGCAGTTCGCGCAGCAGGAAAGCCTGACGCTCGGTTTCGCTCCACTGCTCGTAGTCCCCCAGCCCCAGGTCGCGGACAATCTCGCCCACCGCTTCGGCGTGGCGACCGGCTTCCTGACGGATGTCGAGGCGCACCAGCGGCAGCCCGAAGCAGTGGGCCCGGCGCAGGGTATCCAGCAGCAGGCCGTTGGCGATGTCGCCCAGGCCGCATTCGGCCAGCGAGTCGTAACACAGTCGCAGCGGGCGGATCAGATCTTCGTTCTCGAACAGGATACCGTTGCTGTCCGCCGGCTCGCCGTTGACGCAGGCCTCGGCCCAGTCCCGGGTGCGCAGCAGGCGCTCACGCAACTGGCCCAGGATGGCGCGGTAAGGCTCGCGGGTATCGCCGGCCTCGGCTTTCACGGCGTCGTTGGCTTCCCACATGGACAGCTCGGCACGCAGTGTCTGGATATCGCGCAGGAACAGGTCCGCCGCCATCCAGCGCCCCAGCCAGAATACCTCGCGGGACACTTCGTGGGTGACGTTGGGATTGCCGTCGCGGTCCCCACCCATCCAGGAGGCGATCTTCATGGGCGCGGCGTCGATCGGCAGCCCCTCCCCAGTGGCATCCAGCAGCGACTGGTCCAGACTGCGCAGGAAGCGCGGCAGGGCCTGCCACAGGCTGTTCTCGATCACGGCGAAGCCCCACTTGGCCTCGTCCACCGCGGTGGGGCGGTTATAGCGAATCTCATCGGTGTGCCAGGCTTCCGCCACCAGTTGCCGAAGCCGCGAGACCACTTCATCGCGTTCCACCGGCAGCAGGTCGTCGTGATCGAGCTGGGCCAGGCCGTTGGAAATCTCGTCGTACTTGAGGATCAGGGTGCGGCGCGTCACTTCAGTGGGATGCGCGGTCAGCACGAACTCGATGCTCAGGTCGGTGACCCGGCGGTGCAGCTCCTCGGGCGAGACATTCCCCGCCGTCAGGCGCTGGAACAGCTCCCCGAGAGACTCCACCATCAGGTCGGCCTGGTGGCCCTGTTTGCGGCGTATGCCGTGGTACTGCTCGGCAATGTTGGCCAGGTTGAGGAACTGGCTGAAGGCGCGTGTCACCGGCAGCATCTGGTCGTCGCTCAGTTGGCTGAGCAGGTTGACCAGCCGCTGGCCGGAGCCGCTTTCCTGGCGCCGATCCGCCTTGGCGGCGGCCCGGATCTCTTCGATCAGGTCGAAGCAGGCCTGGCCCGGATACTTGCGGATGCTGTCGCCCAGCAATTCGCCCAGGAGGCGGACATTTTCCCTCAAATCAGGATGCAATTCGGTCATGAAACGCTACCGTCCTTTCGCCATGGGAACCCCGTTCCTGTTCCTGTCGAAGTCGGGGTTCGATGAAAAACCGCTTTCAATATAACAGCCTGTTATCGGCGCATCATCAAAGCGCGCAAAACAACGGACACGAAACTCGGATTGAAATCGATACGGCAAAGGTGTTTATTTGAAGCGTAACCCGACAGTCGCACAGCGCGAGGAACGAGCATGAAAGTAACCGACCTGCCCAAGCACTGGGAAGGCACAAAAGAAGACAGCGAACAGGCCAAGAGCTATACCCTGCGGCTGCCACTGGAAGACGCCGCCCGCATCGCCGCCCTGGCGGAGCTCTACCCGGATCGCAGCGAGGCGGATATCCTCAACGACATGATCGGCGCCGCTCTGGACGATCTGACGCGCCAGACGCCACTCAAGGGCAAGCTGGAATCGGTGAAGAAAGGCTGAAGCCTTCGGTAGGTAACAGAAAACGGGGAGCGTCGGGCGGACATCGGGTCGCCGGCCGGCGACCCCGGAGAGTCAAAGCCAGCCATTCACCAGGCTGGCTTTTCTTTGCGGGTCGGAAGTAAGGCTTCAGGCGGCGGTTTCGAGCAGCCGCGCCTTGAGATCCTGCATGTGCTTCTGGCTGAGGCTGACGAACCTGGGGGTCAGGCCTTCGTCCTCGTAGATTTCGAAACCATCCTCATCAAAAGCCACGACTTTGGTCCCTTCGACGTACGGAAAACTGGTTTCCAGCTCGTCCAGTGCGGCCGAGACCAGGTCACGGATCAGATCCTGCGGTGACTTCATGGGATACAGTTCGGACAGCCGCTCCAGGCGTGCCAGATGCTGCTCCGACAACCCCGCCTCATAGGCGTCCCGAGTCAGACGACCGCGTGCATGCTTATCCCAGTATTTCACCAGATCCTTGATCTTCATGGTTCAACGCTCCCGCTATATGTGCTCGATCAAGACTGCGCCGGCGCCTCGTGAGCCCCTTTGCAGTGTACTACCACTCCTGAGCGTCGCGTCAGTCATTGCCCCGGCTGACGTAACGAATACTCTGTAAAAAGTTTAGCTTAACGACCTTCTGCTTACTGCATGATATGGTTACGGATTGTACCTATCACGCCCGACGCGGCCTGCCCGGGTCAGTCGTCGTTGGCGGCGTGCTCCACCCCTTTGACCGACTGCCAGATGGCATCCAGCTCTTCCAGACTCTGCTCATCAAACTCGCGCCCCTGTGAGGCAAGTTCCCGCTCGATGGCCCGAAAGCGTGCATCGAATTTGCGGTTGGTGCGACGCAGCGCCTGTTCCGGGTCGACCTTCAGGAAACGTGCCAGATTGACGCACACGAACAGCAGGTCGCCCAGCTCGTCCTCCAGGGCATCCCGGTCGGTGGGGTCGCGCTGCGCCACATCCCAGGCCTCGCGCAGTTCATCGATCTCTTCGTGCAGCTTGGCGAACACCGGCTCGATATCCGGCCAGTCGAAGCCGTGGCGGGCCGCCCGACGCTGGAGCTTCTCGGCGCGGGCCATGCCCGGAAGGCTGGCGGCGATGCCGTCCAGGCGGCTGGGTTCGACGTCGGGCTCCGGCTTGGCGGCCCGCTCCTCCGCCTTGATCCGCTCCCAACTGGCCTTGATCTCGGCGTCGGTGGGCCGGTTGTCCGGGTCGACCCGACTTTCCAGGGTGCCTTCCGGAAACACGTGCGGATGACGACGCACCAGCTTGCGGACCAGGTGATCGACGATGCCGTCGAACTCGAAGTGGCCAGCCTCGCGCCCCAACTGGCCGTAGAAGATTACCTGGAACAGCAAGTCGCCCAGTTCATCCTTCAGGTGCGGATAGTCCGCCCGCTCGATGGCGTCAGCCACTTCGTAGGCCTCTTCCAGCGTGTGTGGCACGATGCTGCGGAAATCCTGCTTGCAGTCCCAGGGGCAGCCCGTCTCCGGATCGCGCAGGCGCGCCATCAGGTGTTTGAGGTCGTCGATGGTGTAGTGATCAGCCATAGTGCTCTCGTTGCTCCACGGACCAAGCGCTCAGGGTTTGCGCTTGCGCCGTACTTCCATGATGTTCGGGAGGTTCCGGATCTGCGCCAACAGCTTGGCCAGCTGCTCCAGGCTGGAAATTTCCAGGGTCACCGTCATGGTGGCGGAGTTGTCGTCCTGGTTCGACAGCGTGTTGAGCGCCAGCACGTTACAGCGTGAGTTGGCCAGAATGGCGGTGATGTCCCGCAACAGGCCAGACCGGTCGTACGCCTCGATTTCCACATCCACCGGGTAGACCGACTCCTGGGTACCGCCCCAACTGACTTCGATGATCCGGTTGGGCTCGAATTCGCGCTGGTGCAGGAAGGTCAGGCAGTCCTGGCGATGCACGGTCACGCCACGGCCCACGGTGATGTAGCCGCCGATCGGATCGCCGGGGAGCGGCTTGCAGCACTTGGCCACCTGCGTCTTGAGGTTGCCGACGCCCTGGATCTTGATGTCCGAATCGGCTTCGTACGCCTTCTGTTTGGTGCCCTGCAGCTTCAGGTCCAGCTGCTTGGTGCGCGGCTCCAGCAACTGCTGCGCAATGTTGGCTACATGTGTGGGCCGCAAATCGCCGGCACCGACGGCGGCAAACATATCGTCGGCACTCTGGTAGTTCACTTTGCGCGCCAGCTTGACCAGATCCAGATCGTCAATGGACAGGCGCTTGAACTCATCTTCCAGGATCGCCCGGCCGTCGACGATGTTGCGGTCGCGGTCCTGCTCCTTGAACCAGTGCGTTACCTTGGCCCGCGCCCGCGAGGTCTGGATGTAACCCAGGCTGGAGTTGAGCCAGTCGCGGCTCGGCGCCGGGTTGTTGGAGGTCAGGATGAACACCTGGTCGCCGGTTTTCAGCGGGTAGGTCAGCGGCACGATGCGGCCGTTGACCTTGGCGCCCCGGCAGGCGTGCCCCACTTCGGTGTGGACGCGATAGGCAAAGTCCACCGGCGTCGCCCCCTGGGGCAGGTCCACCACGTGCCCTTCCGGCGTGAACACGTACACCCGGTCCGGCACCACATCGGTTTTCAACTGGTCGATCAGACCGGACAGGTCGCCCAGGTCTTCCTGCCATTCCAGCACCTGACGCAGCCAGTTGATCTTGGCCTCGTAGCCGGTCGACGGCTTGCCGGTGTCGGTCCCCTTGTAGAGCCAGTGGGCACAGACGCCCAGTTCGGCCTCCTCGTGCATGGCCCGGGTGCGGATCTGCACCTCGATCACCTTCCCTTCGGGACCGATCACGGCGGTGTGCAGGGACTGGTAGCCGTTCTCCTTGGGGCTGGCGATGTAGTCGTCGAACTCGTTGGGGATGTGGCGCCACAGGCTGTGCACGATGCCCAGCGCGGAATAGCAATCGCGCAGGGTGGGCACCAGGATGCGGAAGGCGCGCACGTCGTACACCTGACTGAAATCGATGCCCTTGCGGCGCATCTTCCGCCAGATGCTGTAGATGTGCTTGGCCCGCCCGGCCAGCTCGGCCTGGATGCCGGCCCGATCCAGTTCGCCCTGCAACGCCGACAGCACCCGCTTGATGTACTCGTCCCGGTCGAGGCGCTTCTCGTCGAGCAGTTTGGCGATTTTCTTGTAGGCGGATTCGTGCAGGTAGCGGAAAGACAGGTCCTCCAGCTCCCACTTGATGTGACCGATCCCCAGACGATGGGCCAGTGGAGCGTAGATGTCGAACACTTCCCGAGCCACGCGCATGCGCTTCTCGGGCGGGGCGCTCTTCACGGCCCGGATGGCACAGGTGCGTTCCGCCAGCTTGATCAGGGCCACGCGCACGTCGTCGATCATCGTGACCAGCATCTTGCGCACGTTGTCGAGCTGGCCCTGGCTCTGGCCCAGCACGTTGCCCTTGAGGGGGTGATGGATCGAGGAGATCGCCGCCATGTGCTGCACGCCGTTGATCAGGCCCGCCACCTCATCGCCGAATTCGGCCTTCACCTCGTCCAGGCCGATACGCTCCTCGCGCACCGCCCGGTACAGGATCGCCGCCACCAGCGAGGCCTGATCCAGGTGCAGCTCGGCCAGAACCTGGGCCATTTCCACACCGGTGCGGAAACTGCTGGCACCGGGCGCCCACAAACGGTCCTCACGAACCGCCTGCAAATCGATGATGGCGGCCTTCTCGCAGGCCCGCCGGAACTGGTCGACGTCCTCCAGGGTGGTCTGGGATTCGATGTGATGCACCCAGCCCTCGATATCGACCCGACCATCCGTGGTCACGGCGTAATCTTCTCGAACCTTTACCATAGCGGTAGAACTTCCCCTTGTTACTCGCGCCCGCCCGGCCCCTGAGGTCCGGACGCGCGCATCGCCCGTGTTCGCGTTGTCGGTTATTGTTGTGACAACAAGCGATGTTCAGCTCGCGGCGCGTCAGTCAGCGCGCTCGAACAGGGCCATCGATTCCACGTGCGTGGTGTGCGGGAACATATCCATGACGCCCGCTTTCACCAGCCGATATCCTTTCTCCACCAGTACGCCCGCATCCCGCGCCAGTGTGGCCGGGTTGCAGGAGACATAAACAATCCGCCGGGCGCCGAACGCGGTCAGGTATTCACAAACCTCCTGGGCGCCGGAACGCGGCGGGTCGATGAGGATCTTGTCGAAACCCTCGGCGGCCCAGCTTTCGCCGGTAAAATCTCCCTGCAGGTTGGCACCGTGGAAACGCGCGTTGGTCAGACCATTCAGGTCAGCGTTCTCGCGGCCGCGCACGACCATGGCGTCGTCGCCCTCGACACCGACCACTTCGCCGCAACGCCGCGCCAACGGCAGCGTAAAGTTGCCCAGACCGCAGAACAGGTCCAGCACCCGCTCGTCGGGCTGCGGCTCCAGCCAGTCCAGGGCGTGATCCACCATGCGCTGGTTGATGTCGGCGTTCACCTGCGTGAAATCCATCGGGTGGAAGCGCATGGTGAGGTCGAACGACGGCAGACGGTAGGTCAGTCGCTCATCATCCCGGCCCGCGCTTTCCGGCCAGATCCGGTGCACGGTATCCGGCCCCTTGGGCTGCAGGTAGATATGCAATTCATGCGCCTGGCCGAAGGCCAGCAGCTTGTCCCGGTCCGCGTCGGACAGCGGGTCCATGTTGCGAACCACCATGGCGGCGACATCATCACCGCAGGCCACCTCGACCTGGGGAATACGGCTGTAGGCCTCCATGCTGTAGAGCAGTTCCCGCAGCGGCGTAATGCGCTCGCCAATGCGCGGATCCATCACCACGCAACGGTCAATGTCGGTGAGAAAGCTGTTGCGCTTCTCGCGAAAGCCGACCAGCACGGCGTCCCGCTTGGGCACGAAACGCACCCCGAGACGCGCCTTGCGACGATAGCCCAGTCCGTCGGATCGCATGGGCGGCACCCACTGCTCCGGCTCAATGCCCCCGAAGTGGGCAAAATGTTCCCGCAGCGTCGCCTCCTTGAACCCGATCTGGGCATCCGGCGCCACGTGCTGCAGACTGCAGCCGCCACACAGGTCGGCAAAATCGCAGGGTGTTTCCACCCGATCCGGCGACGCTTCGGTCACCTCGGTGGCGCGCAGCTCGTCAAAGCTACGGCGGGTACCGACGTACTTCGCCATGACTTTCTCGCCCGGCAGGGCGCCGTCGACAAACTGGATCTTGCCGTCCAGGTGGGCGATCCCGCGGCCGTCGTGGCTCAGTTTTTCGATGTCACAGGGAATCGGGTCGGCGGGTAATGCTTTCTTTCTACGTCTCTTGCTCATCAGGTATTCCGGTCAGGCGAGGAAACCCCGCAGGGCTTCCTTTCTTATATGGGTGTCGGGCGACGGTCACGCCCCGGGGAAAACGCCGGTCGACAGGTACCGGTCGCCCCGGTCACAGATAATGGCGACGATCACCGCGTTCTCAACCTGCTCCGAAAGGCGAAGGGCCGCGGCAATGGCGCCACCGGAGGAAACACCGCAGAAGATGCCCTCTTCGCGGGCCAGGGCGCGCATGGTGTCCTCGGCGTCCTGCTGGTCGACGTCCAGCACCTGATCGACCCGCGCGGCGTCGTAGATCTTGGGAAGGTACTCCTGCGGCCAGCGGCGAATACCGGGGATCGAGGAGCCATCAGAAGGCTGCAGCCCCACGATGCGAATATCCGGGTTACGCTCTTTAAGGTAACGGGACACACCCATAATCGTGCCGGTGGTGCCCATGGAACTGACGAAATGGGTGACCCGCCCCTGGGTCTGCTCCCAGATTTCCGGACCGGTGGTGCGGTAATGGGCCAGCGGGTTGTCCTGGTTGGCGAACTGGTCGAGCACCAGCCCCTTGCCCTCCTCCTGCATTCGGGCCGCCAGGTCGCGGGCACCTTCCATGCCTTCTTCCTTGCTGACCGTGACAATCTCGGCGCCGTACGCGCGCATGGAGGCACGCCGCTCCTCGCTCATGTTGGCGGGCATGATCAGTACCATGCGGTAGCCCTTGATCGCCGCCGCCATGGCCAGGGCAATCCCGGTGTTGCCGCTGGTGGCCTCGATCAGGGTATCGCCCGGCTTGATGTCACCACGGCGCTCCGCTTCCTGGATCATGCTGATGGCCGGGCGATCCTTGACCGATCCGGCCGGGTTGTCGCCTTCCAGCTTGGCCAGGATAACGTTGGAGGTGTCGCCCGGCAGGCGCTGCAGACGCACCAGCGGGGTGTGGCCGACATAGTCTTCAATAGTTGGAAAATGCATGAATTCTCAGACTCCTGACAGCGTTTTTTGACGGGAAAACGGTCGGCCGGTTCCTCCGGCGGTCCTCCCAAGCTGTGTTACACTCTGACGACGCATCATACGCGCATAGCAGGCGCTATCCCAATACAGCTTGTCGCTACCGAAATGACGCCAGGTTCTAACGCCGGGCGCTGATAAGGTCGGTCCGTATAGCGTCTGCCGGCTGTTCCCGATTTCTGTCGGGGTTCACGATTATGATGGTATGGTCGCACCGGTCGGCGAGAGTTACCGGCGCCGCCAATAAGAATCAGGGACGACGTCTCGTACGCTTGGGGCCCGGCCACAAGGCCCTCCAGGGATGAGCCGATACGGGACAACCGACGGAATCAGGAAGCGCACCATGCGACGCTGGGGCATTCGCAGAAAAGTACTGGTTGTTACGCTGGTACCCACCATACTGACCACGCTCATCCTGGGGATCTTCTTCACCCAGAGCTGGGTAGGCAACATCGAACAGCTCCTGCGCGATCGCGGCGAATCCCTGTCCCGCCAGTTGGCCGCCGCTTCCGAATACGGCATGTTCACCGGCAACCGCAGCCTGCTCAACAATCTTTCCAACGCCCTCCTGGAAGAGCAGGACGTGCGTTCCATCACCTTCTTCAATGCCCAGGGACAGCGTCTGCTGCACACCGGCCCCAGCCTCCGCGAGGAAATCGGCAACGAGAAGCTGACCGAGGCCTCCACCCTGGTGCTCAAATCCGGCTCCAGCTCGGTATTCATTGCCCCGGTCTACCTGCAGGACCTGATGATCGACAGCATGCTCGATCTGGAATCCCGCAACACCGCGCCCAGCGCCGAGGCGCCCATCGGCTGGTCGGCGGTGGAAATGTCCCATGTGCGGACCGACAAGGAACGCTACAAGGCGCTGCTGATCAGTCTGCTGCTGATCCTCGGCGGCATCGGACTGAACGTGCTCATCGCCCTGCGTATGAGCCGCAGCGTCACGGACCCGATCTTCGAACTCAACAGCGCCGTGGCGCGGCTCAAGGGTGGCGACCTGAAGACCCGCGTCTACACCCGCGCCGGCCCCGAATTCGAGCAGCTGGAATCCGGCCTCAACGACATGGCCCAGGAGCTCAGCGAAGCCCAGGCGGAAATGCAGCAGAACATCGATCAGGCCACCGAGGATCTGCGCGAGACCCTGGAGACCATCGAGATCCAAAACATCGAGCTGGACCTGGCGCGCAAGGAGGCTCTGGAAGCGAGCCGCATCAAATCGGAATTCCTGGCCAACATGTCCCACGAGATCCGCACGCCGCTGAACGGCATCATCGGGTTCACCGAGCTGCTGCTGAAATCGCCGGCCCAGCAACAGCAGCGGGATCACCTCAACACCATCCGCAAGTCCTCGGAAATCCTGCTGACGATCATCAACGACATCCTCGACTTCTCCAAGATCGAGGCCGGCAAGCTGATCCTGGACCGCATCCCCTTCGGCCTGCGCGACACCATCGAGGAGGTCATGGTGATGCTGGCGCCGGCCGCCCACGCCAAGAACCTCGACCTGGTGCCACTGATCTACAACGACGTGCCCGACACCATCATGGGCGACCCGTTACGGGTCAAACAGATCATCACCAACCTGGTGAACAACGCCATCAAGTTCACCCAGACCGGTGAAGTGGTCCTGCGCGCCAGCCTCGACGACGAGGACGAGGAAGGCCACCGCGTACTACTGCGCTTCAGCGTGACCGATTCCGGCGTGGGCCTGTCCCGGGCGCAGCAACAATCGCTGTTCAACGCGTTCAGCCAGGCGGACGCCTCCACCGCGCGCCAATACGGCGGCACCGGCCTGGGTCTGGTCATCTCCAAGCGCCTGGTGGAGGAAATGGGCGGCGAGATCGGCCTGGAAAGCGAACTCGGCCAGGGCTCCACCTTCTGGTTCACGCTGTCCACCGAGGTGGCGCGCAATACCGAAGCGCCGGCACCGCGGGACGGCCTGCAGAAAGAACGCATCATCTACCTGGAGCAGCAGAAGACCACCGCCCTGTCGGTCCGGCACATCCTCAGCGACTGGGGTATTACCGTGGATGAAGCCAGCTCCCCCGGCGATCTGCTGGAAAAGGTGGAGCAGGCCCAGTACGACAACCGGGGCTACGCCGCCGCCATGATCGGGGTTACCCGGCACCTGCTGCATTCGAGCCAGTACCGGGAAATGTTCCATACCCTGGAAGTCGAGCGCGACTGTCGCACCCTGATCCTGACCCCGACCCTGGAAGACCACGACGGCCACCTCACCGGCCAGGCCAGCGGACACATCACCAAGCCGGTTTGCCGCGACCGGCTCTATAACCAGCTGTTCGCCCTGATCCACGGCACTCACCTGCCCACCACCCTGGATCACAATGGCGTCAGCGCCCTGCTGCCGGATGCGCGCACCAGCGACGCGCCAAGAGTCCTGGCGGTGGACGACAACGAAGCCAACCTCAAGCTGGTGCTGACGTTGCTGGCCGACTGCCAGATTCCCGCGGAAGGGGCCTCCAGCGGTTTCGAGGCCCTGAGCAAGGCGCGCCAGACCCAGTTCGACCTGATCTTCATGGACCTGCAGATGCCGGGCATGGACGGCGTGGAAACCACCAGCCGCCTGCGCCACCTGGACGAACGCCCCACGCCGGTGCCCATCCTGGCGCTGACCGCCCACGCCCTGTCGGAAGAAAAAGATCGATTGATGCGCCAGGGGTTCGACGGCTACCTGACCAAACCGGTCAACAGCGAACAGCTG
This sequence comes from Marinobacter sp. JSM 1782161, assembly GCF_011421605.1. NCBI lineage: Bacteria > Pseudomonadati > Pseudomonadota > Gammaproteobacteria > Pseudomonadales > Marinobacteraceae > Marinobacter > Marinobacter sp. JSM 1782161. Next base: position 545,100 of record NZ_WSSA01000003.1, read on the forward strand.
CTGGAGGCCCTGGCCCGCCACACCGGCTACCAGGGATCGACGACGGGCGAAACGCCGCGCGCGGCTCCGACGGCCGACAGCCGGGGCCAGGGCCGAGGCATCCGTCCATCGAGCAAGGAAAAGCAGTTGCCCTGCGTGGATGTGGAGGAAAGCATTCGCCTGGCGGCGGGCAAGGCCGATCTCGCGGAGGAGCTGTTCAGCATGCTGCTGGAACAGGTCAGCTTCGACCAGAACGGCATTCGCAAACTACTGACCGATAACGACGAGGCCGAACTGCTGGAACGGGTCCACAAGCTTCACGGCGCCACCCGCTACTGCGGCGTGCCGGAACTGCGCAACCTGTCGGAGCGGCTGGAAACGGCGCTCAAACGCGAGACGCCGGAGCGCACGGCGCTGGCCGAGGCGTTGATGGCGGCCATCGACCGGCTGCTGATCTGGTCGGAGGAAACCGAGTGGCAGGCCATGTTCAGGGACCGCGTCGGCGAGCCCCTGAATCCGTCCTGACGCCCGGATTCCTTATGGGCGCAGGGTAACGGCCCGGTCGAGAATCTCACGCATGTCCCGCACCGCTTCCTTCATGCCGGTGAACAGGGCGCGGGCAATGATGCTGTGGCCGATGTTGAGTTCGTTGATCCCGGGAATCGCCGCCACCCGCTCGGTGTTGTGGTAATGCAGACCGTGGCCGGCGTTGACCACCAGGCCCAGTGAGCGAGCGTAGGCGACGCCGTCGGCCACCTGCCTGAAGGCGGCCTCCACCGCGTCCGGCGTCTCCGCATCGGCGTAGTGCCCGGTATGGATCTCGATAACCGGCGCGCCACAACGCGCAGCCGCGTCGATCTGGTCCCGGTCGGCATCGATGAACAGCGACACTTCCGCGTCGACGCGCGCCAGTCGTTCACAGGCCCGGGCGATTTTCTCCTCCTGACCCACCACGTCAAGACCGCCTTCGGTGGTCAGCTCCTCGCGCTTTTCCGGCACCAGGCAAACGCACGGCGGGCGCACCTGCTCAGCGAAGGCCAACATGGCCTCGGTGACCGCCATTTCCAGGTTCATTTTGCTGTTGAGCATGTCGCGCATCAGCAGCACGTCGCGGTCCTGGATGTGGCGGCGGTCCTCGCGAGGATGGATGGTAATGCCGTCGGCGCCAGCCTCTTCCGCCAGCAACGCCGCCTGGACCGGGTCCGGATAGCGGGTACCGCGGGCCTGGCGCAGGGTGGCCACGTGGTCGACGTTCACGCCGAGCAACACTCTAGGTTTCATGCTTGTCTCCTCGCCATTGTTGGAACAGGGCGCGACTGTGCAACTCGCGGCCCTGCAGCAGATGATCGATCAGCACGCGCATCATGCGCTTGGCCGTGCGACGCGCCTCGGGGCTGTCCAGGCGTGCATCCGCCAGTTCCAGCAGCACGTCGCCCCGAAGCCCCCGCAGCAGGCTGCCCGGCGATGCCTGTGCCAGGACGCCCTGCTCCGGGTCATAGTAGTAATAAGCGTCCATCCGCACCGGTTCGCCGGTATCCATAGCCTGGTCCCAGGCAAAGCCGTAGCCCAGGGCATCAATCAGCCACCATTCGAACCGGCGCAGCAGGGGCTCGATGTCGCCGGCCTGCGCCAGATTCTCAAGGGCTTCAATGTAATGGGCAAACAGCTGCGGAAAGGGTTCAGCAGGTGGCAGCAGGCGCTGCAGCAGCTCGTTGAGGTAGAGCCCGCAGTACAGCCGCTCGGTGCGGCGCAGATCGGGCCCCAGGCGGCTTTCGGCCGCGGTCAGGTTCTTGAGGTCGGAGCGGCCCTGCCAGCCCAGCAGCATGGGCTGGAAGGGTTGCAGCTGGGCCTTGAGGGGACTCTTCGGGCTGTTGGCGCCACGCGCCACCACGGTCAGGCGGCCGTGGTTGAGCGAAAACAGGTCCACCATCAGACTGGTTTCGCGGTAGTTCCGGCGATGGAGGACATAGCCGGGCTCCTGTTCGACCCTGTCGCTCATCGGCTGGCAACTCCTGTGTTGGCCGGCGGCGCGTGCAACATCACGTCGTCACGGGCCGCGATCAGAAGTCGTTCATTCCGAGACTTTTCAGCGCGCGCTCGCTGTCCGCCCAGCCCTTCTTGACCTTGACCCACAGGCGCAGCATCACCTTGCCGTCGAACAGCTTTTCCATATCGATACGCGCTTCCTGACCGATGCGGCGGATGCGCTCTCCCTTGTCGCCGATCAGGATCTTCTTCTGCCCGTCACGTTCAACGAGGATCAGAGCGGCGATGTGCAGGACTTTGCCGTCGTCCTTGAATTCCTCGATCTCAACGGCGGTGGAGTAAGGCAACTCCGCACCCAGTTGGCGCGTGATTTTCTCGCGCACAATTTCCGAGGCCAGGAAGCGCTGGCTGCGGTCGGTCAGCTGGTCGTCCGGGTAGAAATGGATGCTGGCCGGCAGCATCCGATCCACGGCCGCCTCCAGTGGTTCCAGGTTCTGGCCGCGCAGGGCGGACAGCGGAATGATCTCGGCGAACTCACGTTTGCGGGCCAGCTCTTCCAGGTGCGGCAGCAGGACCTCACGCTTGTCCAGCTTGTCGACCTTGTTCACCGCCAGGATAACCGGGGCTTTGACGTTTTCCAGCTTGCGCAGGACCATCTCGTCCGCGGTGGTCCAGTGGTTCTGGTCCACCACGAAAACCACCACGTCCACGTCCTTCAGTGCCGAGCTCGCCGCCCGGTTCATGTAGCGATTCAACGCCCGCGGCTCTTCCTCGTGCATCCCCGGGGTATCCACGTAGATGGCCTGCACGTCGCCGCGGGTCTGGATGCCCAGCACCTGGTGACGGGTCGTCTGCGGCTTGCGCGAGGTGATGCTCAGCTTCTGGCCGAGGATGTGGTTCAGCAGGGTGGACTTGCCCACGTTGGGGCGGCCGACGATCGCGACAAAGCCACAACGGCTGTCGGGATTGTCCGGCTGGGTGGGATCGATCATCAGTTATTCTCCACGCCCAGGGATTTCAGGGCGTTGCGGGCGGCTTGCTGTTCGGCGACACGGCGACTGCCACCGACACCGGTGGTCTTGCGATCCAGCGATGGCAACGCGCACTCGACGTGGAAGGTCTGGGCATGGGCCTCGCCCTCGATGGAGATCACGTCGTAGCGTGGCAACGGGTACTGACGCGATTGCAGGTACTCCTGCAGCCGTGTCTTGGGATCTTTCTGGGTGTCCTGCAGATCCAGGCGTTCCAGACGTTCGGTGAACCAGGCCAGCACGCGGGCACGGCAGGTGTGGAAGTCGCTGTCCAGATAGATAGCGCCGATCACCGACTCCACCGCATCCGCCAGGATCGAATCGCGCCGGAATCCGCCACTCTTCAGCTCACCGGAGCCCATGCGCAGGTATTCGCCCAGGTGGAACTCGCGGCCAATCTCGGCCAGGGTGACCCCCTTGACCATGCGCGCGCGCAGCCGGCTCAACTGGCCTTCCCGAGCGTTCTCGAAATGGCGGTACAGATGCTCGGCAATGACCATGTTGACAATCGAATCCCCGAGAAACTCAAGACGTTCGTTGTTCTGGTTCCCGTGGCTTCGGTGGGTCAGCGCCAGGGTCAGCAGCTCGGGATCCCGGAACTGGTATCCCAACCGCTTCTGGAGCCGGCCCATTTCAATCTCGCTTACCCTCACTGGCCTCTCATCTCATAGGCGTGGTTAAAGTGGACAACCGCGTCCACATTCTGGAACAGGTCGGTGCGCACCTCGTACTCGAGGGAAACCAGCACCGCATCACCGTCCTTCTTGATCTCGATAAGCTTCTGGTCGAAGCCGTCCACGTTGTTGACGCTCAGACGCTTGCGGATCAGGGTCTGCACGTCGCGAACGCTCAGCTGGCCCAGGTCCTCGGTGTTGTCGAGGCTTTCAATGGCTTCCTGGATGGTCAGGTCATCCAGATAGACGGGCCCGAGCTTGATTACCAGGGTAATCAGGCTGCCGAAAAAGAGGACCGCTATAAGAATACCCAGGGTGGAAGCGCCACGTTGAGTCTTCATGACATACTCTCTTTTTTCTGGTTGTGGAGGCGCCGGCCTTCCTGGCCGGCCGCCGGTTCAGTCGATCAGGCCGACACGGTCGAAACTGGGCAGCCAGGAATCCAGGTGCATCCAGATGGCAAAGGCCTTGCCCACCACCAGGTGCTCGGGCACGGTGCCCCAGTACCGGCTGTCGTTGCTGTTGTCGCGGTTGTCCCCCATGACGAAGTACTGCCCCTGGGGAATGGTCCACTCACCTTCCCCGCCCGGCGCCGTCCGCCCCATGGAGCGCAGGATCTGGTGCTTGACGGTCCCCAGGTCCTCCTCGCGCAATTCCACCGGCGGCAGCGTGGCCACAAAATCGGACGCAACCACCTCGCCGTTGATGGACAGGGTGTGGTCGTGATAGCTGATGGTGTCGCCCGGCAGCCCGATCACCCGCTTAATATAGTTGGTCTCGCCATCCTTGGGGTACTTGAACACCATCACGTCACCCCGCTCCGGCTCACCGATATCGACCACTTTAGTACCGATCACCGGCAGGCGCAGGCCGTAGGAGAACTTGTTGACCAGGATGAAATCCCCGACCTTCAGCGTGGGCAGCATGGAACCGGACGGAATCTGGAAGGGCTCGACCAGGAAGGAGCGCAACACCAGCACGATGGCCAATACCGGAAAGAAGGAGCGGCTCAGCTCCACCAGGTACGGCGCCTTGTCGTCGTCGCTGTCGTCTTCCCCCGCACTGCCACCGGCGGCCGTGGCGGTCTGGGTTTCGGTAGCCCGGGCCTCACGGCGACTGCGCAGGAACAGCCAGTCCGCCAGCCAGATCAGGCCGGTGGCGAACGTCAGGGTGACAAGGATCAGGGGAAAATCGATATCCATGCAGTTGGAGTCCTAGTTGTCGACGCGCAGTACGGCAAGAAACGCTTCCTGGGGCACCTCGACATTACCAAGCTGCTTCATGCGCTTTTTACCTTCTTTCTGTTTCTGCAGGAGCTTTTTCTTCCGGCTCACGTCACCGCCGTAGCACTTGGCCGTGACGTTCTTGCGCAGCGCCTTGACCGTCTGGCGGGCGATCACGTGCGTGCCGATCGCCGCCTGCAGGGCGATATCAAACATCTGCCTCGGGATCAGTTCCTTCATCTTCTCCAGCACCGCACGACCGCGGTAGTGGGCATGATCCCGATGGACGATCAACGCCAGGGCATCCACCCGGTCGCCGTTGATCAGGATATCCAGACGCACCAGGTCGGCGGTCTGGAAGCGCTTGAAATGATAATCCAGTGACGCGAAACCGCGACTGGCGGACTTGACCCGGTCAAAGAAATCGAGAACCACTTCCGCCATCGGCAGCTCATAGGTCAACTGCACCTGACTGGCGAGGAACAGCATGTTCTTCTGAACACCCCGTTTTTCCTCGCACAGGGCGATGACGTTGCCCAGGTGTTCCTGGGGCACGAGGATGTTGGCCTCGACGATCGGCTCGCGCATTTCCTCGATGCTGCCCACATCCGGCAGGCGGGACGGGTTATCGACGTACAGGGTCTCACCCTGCTTGTTGACCACCTCGAACACCACCGTCGGCGCCGTGGTGATCAGGTCCAGGTCGTATTCCCGTTCCAGCCGCTCCTGGATGATTTCCATGTGCAGCATGCCCAGGAAGCCACAGCGGAAGCCGAAGCCCAGGGCGTCGGAGCTTTCCGGCTCGAAAAACAGGGAAGCGTCGTTCAGGGTCAGCTTGTCCAGCGCCTCACGGAAGTCGTCGTAATCGTCGGAGCTGACCGGGAACAGGCCGGCGAACACCTGGGGCTTCACCTTCTGGAAGCCCGGCACCATCGCCGTGTCCGGCGTACTCTGGTGCGTAATGGTATCGCCCACCGGGGCACCCTGGATGTCCTTGATGCCGGCGATCACAAAACCGACCTCGCCGGTACCGAGCACGCCGGTATCGGTGGGCTTGGGCGTAAAGATACCCACCTTGTCCACCTGCCAGGCGCGGCCGGTCGACTTGATCAGGATCTTGTCGCCCTTGCGCAGGCTGCCCTGGCGCACGCGCACCAGCGACACCACGCCCAGGTAGTTGTCGAACCAGGAGTCGATGATCAAAGCCTGCAGCGGGCCGTCCACGTCGCCCTGGGGCGGAGGCACCAGCCGGATCAGTTCTTCCAGCACGTCCTCGACACCCAGGCCGGTCTTGGCACTGCAGCGCACCGCTTCGGTGGCCTCGATGCCGATGATGTCCTCGATTTCCTGGGCCACCCGGTCGGGTTCCGCCTGGGGCAGGTCCATCTTGTTCAGGACCGGCACCACTTCCAGCCCCTGCTCGATCGCCGTATAGCAGTTGGCGACCGACTGAGCCTCAACGCCCTGACCGGCATCCACAACCAGCAGGGCGCCTTCGCAGGCGAACAGCGATCGCGATACCTCATAGGAGAAATCCACGTGGCCCGGGGTGTCGATCATGTTGAGCTCGTACTCGATTCCGTCCCGGGCCTTGTAGCGCAGGGTGACACTCTGGGCTTTGATGGTGATCCCGCGCTCACGCTCCAGATCCATGGAGTCGAGTACCTGCTCGGCCATCTCGCGGTCGGTCAGGCCGCCACAGAGCTGGATGAAGCGATCGGCAAGCGTGGATTTTCCGTGATCGATATGGGCGATGATGGAAAAATTGCGGATGTGGCTCAGGTCAGTCACAGAATAGGGTGTCTCACGTCAGAAAAATGTTCGGCGCGCCCGGCCCGGACAATGCCCGGGTCGGCGGCAGAATGGCGAACGCTGATTTTACCGGTTAACCGACCCTATTGCCATGTACCCCTGTTAGGATTTGTACAATCGGGCCGGCGTCCCGTCGGATTGATTCGCCGACGGGCGCTAAGTTCCCGAGCGTTCCTGCTGACGCACCAGGAATCCAATCAGGGCGTCCTCGTCAAGGGGATAGCTGAACAGGTTACCCTGGGCCTGGGCACAGCCGCTGGCGCGCAGGAAATTCAGTTGCTGCGGCGTTTCCACGCCTTCGGCAATCACCGTCAGGTGCAGCTTGTGGGCCAGGGCAATCACCGCCGAGGTCACGTCGGTGGCGGTGGCGTTATAGGGAATGTCGCGGATGAAGACCTGATCGATCTTCACCGCGTTCAGCGGCAGTCGCTGCATGGCCGCCAGCGAGCAGCTGCCGGCGCCGAAATTATCCAGGATCAGACACACACCGATATCATGAAGCGCCCGCAACAGCGGGTGCAGGATGTCCGGATCCTCGTTGAGCAACTCGGAAGGCAGCTCCACCTCCAGTTGCTCCGGCCGCACGCCGGTCTCGGTGATGACCTGGCGAAACATGCCCATAAAGCCGGGATCGATGACCTGCCGCGCCGACAGGTTGACCGAGATCCGCAGGTCGCCGAATCCGGCCCGCTCCAGTGCCTGGATCTGGATGCAGGCCTGGCGCAGCGCCAGCTCTCCCAGGCGCACGATCAGGCCCGACTCCTCGGCCAGGTGGATGAACTGCTGGGCCGGCACCAGCCCCCGCTCGGGGTGCTGCCAGCGCAGGAAAGCCTCGACCCCCAGCACCTGCTCCCGGGCCAGGTCGAACTTGGGCTGGAAATGCAGCACGAAGCGGTCGCCGTCCAGGGCATTGCTCAACTCTTCCTGCTGCAGCATGCGCCGCGCCGCCTGGATGTTCATGGCCGCGGTGAAGAACTGCACGTTGTTGCGCCCCAGCTCCTTGGCGCGGTACATCGCCAGGTCGGCGTACTTCATCAGCGAGGTGGCGTCGGCGCTGTCGTCAGGGATCATTGCCAGACCGATACTGACCGTCACCCGCACCTCGTGCTCGCCCAGCCGGATGCGCTGGCACAGGCGCCGGAGAATGCTCTCGGCCACGCCGGCCGCCGCATCGGAACCGGTCACCTCGGACAACAGCACCACAAACTCATCGCCCCCGAGCCGCGCCACGGAATCCTCTTCCCGCACACAGTCGATGAGCCAGCCGGCCACGCTCTGCAGCAACTGGTCGCCCACATCGTGGCCCAGCGTGTCGTTGATGCGTTTGAAACCGTCCAGATCGAGGAACATCAGCGCCGCCGACTGGCCGCTGCGCTTGCAACGGCGGATGACGTGTTCCAGCCGGTCGCGGAACAGCTGGCGGTTGGCCAGCCCGGTGAGCGGATCGTAGAACGCCAGCCGATGCAGCTCCGTCTGGGCCGCCTTGAGCTCGGTCAGGTCCCGCAGACTGACCACGACGCCGTTGACGCCGGGCACGTCCATCATCGCGGTGTAGGAGCCCTCCATATCTCGCCAGTCGCCGCAGGCATCGCGGATGCGCGCGTGGACCACGGGCAGGGCCTTGCCGGGTTCCTCCATGGCCTGCTCGAACACCTGCTGCATCTGCGGCCAGTCATCGGGATGCACCTGGCGCTCCAGCGACAGGTCCGGCACGTTGCGCGGGTCGTAGCCGAGAATGTATTCCGACGAGGGGCTGACGTACTGGGTCTGGCCGCGCTGGTCGAGGATCAGGGTGATGTTGCTGGCCCCCTCGGTGATCGCCCGGTAGCGGCCGGCATTGATCTGCGCCAGCAGGCGCGACCGGATCATGACGAGCGAGAAGGCGAATAACAGCAGGCTGATGATGATCCCGGCGACCAGCACGATCAGCGGCCGCGGATCCGACGCCAGGTAGTCGAAGGCCGGCGTGGTATGGGTCTGCAGCAACCAGGTACGTCCGCCGTGCTCGACCTTCTGGCTCATCGCGAAGGTGTAGTCGTTGTCCAGCGACCCCAGGTTGGAGCCGTACATCAGCGCTTCCTTGACCGCCACGTCGCTGTCGTAGATGCGCACATCCAGGAACGGGGCGATCAGGCCGACGATCCCGTCCATCAGGTTGTTCATACGGAAGGCGCTGAACACGAACCCGCGCAGCCGGTCACGCCGGTCCTCCAGCAGACGGGGCACTTTATCCCCGTCATAGACCGGAAAGTACATCAGGAAGCCGGCCTGCTTGTCGTCCACCTCTTCCTGCACCAGCACCACCTTGCCCGTCATCGTCGCCAGGCCGGAGTCCCGCGCCTCTTCCATGGCCTGACGATGGGTGGGATCGCCAAAAGCGTCATAGCCATAGGCGCGCTTGTTACGCTGGGTGCTGGGCTCAAGGAAGACGATGGGATGGTACTCGGCGCGGACGCCGGCGGGGTTGATCAGGTAATCGGGCAGCCCCTGGTCACGGATGCGGCGCACGAAGTCCCGCACCTCGTCGCCCTCAACCCGGGCGGTGAAGCCGAGCCCCTGGATGCCCGGGTAGTAGCGGTTAATGTCGAGCTTGTTGACGTAGAGCCGCCAGTCCTCGCGCCCCACCAGGTCCGCCACCGCAAACAGCCCGGCGCTGCCGGCCAGCACCTGCTCGTAGTTCAGCAGACGCTCCTCGATCGCCGTCTTCAATTGCAGGGACTGGGTTTCGAAACGCGCCTGGGTGCGATCCTCCACCAGCAGTATGGAAAACTGCCAGGCGCCCGCGGTCAGCGCCAGGGAAATCAGAAGAAGCGCCCAGGCAATACGCGACGGGCGCTGTCGGGCGATCCGCCCCAGAGAAACTTCCTTTGCCATTCATTCAATCCGTTGAGAAAAGGGCGCGAAACCCTTGAAAACCGACGACTCGACCGCTCGACGGGGAGAGCCCGATAATAAAACGGTTGAGTATAGCAAATACTGTCGCTGATTAATCCATAATCAGGAATAACAAAACCCCGGGGCGCCTCCGCACTCCGGGGTCGTTTAGGTCAGGTCAGCATGCACCGGTCCGGGCGACCGGTGGTAGGCATTACTTCTCAGTTTTGACCACCAGGAACGTCGACTGTCCGTCACGCATGACCAGCACCGGGATGGCCTTGCCCTTGGGCAGGTCGGCGGCAATGCGGCGGAAGTCATCGGCCGAGCTGATGGTTTCATTGTTAAGTTTGCGGATCACGTCATTGGGACGGATGCCGGCGTCCAGCGCCGGGCCGGAACCGACGTTACGTACCAGTACGCCGTCCTGGATGTCCAGCTGCTGGCGCTGCTCGGACGTCAGATCGGCCACGCTCAGCCCCAGCGGGCCGCCGCCCACGGATGGTTCGGGCGCATCACTACTGGAAGCCTGACGGTCCTCGGGCAACTGCCCGATGGTGACATCCAGCGACACTTCGTCACCGTTGCGCAGCACGGTCAGATCGGCGGTCTCGTCGATCTTGGTGCGACCCACCATCGGCGGCAGATCGGACGACAGGTTCACCGATTCTCCGTTGTATTCGAGAATGATGTCACCCGGTTGCAGGCCGGCTTTTTCGGCGGGGGAATCCGGCAGCACTTCCGCTACCAGCGCGCCGCGCGGACGGTTCAGACCAAACGACTCCGCCAGGTCGCGGTTCACTTCCTGGATCAGCACGCCCAGCCAGCCGCGGGTCACGAAGCCCTGATCACGAATCTGCTGGAACACGTTCATCGCCACGTCGATGGGAATGGAGAAGGAAACCCCCATGAAGCCGCCTGAGCGGGTATAGATCTGGGAGTTGATGCCAACCACCTCTCCGTCGAGGTTGAACAGCGGGCCGCCGGAGTTGCCCGGGTTGATGGCCACGTCGGTCTGGATGAAAGGCACGTAGTTCTCCGACGGCAGGGAACGGCCGATGGCACTGACGATACCCGCGGTCACCGTGTAGTCGAAGCCGAACGGCGAGCCGATGGCAAACACCCATTCGCCCTGCTCCAGATCCGACGAATGCCCCATTTTCACGACCGGCAGGTCCTCCGCCTTGATCTTGAGCACGGCCAGGTCGGAGCGCGGGTCGGTGCCCACCACACGGGCGTTCAGTTCGCGCCGATCGCTCAGGCGGACAACGATTTCGTCAGCGCCTTCGACCACATGGTTGTTGGTCAGGATGTAGCCGTCCTTGGAGACGATAAAGCCTGAACCCATGGACTGGAGCGGCTGCTGGCCCTGCTGGCCACCCGGCCCGTTGGGCCCTTCGAAGAAGCGGCGGAAGAACTCCGGCATCTGATCGAGCTGGCGATCGTCAAAACCCGAGCTGCCGCGGGGCTGGGGTTCCTGGGTGGTGCTGATATTCACAACCGCCGACGAGTTTTCCTTCACCAGATCGGTAAAATCGGGCAGTTCGGCGTGGGCGCTGGCGGCCGCCAGCATCAGGAAAGCCAGAATGGGCGCAAACCAGACTCTCAGGCTCTTTTTGGGCATACCTCACTCCAGAATATACTTGGGTTGACAGGATGGACACGTCTATTTTGTAGGCAGTACCAGGCGTTTCAAATTAAGGAAATTTTAACCCGGCCCGGGGACCGTTCAGGGAAACCGGAATGCGTCGGAATCCCGCACGGTTGTGGGCTCCGCATCCACATGATGCAGATCAACGCGCAGCATCACCGGGCTCAGGCGAGCCGTTCGGGAGGCTCCTCCGGCGACGATCCGGACCACCAGAAAACCGCTCGCCAGCCCCAGCAGACCGCCCAGGATGGCCGGCCCGTCGCCGGCTTCCCCCAGTGAGGCTCCGGCCAGTGCGCCCACCAGCAGCGCCAGCAGAGGCAGCGCGTAGACCAGCAACGAAGCGGTCAGAAGCTGGCGTTCACCGATGCCCAGGACGACCGGATCACCGACCCGCGCCCCTGCCGTGTTCGCCACCTTCACCTGGTTCGCGCGACCGTCCGACAATCGCGCAAGAGCGCCCTGCCCGCAGCCCTTGCGGGCGTTGCAGGTGCCGCAGGTGCTTTGTCGAATGGTCTGCACCCAGGCCTGATCACCGGTTACGGCCACCACGGTGCCATTCTCTTCAATCATGGTGAGCCCCGATCGTCATTCGCTGCCCGCCGTTGCCTGCGGACGGGCGGCCATATCGCTACCAGGCTCCGTGCCGACGCGAGCCGGCTCACGGTTTTTCTGAACGAAGACCGAACGCCCCACCTTCATTGCCGTATCGGGCGGAATTTCCCCGACCACCGTCACCAGGTGGCGCTGATCACCGACCACCATCTTGCGCATGAAAATGGTCGTGGCGCCGATGCGGGAGATGCCGGTCGGCATGTCCTTATTGCCCACAGGCGCAATGAAGACCGAGAAAGACGCCAGTCCATCGGAGAAGGCCACTGCCTGGCCCGTATGCGAGTGCGGCGACGGCGTTTCCTGGAAACCTTCCGGATGCCAGCCCAGGCTCCAGGCGAACTTGGCCGGCTGCGAGGGCTCTGGCGGTGGCGCCGCCGCGGCTATCCTGGCTTCCGCCTTGTCCAGGGAAAGCGCCTGGCGCGGGTCCTCGAAGGGAATCTGGAACTCACTGTCGGGAATATCGTCGGTCAGCTCCAGCATGGTGAACTGGAAACGCTCAAGCACCGTGTCGTCGTTTGCCAGCACCTGACTCTTGACCAGCAACCCGGACGTCTTTTCCAGCCACAGGCGGTAGCGGTAGCGATGCACGTCTTTGGGGTTGAGGGCAACGACCACAGCCCGGTGTCCGGCCACACGGTCATCGTCCAGCAACCGCGCCGCGTACCAGCGCCGGAACGGCGGCAGCTTGCTGCTGAACGCTTCGGAAAACGGCCCCGACGGCAACACCGCATCGAGCTGGATGCGGCCGTGGGACGGCAGGATACAGAAGACCCGTCCACCACGGCGGATGATTTCGCCCTGGTCGCCATCCTGGATCACCAGGCGCTCCTGCACCTCGCCGTCATGAAAACGGTGGGCAATGCGCATCGAGCTGACCTGGTCGCCGCGGCTGTAAACGAACACGCCTTTGTAACTGGTGGCGTTGAGCGCCGGCCCAAGCTGCTCAAGCCAGTCCTCCGCCGTTTTCGGCGCATCGGCGGCCTGCGCAGACACGGCCAACCAGGTCACGAACAGCCCCAGGAACCACCGCAAGCGGTGGTGCGACTGAGATCCCAAACGATCAAACATCAGACAGCGACCCTAGCGAACACCGGTGGACGCACTCGCAACCCGGGCAAAGCCCATCGATCCGTACCCCATACCCACGCTGTTGTGCTGGGCATGTTCCAACAGATAACGACTCATCTGCTCTCGCTGTTCGGCGTCCAGCCCCTGCAGGGCGATCTCCTGTACCGGCTGACTGTCAGCCACGGGGCTCGCGGTATCAGAGGCCGGCCCGGACGCCACGCTGGCCGTCAGTGAACGGGTCGCCCCCTGATCGGCGGTGCCCCACTGCGTCCCGGCACCATAGCCCACCAGGAGCGCCAGGGACACCGCGGCGACGGCGGACCAGCGCATGGACTGACGCGCCGCAATCGGCGAGGAAGGACGCGCCTCCGTCTCGACCGGTTCGTGGTGGTCATCAATGGCCTCACGCACCGCCGCGCTGACATCCACGCAGGCCAGATCGCGACGCTCGTCATGCATCAGGTTCCGCAACTGCTGCCATCGCTGCCACTGATGCTGAACCTCCGGCTCTCCGGCCCGACTGAGCAACCGGCGCACCGCCAGCTCGTCGGCCTGGTCATCCATCATGGCTGACAACGTCTCTCTCAGACGATCATCCATCGCGCTTGCACCTCAAAAAAATCACACATCCAACAAATGGGCCGTTTCAGTCCGCACTCATCATCGGCGCCAGTTCCCGGTCCACGGCGTCCCGGGCCCGGAAGATCCGGGACCGGACCGTACCGATCGGACACTCCAGGATCCTGGCGATGTCTTCATAACTCAGCCCCTCGTACTCGCGCAGGAGCAGTGCGGAGCGCAGCTCTTCCGGCAACGCTGAAATCGCACGCTGCATGGCCTCATACATTTCTTCGCGCTGCATCAGTTTCTCCGGGGTGGCCACATCGCGCAACCAGTCCCCCGAGTCCAGCCGTTCGGCTTCCTCCGCTTCCATACTGCCGCGCGGCCGGCGGCCACGGGATTCCAGGAAGTTCTTGGCGGTGTTGACCGCAATCCGGTAAAGCCAGGTGTAGAAGGCACTGTCTCCCCGGAAACGCTCGATGGCCCGGTAGGCCTTGACGAAAGTTTCCTGGGTCAAATCCAGAATGTCCTGGGAATCATTGGTGTAGCGGCTGATGATCGACGCCACCCGGGACTGGTATTTCAGCACCAACAGGTCGAAGGCCGAACGGTCCCCCCGTTTGACCCGCTGGATGAGCTGCTTGTCCGTCTGGCTCTCGCTGGCAATCTGTGGCGTGCTTTCTGTCACCGGTCTCTTCGCCGTCTGGCTTCCTGCATCCGGGCGCTGCGACAGAGGTGTCACCGTCGCCTTCTCGCGCTTCGTTTCGTGAACCTCTGTCTGACTTGCCTGCAGGGCCGTCGTGGGCATTCTGGAAATCGTCATGCGGCAGTCCCATTTGCACTTGACTTGTCCGGCCACCCCGAGGCCGTTGACTTGTGAGGGGTGACCCTGTGTGGCCAAATAGACAGCAGCCGCAAAGTTTAGTTCAATAGCGCCCTCATTATGGCCCGCGAAACCAAAGAGATGCCACAGTCCCACCAATACGACGTGCTGATCATCGGCAGCGGCGCCGCCGGGCTGACCGTCGCCCTCAACCTGCCCCAGCACCTCAACGTCGCCGTCATCAGCAAGAGCGAACTGGCCAGCGGCTCGACCTTCTGGGCCCAGGGCGGCATTGCCGCGGTACTGGACTCCGAGGACAGCGTCGAGGCGCACATCCGTGACACGCTCAATTCCGGCGCCGGCCTGTGTCACGAGGATGCCGTTCGCTTTACCGTCGAGCACAGCCGGGAAAGCATCGAGTGGCTGATCGAAAAGGGCGTGAACTTCACCCGCGACGACGAACAGAACTACCACCTTACCCGGGAGGGCGGCCACAGTCACCGCCGCATTATCCACGCTGCCGACGCCACCGGCCAGGCCGTCTCCTACACGCTGAGCGAGCAGGCGCGGCAGCAGGAAAACGTACACATCCTGGAGCAGCGAGTGGCGGTGGACCTGATCACCCACCGCAAGCTGTCCCTGCCGGGAAATCGCTGCGTCGGCGCCTATGTGCTCAATCTTGACGACAGTCATGTCGAGCTGGTCCGGGCCCGCTTCGTGGTCATCGCCACCGGCGGCGCCAGCAAGGCCTACCGCTATACCAGCAACCCGGACGGTGCTTCCGGCGACGGCATCGCCATGGCCTGGCGTGCGGGCTGCCGGGTAGCCAACATGGAGTTCAACCAGTTCCACCCCACCTGCCTGTATCACCCCCACGCCAAGTCGTTCCTGATCAGCGAAGCGGTGCGGGGCGAGGGCGGACGCCTGCTGCTGCCGGACGGCTCCTCCTTTATGGAGCGCTTCGACCAGCGCGCGGAACTGGCGCCGCGGGATGTGGTGGCCCGTGCCATAGACCATGAAATGAAACGCCTCGGTGCCGATCATCTCTACCTCGACATCAGCCACAAGCCGGCCGACTTTGTAAAGAATCACTTCCCCACAATCTACGAGCGCTGCCGCGAGTTCGGCATCGACATGACCCGCGAGCCCATTCCCGTGGTCCCCGCCGCCCACTACACCTGCGGCGGCATCATGAGCGACCATCGCGCCCGCAGCGACGTCAACCAGCTTTATGTGGTGGGAGAGGCTGCCTTCACCGGTCTGCACGGGGCCAACCGGATGGCCAGCAACTCACTGCTCGAATGTCTGGTCTACGGTCGTGCTGCGGCCGAGGACATCGCCCAGCTCGACGCCAGCATTCCCGAGCCGCCCGACGCGCCGGCCTGGGACGAATCCCAGGTGCGCGACTCCGACGAGGACGTGGTGATCTCACACAACTGGGATGAGCTGCGTCATTTCATGTGGGACTACGTCGGCATCGTTCGCACCACCAAGCGACTGCAGCGCGCCAAGCACCGGGTCGACCTGTTGTCCCGGGAAATCGGCGAGTTCTACAGCAACTACCGCGTGTCCAACGACCTGCTGGAACTGCGCAACCTGGTCACCGTGGCCGACCTGATCATCTGCTCTGCCCTGCAGCGCCGCGAGAGTCGGGGACTGCACTACACCCTGGACTATCCGGGACTGAACCACGAGGCCGGCGATACCGTCCTCACGCCAACCACATTCCGTCCGATCGCGCCCTGAAGCGGTCGGTCCATTACCGAGGTTCTTTCTATGGACGATGTTGAATTCAAGCGTCTTTACTGGCACAGCCGGCGCGGCATGCTGGAGCTGGACGTACTGCTGATCCCGTTCCTGGAGGAGGTCTACCGCGATCTGCCCAAAGAGGACCAGGCCCGCTACCACAAGCTGATCGAATGCGAAGACACCCAGATGTTCCAGTGGTTCATGCAGCGCGAAGTGCCGGAAGACGAAGACCTGAAGCGCATCGTCGACATGATCCTGAAGCGTGTACAACCGGATTGAGCTGACACAGTTTCCTTCCCGCGCCCTCGTAGGCGCGACGCTCCTGTTCTGGAGTTCGGCAGCCCTCTGCCTCGTGCTGCTGAGCCTGCAGGGGGCGCCCTGGCCCGCGCTGGCGTTGCTGCCAGCGGGCGTCATGGCCTGGCGCGGCGCCACAGCCGCCGGCCTGGGCAAGGGCCCGCGCCAGCTCCGGGTCAGCAACGGCCAGCTCTATCTCGTGCACGCCGACGGTCATGACGAAGCCGTCCACCCCAGCCCCAACAGCCGCATCTCGGGGCATCTGGCCCTCTTGAAACTGCGCCCTGCCGGCACCATTGTCAGGGAATACAATCTCGTGCTGATCGATGTCCCCGGCTGCCGCAACACCGATCCCGACGCATTCCGGCGCCTTCGGGTCTGGTTGCGTTTTGCGCTAGACACCCGATCCGACACCGTGTCACCCGACGCCTGACTGGAGTCCGATATGACCGATACCGCCGTCGCGGCCGAATCCACCGGCATCGCCGCCGCCCAGCGCCCCGAAAACGCTTGCGCCAGACTGCCGGAATACCGGCTGTACCGGGTCAGCGGTAAGGATCCACACAAATTCCTGCACGGCCAGCTCAGCCAGAGCCTGGACGAAATCAGCGACAGCCACTCGGCACGAGCCGCCGCCTGCACCCCCAAGGGCCGGACCTACGCCCTGACGCTGCTGGCCGGAGACGGCGATGACGTCCTGCTGCGGCTGCCGGAGTCCGTGGCCGATCACATCAGCCAGCAGCTGAACAAATTCCTGATGCTGTTTCGCGGCACCCGGATGGACCGGCTCGAAGACGCGACCGTATTTGGCCTCTGGGGTCAGGACAGTGCCCTAGCGCTCAGTTCGGACGCGGCGTCACTGGCATCACCGGGCGACTCCCTGTCACTGGATGACGGCAAGCTGATCCGCGTGGAAGACACCGCCGAAGGCACACAACGCTACGAATTCTGGCGCCTTCAGGGCGACCGGCAACCCGCGGTCGACCTGGCCGGCGCGGCGGACTGGGCCGCCGCGGACATCAGTGCCGGCGTGCCGGAACTGAGCCCGAAAACACTCGAGGAATACGTGCCACAAATGCTCAACCTGCAGCACATTGGCGGCATCCACTTCAAGAAAGGCTGCTATACCGGGCAGGAGGTCGTGGCCCGGATGCACTATCTTGGCCAGCTGAAGAAAAGCGTTTTCCGCCTGGCGGTGGACGGCACTGAGGCGATCGACGTGGGGACCCCCGTTCTGGCTGGCGACAGCCGGGTCGGGGAAGTGGTCAACAGCGTCCGTTTCGACGACGGCCACCAGGAGGTGCTGGCCGTGATCAAGCATACCGCGCTGGCGAAGGAACCCTGGCAGGTCGAGGGCCACGCCGGTCAGGTCTCGCGGCTGCCGCTTTCCTATGCGGTGCCAGAGCAGGACGCGTCCTGAGCGCAACGCCCTGTCGCAGCTCCGGATACGTTTTGTCACGGCCCGGACTCCGGATATCTGCTATAAAGGACACAGCCGCGCCGGCTACCCGGCCTGACCGCACCCCCCCGGCGCGAAGACAACGTTCCAAACACGTCTGACGGAATACCCAAACATGGCGAATATCGCAGAAACCCTCAAACAGGATCTCGTCACGGCCATCGAGAGTGACAAGCTGGTACTCCCCACCCTCCCCGAGGTGGCCCTCCAGGTCAGGGAGATTGCCGAATCCGAGGATTCCTCCATACAGGACCTGGTCAAGGTGATCAGCAACGATACCGCCCTGTCGGCCCGCCTGATCCGGGTCTGCAACAGCCCGCTGTTCCGTGGCGCTCGCCAGATCGAGACCCTGACCATGGCCGTCAGCCGCCTGGGCATGGCCTACACCAGCAACATGGCCATGGGCCTGGCCATGGAACAGATGTTCCAGGCCACCTCCGACATGGTCGACAAGCGCCTGCGTGCCACCTGGCAGACCAGCACCGAAGTGGCGGGCATCTGCCACGTACTGGCGCAACATTACACTAAGCTGAAAGCCGACCAGGCCACGCTGGCAGGTCTGGTACACCTGATCGGGGTCCTGCCCATTCTGCGCTACGTGGAAGACAACGAGATCCAGATCAGCAGCATCATGCTGGATAACATCATCGACGAACTGCACGCGGACATCGGCGAGCGCATCCTGAAGAAATGGGACTTCTCCGAGGACCTGCAGCAGGTACCGCGCGGTTTCACCGACTTCCAGCGCGTGGTTCCAAAAGCGGATTACGCCGATCTGGTGATGATCGCCAACCTGCAACTGGTGGCCGGCACCGAACACCGCTTCAACGAGATGGACTGGAACCAGATCCCGGCCTTCGAGCGCCTGGGCCTGGACCCGAATGTCGATATGAGCCAGGAAGAAGACCTGAACGCGGAAATGGAAGCCGCGATGGCGCTGCTCCAGTAAACCCGCCCGGGGTTGAGCTCCACCAGATACAAGAAAGGCCGGTGATTCACCGGCCTTTCTTGTATTGGGCGATCAGCGTGTCCTGATCCGGCAATTGCCAATCGATGGGTGGGCGCCCTTTCTGAACGAGCCAATCATTGGTTTGCTGGAAGTGGCCGCAGCCGAAAAAGCCCCGATGAGCACTCAGCGGAGACGGGTGCGGCCCCTGCAGCACCCGATGGCGGCTGCGGTCGATGATGCGCCCTTTCTTCTGTGCGTAACTGCCCCAGAGCAGGAACACCACGTTTTCGCGCTCGGCGTTGATGTGCTCGATCACCCGGTCGGTAAAGTGCTCCCAGCCTTTACCCTGGTGGGCGCCGGCCTGCCCCTGAACCACCGTCAGCACCGCGTTGAGCAGCAACACGCCCTGCTCCGCCCAGGGCTGCAGGCAGCCGTGACCCGGCGCCGGGATACCCAGCTCCGCATCGATCTCCTTGAATATGTTGACCAGAGACGGCGGTGTCTTCACCCCCGGCCGCACACTGAAACACAGTCCATGGGCCTGCCCCGGCCCGTGGTAGGGGTCCTGCCCCAGAATAACCACGGACACGTCGTCGAACGGCGTCGAGTTGAGGGCATTGAAGCAATGCTGCCTGGCCGGGAACAATGTTTTCCCGGCCTGCTCCTCTTCCGCCAGGAAGGCGGCGAGTGACTGCATGTAGGGCTGCTCGAACTCGCCACTGAGACGTTCGAGCCAGCCCCGTCCGGGCTTGAGCTGCTCGCGCAGCGCTGCGGCGGCCGGATGAATCGACATCGACGATCAGCCCTTTTCCGGACGCATGGCCGGGAACAGGATCACGTCGCGAATCGACGGCGAGTCCGTCAGCAGCATGGCAAGGCGGTCGATGCCGATGCCTTCGCCGGCGGTCGGCGGCAGACCGTATTCCAGCGCCGTGACGTAATCTTCGTCGAAGAACATGGCCTCGTCATCGCCAGCCTCTTTCTCGGCCACCTGCTCGCGGAAACGCTCCGCCTGATCCTCGGCGTCGTTCAGCTCCGAGAAGCCGTTGGCAATCTCACGGCCACCGACGAAGAACTCAAACCGCTCGGTGACGAACGGATCGGCGTCCTTACGGCGCGCCAACGGGGAGACTTCAGTCGGGTACTCGACGATAAAGGTCGGCTGCATCAGGCGATGCTCGACGGTCTTCTCGAAGATCTCGATCTGTACCTTGCCCAGGCCCCAGTTGTTCTTCAGCGGAATGCCCAGATCCTTCGCGATGTCACGCGCCGCATCGGCGTCGGCCAGCGCCTCCGCCTTGATGTCCGGGTTGTAGTGCAGGATGGAATCGAACACGCTCAGGCGCGCGAACGGCTGGCCAAAGTCGTATTCGACCGTTTCGGTGTCGCCGTTGGCCAGGGCGCGGGTATTGGTCACCACCGTGGTCCCCAGCACCTTCTGCGCGGTTTCCCGCAGCATGGTCTCGGTGTGGTCCATCAGGTCGTTGTAGTCCGCGTACGCCTGGTAGAACTCCAGCATGGTGAATTCCGGGTTGTGCCGGGTGGATAAGCCTTCGTTACGGAAGTTGCGGTTGATCTCGAACACCCGCTCGAAACCGCCGACCACCAGGCGCTTGAGATACAGTTCCGGCGCGATGCGCAGGTACATCTCCAGGTCGAGGGCATTGTGATGGGTGACGAACGGACGCGCCGTCGCCCCGCCCGGAATCGCCTGCAGCATCGGCGTTTCCACTTCGATGAAGTCACGCTCGGTGAAATAGCTGCGGATACTGTTGATGATCTTGGAACGCGCGGCAAAAACCCGGCGCGAATCCTCGTTGACCATCAGGTCGACGTAGCGCTGGCGATACCGCATCTCGGTGTCGGTCAGCCCCTTGTGCTTCTCCGGCAGCGGTCGCAGCGACTTGGTCAGCAGCTTGTACTCGTCCATCATGACGTACAGATCGCCCTTGCCGGATTTGCACAGTTTGCCGCGCACACCGATCACGTCGCCCAGATCCCAGTGTTTGGTATCTTTCTGCACGTCCTTGGAGGCGTAGACCTGGATACGACCGCTCACGTCCTGCACCACCTTGAACGCCTTGCGATCCAGCATCAGGCGGCCGGCAATGGCCACCTCCAGACCCAGCTCCTCCAGCTCTTCCTTCGATTTATCGCCGTAAGCCTTCTGCAGCTCGGCAGCGGTGCTGTCGCGACGGAAATCGTTGGGGAAGGCGTTGCCCTGCTCGCGCAGTTCGGCCAGCTTGGCACGACGCTCGGCGATGAGCTTGTTGTCGTCCTGCGTAACGGCGTTGGGAGTCTGGTCTGTCATGATATCTCGCTAGCGTGTTCAGGCCCGGTGGATGACGCCACCGGGCCTGCGGTTGATTGGCAGTTTAGAGGGCCATTTTTAGGCTGGCTTCGATGAACTTGTCGATGTCACCGTCCAGCACGGCCTGGGTGTTGCTGGTTTCCACCTTGGTGCGCAGGTCCTTGACCCGGCTGTCGTCGAGGACGTAGGAGCGGATCTGGCTGCCCCAGCCGATGTCGGACTTGGCGTCTTCCTGCTTCTGCTTCTCGGCGTTGCGCTTCTGCATCTCCAGCTCGAACAGTTTGGCCTTGAGCTGTTTCATGGCCTGATCCTTGTTCTGATGCTGGCTGCGCCCGGCCTGACAGGCCACGACGGTGTTGGTCGGCAGGTGCGTCAGTCGAACCGCGGATTCGGTCCGGTTGACGTGCTGACCACCGGCGCCGGACGCGCGGTAGACGTCCACCCGCAGATCCGCCGGGTTGATCTCGATCTCGAAGCTGTCGTCCACTTCCGGCGATACGAACACCGACGAGAAGGACGTGTGCCGGCGATTGCCGGAATCGAACGGCGACTTGCGCACCAGGCGGTGCACGCCGGTTTCCGTGCGCAGCCAGCCGTAGGCGTACTCGCCCTCGATGTGGATGGTGGCGCTCTTGATACCGGCCACTTCCCCTTCCTGCAGCTCGACGATCTGGGCCTTGAAGCCACGACGCTCGGCCCAGCGCAGGAACATGCGCAGCAGCATGTTGGCCCAGTCCTGGGCCTCGGTGCCGCCGGAGCCGGCCTGGATGTCCAGGTAGGCGTTGTTCTCGTCCATTTCGCCGGAGAACATGCGACGGAACTCGAGCTTTTCCAGATCCTTGTCCAGCTCATCCAGGTCCGACTGGACGTCGGCCCCGGCCTGCTCGTCCTCTTCCTCGGCCGCCATCTGGATCAGGTCCTCGGCGTCGGACAGGCCGTTGGTGAGCTTGTCGATCGTCTTGACGATCAGCTCCAGGTTGGCGCGTTCCTTACCCAGGCCCTGGGCCCGCTCCGGGTCTTCCCAGACGCTCGGGTCTTCCAGTTCGCGCTCTACTTCGACCAGACGTTCACTACGCTGATCGTAGTCAAAGATACCCCCTAAGCGCTTCAGTGCGCTCCCGGAGATCCTTGATTGAATTCAGAATGGGATTGATTTCCATGTGGTATCCATCTAACGGTGAAAAAACTTGGAAACACGGCCGGATCGCCCGACAGGCGACGCATTTTACCGGAGATCCGCCCCGAAATCAGCCGGCTCGATGTAGTCCACCAGCAGCTGCAGCTGGGTCCGCCCGCGGAAGGTGTTGG
Organism: Marinobacter sp. JSM 1782161; assembly: GCF_011421605.1. NCBI lineage: Bacteria > Pseudomonadati > Pseudomonadota > Gammaproteobacteria > Pseudomonadales > Marinobacteraceae > Marinobacter > Marinobacter sp. JSM 1782161. The sequence continues at coordinate 567,464 of NZ_WSSA01000003.1, forward strand.
CGTCCGGCTTGTAGACGATCCGCGCGCCGGTGCGGGTGAAATCCGGGACCTCGGCGCCGGTATTGAAGGCAATGCCATCGAGCACGTCACCCCCATGGCGCGGGCGCAGCACCAGTTTGAGATGGCGTTCGCCCACGATGCGCTGGTTGATCACCTCGAACTCGCCGTCGAAGGCTGGCTCCGGGAAATGCTGCCCCCAGGGACCCGAGCGCTTCAGCGTGTACGCCGTATCCAGCGTCAATTCGTGCGGCGCCAGCGGGCCATCGGTGGTGATGGAGGCCTCCAGCGCCTCCTCGGTGATGGCTTCCCTGACCGCCGCGTCGAACGCCGCGCTGAACGCCTCCAGCGCGGCGGCGTCGATGGTCATGCCGGCCGCCATGGCGTGACCGCCGAACTTTTTCAGCAGGCCGGGGTTGCGGGCGTCCACCGCCGCCAACACGTCGCGGATGTGCAGGCCGGGGATGGATCGGGCCGAGCCCTTGAGCAACTCGCCGCCCTCGTCCGGGGCGAAGGCGATTACCGGGCGATGGGTCTGTTCGCGGATGCGCGCCGCCAGGATGCCGATCACGCCCTGGTGCCAGTCCGGATCGTACAGCGCCAGCCCCCACGGCAGCCCGGCGATGTCCAGCGACAGGGAGGCCAGCAGTTCCTGGGCCTGCTCCTTCATGCCAGTTTCGATGCTGCGCCGGTCACGGTTCATCTGGTCAAGCTCGGTCGCCAGCCGCCGTGCTTCATCGGGACTGTCCGCCAGCAGACAGGCGATGCCCAGGCTCATATCGTCCAGCCGGCCGGCGGCGTTGAGGCGTGGCCCCACGACAAAACCCAGGTCGGTGGCGCTGATCTGGGCATGCTCGCGCCCGGCCACTTCGAGCAATGCCAGGATGCCGGGCCGGGCCTCGCCCTGACGGATCCGGCGCAGCCCCTGCTCGACGAAGATACGGTTGTTCTGATCCAGGGGCACCACGTCGGCCACCGTGCCCAGCGCCACCAGATCCAGCAGGCAACCCAGGTTGGGGCCGCGTCCGTCCAGCATGCCTTTCTCGCTCATGTAGCGGCGCAGTGCCGTGAGCACGTAGAACATCACACCAACCCCGGCGGCGTTCTTGCTCAGGAACGGACAGCCCACCTGATTGGGATTGACAATAGCGTCGGCCGGCGGCAGTTCGTCACCCGGCAGGTGGTGGTCGGTGACCACCACGCGCATGCCCTTTTTAAGGGCCGCCGCGACGCCATCGACCGCGGCAATGCCGTTGTCCACGGTGATCAGCAGGTCAGGCAAGGCGCCTTCCTGCTCCAGTCGGTCGATGATGCCCGGTGTCAGGCCGTAACCATCCGAAAAACGGCTCGGCACCCGGAAGTCCACGGCCTGCGCGCCCATCATCTGCAGCCCCAGGATGGCTACGGTGGTGCTGGTGGCGCCGTCGGCGTCAAAGTCCCCCAGCACCAGGATGCGCTGCTGCCCGGCGATCGCCTCGGCGATCAACTCCACGGCGCGATCGATACCGCGCAAGTCGAACGGGGATGCCAGCGCTTTCAGGGTGTAGTTGAGCTCGGCGTCGGAGCGCACACCCCGAGCCTGATACAGGCGCTTGAGCAGCGGCGGCAGTTGGAGTCCCCAGTCGGCGGACGCATCGGGCACGGGGCGTCGGATGATTTTCTTCGGCGTCATGGCGTTTGGTTTTTCCGGCGTTCAAAAGCAGCGCGGCCCCGGAAGGGGCCGCGTGGTGATCAGGCGTGTTTCCAGTGCGACCCGATAAAGTCCTGGACGGCCTTGAGGTCGTCTTCGAGCACACTGTAGCGCTCTTCCCGCTCGAACAGGTCGGCGAGATGCTGGGGCAGCTCCGGCTTCACGCCAACGCCCGACTGTTCGACCGCGTCCGGGAATTTGGCGGGGTGCGCGGTGCCGAGGGTGATCATCGGCACGGACGCATCGCGACGACACTCGCGCGCGGCCTTGACGCCGATCGCGGTGTGCGGATCCAGCAGGTATTCGTTGTCCTCGAACACCGAGCGGATGGTGTCGCAGGTGGCGGCGTCATCCACGGCGGCGCTATCGAACAACTTGCGCGCCCCTTTCCAGCGGTAGTCCTCAATGCTGACCGGCCCCTGTTGAGCCCGCTCCAGCAGGTCGCGGGTGGCAGCACCATCGCGGCCGTGCAGGTCAAACAGCAGGCGTTCGAAGTTGGAGGACACCATGATGTCCATGCTCGGCGACAGGGTGTGCTCCAGGGTTTGCTGCTCGTAACGGTTGCCGCTCATGAACCGGTGCAGGATGTCGTTGCGGTTGGTGGCAATCACCAGCTGACTGATCGGCAGCCCCATTTCCCGCGCCAGGTAACCGGCGAAGATGTCGCCGAAATTACCGGTGGGCACCGAGAACGCCATGCTGCGATCGGGCCCGCCCAGCGCCAGTGACGCATGGAAGTAGTAGACGATCTGGGCCATGATCCGCGCCCAGTTGATGGAGTTGACCGCCACCAGCTGGGTCTTGCCGTTGAGGAAGGCCTGGTCGCCGAAGCTGGCCTTGACCATCCGCTGGCAATCGTCGAAGTTGCCCTTCACCGCGATGTTGTGGATGTTGTCGCCGGTGACGGTGGTCATCTGGCGGCGCTGCACTTCCGACACCCGCTGGTGGGGATGCAGGATGAAGATATCCACGTGTTCGCAGCGGCGGCAGCCTTCGATGGCGGCCGAGCCGGTATCGCCGGAGGTGGCGCCCATGATCACCACGTGCTGCTTGCGCTTCTCCAGCACGTAGTCCAGCAGACGCCCCAGCAGTTGCAGGGCGAAGTCCTTGAACGCCAGCGTGGGGCCGCGGAACAACTCCATGACCCACTCGTTGCTGTCGAGCTGGACCAGTGGTGCGGTGGCCTTGTGGGCAAAGCCGGCGTAGGTTTCATCGAGCATGGCGCGGAAATCGTCGGCGCCGATGGCGTCCTCGACAAACGGGTACATGACCTTGAAGGCCAGCTCGCTGTAGGAAAGCCCGCGCCAGCTGCGGATCTCTTCCAGGCTGAATTTGGGCAGTGACTCCGGTACGTACAGTCCGCCGTCCGTTGCCAGGCCGGTCAGCAGAACGTCCTCGAATCCCAGGGCCGGTGCGTCGCCCCGTGTGCTGATATATCTCACGATCCAATCCCGTCTGGGGCGACCCCACCGGAGTCGCCCGGATTCAAACCACGGGCAGCGAAGGGCTGCCTCAGTTAAAGTTTTCCGCGCGGATGCGTACAACCTTCTCCTGGACGTCGGACAGCGCTTCCAGGTCCTCGATCGCACGGTTGATCTGCCGCTCCTGGACCGTATGGGTCAGGATGATCACCGGAATGCGGCCGTCTTCCAGCTCGGATTCCTTCTGCATGATCGACTCGATATTGATGCCGTGCTCGCTGAGGATCGACGCCACCTTGGCCAGCACGCCCGGGCGATCCAGGGCGTTGATGCGCAGGTAGTAGGCGGACTGGACGTCTTCCATGGGCAGCACGTCCAGGTCTTCCAGCGCGTCCGGCTCGAAGCCCAGGTAAGGCACACGCTGCTGGCTCTCGTGGGAGACGCTGCGGGCGACGTCGACGATATCGGCGATGACCGCCGACGCCGTCGCTTCGTCACCGGCACCGGGGCCGTAGTACATGGTCTGACCCACGGCATCGCCGTCCACCAGCACCGCGTTGAGAACGCCATCCACCTGGGCGATCAGGTGGCTACGCGGCACCAGCGTGGGATGGACCCGCAGCTCGATGCCATTCTCACGGCGCCGGGCGATACCCAGATGCTTGATTCGGTAGCCCAGCAGTTCGGCGTGGGCGATGTCGTAGGGCGTGATGTTGGAGATGCCCTCGGTGTAGGCCCGCTCAAACTGGAGCGGCACGCCGAAGCCGGAGGACGCCAGGATGGTCAGCTTGTGGGCGGCGTCGATGCCTTCCACGTCGAAAGTCGGATCCGCCTCGGCGTAGCCTTTGTCCTGAGCCTCTTTGAGCACTTCACCGAACTCGCGACCGGCGCGCATCTCGGTGAGAATGTAGTTGCCGGTGCCGTTGATGATGCCGGCGATCCAGTCGATGCGGTTGGCGGCCATGCCCTCACGGATGGACTTGATCACCGGGATGCCGCCAGCGACGCCGGCCTCATAGGCGACGATCACGCCGCGCTTGGCCGCCGCCTCGAAAATTTCATTACCATGGACGGCGATCAGCGCCTTGTTGGCGGTGACCACGTGCTTGCCGTTCTCGATGGCGGCCAGCACCAGTTCGCGGGCCGCGTCGTAGCCACCGATCAACTCGACCACCACATCCACGTCGTCCGCCTTGACCAGTTCGAACACGTCGGTGCTGAAGGGAATCTCGCCCAGGTCAAAATCATCGCGCTGGCGGCGTGACGCCACCCGGCTAATTCGGATCGGACAGCCTGCCCGGCCTGCAATCAATTCCGCATTCCGCGTCAGTACGTTGAACGTACCACCACCGACAGTTCCCAATCCGCAGATTCCGACTCTGACCTCTTTCAAGCTCATACCCCTGAATACCAATGAATGACGCTGGAGCCGGCCTGCAAAGCCAGTCTCCAGCGCGGCAGTTTATAACGATTGGCGCCCGAAAAAAATGTTCCGGCGGCTATCGATTAATCAAAAGCGGTTCTAGAGAACACCCAGCCCCCGAGCGAGCTTGTCGGCCGGAACGTAGCCCCGCACCATCTGCCCATCTTCCAGGACGATCGCCGGTGTGCCCGTCACGCCGACTTCCCCTCCCAGCCGGAACTGATCCTGAACCGGATTCTCGCAGCTGGCTTCAGGCACGGACTGCCCCGCCTTGGCCGCGTCCATCGCCGCCTGGGGATCGTCGGAACACCACACCGACACGTACTTGCGGAAGGACGACGTGTTGGGACCGCTGCGGGGGTATCCCAGGTAATTCACCTCGATGCCCAGCTCGTTGAGTCGTGGCACATCCTTGTGGAGCTTGCGGCAGTAGGGACAATCGATGTCGGTGAACACATAGATCTTCGACTTGATCTTGCCATCGGGCTCGAAGCGGATCATGTCGTCGGGATCCACCTGGGCCAGCAGCTCCGCACGCTGCTCCGCGCGGGAGGATTCGGTAACGTTGCTCACCCCGGCGTCACTGACCTGGTACAGGTCGCCGACAAAGAAATAACCGCCGTCGGCCGTGGCATAGATCATGTCGGGATTATTCGTTGCGACCTCGTAGAAACCATCGATGTCAGACGGTGTGACGCCCTGCACCTTGAGACCGGGAATTGCACCTTCCAGGCGCTCGGATATGGCCTTTTCCACCTCTCCGGAAACCGACTCGGCCGCCATCAGGCCAACCGAAACCATGGTCAAGAGCGAAAACAGCAGGCCCCTCAACAGGCCTTGGCGAACGTGAGTCATGCAACCTCTTCTCGTATCTCAGGGTGAGTCAGTGGGACAACGATACCCGGCCCGAGTTCAGCGCACCAGCACTGCAACCCCATCCGTCTGGATCAACCACGCGGATGATGGGCGCCGTGCAACTCCTGCAGACGCTGACGCGCCACATGGGTATAGATCTGGGTGGTGGACAGATCGGCATGACCGAGCAGCATCTGCACCACTCGCAGATCCGCGCCGTGATTCAGCAGATGGGTAGCGAACGCGTGCCGCAGGGTGTGGGGTGACAGCTTCTTGTTGATACCGGCCCGGCGCGCGTAGAGCTTGATGCGGTGCCAAAAGGTCTGGCGCGTCATGGGCTGGGCCCGGCTGCCGGGAAACAGGGCATCGGCGACACGCTGCCTGAGCACTTCGCCCCGGGCCTCGCGCATGTAACGGGTGAGCCAGTCCAGCGCCTCTTCCCCCATGGGCACCAGGCGCTCCTTATTGCCCTTACCGATGATCCGGACAACCCCCTGGCGCAGGTTAACCTGATCGACGGTCAGGTTGACCAGCTCCGACACCCGCAGGCCGCATCCGTATAGAATCTCCAGCATCGCCCGGTCGCGCAATTCGATCGCCTCGGCGGGATCGGGTTCTTCCAGCAGGGCATCCACGTCCTGCTCGGAGAGCGTGTCGGGCAGGCGACGGGGCTGGTTGGGGCTATCGATCCGCAGGGTCGGGTCTTCGCTGATCATCCCTTCGCGCAGCAGGAACCGGAAAAAGCGGCGCAACCCCGACAGCCGCCGCGCGGCGGTGGACGCCTTGGTGCCGGCGGCCATACCCTCGGAGATCCAGGCCAGCAGATTTACCCGCGACGCATCCCGCAGCAGAGGTTTGCCGGGCTGCTTTTCCAGCCAGCAGGACAGCCGCACCAGGTCGCCGCGGTAGGACGCCCGCGTGCGTTCGCTCAGGCCAAACTCCAGCCAGAGCGCATCGTCGAAGCGCTGCAAAAGCCCCTGATCCTCTACCCGACATTCAGCCATCGCGACTCAACTCCCGCTCGCCAACCGACGCTTGCACCCGCGGCACCCCGCCTGCCCCAAACGCAAAAGGGCAGCCCGAGGGCTGCCCTTTCAGAAAACGCTGTTCCAGCAATGCCTGACGGCCTTTGCTTAGTTCAGCTTTTCCTTGATACGTGCTGCCTTACCGGACAGGTCACGCAGGTAGTACAGCTTGGCCTGACGCACGTCACCGCGACGCTTCACGGAAACGCTGTCGATCAGCCGGCTGAAGGTCTGGAAGGTACGTTCAACGCCCACACCGTAAGACACTTTGCGCACGGTGAAGGACGAATTCAGACCGCGGTTGCGCTTGCCGATAACCACACCTTCAAACGCCTGCAGACGCTCACGGTTACCCTCGGTAACACGCACCTGGACCACAACGGTATCGCCCGGACCAAACTCCGGTACTTCCCGGGTCATCTGCTCCGCTTCGATCTGACTGATGATGTTGTTCTTGCCGCTCATCGTTAACTCCTGAATACCCAATCTATCAATGCCCTGATGACCCAGAGGCACCCCGTTCATTCAAAACCTGGTCAAGCAGCTCGCGCTCTTCGTCGGAAAGCGGCCGCCTGTCCAGCAAATCGGGGCGCCGCTCCCAGGTCCGCTGCAGCGACTGTTTCAGCCGCCAGCGCCGGATCTGCTCGTGATGCCCACCCAAAAGGACCTCCGGCACCCGCTGCCCCTCATAGACTTCGGGGCGGGTGTAATGCGGACAGTCCAACAGTCCGTCAGCAAACGAGTCCTGCTCCGCTGACTGTGCATGGCCCAGCGCCCCCGGAATAAATCGGGTGACCGCGTCTACCACGGCCATCGCAGCCAGCTCTCCCCCGGACAGGACGAAATCCCCCAGGGACACTTCCCGATCGACCTCCGCGGAGATCAACCGCTCGTCTACCCCTTCGTAGCGCCCGGCAACAAGAATCAGCCGTTCCGCGCTCGCCAGCTCCTGAACCACTGTCTGGTTGAGCGGCTCTCCCTGGGGAGACATGTAAACCACCGTGGCGTCGCCATCCGCAGCCGCCCTGGCCGCATGAATGGCATCCCGCAATGGCTGGATCTTCATCAGCATGCCGGGGCCGCCGCCGTAGGGGCGATCGTCCACCGTACGATGCCGGTCGTGGGTGAAGTCCCGCGGGTTCCAGCGTTCGACGGTCAGCAAACCCTCACGAACCGCCCTACCGGTCACACCGTACTCAAGCACGGCGTCAAACATGTCCGGAAACAGGCTAACGGCGCCAATCCACACCGATCAGAACTCCGGGTCCCAATCGACCACAATGCGTCGGGCGTCGAGATCGATCTGCTGAATGACGTCATCCGGCAGATAGGGGATCAGACGCTCGCGCTTGTCGATGGACGTCGATGTCGCCCTGACGACCAGGACATCGTTGGCCCCGGTTTCCATCAGATGCTTGACCCGCCCCAGGTTGTCGCCCCGAGACGTCTCGACCAGCAGGCCTTCCAGCTGGAACCAGTAGTACTCGCCCTCGGGCAAGTCCGGCAGTTCCCCGGTCGGCACACTGACATCCAGTCCACAGTAGGACCGCGCTACATCCCGGTCCGACACGCCTTTCAGGCGGACAACAATGCCCGGCCCGTGACGCTTGCCTTCAACCACTTCGAGGGGAACCGGCTTACCGCCCTGACTGACCTGCCAGTGACGATATTCCAGGATACCCTCCATGGGGTCGGTGTAGGAATAGACCTTGACCCATCCCTTAACCCCAAAAACCGAGGTGATGCGGCCGATCACAGTTTCCTGCGATTTATCTGCCATACATGCGCCCCGGTTCGTACAATCTCGACAACAGCGATTACTGTGCTGCCGCTTCCTTCAGCAGCTTGGCCACGCGATCGCTGGCCTGTGCGCCGTTGCTCAGCCAGTGCTGCACGCGCTCCTGATCAACACGCAGACGCTCTTCACCGCCGCGGGCAATCGGGTTAAAGAAACCGACGCGCTCGATGAAACGGCCATTACGGGCGTTGCGGCTGTCGGTGACTGTCAGATGGTAGAACGGGCGCTTCTTGGAGCCGCCACGAGCCAAACGGATTGTTACCATTTCGACCAATATCCTGTTCTGTGAATACGAACTTTGTCCTGCTCGCGCCGGCTGAAAACCGTCACGGCGCGAGGACCCTATACTCGAAAGGGGCGCTATTCTATGCTAAATCCCTGCCGATGAAAACATCTAATAGCAGCTTTTCTTGCTGCGCCGGATAGCGGTTTTCACGGAGCCGATTTACGCGGCGAGCTCGGCCTAGCGACCAAACGGCGGCATACCTCCGCCTCCGCCGGGCGGCATCATGCCCTGCATGCCCCGCATCATATTGGCCATTCCGCCCTTCTTACCCATTTTCTTCATCATCTTGGACATCTGCTTGTGCTGCTTGAGCAGGCGATTGACGTCCTGAATCTGGGTACCCGAGCCAGTGGCGATACGACGCTTGCGGGAGTTGTTGATGACGTCCGGGTGGCGACGCTCTTTCGTGGTCATGGAGCAAATAATGGCTTCCAGCTGCCCCAGACTCTTGTCATTGACCTGCTCCTGGGCGGCCTGGGCCATCTGCCCCATACCCGGCAGTTTGTCGAGCAGACCGCCAACACCACCCATGCTCTTCATCTGCTGCAGCTGATCGCGGAAGTCCTCGAGATCAAAGCTCTTGCCCTTCTTGATCTTCTTGGTAAGACGATCCGCCTTCTGCTTATCGATCTTGCGTTCGGCTTCCTCGATCAGCGACAGCACATCGCCCATGCCCAGGATGCGTGAAGCCACACGATCCGGGTGGAAGGACTCCAGCGCCTCGGTCTTCTCACCCACACCCAGGAACTTGACCGGCTTTCCGGTAATGTGGCGCACGGACAGTGCCGCACCGCCCCGGGCATCGCCGTCAGTCTTGGTGAGCACGACACCGGTCAGCTCCAGCGCGTCGTTGAACGCCTTGGCGGTGTTCGCCGCGTCCTGGCCGGTCATGGCATCGACCGTGAACAGGGTCTCGACCGGCTTCACCGCTTTCTGCAGGCGACCGATCTCATCCATCATGCCCTCGTCGACATGCAGGCGACCGGCGGTATCGAGGATCACCACGTCGATGTGTTTCTTGCGCGCCGCGTCGATGGCCCCCTCAGCGATGGCGACCGGATCCTGGTCGGTGGAGCTGGGGAAGAAGGTGGCTTCCACCTCGCCGGCCAGGGTTTCCAGCTGGTTGATCGCCGCCGGGCGGTAGACGTCGGCACTGACCACCATGACCGACTTTTTGCGACGCTCCTGGAGATAGCGCGCCAGCTTGGCCACGGTGGTGGTCTTACCGGCACCCTGAAGGCCGGCCATCATAATCACCGCCGGCGGCTGGGTGGCGAGATTGAGGTCTTCATTGGCCTCGCCCATCACCTTGACCAGCTCGTCCTGAACCACCTTGATGAAGACCTGACCCGGCGTCAGGCTGCGCTTCACTTCGGTGCCCACGGCGCGCTTGCGCACCTGCGCGATGAACTCCTTGACGACCGGAAGCGCCACATCCGCCTCCAGGAGGGCCTTGCGGACGTCGCGCAGGGTATCCTTTATATTGTCGTCGGTCAGTTTGGCCTGGCCGGAAATCTTGCGCAGACTCCCCGACAGGCGATCGGTAAGATTATCAAACATGGTGATTCAGCATTCTCTGTCAGTGACGCATGAATACGTTTCAGGGCGATCGCCGATTGCCTCGCCAACCCTGAAAGATTGATTCCGGTTGCACAATCGGCACATTATAACCAGACTGTCGCTTTCAAACGAACCGGTCAACGATTAACGGACTAACCACACACTTCATGGGCACGCTCATCCTCGCGGTCACCACACTCTTCCTTTATAGTGTTGGCACTGCGTTCCAAACCCTGATTTTTCGCGGCAGGATCAAAGCCAACTCAAACCTGACATCGCTGATCGGCGTCCTGGCACTGGCGAGTCACGGCGCACTGATCTGGGACCGCATCCCCCAGACCAGCATGATCAACATGGGCTTTTTTCCGGCTTCCCTGCTGATTTCCTGGTTCGTTGTCCTGCTCCTGCTCATCCTGAACAGCCGCAAGCCGCTCCAGATCCTGTTCCTGGCCGCCTACCCATTGGCCGCACTGACGGTCGTATTTGTACTGATATTCCACTCGCCGCCGCATTACGTCTCCCAGAGCAACTGGGGCATGCTGGCCCACATCGCGCTGGCCATTACCGCCTATAGCCTGTTCACCCTGGCCGCAGTACAGGCTTTCCTGGTCAACCTGCAGAACCGCCAGCTCAAGCGCAACTACAACAGCCTGCTGATCCGCAATCTGCCGCCGCTGCAGACCATGGAGTCGCTGCTTTTCGAATTGCTCTGGGCGGGGGTTATCGTACTGACCCTGGCCATTATCACCGGATCGATATTCGTACACGACCTGTTCGACCAGAACCTGGCTCACAAGAGCCTGTTTTCCATTCTGTCGTGGTTCGTATTCTCCGGTCTGCTGATCGGTCATTACACCCAGGGCTGGCGCGGCCAGACCGCCAGCCGCTGGACCCTGGCCGGCTGCGCACTGCTGATGATCAGTTACTACGGCAGCAAGTTCGCCCTGGAATTCATTTTCCACCCGGGCTAGTCCCGTCGCCCAACCGGCGACAACGCGGCGCACGTGCTTGACACCCCGCGTTGCGACACCCTATTTTCACTCTTCTTATCGTCAGCAATAAAAGGATCCCCCTGCTTGAACGAGGCACCGCTTTCGGCGCTGTTCATTGTCCTCGCCGCTCTTATTGTCATGTCCGCGTTTTTCTCCAGCTCGGAAACCGGCATGATGACCCTCAACCGCTATCGCCTGAAACATCTGGCCAAGACCGGCCATCGAGGCGCCAAACTCGCCAACAAGCTGCTGCAACGCACGGACCAGCTGATCGGCGTCATCCTGATTGGCAACAACTTCGTCAACATCCTGGCATCGTCCATCGCCACGGTGATTGCGATCCGCCTCTGGGGGGATGCCGGCATCGCCATCGCCACGATCCTGCTGACGGTGGTCATCCTGATTTTCGCCGAAGTCACCCCAAAGACGCTGGCCGCCCTGTTCCCGGAGCGCATCGCTTTCCCGGCCAGCTTCGTCCTGCAGCCGCTGCTCAAGATTCTCTACCCCATCGTCTGGCTGGTGAATCTGTTCACCGGAATGATCCTCAAGCTGCTGCGCATCTCCGCCGAAGACGCCTCGTCGGACCACCTCAGCCGGGAAGAACTGCGTACACTGGTGAACGAGGCCGGTGCACTGATCCCGCGCCGGCACAAGGACATGCTGGTCAGCATCCTTGACCTGGAAAAGGTCACCGTCAACGACATCATGGTGCCCCGCAACGAAGTCTCCGGCATCGACCTGGACGACGACATGGAAACCATCCTGCGCCAGATGCGAACCAGTCAGCACACGCGCCTGCCGGTCTTCAAGGGCGACATCAACAACGTCCAGGGCATGCTGCACCTGCGCAATATTTCCAAGCTGCTGATGGAAGAAGAGCTCAACAAGGCCAAGATCATGCAACTGTGCCGGGAACCCTATTTCATCCCCGAAAGCACGCCACTGCATCTGCAGCTGATCAACTTCCAGACCGCCAAGCGCCGTATCGGCGTGGTGGTCGACGAATACGGCGACGTGCTGGGGATAGCCACTCTGGAGGACATCCTTGAGGAGATCGTGGGCGATTTCACCACGGACTACGCGGCCACCAGCCCGGATATGATCCCCCAGGACGACGGCACCTACATCATCGACGGTTCCGCCCACATCCGTACCATCAACAAGACACTGGGCTGGAAATTACCGACGGATGGCCCCAAAACGCTCAACGGCCTGATCACCGAGACGCTGGAAACCATTCCCGAAAACAACGTCTGCGTCACTGTTGGCGGCGTTCGCATCGAGGTCCTGCAAATCAAGGACAACGTCGTCAAGGCCGCCAACGTCCATCCCCCCCTGCGCCGCCAGCGGTTACGTACCGGCACCTGAACGGCCAGTCTCGCGCAGCTGGAATACTATGGTTATAAAAGCCGTCGCACTTAAAAGATCAAAATTTAAGCGACGGCTTGACCGCCACCACTCCGCACACCAAAACTGCGATCATGGAATGACGGTGCATTAACAGTCACATCCCGGCAAAGAACCGCGCCGGGAGTCCGGTCGGACAGTGGCTAAACCGACAGACGCACGCGTCACTCCCGCCCTACCCGCCTGACGAGAAATTGCTATACTGGTGAAAATATAAACAGAACGCCGCCCCGTCCGATTGCTAAAAAACCGGCGAAAGACCGGCGAGACGGGCGACCCGAGGGGCACCTCGATAATTCATTGCAAGCGCGGACGCCGGAGAAGTCTGCGTGTATGAAGCAGGGAACCCGTGAAGGGTGCGGCACGCAAGCGGCGTGCTCGGGCAATTGCAAGATGATCCCGGGCGGCCCCTGACCAGCGGCGGCCCTTTCCGCGTGACGATGTTATATTTTGTTAATGTCTCAGGCGGTCCGTACACATTAGAGGCGTTTCTGTTTAAGCTCGACGAACACAGTAAATTGGATCGATTTCGATTCCACTCGGTCCACGAAACCGCCCGATAACGATAAGGCAAATAGCCGCAAGGTTAGCCGTCACAAAAAATAAAGGCATCGCTAAAGACGACGCCAACAAAGACTGTGCTGATAAGGATAAAGAGAGTACCGCTCGGTCATGTATCCGGTTGAGGCGTTTTGAGGAGTTGGCCATGAACAAGCAGTCCGGCATACATTATCTCCACGAGCACAAGGGCCTGGGGAGCGCTGGCAGCTTGCCCAAAGAAATCAGCAAGATCCGGGATACCGTTGTGGCCGGTCTGGGCGACCTCCTGCAGGGCGCCTTCGACGCCGTCGACGACTCCCTGTTCGAGCTGGCCAACAATGCACGGAGCAACAACGAGCAGAACCGCTATTTCGAGGCGATGCGGGAAATCCGCATCAAACGCAAGGGCGTGGAAAAGCACTTCCAGTCCGCGGTAGCCCAGCTGTTCGTCGCACCGCCGCAGACCACCGCACCCGAAGTGGTCGATCACAGCGCCACCACGGCCGATACCCTGTCCCTGGTCCAGAACGACGAACTCGAGGAACAGGTTGCCCTCAATGCCATGATCACCAAGTCCCGGGCGCATTTTCAGGGACCGTTGATCCAGCTCCAGGCTCGCTTCACCAGCGTCTATCCCAACGCCACCGAGGAAGAGCCAGTCAATCCGATGGCGCCGGAACACCTGTGCAGCGCCTTTGTTGAGGCGGCACAGGCGCTGGAAATCCAGATCCGCGAACGCCTGATCGTTCTCAAACAGTTCGACCGATACGTCGTATCCAACCTGGGCATGCTGCTGGACGAAGCCAACCGCATCCTGATCCAGGCGGGCGTCATTCCCAACTTCCGTTTTCACGGCAAGACCGACAAGAGCGCGCCCGCGGCGACCGGCAGCAAGTCCGCGGCCGACGAAACACCCCGCCCGGAAGAACCGACCGCCAACGACGGCGTCGACCGTAGCGACGCCCTGTTCGAGCAAATCCGCGAGATGCTGGCTCAGCAACGCGCCAGTGGCGGCATGCCCCGCTCCGCCAACCCCAACCTGCATATCGTTGGCGGTGCCGAGCTGTTCCAGATACTGGCCAACATTCCCCAGAACGACGGCCTGCAGGGCACGGAAAACCTGAGCCAGGGTGAGCCGGTCGTCGTCGACCTGCACGAAGTGGTGCAGCACCTGCTGACACAGCAGAAGACCAGCGACGGCAAGCCGGCCGCCCTGAACGAATCCGACGAAGACCTGATCAACCTGGTGTCGATGCTGTTCGAGTTCATTCTCGACGACTACAACCTGTCCGCGCCGATCCAGGTACTGATCAGCCGCCTCCAGATCCCCATCCTCAAGGTGGTGATCAAGGACAAGAGCTTCTTTAGTCGCGCCACCCATCCGGCCCGCAAACTGCTCAATGCCCTGGCCCGCGCCGGCATTGGCTGGAGCGAGAGCAACGAGAAAACACGCGACAAGCTGTATGAGCAGATCCACAACATCGTGGCGCGGATCCTGAACGAGTTCGACGGTGACATCACGCTGTTCGAACAGCTCAACGACGAGTTCGACCAGTTCCTGGCGAAAGAGAACCGCAAAGCGACCCTGGTGGAGCAGCGCACCCGCGAATCCGAACGCGGCCGCATCAAGTCCCAGAAGGCCCAGGAAACCGTGGACGAACTGCTCCAGGCTCGCCTGCGCAAGCATCGCATTCCCGACACCATCCGCAACATCCTGGTCAACGGCTGGAGCCGCGTCATGTTCCTGGCGTACCTGCGGGATGATGTGGAGCACCGCTGGAACCAGACGGTTCGCGTGGTGGACGACCTGATCTGGTGCCTGCATCCCCACCTGGACGACGAAGAGCGCGACCAGTGGGTCCGCGTGGTGCCGGGCCTGCTCAAGAGCCTGCGCGCCGGCCTTGAGGAAGTGTCCTACAACTCCACGGGCCTCGACGCCATGATGAGCGACCTCAAGCACGAGCTCACCGAAGCGTTCCGTGCCCACGCCCTGGCTGAAGCGCAGACCGACTCTCCGGCGGCCGAATCACCGGAGCCTATGCCGGAGGATGACACCGACGACACACCCACCGCTATCCAGCGCCAGCAGGAAATCGAGGACGCCGCCACCGCCGAGTACATCGACAAGATCGACGCCATCGGCGTGGGCCACTGGGTGGAGTTCAACCTGGTCAACGGGGCCCGCTTCCGCTGCAAGCTGTCCGCCATCATCGAAGAGGCCGACTGCTTCGTCTTCGTCAACCGGATGGGGCTGAAAGTCATCGAGAAAACCCGCACCGAACTGGCCCATGAAATGCGTCGTGGCCGGCTGACGGTGCTGGAACAGGGCGCATTAATTGACAGGGCTCTCGATGCGGTGATGGGAAGCTTGCGACGCAACTCGGGATAGACTAGCTTCCGAGCAGTCCTTTTTCGTACAGGCCTGCTATGCCGCTGCCCGGTCCCTCGAACGCGCAGCCGGTCCACTTCCGGCTCGCCATCGCCCTTCTGCTGGCGTTGCTCGTCCATTCCGCGGGCCTGATTGCGCTTGTCCACAGCTTGCAGCATTTGACCAAGCCACTTCCCGCCACAGCCATTCACCTGCGGCTGACCGCTCCCGCCCATCAGGAAAGCCAGCACAGCGCCACCAGAGCCGAGCAACCAGCCGCATCGCCACCGTCTCCCGCACAGCCCCGGCAACCCGATCAGCCTGCGCCTACGACGACTCCGGAACCGGTCGTCACCTCAAACTCAAGCCACACGGCAGTGCCGCCACAATCCCAACCGGAACGCGCGGCGGAGGCAACGACATCAACCCGGCACTCCGCTGAACGGCCCAAACCGTCGGCAAAAACGCCGGCACGGAGTGCCGAATCGCCACCCAGCTCGACGGCCACCGCCAGTCAGGCCCAAGCGGTCGGCACGCCCGTTGAAGCGCCGCCAACCACCACCGAAGACAGCCCCGCGCAGACCCACGCCGATCCGGTTGCCAAAGATCCTTACGTCGCCCTGCTCTGGCAGCGCATCAGCACCGCCCTATCCAGGCGCCCGGTCCATTCGATCAGCGAACTGCAACAGGTGCGGGTGGTTCGACTGGAGCTGCAACTGATGGACAACGGCACGCTGATCCAACTGCAGACTCTGGAAAGCTCCGGCGACCCGGCGCTCGACCGCGCCGCCCGTCAGGGGGCACTCGCTGCCAGCCCCTATCCGGTACCGCCGTCCTCGGCGCGGGATCAGGACTATCGCTATCAGGTGGAACTTCGCTTCACGCCACGCCGTTCATAATCGGCAATCACGGGGCGAAGAAACGGGTAGGCAATCGGGAAGAAAGGAAAGGAAGTGGAAGGAATCAGAGAAACGGGAAGACAGGCGGGGGTCGAACGGCAGGCCCGGCACGCCACCCTGTCCAGTGACGTGCCGACGGCCGCCAGAGCGGTCAGCCTTCGGCGTTTTCCTGATTCGCCGCCGCGGCCTTGACCATTTCGGCCAGCTCGCCGGATTCGGACATTTCCAGCACGATATCGCAACCGCCCACCAGCTCACCGTTGATGTAAAGCTGCGGATAGGTCGGCCAGTTGCTGTACACCTTCAGGGACTCGCGCAGTTCCTGGTTATCCAGGATATTCACGTAGGCGAAGCGCTCGCCGCACGCCATCAGCGCCTGCACGGTACGAGCCGAGAAACCGCACTGCGGCTGCTGCGGAGAACCCTTCATGTACAGGATAATCGGATTGTCCTGAAGTTGGCTCTTGATGGTTTCGTTGATATCCATAGAAAAATCTACCTCGTCTTGAAGCCGGGAAGGCCCGGCCTGTCGCCACTTGCGGATGTGTGTCATTGTACACGGCTGCCGGAGACCTGGCCATGAGCCCCGGCACAGGCGGGATATCGGTTCGCGGCGGCACATTGTCAACATCCGGAATTACCGATACTATGTTTTGCCTGCTTTCAAGCAGGCTCTCTGACCAGCTCCCGAATCCAAGACTCCGGTGCGGAAAACGCCGCTGGCCGGGGCTTTGCTATTTTCCGGGAGCCCGGATTATCCGGCGTCAGCGGGCCCTAATCGAGGCCATCCTCAAAGGGAGACCCTATGGCGGATCAACCGCTGCTTAATACGTACGGACGCCTGCCGATCGTGTTTGATCGCGGCGAAGGGCCCTGGCTCTACGACGTCGACGGCAACCGCTACCTCGACAGCTTCAGCGGCATCGCGGTCTGCGGGCTCGGTCATGCCCACCCGACGGTGACCCGCGCCATCCAGGAGCAATCCGCGCGCCTGGTGCACTGCTCCAACCTGTTTCACACCCGCATCCAGCAGACCCTGGCCGACAAGCTGTGCCAGGTGTCCGGCATGGACGGCGTCTTCCTCGCCAACTCCGGCGCGGAAGCTAACGAGGCCGCCCTCAAGCTGGCCCGGCTTTACGGTCATCAGCGCGGCATTCACTCGCCGGCCGTGATCGTCATGGATCAGTCGTTCCACGGCCGCACCCTGGCTACGCTGACGGCGACCGGCAACCGCAAGGTCCAGGCCGGTTTCGAACCGCTGGTGAGTGGTTTTATCCGCGCCCCGTTCAACGACCTGGACGCCATCGCAGCCATCGCCCGCGCCAATCCCAACGTGGTGGCGGTGCTGGCGGAACCGGTCCAGGGCGAAGGCGGCGTTAACGTAGCCGACCCCGCCTGGCTGCAGGGCATCCGCGAAATCTGCGACCACCAGGGCTGGCTGATGATGCTGGACGAAGTCCAGACCGGGAATGGCCGCTGCGGCGCCTATTTCGCGTACCAGGCCTACGGCGTCGAACCGGACGTGGTCACCACCGCCAAGGGGCTGGGCAACGGTTTCCCGATCGGCGCCTGCCTCGCCCGCGGCGAGGCCGCACAGGTATTCCAGCCCGGACACCATGGTTCCACCTTTGGCGGTAACGCCCTGGCCTGCGCCGCCGCCAGCGCGGTGATCGATACCATTGAGCAGGACAACCTGCTGGAGCGCGCACGCACGCTCGGGGCCCGCATGCGCGCCCGGCTGCAGGCTGCGTTCGAGGACGCCCCCTACGTCCGTGATATTCGCGGCCTGGGTCTGATGATCGGCATCGAGATGAACGCCCCCTGCGCCGAACTGGTGCCACTGGCCAAGACCCAGGGCCTGCTGCTCAACGTCACGGCCGAGCGCGTGGTTCGCCTGCTACCCCAATTGACTCTCAGCGACGGGGAAGCCGACGATATGGTCGACCGGGTGGTACGCATCCTTCGACTTCACGCCGCTGACGACCGTCAGGCACCGCGCTCGCCGCGGCCCGACGCCCCTCAAACTCCCTGATTTCCCAAGTACGGAATAGCACGCATGGCTGTTAGACATTTTCTCACCCTACTCGACCTCTCTCCGGCGGAACTGGATCAGCTGATCGACCGCGCCATCGACCTGAAGAAAAGCTGGCGCTCGGGAGAGGTCCGCGACTCCCTCAAGAACCGCGTGCTGGCGATGATCTTCGAGAAATCATCCACACGCACCCGGGTGTCTTTCGAAGCGGGCATGACCCAGCTCGGCGGGGCCGCCCTGTTCCTGTCCCCGCGCGACACCCAGCTGGGCCGGGGCGAGCCGATCGAGGATTCCTCGCGGGTCATTTCCAGCATGGCCGACGCGGTGATGATCCGTACGTTCGAGCATGAGAAAGTCGAGCGCTTTGCCAGCGTGTCGTCGGCACCGGTCATCAACGCCCTGACCGATGAATTCCATCCCTGCCAGCTGCTGGCCGACATGCAGGCCTTCCGGGAAGCCCGCGGCCGCATTCAGGGCGCTACCGTGACCTGGATCGGCGATGGCAACAACATGTGCGCGTCCTACATCAACGCCGCCCGCCAGTTCGACTTCAACCTGCGCATCGCCTGCCCCGAGGGCTACGAGCCCGACACCGCCCTGATCGACGCCAACCGCGACCGGGTCAGCGTCCTGCGGGATCCGGCCGAAGCCGCCCGGGATGCGCACCTGCTGGTCACTGACGTCTGGGCCTCGATGGGCCAGGAAGAGGAACAGAAGGCCCGTGCCGCAGCGTTCACACCCTATCAGGTCAATCCGAAACTGATGGATCTGGCCGACAAGGATGCCGTGTTCATGCATTGCCTGCCGGCCCACCGCGGGGAAGAAATCTCCGAGGACATGCTCGAGCACCCCGGCTCAGTGGTGTGGAACGAGGCGGAAAACCGCCTGCACGCCCAGAAGGCGTTGCTTGAGTTCCTGATTCTCGGGGCCTGAGCATGCAGCAACCGGCAGCGCCGACGATGTTCAACGACTGGCTACTGGAGGTCGATGATCTGGCCTGCGGCTACAACGGCACCCGGGTGGTTGAGAACATCAGCCTGTCCCTGGGACGCGGAGACATCGGCTGCCTGCTGGGGCCCAGCGGCTGCGGCAAGAGCACCATCCTGCGCGCCATCGCCGGCTTCCTCAACCTGCAGGCGGGCGAGATCCGCCTGGCCGGCCAGCCCCTGAGCGTACCGGGCAAGGCGGTGCCGCCGGAAAAACGCCGGATTGGCATGGTGTTCCAGGATTACGCCCTGTTCCCGCACCTGACGGTGGCGGAGAACATCGGCTTCGGCCTGCACCAGCTCGACCGCGAGCAGCGGCACCAGAAGGTGACCGAGCTGCTTGACCTGGTCCACCTGCAGGACCTGGCGGACGAGCATCCCCACAGCCTGTCCGGCGGCCAGCAGCAGCGCGTGGCCCTGGCCCGGGCGCTGGCCCCGGAACCCACCCTGATCCTGCTGGACGAACCCTTCTCCAATCTGGACGCCGACCTTCGTCGCCGGCTCAGCCTGGATGTGCGCGACATCCTCAAGACCCTGGGCATCAGCGCCATCCTGGTCACCCACGACCAGCAGGAAGCCTTCGCCATGTGCGATCAGGTGGCTGTGCTCAAGGATGGCCAAATCCAGCAGTGGGATGTGCCCTACAACCTCTATCACGAGCCGGTGAACCGGTTTGTGGCAGGTTTCGTCGGTCAGGGCGGGTTCATCAAGGGCCGGGCCCTGGGGGTGGACAGCATCGAGTCGGAGTTGGGCGTGATCCGCAGCAAGCGTCATTCGGGATGGGTTCCCGGTGCCCTGCTGGATGTCCTGATCCGCCCGGACGACATCGTCTACGATGCGAATTCCAGCCTCAAACCGAAGGTGATCGAGAAAACCTTTGCCGGCACCTCGACGCTCTACCGCTTCCAGCTGTCGCCGGAAACCGAGTTCGAGGCCCTGTTCCGAAGCCATCTGGATTTCCGCCTGGGGGAGCAGGTTCCCATCCGGGTCGAGGCCGAGCATCTGATCGCCTTTGAACGCGTCTGAGCGCTTCTCGGCGTCAAGGCCCCTGGTGCCGGAGCGGCGCTCAGGGCACAAAAATCCGGACACAAAAAAAAGGGGCCGAATAACGGCCCCTCGAAATATGACGAATGAAACAAGGAAAGTTCGTAAGAACTACAACCTCAAGTAGTCATCCCTTACGATCTTGATTATGGGGTGTGTGCACCAACGCGTCAGTGGAGCTTGTGTAGCGGATTGTTACAATGCGTGAGACGCGTCAGCCTTTGTCCACGTCACTCCGCGGGAGCCGGCGCTCCCTCATGCCGGCGCGGCCAGACCAGACTGAAGGCCGCTCCACCCAGTGCCCGGCTGCGCCCCACAAAAGCCTGACCGCCGTGCCAGTAGAGAATACGGCGCACAATGGATAGCCCCAGGCCGTAGCCGCCGGATGTCCGGGTACGACTGTCATCCAGTCGGGCGAACGCCGTAAACACCTTTTCCCAGTCGCTTTCGGGGATGCCCGGCCCGTCGTCCTCAACGTCGACCCGACAGGTTTGCGCGTCGAACTGGCAGCGCACCCGAACCGTGCTATTGGCGTAACGGCGGGCATTGCCCACCAGGTTCTGCACCGCCCGGTGAATGTATCGCGGCTCCACATCGGACAGTCCCCAGGTATCGCTGTCGCCGACAAACTCGGCCTCAATCGACATCTCAGGCGCCAACTTCTGCTGCTCTTCGACGACCTGGCGCACCAGATCCGCCACATTCGCCTCACGCAGGCTCATGATCGGCCCGCCCTGCTCAAGCCGCGCGTAGGTGAGGATTTCGTCGATCAGCTCGTCCAGTTCCTGGATGTCGTTGTCGATGCCCGCCAATTGCTTTTCACGGGCCTCATCGGTGGCGCAATCCTCGATCATCTGGACCCCGAAGCGGATCCGCGCCACCGGTGTACGCAACTCGTGGGAGACCGCGTGAATCATCTCGCGCTGAACTTCCACCAGCCGCTGGATCTGATCCGCCATGCTGTTGAATGAGTGCCCCAACCGCCGCACCAGCCCGCCGCGACGAGTATCGACACGGGCATGGAGCTCGCCGCGAGCGATGCGGACGGCCACCGACTCCACCGATCGCAGGTTGCGGTCCACACCGCGCAACAGCAGATACAGGAAAAAACCGGCAATCGTCGCGGCCACCAGGAACACCAGCAGGATCACCGACCAGGCCAACGGCTGGAATGGACTCGGCATGCCCACCTGAACGACGGCGCCGTCCGCCAGCCGCAGATAGACCCGAGCGGAGGCGTTCTTGTCCAGCTGCACGAACGCCAGCCCCCGCTCTACCAGCCGCTCAAGCGTGGCCGGATCGATGCGCTCGGAGTCGTCCGTTACCGGCGCCACCGACACTTCCAACGACTCCGAAAGATTCGACATGATTGCCGGACGCTCCTGGAGCGGGCTGCCGTTGAGATGGGTCAGCACCAGAAGGGCCGTGGCCTCGCACACATCGCGGTACAGATCACGCAAGGTGACGTCGATGATGGCGCCGTCATTGGTCAAACGGCGCAGGCGCACGCCCAATCCTTCGGTGGACGCGATCACCTGGCCATAGGACAGTCGCTCTTCCGCGATGTCCGACAGGGTCGATTCATCAGCCGGCCGGATCGTCAGGCCGTACAGGCGGTCCAGCCAGGGGTAGGTGACCTGTGGATGGGGCGCAACGGCGAGCCAGTCCATCAGCGGCGTGGCGAAGCGCTCTTTCCAGTCGCGCTCGCGAACGGCATTGAGCCCGGAAAAAAGCCCGGCGGAAAAGGCGAGGATAATCACAGCCACCAGCAGCAGGCGGCCAAACATTTTCAGGAAGGGAACTAGGGGCATAGGGCCTTTCCGTAGCTCGCAATACCCCGCCCGGCAGGCGCCGGGCTTGATCGGGCATTACGTGGAATCAGACAGCGACGTCCCGTCAGGCTTCCTTGACGAACAGATAGCCCTTGCTGCGCACCGTCTTGATGCGACGCGGATGGACCGGGTCGTCGCCGATTTTCGGACGGATCCGGGAGACTCGCACGTCGATCGAACGATCCTGCCCGTCGTATTCGATACCGCGCAGGGCCGTAAAGATTTCTTCGCGGCTCAGCACGCGGCCGGCGCTGGATGCCAGCAGCCACAGCAGGTCGAATTCGGCGCTGGTCAGATCGATACTTTCGTTGTTCAGCCAGGCCTCACGCATGGAGCGATCCACCACCAGGTCATTGAATTCAAGCCGCACCGGCTCCTCAGCGGGCTTGGATTCGGTTGCCACTTCGCCGGTGTCGGTCACCCGCCGCAGCAGGGCACGAATCCGCGCCAGCAGCACGCGCGGGCGCACGGGTTTGGAAATGTAGTCGTCGGCCCCCATTTCCAGGCCGAGTACCTGGTCCAGATCATCGGTGCGGGCCGTCAGCATCAGGATCGGCCCCGCATAGAAGGGACGTACCCGCCGGCAAATGGACAGTCCATCCTCGCCGGGCAGCATCAGGTCGAGCACGACAATATCCGGCTTCTCGCGGCGGATGCGCTCCACCGCATTGGCACCGTTCCCTTCCACAGAAACGGTCAGGCCGTTGCTTTCCAGATATTCCCGAGTCAGATCCGCCAGGCGTTCATCGTCTTCGACGATGAGAACCCTACATGTCTCGATTGCTTGTTCCACGCCGTCCATCTCTGATTTTGTTTTTCCATTTACAGCCATCTATTCGCGGCCTGCCCAACTGAATTGCATCCTGCGTCAACTCCCTGACGACTCCCCCAAGGGGCCGACCTATTGGCCCCGTTCCGACGCAACCAGCTGATTAATCGATAGACAGGCTACGCCATGTAACACCAATTATACATGTTGTTCGGAAAAATACAGGGAATGACAGCACAGTAACAAGGCGTGACAGGCTTCACCACCCTCGACCATTGTCATGTTGACGTCACGCCCGGTTCATTCAACTGCAATCCTCGATTCATAGGCTCGACGGGAAACGGTCATAAAGAGAAAACTGTCATGCCTGCAGAACAAGCCCGTTCCCTGACCAGCGCCCGTCGCCTGCGTGCGGCCATCACCCGCGACCCACAGCTCGTGGAGGCCGCCCAGCGCCTGCGCTACGATGTATTTTCAGAGGAATATGGATCTGATCTCGGCGCCACAATCCCCGGCATCGACCAGGATGCCTACGACGCTCACTGCGACCACC
Organism: Marinobacter sp. JSM 1782161; assembly: GCF_011421605.1. Classification (NCBI taxonomy): domain Bacteria; kingdom Pseudomonadati; phylum Pseudomonadota; class Gammaproteobacteria; order Pseudomonadales; family Marinobacteraceae; genus Marinobacter; species Marinobacter sp. JSM 1782161. The sequence continues at coordinate 590,941 of NZ_WSSA01000003.1, forward strand.
TGATCGTGACCGACAACCAGACCGGCGCCCTGGTCGCCACCTCACGTGTGCTGCACCAGCGCGACGCCGAGGCCGCCGGCGGGTTCTATTCCGAAGGCGAATTCGACCTGACCGCCCTGCGCGAGATGCCGGGTCATCTGGCCGAGCTGGGGCGTACCTGCGTCCATCCCGATTTCCGCACCGGCGCCACCATCAGCCTGCTGTGGTCATCGCTGGCGGAATACCTGGTCGCCGAGAACGTTGATTACCTGATCGGCTGCGCCAGCATCGGCATGGCCGACGGCGGCCACAAGGCGTGGCGCATCACCCAGTTGCTGCAAAAGCGCTACATGACCGACCTCGATCGTCGCGTCACCCCGCACCGCGCCCTGCCCCACCTCACCAACGTGGCGGCCCAGACCGAGAACCCGTCGGAAGTACCGCCGCTGATCCGCGCCTATATGCGCCTCGGCGCACGGGTCTGCGGCGAGCCCTGCTGGGACCCGGAATTCCGCTGCGCGGATCTGCTGGTGCTGCTGGAAGTCGGCAAACTGGCCAGCCGCTACAGCCGCCACTTCATGCGCCCGGCGACGGAGTCCGCGCCATGCTGATGCGGACGCTGCGTCTGGGGGCCCGACTCGGCCTGTTCGCGATCGTCCTGCTGCTGTGCTCGCTGCTGGCTGTCGCTGTGTCGCTCACCGAGTGGACGATTCGCCGGCCTATCGACAGGACCCCCTTCGCCCGGGCCTGTTTCCGGCTGGCCTCCCGCTGCCTCGGTTTCCAGGTGAACGTGCGCGGCCAACGCCCCGATGGTCCGGTCATGCTGGTCTGCAACCACATTTCCTGGTCCGACATCCCCATCCTGGGGAGCATTGTGCCGCTGCGTTTCCTGTCCAAGGCCGAGGTGCGCAACTGGCCGGTGATCGGCTGGCTGGCCAAGCAGGCCGGCACGTTATTTATCCGTCGCGGCAGTGGCCAGGCCGCGGTCGCCCGGGAAGACATTGCCCGGACCCTGCGGGAGCGCCAGTCGGTGCTGGTCTTCCCCGAAGGCACCACCAGCGTCGGCATTACCGTGCTGCCGTTCCATGGCCGCCTGCTGTCAGCGGCGGCAGAAGCTGGCGTGCCAATCCTGCCCATGACCATCGGCTACCGACGCGACAACCACCCCGACCCGCTCGCACCGTTCATCGGCGACGACAGCTTTGACCGTCATCTGGTGCGCCTGCTCAAGCAACCGGCGGTGACTGTGGACGTGGTCCTGCACGAACCGGTCAGCGTTGCAGCGAATGACGACTTCCAGGCCCTGGCCAGGCAACTGCGCGCCACGGTGGAGGACGGTTTGCAGACCATCCACAACTGCCCGGACAAGCCCGGCGCCACACCGGACTATCCCGCATCACGCCCACGTCTTGGCGGCGCCTGATGGCGCTCAGACCTCCAGCGGCCGGCCGGCGGCCACTTCGTCGTCGGTCGCCTGCCGCTTATCGATGATCTCGAGGTCGAAATACAGGGTAAATCCCGCCAACGGATGGTTGGCATCGACCTTGACCAGGTTGCCGTCGATCGCCACCACCTGCACGATCTGGGCGTCCTCGCCGCTGTTGGTCTGGAACTTCATGCCCGGCTTGAGATCCTCGACGCCGGCGAAAGCCGACCGGGGCACCTTGCGCACCAGTTCCGGATTGGTATCACCGTAGGCCATCTCCGGCGGCACGGTGACTTCCAGGCAATCGCCGATACCACGGTCCTTGACCGCTTCCTCGATGCCCTTGATGACGTTGCCGGCGCCCCACAGGAACTGCAGGGGTTCGGCGCCTTCGGAGGTGTCCACCACTTCGCCGGCGCGGTTCTTGAGCCGGTAGTGGACCGTGTAAACGTATGAGGTCTGCATAACTCTTACCTGTTGCGCCTGCGCAGCCGAACGCAATCGGCGACGCAGGCCTATTGTCTCAGGGCGTGTACCAGCAGCCGCTGGTCCAGCCGTTCTTTCCACGTTGCCGGCACGTCCAGGTCCATGCGTTTGAGCAACGGCGCCAGATCGTCCCCCGCCGGATCACCCCGCAGTGCCTGCCACAGGGTTTTCAGGGTGCCACGGCGGGATGCGGTTGCACTCCGCAGCCGCTGGAGCGCCCCCATCAGGGTCAGCTCATCCTCGGTGAAATCGCAACCGAACGGGAATGTGGGGAAGGCGTCCGGACCGGCCGCCTCCAGTGCCGCTCGCACCGCTTCCGGGGTATTGTGCCGCCAGGACGCCGGCAGCTTGAACGAGGCGTGCACCTTACCGGCTTTTTGCGCCTGTTTCAGCAACTGCGGCTGGAAGCGGGCATCGGCAATTCGGATCAGCGCCAGGTAGACGTCCTCGTCGCACTTGCCGCGCAGGTCCGCAATGCCGTATTCGGTAATCACAATGTCCCGCAGGTGGCGGGGAATCGTGCAGTGGCCGTAACTGAAAACGATGTTCGACTGCAGCCCGCCACTGCCATTGCGGGTGCTGCGCAGGGTCAGGATGGAGCGGGCTCGGGGCAGCTCGTGGGCCATGGCGACAAAGTTGTACTGGCCGCCGACGCCACTGACAACCCGGCCATCCTCCAGCCCATCGGAAACCACCTCACCGTCCAGCGTGCACATCATCGCCGAGTTGATGAAGCGGCTCTCGCGCCGCTGCGCCGCCTTCAGGCGCTGGTTGCCGAAACGGTGATCGTACAGGTGGTTGATGAAGTTCACGCTGGTCATACAAATGCTCGCCGCCTGCTCCGGCGACAGCTCGCGCAACTGCTGGTAGAAATCCGCCGGGCCGATGTAGAACCCGCCGTGCAGCACAGTTCCACCATCGAGCCGATCCCCCAGCAGAGTGGCCAGTTGCTTGCGGGCCGTCTCATCGTCCAGGTCGGGCTCCAGGCTCAGATCCCCAACGACCAGGCGCCCGCCCTTGAGATCCACCGAGTCGCGGATGATGCCAAAGCGCTGCAGCCACTGGACATCCCGGGCCCGCAACGGCGAATCGATCAGTTCCGCTGCGCGCAGGCGATCCAGGGTTTGCAGTGAGATATCGGGACCGATCTCGCCGGCGTTGATCCGCTCCTGGAGGTCGGCATCGGCATACACCTGGCGGGTGAGAATGCCGGCCTTCATCAGCTGCAGGAAACCGTCCACCATCATTTCACTGCAGCCGTAGAGACCGGTCTCGAAAGGTTCGGTGCCGCCCCACCGCGCCACCATCGGGAAGCAGTCCGCCACTTTCAGATGCTCGAACACCCGGTGCCAGGCGGCGTTCTCCCGGTGTCGCAGGCAGGTGGCGTGAACCACAGCCGCCCCCAGCGAGCCAATCCCGACCTGCAGCGTGCCGCCGTCCTCGATCAGGGTGCTGGCGTAGAAGCCGATCATGTGATCCGCCGGTTTGACCGGCTGCTGGGGAACGGGGAACAACGGGTAATCGTCGGCGGCGTTGTCGTAGAGGACATCGAACACATGGGCCGGTACTTCGGCATCGTTGCCCAGGTACGGCAGAGTGCGATTGACCTCCCCCACCACAGCCACCGGGTGCTCGGCGCTCTCCCGCTCGCGCATCAGCGGGATCAGGTCCAGGGACAGGTCCGGATTGCAGCTCAGACTGACACGGTCGTACTCGCCATCCCCGGGAGACGCCACCATCTGTGCCACCACATTGATATCGAGCGCGAGCAGGTCTCGCACCGCATGCGTGTAATTGGTGCACACGTAGTTCTGCTGCTGGACCGGGTTGTTCAGGCAACTGCCCGCCTGGAAGAAAAACTCCGAGACCCGGACGTTCGACGGCAATCGGCCGGCCTCCACATCGCGCGCATAGGCCAGCTCCGGAATGCGGCCGTACAGGCGCTCGGCAAAGGGCTCGATGAACCGTTTTTCCAGGGAGGATTTACCGCCCGGAGCGAGTGGGGAAATGGCGGTGACAATGTGCAGGCGCAATCCGGTATCGCCCTGGGCCCGCCGGTAGAGGGCGTTGACCAGGTGCACCGGTTTTCCCAGGCCCAGCGGCAGGCCCAACGTAATATCCCGCCCCACCCGTTCGATCAGGGCGTCGACGCATTCTTCAATCCGTGAGGAAACCTGGGGGGTTCGCGCCATAGCCTTGCTCTCCTTGACCATTTTCCGGGCAATGATCACACGAGCCGGGCGGGGTAACAACGGCCAAACGGAGCAAAATCAGTCGGTATGGGTGACAGTATGGAAAGGGAGACAGGCGTCAGAATTCCCACTTCAGGTCGAGACAGGCGCCTTCGTTGACCAGGGCAATGCCATGGTCGGCGTGGATACTGTCATAGGCATAGCGCTTGCCGTCGCTATCGCTCTCGAAAAGACGCAGCCGCAGCAGACGGGAACCGATCTCGGTCAGGGCATCCATGCGAATCTCTTCCTCATCTTCGGTCGGCCGATCATGTTGGGCCGACATGGCTTCGAACTGAGCGTTCGTCAGCGCGTCGTTTTCCGCGGCATCGGCCTTGACCACAAAGGCCAGGGAGTTCAATACCAGCAGGATGATGAAGATTCGAAAAACCATGGCTAACCGCCCGATGAATGCCTGAATTTTGCCCAAAATGTTTAGACATTAGTCTAGCAATGACAGATCTGTAAAACGTGATTTAACGCAAACTTCGACGTATTTACGTCAGGAAGTAAGCAATTATTTGTCAACAAACGGTCAAGCGGTGTAACGGACGATTGCAGCCATCGCCAAGCTGCAACGCGGGGCGAATCGGGACAGGTGGGCTGACACGGACCGGTGAGGGAACCGGTAACCGGCCGGGATCGCTTGGGACCCCGGCCGGAGCAGGGTTACGGGCAGGGATAGGTGAACTCGGTGTGGACCGATTCGATGTCAGACAGGGCCTGCTCGGACAGGGTTACCTGCTCGGAGGCCACATTCTCGCGCAACTGATCCATGGTGGTGGCGCCGATGATGTTGCTGGTCACGAAACCACGGCTGTTGACGTACGCCAGCGCCATCTGGGCCAGGCTCAGACCATGGGCGGCGGCGACGTCAGCGTAGGCCTGGGTGGCGGCATCCGCCCGTTCGCCGTTGTAGCGCTGGAACCGCTCGAACAGGGTCAGGCGCGCACCTTCCGGCTGCTTGCCACCAAGGTATTTGCCGGACAGCACCCCGAACGCCAGCGGCGAGTACGCCAGCAGCCCCACGTCTTCGCGATGGGCGATCTCGCCCAGGCCCACCTCGAACGAGCGGTTGAGCAGGCTGTACGGGTTCTGGATGCTCACCGGGCGCGGCCAGCCGTTCTGCTCCGCCAGCTGCAGGTAGCGCATGGTGCCCCAGGCGGTCTCGTTGGACAGGCCGATGTGGCGGATCTTGCCCTCTTTCACCAGCTCATCGAGCGCCTGCAGGGTCTCCTCGATGGGCGTGGCGTCCTCGTCCGGGTTGTGGGTGTAGCCCAGGCGGCCGAAGAAGTTGGTGCTGCGGTCCGGCCAATGGATCTGGTACAGGTCGATGTAGTCGGTCTGCAGGCGCTTGAGGCTGTCTTCCACCGCGGCGCGGATGTGCGGCCGGGTCAGGCGCGGGCCGTCGCGCAGGTAGTCCAGGCCATTACCGGGGCCGGCCACTTTGGAGGCAATCACCAGATCGTCACGGCGACCGCGCTGTTTGAGCCAGTTGCCCAGGCAGGTTTCGGTGGCGCCCTGGGTCTCGGCGCGCGGCGGAACCGGGTACATCTCCGCCGCGTCGATGAAGTTGATGCCATTGGCGGTGGCATAGTCCAGCTGTTCAAAGGCTTCCGCCTCGCTGTTCTGCTCACCCCAGGTCATGGTACCGAGGCAGATCAGGCTGACGTCCAGGTCAGTACGTCCTAACTGACGTTTCTGCATGTGTGCATCTCTCCAATCGGTGGGTTGTTCAGGAATCCGATGTATTGTTCAACGGAATGTCACGGGTCTGTCGCCGAACTGTCATTTGACCTTTCCATAGTGACAGCAACGGGGAACGCCCATTTGACGGGCCTTCCCGGTCGTTCACCCGGACTCGCAGGCTGGACAGAGTAAACCCTACCAACCAACGCATCCAGCCCGCCGCAGTCGCAGTCATGACGGAGCGCACTTGATCCAGCGTCAACGGCACATAGCCATCGTCACCGAGACCTTTCCGCCGGAGATCAACGGCGTGGCGCACACCCTCGGGCAGCTTTGCCAGGGCCTGCGCGCACGCGGCCATCGGCTCTCGGTGGTTCGGCCACGCCAGAAGCCGGAACGCGGAAGCACCGGGACGACCACAGAGTCGGCGAGCCCGGCGTTGGCGGACACCACCCTGACTCTGCCGGGCCTGCCGCTGCCGGGTTATCCGGAGTTGCAGTTCGGCCTCGCCAGCGCCCGCCGCCTGGCCCGCAACTGGAAAGCCAGCCGCCCCGACGCCATCTACGTGGCCACCGAAGGGCCTCTGGGCCTGGCCGCCCTGAGCGCGGCGCGGCGGCTGCAGATCCCGGTGTGTTCGGGGTTCCACACCAATTTTCACAGCTACAGTCGGCACTACGGCGCCGGTTTCCTGGAGAAGATGATCGCATCCTACCTGCGCTGGTTCCACAACCGTACACAGCTGACCCTGGTGCCTACCCGACGCATGCAGCAGTCGCTGCACGATCTGGGCATCAACCCGGTGGGCATCTGGAGCCGCGGCGTGGACTGCGACCGTTTCTCCCCCAGCCGGCGCGACCGCGCCCTGCGAGAACAGTGGGGCGTGAACGAGCGGGACCTGGCGGTGATCCATGTAGGGCGCCTGGCGGCGGAAAAGAACCTGGCACTGGCGGTGTCCACCTTCGAGCGCATGCGCCATATCCACCCCCGGGCCAAGCTGATCCTGGTGGGGGACGGTCCCATGCGCAAACGGCTGGCCGAGCGCCATCCCGACTACATCTTCTGCGGTATGCAACGCGGCGACGAACTGGCCCGGCACTACGCCTCCGCCGATCTGTTCCTGTTTCCCAGCAAGACGGAAACCTTCGGCAACGTGGTCACCGAAGCCATGGCCAGCGGCCTGGCGTTGGTGGCCTTCGACGACGCTGCCGCCAGCGAGCACATCCGCCACGAGGACAACGGTATGAAAGTGGCGCTGGACGACACCGAAGGCTTCGTCGACGCCGCCCTGCGACTGGCCGACCAGCCGTCGCTGATGAGCCGGCTGCGCAGTCAGGCCCGGCTCGATGCTCTGGACATCCACTGGCCCGGACTGATCGAACAGTTCGAGGCCATTCTCCTCAATCTCCGTTATAAGGAGAGCCGTCATGCCGGCAAGCAAAGCATCTCGATTCTTTGAGCGAGTCGACCAGCGGGAATTCCAGCTTTGCCAGAGCATCAACCGCTGCCTGCGCTATCGCTGCGTCCTGCCCTACTTCCGGGTGGTCAGCCGACTCGGCGACGGCTGGTTCTGGTACGCGCTGATCCTCTCGCTGCCGCTGCTGCACCCGGAAGCCGGACTGGCCCTGGCGCTGCTGATGGCGGCCACCGGCCTGGTCTGCACCTTGACCTACAAGAGCCTGAAGAAAACCCTGATCCGCGAACGGCCGTTCATCTCCTTCCCGGCGATCCACTGCGGCACGCCGCCGCTGGACCGCTACAGTTTTCCGTCCGGCCACACCCTGCACGCCGCCTGCTTTAATACACTGCTGGCGCTGACGCTGCCGACACTGGCCCTGGTGATCCTGCCGTTTACCCTGAGCGTGGCGGCGTCCCGGGTGGTGCTGGGGTTGCACTACCCCAGCGACGTGTTGGCCGGTGCGGTCATCGGCAGCGTGATGGGGGCGCTGGCGGTGGAGCTGTTGCCGCTGTTCATGCCGATGGCCTGAGTCCCTGGCCAGGAAAGCCCCTACTCGAACAACCGCAACTGCTGCGTCGGCGCCGACTCCTCGCGGAACCGAACGCCCATCCCCAACAGCCGCACCGGCCGCTCGGCATCGGTGTAGAGCTCATCCAGCAACGGCATGAAGTCGTCCACCGCCGGCGAGGCGATGTTGTCCCGCACCCGCTCCAGCGTGTGGGTGGAAAAGTCGCTGTAGCGCAGCTTCACGAACAGCTTGTGGATCGGGCGCGGCTCGGACTTGCGGCCCAGACGCCGCTCCAGGTCGTCTACCAGTGACGCCATGACCCGGTGACAGGCCTCGCGGTTGGGCAGGTCCTGGGAAAAGGTCCGCTCCACCGACACCGACTTGGCGATGCGGGTGACCGCCACCGGCCGGTTATCCTCGCCCCGGGCCATGTGGTACAGGCGCATGCCATGACGGCCGAAACGGTCCACCAGCTCATCCCGGGAAAAGCGCTGCAGCTCGCCGCAGGTGGTCGCTCCCATGGCGTGCAGCTTGCCGGCCGTGACCTTACCCACGCCAAACAGTTTCTCCACGGGCAGATGCAGGACAAAGTCGTCGATGTCCTGTGGGCGGACGACGAACAGACCATCGGGCTTCTGCCAGTCGCTGGCGATCTTGGCCAGGAACTTGTTGGGCGCTACGCCGGCGGACACCGTAATACCCACCTCCTGACGCACCCGTTCGCGCAGATGGCGCGCCATCAGCGTGGCGCTGCCCTTGTGGGCATCGATGCCGGTGACGTCGAGAAAGGCTTCGTCCAGAGACAGGGGTTCGATCAGATCGGTGAGTTCGCGAAAAATGCCCATTACCTGTCGCGACACCGAACGGTAGCGGGCCATATCCACCGGTACGGTGACCAGATCCGGACAGCGTCGCCGCGCCTCGGCCCCGGGCATGGCCGAGCGAACGCCGTATTCGCGGGCCAGGTAGTTGCAGGTGGACACCACCCCGCGCGGGCCGCCACCGCCCACCGCCAGCGGCACCCCGCGCAGGGACGGATCATCGCGCATTTCCACTGCGGCGTAGAAACAGTCGCAGTCCAGGTGAATGATTTTCCGTTCCGCCATACCGACCGTGCTGTCACTCCTGCCCGGAGAGCGTCGTCGACACTCCGCGAGCGCTTGACCCTGCGGCCTCGCCGCCCACAAACTGTACATTCATACAGACTTGTATCTTACCGCTACTTGCCGAGAATGTCAGGATTCAGGAACAGGAGAGCAACACCATGGCCGACCGGTCCCCGGACACCACCGAGATTGAAGCCGCCACGTTCCGCCGACTGGTGGAGCACCTGCGCACCCACACCGAAGTGCAGAACATCGACCTGATGAACCTGGCCGGCTTCTGCCGCAACTGCCTGTCCAAATGGTATCGTGCCGAAGCCGAGGCCCGTGGCGAGGAGCTGTCCGACGCCGCCGCCCGGGAAATCATCTACGGCATGCCCTACGATGAATGGAAAGCCAGGTACCAGACCGGCGACAAACAAGCCCACAACAAATCGGACGGCTGATGGACTTCCAGAACGCCCTGCGCATCCACCTGGCCGCCCTCGACGCCGGCCGCTCCGACTTCGAGGACAGCCTTGAGCTGATCGAACGCTTCTTCGAATTCACGCCCACCGCCTTCGACAATGGCCCGGTGCACAACGCCGCCGGCTCGAACAACGGGTCCTGCCGCATCTTCGCCCTGGGCCAGTTGGCCGGGCTGGGGGAGCAGGCGACCCTGGACTGTTTCGGCCGCCATTACCGCTCGGTAATGGCAGATCCGTCCGGTAGCGATCACGCTAATATCCGACAATTCATGAGTACGGGCTGGTCCGGCATTCGTTTCGACGGCCGACCGCTGGTCTTCCGCGCTGAGACGGAAGCCGGCCATACCTCCGACCCGATCTCTTCACCGACCAACAACGGAGAATCTCGCTGATGCCGGACGCGGATGCGATGCAAGCGAGCCAGTGCTTCCAGCTCAAGAGCGCCAACGTCTCGCTGACCGCCCTGGAGCTGCTGTTTTTTGAACCCGACGCCTTTGAAGAAACCCTGCGCGACAAGATCCGGCAGGCGCCGGGCTTCTTCCGGGACATTCCGCTGGTGGTCAACCTGGAAAAATACGAAGGCCCCACCAGCGAGCTGGATTTCTTTCAGCTGATCGGCATCTGCCGTCGCCACAACATCCACGTGGTCGCGGTGCGCGGAGGCGACGAAGACCAGCGCCGCCTGGCCCGCAACGCCGCCCTGGCCCTGTTGCCGGCGACACCCCAGCGCCAGGCCGCGCCGGAACCGGCCGAGGCCGACGAACCGGCGCCCGAGCCGGTCGCCACGCCGGACGCCGAATTGCGCAACAGCCACCCGGCACCGGGTGCGGCACGGATCGTGACCCAGCCGGTGCGGTCCGGCCAGCAGGTGTATTCGCCGGACGGCGACCTGATCATCCTGGCGCCGGTCCAGGCCGGGGCCGAAGTGTTGGCGGCGGGCAACATCCACGTCTACGGACCGCTGCGCGGGCGCGCCCTGGCGGGCGTCCACGGGCTGGCCGGAGCGCGGGTTTTCTGCCAATCGCTGGAGGCGGAGCTTGTGTCCATTGCGGGACACTATAAAATTTCGGAAGATCTGCAGGAGCAGGGTTGGAAGAAAGCAGTTCAGCTACAGCTGAAGGACGATTTGCTGGTGGCCACACCCCTCGACAAATAACGAAAAACGCGCCCGGCCGGCGACAGGGCTCTGTCATCCCGAGAAAGGCCCGAGGCGCACAGGACAGTCCCGGCCCTGCACGGCAGACTATAAAACCATGACACTTTTCACTTTCAGCAAACAGGACTGCAACCTTGGCTAAAATAATCGTCGTTACCTCAGGTAAGGGTGGCGTGGGCAAGACCACGACCAGCGCCTCGATCAGCACCGGACTGGCCCGTCGTGGCAACAAGACCGTGGTCATCGACTTCGATGTGGGCCTGCGCAACCTCGACCTCATCATGAATTGCGAGCGGCGGGTGGTGTACGACTTCGTCAACGTGATCCAGGGCGAAGCCTCCCTCAACCAGGCGCTGATCAAGGACAAGCGCGTGGACACGCTCTACATCCTGCCGGCGTCCCAGACCCGCGAAAAAGAGGCGCTGACCCGCGAAGGCGTGGAGAAGGTGCTCAACGAGCTGTCCGAAACCTTCGACTACATCGTCTGCGATTCCCCCGCTGGTATTGAGCACGGCGCCCAGATGGCGCTGTACTACGCCGACGAGGCCATCGTCGTGACCAACCCGGAGGTGTCCTCCGTGCGGGATTCCGACCGCATCCTGGGTATTCTGCAAAGCAAGTCCCGCCGTGCCGAGATGGGGCTGGACGCGGTCAAGGAGCACCTGCTGCTGACCCGTTACAACCCGGATCGGGTGGACAAGGGCGACATGCTGTCCGTCGCCGACGTGGAAGAGATTCTTGCCATTCCCCTGCTGGGCGTGATCCCGGAGTCCCAGGTGGTGCTGAACGCCTCCAACCAGGGCGTACCAGTCATCCTGGAGGACGACAGCGACGCCGGTCAGGCCTATGAAGACGCCGTCGGCCGCCTGCTGGGCGAAGAGCGCGAGCACCGCTTCCTGACTGCGGCCAAAAAGGGATTCTTCTCACGCATGTTCAAGGGGTAAGGCGGCATGAGTTTTCTCGATTACTTCCGCAGTCGCAAAAAAAACACGGCCAGTGTCGCCAAGGAGCGCCTGCAGATCATCGTCGCCCACGAGCGCGGCATGCGTGACCAGCCGGATTACCTGCCGCAGTTGCAGCAGGAGCTGGTGGCGGTGATCCGCAAGTACGTGCAGATCGACGACGACATGGTGCAGGTGGAGCTGGACCGCACCGACGAGTGTTCGGTGCTGGAACTCAACGTGACGCTGCCCGAACATCAGCAGTAATTCGCGGCCGGCTGCGGCCGGTCCGATGCCCGCTCACCAGCGGGCGTAGTGATCCTCCACCAGTCCGGGCAGGCCGGACACCTCGACCGGCCGGTCCGCGGGATCGCGGACCGTGCCTTCGAAATGCCCCACGTACTGACGAAAGTTGGACGCCAGCCAGAAGGCATTGATCCGCTCACGCCGCACGCCTTGTGGCCGAAACACCAGATCGACCCGCCCGTCGCTCGTGCTCACTCGCCAGGCCGCCTCCGGCTGGTAGCGATCAAACTCGAACCGCGCCAGGTCCAGCTTGATGCGTTCGCCGTCCAGCCAGAGGGCGTTTTCCGTCACCCCCGTTTCGTTCACCCCCGCCGCCAGATTCAGCCCCAGGCTGCGCCCGTCCGCTGTGCGCCCGGCGATACAGGCCCAGTTCCACGCCGTGTCCCGGCGCATGAACCCGCCGCTCCAGTCGATCGAGCCGCGCATCGATGCGTCGGTCTGGTAACGCCGCCGCCCCCACTGCACCGAACCGCTTACCGCCAGCCCGGCCGACTTGCGGGTAAAGACCCAGCCGTCGTAACCGGCGCGGCTGCAGACCCGCAGGGGCGCGTTGTCGCCGCTTAAGGTGAAATCCAGGTGCATGTCTCCCGTCATCCCCCGCAAGTGCCGGCGACGGCCCTCGCCCTGGATGGTCAGGCGAACGCCGGGGCGGACAAAGCGGTCGCAACCGGTCTCGGGAGAGGGTTCGCAGGCGCTCCCCCAGCCCAGCGGGTTAAGCCAGCTGCGCTCGACCAGCTCGCGCGAACCAAAATCGTAGAGGTAGCAGAAGGCATTGGCGACCCGCCCCAGATCCACCAGCGCCAGCCCCAGCACCCACTCTGGCCCCTGCACGCTGATGAACTGGAAATGGTTGTAGCGCCGCTGTCGGGCCCGACGGGACAAGGGCCGGTCCATCACCGATCGCAGGTCGTGGTCGAGGTAGTTGATGCGCTCGACGGGCTGGTCCAGCTCGCCCCAGAGCGGCTGGCCGCGGGCATTGATGAGGTCCATGGTGTGGTCTGTCCTTGATCGCGTTATCGTTGTTGTATCGGCGCACCGGTCGGCGATGCCAGGCCGATCAGGCCAATCCGGGCGGACCGGCCGCGATGCGCCAAAGTGCCGCACAGGTGGCATTTCCGCCTTCCGGCGGTTGTTACACTAGCGTCCGTGTCCCTGGAAAAGAAGGCCTTCATCGTGCGACTGACGCCCCGAGCATGCCCGTCCCTCCTGTTCGCCGCCCTGCTTGGTTGCCCGGGCCTGAGCGCGGACGCCCTGCCCGGCCCCGACGCCAACTGGCAGCTGCGCGAGGAGAGCGACGGCATCCGGATCTACACCACGGCGGTGCCAGGGTCGGATTTCGAGGCGTTCCGGGCCGTGGCGGACCTGGACGCCTCGACCAATCGGTTGATGGCGGTGCTGGTCAATCCCGCATCCTGTACCGAGTGGGTCCACAACTGCGTGGAATCGGAGGCATTCGGCAGCGGCGGTTTCGGCGACCGTTACGCCTACTCGGTCAACGACATGCCCTGGCCCGTGCAGGACCGGGACTACGTGATCCGCATCCGCACCCACGGCGAGCAGGCTTCGGGCGTGGTGGACATGTACCTCAGTGCCGTGCCCGGTGCGCGCCCGGAACGGGACGACTACATCCGCGTCGACCAGTCCGACACCCATTACCGCTTCGAACCGCTGGGACCGGAGCGCACCCGCCTGACCTGGGTCCAGCACACCGAGCCCAACGGCAGCATCCCCAGCTGGCTGGTAAACTCACTGGTGGTAGACATCCCGGTGAAATCCATCCGCAACCTTGAGCGGGTTGCGCGCTCGCCCCGCTACGCCGGTTACGAGCTGGTATTTGATGACGCCGGCAAGCTGGTGGACGTGGTTCGATCCAGTCAATCGGAGGGTGACGCGCCCTGAAAGAGCGTATAAGCTTTGCGGTAAGAATTCCCGTTTTCCAACGCGGGGATGCAGGCAAAGGTGCCGCCAGAGCACCGCGTCTGTCGGTACAACCGAGGGCCACCTGCAGTCCGGGACCGGACAGGACTCCGGGCTACCGGACACAAAGGTTTGCGGGCCCCAGCGTCAGAGCAGGATAGCGACAATGACGGTTCTCGCACGCGAGATCATGACACCCAGCGTAAAAGCCGTTCCCCAGTCCTGGACGATGGACCAGTTCACCCGGTTCCTCACCGACCACGAGATCACCGGCAGCCCGGTCAGCGACGACCACGGTCGCATCATCGGTATCGCCACCCTCAAGGACGTCGCCGAATTCCGCTGGTCCTCATCCCGGCCGTCCGACGCCGAACAGCAGCTCACCCCTGAAGAAGCCCGGGAAGCGCGCCGGCTGCGCATGTTCATTTTCGAGGAGATGAGCAAGCTGCCGGTGGAAGTCCGGGACATCATGACGCCCATCGTGGTCTCGGTCGCCGAAGACACCCCGGTGCGCGAGATCGCCGAGCTGATGATGGAGGAGCACCTGCACCGCATCTTTGTCACCCACGAAGGAGAAGTCACCGGCATCATAACCACCTACGACATGCTGAAGCTGATCTCCGACGACGCCCTGGCCCGGCGCTGCCTCGCATGACGGCGAGCGCCGAAGCCACCGCGGAGACCGATCAAAATAGCCATTGCGAGGTATCGAGCCCTATGCCCTCAGCACCGCAAGAGCGGAAAAAGATGTACGTCCTCGACACCAACGTCCTGATCCACGACCCCAACGCCCTGCTCAACTTCGAAGAACACGATGTGATTATCCCCATGACCGTCCTGGAGGAGCTGGACAGCCTCAAGTCCGGCAAGCAGGCGGTCGCTGCCGACTGCCGCCAGGCCATCCGCAACATCGACAAGCTGCTGGGCGATGCCAGCCCCAAAGACATCGAGCGGGGCGTCCCCATTGTGCGGGCACGCAAGGCCGAACCGCTGGGGACGCTGTCGATCCTGATGAGCACCGAGCACACCGGCAATCACGCGCTGCCCGAGCACCTCAACGACAACAAGATCATCAACACCCTGGCCGCGCTGCAGGTACGCAACCCCGAGCAGGACATCATCCTGGTCAGCAAGGACATCAACATGCGCCTCAAGGCGCGCGGCTTCGGCGTGGAAGCCCAGGACTACCACAACGACCAGCTACTGGACGACATCGACCTGCTGCCCAAGGGTTACCGGCAGTTCCCCAACTCCTTCTGGGACACCATCAACAAGGTGGAGACGATTCAGCGCGAGGGGGTGACCGAGCACATCCTGCGGCGCGAAGGTGAGCTGCAAAAGCTCAACATCAACGAATTCGTGCTGGACGAGCAGGGCTTCGTGGGCAAGGTGGTGGACATCGAGGACGACCGCCTGGTTCTGCAGGACCTGCACCAGCACGACCTGATGAACAAGGAAGTCTGGGGCCTGATGCCGCGGGACATCTACCAGGGCATCGCCCTGAACCTGCTGATGGACCCGGACGTGCACCTGGTCAACCTGACCGGGTCGGCCGGCTCGGGCAAAACCATCCTGGCCCTGGCAGCGTGCATCGAGATGACCGTCGCCAGCAAGACTTACAAGCGCATCATCGCCACCCGCAGCACCCAGGGGCTGGACGAGGACATCGGCTTCCTGCCCGGCACCGAGGCGGAGAAGATGGAGCCCTGGCTGGGCGCGATCGTGGACAACCTCGAAGCCCTCCACGAGGACGACGAGAACATGACCGCCAGCGTCGACTACATCCTGTCCAAGGTGCCGCTGCACTTCAAATCCCTGAACTACATCCGCGGGCGCAGCTTCCAGCACAGCCTGATCATCATCGACGAGTCCCAGAACCTGACACCGCACCAGATCAAGACGATCATCACGCGGGCGGGCAACGGCTCCAA
Organism: Marinobacter sp. JSM 1782161; assembly: GCF_011421605.1. Lineage (NCBI taxonomy): Bacteria > Pseudomonadati > Pseudomonadota > Gammaproteobacteria > Pseudomonadales > Marinobacteraceae > Marinobacter > Marinobacter sp. JSM 1782161. The sequence goes on from NZ_WSSA01000003.1 coordinate 606,537, forward strand.
GGTGATCTGTCTGGGCAACCTGGCGCAGATCGACACGCCCTACCTGAGCGGCCTGAGTTCCGGTCTGACCTACATGACCGAGCGTTTCAAGGGCTTCCGCCACGGTGGGCACATCCACCTGCAGGGAGTGCCGAGATCGGCCCTGGCGGAGTTTGCGGAAGCGAACCTGTAGGGAAGCGTTTCAGGAAGCAGGCTGGACTCCAGGACCAGCCTGCTCCCCACTCGCGGCTCCCACGTTATGTAGCCGAAACGTCAGTTTCGGTGGGCCCGCCAGGGCCCTTTCTTTTCAGGCAGCCGATCACTTCTCTGTCGGGCGCCCATGACGCCTCCGAAACTGACGTTTCGGCTACATGTGACGCTTTCAATTCGCCACCCGACGCATCAACCACCTCGCCGCCGTCTTACCGCTCCTGATCGTCCCAGGGATGCATCGGCATCACGGCCTCGGTCACCTCCGGGTCGAACTTGGAGCGGAAATAATCCATCGCCTTCTCGGCCTCGGCCAGTTCGTCGAAGCGGGCGATGTGGTAGATCGCCTCCCCCTCGTTCACCAGCGGCAGGTTGTTCATGCCGATGACGATGCCGGACACGGACGCCAGCAGCGCGGTTTCGGTTTCGCCGAAGGGGTCGGCGATGATCGCCAGCTTCTGGCCCTTGCGCACCCGCGCACCGAGTCGCACGATGGGGCGCATGATGCCGTCGATGTCGGCCCGCACCCACATGGAGTTGGCGGCGATCTCCGAACGCTTCTTCACCTTGATGCGTGAGGCCTTCTCGGGAAGCATGTCCAGCGCACGCATCACGCGGATGATGCCACGCACCCCGCTGGAGATGACCACGTCGTCAAAGCGCAGCGCCTCGCCCCCCTCGAAGGTCACCACCGGGATATCCAGCGAATCGGCATACTCACGCAGCGTGCCCTCGCGCAGGCTGGCGTTGAGGATCACCGGCGCGCCGAACGCCTCGGCGATGCGGATGGTCTCCGGGTTCTTCAGCTCGGCGCGGATCTGCGGCAGGTTGAAGCGATGAATGGCCCCGGTGTGCAGGTCAATGATGTGGCTGACCTGTTCCATGATCTGGGTGCGGAACAGGTAGGCGATGCGTCCGCCCAGCGAACCGGTCTCCGAGCCCGGGAAGCACCGATTCAGATCGCGACGGTCCGGCAGGTAGCGGGTGCGCTGCACGAAACCGAACACGTTGACGATGGGCACCGCCACCAGGGTTCCGCGCAGATGACGCAGCGCCCCATAACGCAACACCCGGCGGATGATCTCCACGCCGTTGATCTCATCGCCGTGGATCGCCGCACAGACCAGCAGCACCGGCCCGTCGCGACGACCGTGCACCACTTCCACCGGAATGTGCAGGGGCGTGTGGGTGTACAGCTTGGCCACCGGCACTTCCACGGTCTTGCGGGTGCCTGCCGGAATCTCCTCGCCGGCAATCACGAATGGGGCTCGCGCCATGATCAGCCTCTCCCACCTTTTGTTCTTGTCTTCCAGGGTTTCTGGTTCTTCTCGGTCCAGTCGATGATCATGCCCGCCACGTTTTTGCTGGTGGCGGTTTCAATGCCTTCCAGGCCCGGTGACGAATTCACTTCCATCACCAGCGGCCCACGCGACGAGCGCAGCAGATCCACCCCGGCCACGTTCAGGCCCATGGCCTTGGCGGCGGCAATGGCGGTGCGGCGTTCTTCCGGGGAAATGCGCACCAGCGAGGCGGTACCGCCCCGATGCAGGTTGGAGCGAAACTCCCCTTCCCCGGCCTGGCGTTTCATGGCGGCGATCACCTTGTCGCCGATCACGAAGCAGCGAATGTCAGCGCCGCCGGCCTCCTTGATGAACTCCTGCACCAGGATGTCCGCCTTCAGGCCCATGAACGCCTCGATCACGCTCTCGGCCGCCTTGCGGGTTTCCGCCAGCACCACGCCGATGCCCTGGGTGCCCTGCAGCAACTTGATCACCACCGGCGAGCCGCCCACCATGCGGATCAGCTCGGGCACGTCGTCCGGCTTGTTGGCAAACCCGGTGACCGGCATGCCCACGCCCTTGCGCGCCAACAGTTGCAGCGAGCGTAGCTTGTCCCGGGAGCGGCTGATGGCCACCGACTCATTGACCGGAAACACGCCCATCATCTCGAACTGGCGCAGCACCGCCGTGCCGTAGAAGGTCACCGACGCACCGATGCGCGGGATCACCACATCGAAGTCGTCCAGGATCTCCTTGCGGTAATGGATCTCCGGATTGGCGGAGGTGATGTTCATATAGCAGTGCAGGCAGTCGATCACCCGCACGTCATGGCCCCGGTTCAGCCCCTCTTCCACCAGGCGGCGGGTGGAATAGAGCGATTTGTTACGGGACAGGACAGCAATCTTCATGAAGTACTCCCTGCGGCCGGATCACCGGCCAGATAAGAATGTTGGGGATCCACCAGCGCCTTGCCAGCCATGGCCGTGCGCCCGAGGAGCATCCGGAAGCGCATGGTGTCGCGATTGGTCAGTGTCATTTCTATGGGCCAGCTGACGGCACCCACCTGGACCGACGTCAGGATCACCAGGCGCTGCTCGCGGTGGCCGCCGGAGTCGGACACGAGCCGCTCGTCCAGCACCGCGGCATCGCACTCGATCACCTTGTGCAGGTTGTTCTGTTCCGGATGGACCCAGAAGCGCACGCGACGTTCCTCACCTTCGGTGTAGGTTTCCATGCGAAACGTGTGCAGGCACGAGGTGCGCGCCCCGGTGTCGATCTTGGCCTTGATCCGCTCGATGCCCAGGTCCGGCAAAGCCAGCCATTCGCGCCAGCCCAGTGCCACCCGCTGATCGCCCGTTTGTGTTGCCTTCGTCTTATCGCTCGTCATCGGTTACTTCCTGTCGGTTGTCATCCCTGATCAGCTCAATCCGGAAAGGTTGCGACGCACTTCCGGCGTAGACACTGGTGTGCGGAAACGGAATCTCAACCTGCTCCCGGTCGAGCAGGGCCTTGACCGCTTCCATCATGGTGCTGCGTCCTTCCAGCACCTTGTCCGCGGGCACCCAGAAGGAGAACTGCAGGTCCACCGACGAGGGCCCGAACGCCGTGGTCAGCACGAACGGCTTGGGCTCCTCCAGACAAACCGTGCTCTCCTCGGCCAGCGAAAGCAACAACTGCTGCACCCGACGAATATCCTCGCGATAGGCGATCCCGACGGTCAGGTCGAGCCGCCGGATCGGGAAGCGCGAGCGGTTGATCACCCGGGTCTTGATCAGCGTCTCGTTGGGGATGCGCACGTACAGATTGTCCGCCGTACGCAGTTTAACGCTGAGCATGTCGATGCCGATCACCTCGCCAATGGTGCCGTCCACCTCGATGAAGTTGCCAATTTCGAACGGCTTCTCCACCAGCAGAAACAAACCGCTGATCATGTTGGACGCCGAGGTCTGCGAGGCAAAGCCGATCGCCACCGTCAGGATGCCCGCCGCGCCGAGCAGCACGTCCGGCGCGAACCCCGCCTCGCGCAGCGCCGCGATGATAAAGATAACGAAGATCGCGTAGAACACCACACGGCCGAACAGGACGGTCACATGCCGGGACGAGCGGCTGCCCAGCAACCGGGCCATCCCGCGGGACGCCGCGGTGGCGAGAACGAACCCCAGAGCCAGCAGCACCACAACCCGCAGCCAGGCGCCCCAGTCTATCGACCCCAGCTCCGCCGCCAGTGCGCCGCCTATATCATCCATTTCATCCCGCTCCTCGTTAAGCCCCTGTCGCGGCTCAGATTACCCAAAAATCCGGTCCAGCGCCTTGGTCAGCACGCCGCGGTCGTGCCAGGAGCGGGCCTCCGCCAGCTTCTCGCACTCACCGGCCTCCGCCGGCAGGCGACGAGCCACCCGCAGGGACGCCTGCGCCATCTCCGTCTCGCACACCACCGTTACCTGGGGCGTCCACAGTTGGTCGCGCTCATTTCGGTACAGCGGCAAAGACGGTGTCGGCAGGCTGAACCGCTCCAGCAGCAGAGGCTCCTGACGGCGGTTACAGATTCGCACCGGACTGATCGCCCGCCAGGGCCGCTTGGGTACCGCATCCAGCACCAGCCGCGCATAGGTGGGCGCGGTGTAGCACAGCTCGCCATCCATGGTGGTGCGCCCGACCCAGGTCAGCGAGGGTTCCGCCAGGGGCAGTTCCATCAACTGGGTGCGGGTTCGCCCCACCAGGATCCGTAGCCACACCAGGGTAGCCACGTAGATGGTGCACTCCCGACCGGCCGGGATGGTCAGCGGCTGGTAGGGCCGGATCATGGTCGGTCGATCCGCCATGGCCGGCATGAACAGCAGGTCGCCGTCCTCGTCCGGGCGGATGAAGCGATGCTGTTTGACCTCGCTACCGGGCAACACATGGCTGACCTGTTGACGCCACTCGGTGCGATCGGTCTCGCCGGCGTTGCGCTCCCAGCGCACCTGCCACTCGTTGTCGAGCAGGGTCACCCAGAAACGGGTCTCGCTCAGTTCGTGTTTCTGGGTCTGGCCGGACGCCAGGTTGTAGGTGTGATTCCACGCGCCGGATTCGTTGGGCACCGTTTCCATGGTCTGCTATCAAACTCGCTGATGGGGACGGCGCAGGCCGCCCGCGGTCAATAAAGCGCTCTATTTAGACCGTAACCCGGCCCGGCTCAAGTACGCACTACTGCGGACAGGCCCGGTGCGCCTTGAACATCTATAAAATTCAATAATTTCATTTAACTATAATCCAATCACCGGCATCCCGCGAATACATGGGAGTAACGGATTCAAAACAGGACACCGAACTTCATGCCCCAACTCGTCTGGTTCCGCAACGATCTCCGCGTCGCCGACAACCCGGCTCTGGTGGCCGCCTGTCAGAGCGGCGAGGCCGTGGAGGCCTGCTTTTTCGTCACGCCCGACCAGTGGCAGTCGCACGATCTGTCACCGGCGCGGGCAGCCCTGATGCTGGATCATGTCGAGGCCCTGGGGCAACGCCTCGCCGGTTTGGGCATCCCGCTGCACATCGTCGAGGTGGCGGACTTCGAAGCCAGTCTGTCGGCACTGGAAACGCTGGTACGGGATCAATCCATCAACACGGTCCACATCAACGAGGAATATGGCGTCAACGAACGCCGGCGAGACAAAGCCGCCCACCAGAGACTGCGGGCCTCGGGCGTCACGCTCCACAAATACCGCGACCAGACCGTGGCGCCGGTCGGCGCGGTGCTGACCGGACAGGACCAGCCCTACTCGGTCTTTACCCCCTTCTCCCGTCGCTGGTGGGACTGGGTCGAACAGAACCACCCGCACCCCCTGGCCATTCCCGCCCCGCACAACGCCAGACTGGCCGCACCGCCGCGACCGGCCACGCCGAACGGGTTCGGGGACGCGCCGCCCGCGCTCGTACGAACCGGTGAGGACGCGGCCCACGATGCCCTGCAGGCCTTCCTGGAAGAACGTGGCGCACGCTACAAGGAGGATCGGGACTTTCCCGCGGTGGACGGCACCAGCCTGCTCTCGCCCTACCTGGCCAGCGGCATCCTGTCCGGTCGCCAGTGCCTGCAGGCGGGGCTGGACGCCTTGAGACAGCAACCGGGCGCCACCGGCATCCGCACCTGGCTCAACGAGATCTGCTGGCGCGATTTCTACGTCAACATCCTCTACCACTTTCCCCGGGTCAGCATGCACCGGGCGTTCAAGCCGGAAACCGAGGCGCTGACCTGGAACGATGCCGGCGAGACCCTGACCGCCTGGCAGGAAGGCCGCACCGGTATTCCCATCGTCGACGCCGCCATGCGCCAGTTGCGACAGACCGGCTGGATGCACAACCGCCTGCGCATGGTGGCGGCCATGTTCCTGTCGAAGAACCTGTTCCTGGACTGGCGTTTGGGGGAGGCCTGGTTCATGCGCAACCTGGCGGACGGGTATCTGGCATCGAACAACGGCGGCTGGCAGTGGAGCGCCTCCACGGGCACCGACGCGGCGCCCTACTTTCGGGTCTTCAACCCGGCCACCCAGAGCGAGCGCTTCGATCCACGCGGCGATTTTATCCGGCAGTACGTGCCGGAGCTGCGTGACCTGGACAACAAGCGCATCCACAACCCGGCCGCCGGCGGCACGGTGCCGAAGGGCTACGTGCGCCCGATCGTGGACCTGAAAAGCTCACGCAAGGAGGCCATTGCCCGCTTCCAGGCACTCAAGGATTAGTGCTCAAGAGTTCGAGTGCACCAGAATCCAGAGCAGCAGCGCGGCGTTGAGCAATAGGGACGTCACGGCGATCACCGGCCAGCGTTCGGCGGGCACCCGCTCCATGAGCGGCGGGTTGGCATCCGGCAGCAGCTTGGGGTTCGGATGTGCCAAGTCCTGCAGGAATTCCGACAGCGCCGGATAGCGCTCTTCCGGCCGAAAAGCCACGGCCTTCTCCAGGCAGGCGTCGAGCCACACCGGCAGGTCCGGACAGACCTCGCGGGCGCTGCGATACCGCAGCCGCGATCGGGCCGACGATTTCGGCGGGCGGGCGTAGGGCAGCCGTCCGGTCAGCATCTCGTAGGCGATCACGCCCAGCGCGTAGCGGTCGGACGCCGGCGTGGGGCGATCGCCGTCCAGGCACTCCGGCGGCGCGTAGCGTTCGGTGCCCAGGTAGCCGTCCTCGTTCCAGGGCACGTCGATCTGCTCGATACCGCGAATGCGCACCGCGCCCAGATCGATCAGCTTCACCGTGCCGTCGCGGTCGATCACGATGTTTTCCGGCTTCAGATCCTGATGCACCATTTCCAGCCGGTGCAGCGCCCGCACGCCGGCGGCGATCTGGCGCACGATGCCACGCACCTCCGCCGGCGACGGCCGCGGGTGGTCGTTCATCCATTCCCGCAGCGTGGGGCCATCCACGTACTCGGTCAGGCAATACAGGCATTGGCGCTGCTGCGGTGGTTCGATCGAGCGCACCACGTGGGGGCTGCTGACCCGACGCGCCACCCAGGCCTCGGTGAGGAAACGGTCGATGTAAGCGGGATCATCCTGGAAATTGGGGGACGGGGTTTTCATGATCACCAGCGGCCGGCCGTCGTCCGGCGACGCCAGGTAAACGTGGGTGCGTCGGCTGGCGTGGATCTCGCGGATGATGCGGTAGCCGTCCAGGGACTGGCCCGGCCGCAACGGCGGCGGGAACGGGAGTTCGCTGAGCCGCTCGTAGTGGGCGTCCAGATCCTGGGCCGGCAGGTGATCCACAGCCACCACCTGGGCGCTGAGGTTGTCGTTGCTGCCCGCTTCCAGTGCGTGGGTCACCAGCCACTCGGCGCCGGTTTCGGGATCGTCGATGGACGCGCCCTCGATCAGCTCCGCTCGCTGCAACACGCCATGCACGCCGTCGGTGGTGAGGATCAGCCGGTCCCCCGGCTCCAGCGTCAACCGGCGCGCGTCGATCTCCACGTTCAGCTCCACGCCCATGGCGCGGGACAGCGCCTGGCGCGACGTACCCATCACCACATGATGGTCCTGGGTGAGACATTCCAGATCGCCACCGCGCAGCAGGTACACGCGGCTGTCGCCGACGTGGAACACGTAGGCCCGGTTGTTCTTGATCACCAGGCCGCTGAAGGTGCAGACCATGGCGCTGCCGCTGCCGTGACGCGCCTGGCCGCGGCCATGCAACCAGCGGTTGAGGGCGCCCAGCACACGGCTGGCGGAGGTTTCCACGCTCCAGGAATCCGGCGTGCTGTAGTAATCGTGCAGGAAACCTTTGACGCAGGCTTCCGCCGCCTCGCGGCCAGCGCTGGAGGCACTGACGCCGTCGGCGATCACCGCCGCCACGCCCTTCAGCGCCAGCGCCTCGCCTTCCGGGTAGCGGGCGCCCAGGCTGTCCTGGTTTTCCGGCTTGCGCCCGGCCGCGCTGTGCTGGCCCAGGCGCACCTGCAGTCGTCCGCTCATGGCACCTCGATCATCCGCACCGAGCCGTCAGGCATGACTTCGCTGGTCTGCGGGCTGGGTTCGTCCATAAACACCGCCACCAGCACCAGGATCGCCAGGGCCACGGCGCCCAGCACGAAGAAGAACACGGCCGGCGACACCTGCGCCAACACCACCAGGAAGATCACCCCGCCGACGTTGCCGTAGGCACCGGCCATGCCGGCTACCTGCCCGGTGAGGCGTCGCTTGACCAGGGGCACCGAGGCGTAGACCGCCCCGCAGCCGCCCTGCACGAACACCGAGCAGAACAGCACCAGCAGCACCGCGAGCGGCAGCGGCCAGGCGCCGTCGATCTGCCCCATCAACAGGTAGCCCACGCTGATCCCGGCGAGCATCACCAGGGTGATCAGCTTGCGGCCGAAACGATCCGCCAGGTAGCCGCCACCAGGACGCCCGATCAGGTTCATCAGGGCGAAGCTACCGCCCAGCATGCCCGCCAGCACCGGTGAAATATCGAACGTGTCGAGGAAGTACAGCGGCAGCATGGACACCACCGCCAGCTCGGAACCGAAACTGGCCATATAGACCAGGTCCAGCAACGCCACCTGCTTGAAGGCGTAGCGGTCGAATGCCGGCACCGGCTTGTCGAAGACGTGACCGTTGATCTGCCAGATGCGCACCAACTGGAACACCAGCATGATGGCAATCACCCCGTAGATCAGGTTGGTGGTGGTCGCGCCCACCAGGCCGAGCTTGGCCGGCCCCAACTGCCAGGCAATCAGGCCCATGGCCAGGAACAGCGGCAGGTTCATCAACACGTAGAGAACGAAATCGCCCTTGCTGGTGACTTCCATGGCGCCGCCACGCTTGGGCTTGAAGTAGGTGGAGCCTTCCGGCGTGTCCTTGACCATGATGAAAAAGACCACGGCGTAGAGCATGGCGATCACGCCGGTGGTGCCAACGGCCCAACGCCAGCCGTCATCGCCACCGAAGAACAGCGCCACTGCCGGCATGGACAGGCCGGCAAAAGCCGCACCGAAGTTGCCCCAACCACCGTAGATGCCTTCCGCCAGACCCAGCTCCCGGGCCGGGTACCATTCGCTGATCAGGCGGATGCCCACCACAAAACCGGCGCCCACGAAGCCCAGCAAGAAGCGGGTCAGCGCCAGCTGCTCGAAGGATTCCGCCAGGGCAAAGCCCAGACAGAACACGCCGGATAACGCCAGCACCAGTGCATAGACCCGACGCGGGCCCAGGGTATCCACCAGCATGCCGATCAGGATGCGGGCGGGAATGGTCAGCGCCACGTTCAGCAGCAGGATGGTGTTCACTTCACTGGTGGTCAGGTTGAACTGCTCGCGGATGGTGACCATCAGCGGGGCGTGGTTGAACCAGACCAGGAAACTGATAAAGAACGCGACCCAACTGAGATGCAGGATCCGGGTCTTACCCCGGAACGCGAAAAACTGGAAGGATTGTTCCGACATAACGCTGCCTTGAACCACAAACGTGAATGGCCTCGGGCAGGCTGCCTGTCTGCAGGAAGGGAGTGGGGAAAAGCGGGCCAGCGCGGAGCGCCGCCCTCGGGACCGACTGTCCTCATAAAGGACATCACTCACCTTCCAAGCAGTGACGCCCTTGCCAACAGCCTTTCCCGGAGTGGAGATACAGCGGAAGAGAAAGCAAGCCACATACCAGTTGCGCCAAATCGGCGCAGGGACGGGTTCAGCGGTTTGTTATTGCCCGCCTGGACCCGCGCGTTCCGCACCAGCGGAACGCACAAAGCCGTACCTCTGCCTTATTCGAGTGCGCCACCGCTATGGGCCGGCCCACAGATGGGGCACGCCGGGTCCCGAGCCAGCTTCATCTCGCGCCATTCCATGCGCCAGGCGTCCAGCAGCAGCAGGCGACCGGTCAGGGATTCTCCGACACCGGCGATGACCTTGATGGCTTCCATGGCCTGGCAGGCGCCAATCAGGCCGACGAGCGGGCCGATCACACCGGCCTCGGAACAGCGCAGGTCCTCGTCGCCGCTGTCCGGGTACAGGCACTGGTAGCAGGGACGATCCGGCGAGCGGCTATCAAACACGCTGACCTGCCCCTCCCCGCGAATCGCCGCGCCGGACACCAGCGGTACGCCAGCCTCGACGCAGGCACGATTGATGGCAAAACGGGTGTCGAAGTTATCGGTGCAGTCGACCACCAGAGTCGCGGACGCCACCTGTTGCGCCAGGGCCTCACCGGACAGCCGCTCGGCCACGGCGTCTACCTGAATGTCCGGATTCATCCCGCGGATCTGCCGCGCCAGGCTCTCCGCCTTGGACGCGCCAATGTCCGACTGGCGGAAAGCCACCTGACGCTGCAGGTTGGCGATTTCCACCCGGTCGTCGTCCGCCAGCACCAGATGGCCGACGCCCGCGCCGCCCAGATACAGGGCCACCGGGCAGCCCAGGCCTCCGGCACCAACCACCAGCACCCGGCTCTGTTTGAGGCGGATCTGGCCCGCCACATCCAGCTGCGGCAACAGCAACTGGCGGCTGTAGCGCATGAGTTCGTCGTCAGTCAGCATCACGTTTGTCCTGTTTACTGTCGGCTATGGCCAGCGCCCCAGGCTGAACCGGTCGTTGCCGCCATAGTCCCGCCCGGTGCCTACATCTGCAAACCCTCTTTCGCTCAGCAGCGCGCGGACCGCTTCACCCTGGTTGTAGCCGTGCTCCAGCATCAACCAGCCGCCGGTGTGCAGCCAGTCCGGCGCCTGCCGGACGATCGTGCGGATATCGTCCAGGCCATCGTCTCCCGCCACCAGCGCCGAGGCCGGCTCGAAGCGCACATCGCCCACCTCCAGATGACGGTCGTCCGCCTCGATGTACGGCGGATTGCTGACGATCAGGTGAAAGCGCGCAGGGGCGAGATCCTCAAACCAGCGGCTCTGGTAAACGGTCACGGGCAGCGCCAGCTCGCGGGCGTTGTCCGTCGCCAGGGCCACTGCATCGGGCACCACGTCGGTCGCACTCACCTGCCAGCCGGGCCGCTCGGTGGCCAGAGCCAGGGCAATGGCGCCGGTCCCGGTGCCCAGATCGATCACCGCGGCGTCCACCGGCAACGTCAGGGCCAGCGCGGCTTCAACCAGGCATTCGGTGTCGGGACGGGGGATCAGGGTGTGTTCGTTGACCTGCAGGGTCAGGGACCAGAAGCCCTGGTGACCCAGCAGATGCACCACCGGATGGCCGGCAACGCGCCGGTCGACCAGCGCGTCGAAGCGGGCCACATCGGCGGGCCCGACCGGGTGCTCCGGCCAGGTGCGAAACCAGGTGGGCGTGCGGTCCAGCACCGCTTCCAGCAACAGCGCCGCGTCCAGTTGCGGCGAGTCGCCGCCGATGCGCACGGCGGCATTGCTCAGCAGTGATGCGACCGTGGCCGACCGGTCATTCATCGGCCTGGCTGGCCAGCAGTTCTGCCTGACGCTCCTGCTGCAGCGGTCCGATCACCGGGGAGAGGTCGCCGGCGATGACTTCGTCCAGCTTGTAGAGGGTCAGGTTGATGCGGTGATCGGTGACCCGGCCCTGGGGAAAATTGTAGGTGCGGATGCGCTCGGAGCGGTCGCCGCTGCCCACCAGGCTCTTGCGCTGGGCGGCCTCGGACTGCTGCTGGCGCTCGGTCTCGGCATCCTGCAAACGCGCCGACAGCAGGCTCATGGCCTTGGCGCGGTTCTTGTGCTGGGAACGCTCGTCCTGACACTCCACCACGATGCCGGTGGGCAGGTGGGTGATGCGGATCGCCGAGTCGGTCTTGTTGACGTGCTGACCGCCGGCACCGGACGCGCGGAAGGTGTCCACCCGCAGGTCCGCCTTGTTGATCTCGATGGCGTCCGCCTCGTCCGCTTCCGGCATCACCGCCACGGTGCAGGCGGAGGTATGGATGCGGCCCTGGGATTCGGTTTCCGGCACCCGCTGCACCCGATGGGCGCCCGACTCGAACTTGAGCGCGCCGTAAACCTGGTCGCCGGCGACGCGGGTGATGATCTCTTTATAACCGCCGTGTTCGCCCGGGCTTTCGCTGATCACTTCCACTTTCCAGCCGCGGGTCTCGGCAAAGCGGCTGTACATGCGGAACAGGTCGCCGGCGAACAGGGCCGCCTCGTCGCCGCCGGTGCCGGCGCGGATCTCCAGGAAGGCGTTTTTACCGTCGTCCGGATCACGCGGCATCATCAGCCGTTGCAGTTCCTGGTCCAGTTCCTCAACTCGGGCACCCGCGCTGGCCAACTCTTCCTCGGCCATCTCGCGCATGTCGGCGTCGCCATCGCGGATCAACTCGCGAGCCTCCGCCACGTCGTCATTGGCACGCTGGTAGGCCTTGTAGCATTCGACCACCGGCTCGATTTCGGCGAACTCCTTGGACAGGTCGCGGAACAGGTCCTGATTGGTGATCACGGATTGGTCACTGAGCAATGCGCTCACTTCCTCGAACCGGTCGACGAGCCGGTCGAGTTTGGTCTGAATCGAAGGTTTCATGAAGCGTCCAGATCAGCGGACCCTGGGCGGGCCCGGAAAAAATCGTGATCAGATCTTATCATTGAATGGGGTGTGAGACGCAGTATCGGGCTCGGCGGCGCGCTTGTCCGTCGGCACCGGCTTGAGCGACACGCGCGGTTCGACCGGCTTGCCGTCTTCAGAGCGCCCCAGTTGATGCAGCTCACGCAACCAGTGGGTAATTTCCGGGCGCCCCTCGGCCGCCGCGCGGCGCACCTGCACCGACGGCTCGTGCAGCAGTTTGTTGGTCAGGCCTCGGCCCAGGCTGCGCAACAGGGTCTCGGGGTCGCCGCCATTGCGCAGCGCCTTGAGGGCCCGTTCCACCTCGCGATCCCGCAGGTCCTCGGCGTGCTGGCGGTACTGCTTGAGGGTGGACACCGCATCCAGCGCCCGCAACTGGTACTGGAATTCCTCGACGCCGGACTCGATCAGGCGCTCCGCTTCACGGGCGGCGCCCTCGCGGGAACGCAGGTTCTCCTCGATCACCTGACGCAAGTCATCGACGGTGTAGAGATAGACGTCGTCGAGCTGGCTCACTTCCGGCTCGATGTCTCTGGGTACAGCAATATCCACCATGAAATAGGGTCTGTGTTTGCGTACTTTCAGCGCCCGCTCGACCGCACCTTTACCGAGCACCGGTAACTGGCTCGCGGTCGAGGCGATCACGATGTCCACACCGGGCAGGTGCTCTGGAATGTCGGAAAGCAGGATACCGTGCCCGTCGTATTCACTGGCCACGGCCTGCGCGCGCTCCAGCGTGCGGTTGGCAACGATGATGTCCGGCACGCCCGCTTCGCGCAGATGTCGGGCCACCAGCTCGATGGTCTGGCCGGCGCCGATGAGCAGGGCCTTGTTCTTGCGCAGGTCGGAAAAGATGTGGCGCGACAGGCTCACCGCCGCGTAGGCCACGGAGACCGGGTTTTCGCCGATGGAGGTCTCGGTGCGCACGCGCTTGGCCACCGAGAAGCTCTGCTCAAACAGCCGCGCCAGCAGCGAACCGCTGGCGCTGTGGGCGCGGGCGGTGGCGTAGGCGTCCTTGAGCTGGCCCAGAATCTGGGGCTCGCCCAGCACCATGGAGTCCAGGCCGCAGGCGACGCGCATCATATGGCGCACGGCGTCGCCGTTGGCGTGTATATAGAAGGCTTCCGCCAAATCGGCCGGGTCCATGTCATGGAATCCCGCCAGCCACTGGATCACGGTATCGGCGCAGTCGTCCTCGGCGGCCAGGTAAAGCTCGGTGCGGTTACAGGTGGAGAGGATCGCGGCTTCCTTGACGCCAACCGCCACCGTCAACGCCGAGAAGGCCTCCGCCATGGTCTCGGGAGTAAAGGCGACTCGCTCCCGCAATTCCAGCGGAGCCGTCCGGTGATTGATGCCCAGCGTCAGTAATGCCATGAATCCGCGATAAACCTGTAGCCTTCCAAGAAGATTCGGGTATAAAAAACAACCTGCCGATCATTCTAGCGACGGCAAATCGGCAGCGCCACCCGCCGCCTTCCGCAATATCACCTATCTATCCGATCCAGTTTATCTATCCACGTTTTCTATCCATGCTTCCTGACCATGGATCCGATGCGTGTCAGGCGATGCTTGCGCTCCGGGGCCGGGGCCGACTCGGGCACCCTTTAACCGCACACGACGAGACCGACCCAGGCGTATGAGAAAACGGTCATTGGGCAAGCCAAGACCCTTATGCCATTATAACCGGCACAGCTCGGCAGGTCGTTCGGCGAAGTTCTACCGAACTTTTTCAGGGACTTGCTGACAGACCTCTCTTCAAAGGATCGTACTCAATCAGAGGTTCCCCAAGCCAATGGCCACCGGACACATCCCCAAGACACGCGTATTCCCTGTTGCTGCCCTGATGCTGGCACTGGGGCTGGCCGGCTGTGCCAGCCTGTCCGACAGCGAACAAGCGGAAGACAGTATGGCGGCGCAGGATGCGGCCGCCCCGGCCGAAGAGCCCCCCATCGACTACGCCGATTTCGACCAGGACACTCTCTATAGCCTGCTGGCCGCCGAAGTGGCCGCCCAGCGTGGCCGCTACGACGTGACCCTGGTCAACTATGTGGAGGCCGCCAAGTCTTCCCGCGATCTGGGCGTCATCAAGCGGGCCATGCGCATCGCCCAGTCACTCAACAGCGACAACGCCCAGCTCGAACTGGCCAACCTGTGGCTGGACGTTGAACCGGACAGCCTCGACGCCCATCGCGTGGCCGCCATCCAGTACGTGCGCCACAAGGACTTCGACCTGGCGCTCTACCACATGGAGCAGATACTGGCCCAGGGCGAGGACGCGGACTTCGACGATCTGGCCGCGATTTCCGCCCGCCTGCCGGCCGAGGACCAGGCCGAACTGCTGCGACTCTACCGCGACCTGGAAACCCGCCACCCGGATAACGAAGAAATCCAGTACGGCATCGCCCTGCTCCTGAAAAACCAGGGTCAGTTCGATGCCGCGCTCACCAAACTGGAACCGCTGCTGGACGAATCCGACGGCGAGCCTTTCCAGCCGGCGATCATCCTACGCGGCGACCTGCTCTACCAGACAGGCCAATCCCAGGAAGCGCTGGACTACCTGCGTCACCAGTCCCGCCGCTATCCGGACAACCGCAAACTGGGCACCCTCTATGGCCGCATGCTGATAGAGGAACAGCAGATGCAGGCCGCCGAGGACCAGTTCGAAGCGCTGACCAACCGCTTCCCGGACGAGCCCAGCCTGCGCCTGTCCTATGCCCTGGTGGCGCTGGAGAACGGCCACGTCAAACCGGCCCGGGCATCGCTGCAGCAACTGGTTGAAGACGGCGAGCATCTGGACGAGGCCCACTACTACCTGGGCCGCATCGCCGACGAGCATAACAACGTGGATGAAGCCATCGCCCAGTACCAGCAGGTGGGCGAAGGCCCGCATTTCCTGCCGGCACTGTCCCGCGCCACCCACCTGCGCGGCGCCAACGACGACCTGGACGGCGCCTTGCGTGATCTGCGGACCTTGCGCGAGCAGATGCCGGATGCCGCCGAAAGTCTCTGGCTGATTGAAGTGAACACCCTGCTGGACCTGGAGCAGAACGCCGATGCTCTGGGAGCCGCCACAGAAGCGCTGCAGACTTTCCCGGACAACAGTCGCATCCGCTACGCCCGCGCTATGCTATTCGACGAAATGAACCGCACCGAGGAAGCCGAGGCTGACCTGCGCCAGATCCTCGACAACGAACCGGAGAACGCCGTCGCCCTCAACGCCCTGGGCTACATTCTCACCGTGCGCACCGAACGCTATGCGGAGGCCCGCCAACTGCTGGAGAAAGCCCTGAAACTGGAGCCGGATAACCCGGCCATTCTCGACAGCATGGGCTGGGTGCACTTCAAGCTGGGCAACATCGCGCAGGCAATCGACTACCTGCGCCAGGCCTACCTCGCCTTCCCCGATCCGGAAGTGGCCGCCCACTACGGCGAGGCGCTCTATGTCAACGGCGAGCAGGAGCAGGCCCGGGTGATCTGGCGCCGCGCCCTGGACGAACATCCCGACGACACGCAGATCCCGGCCACCATGGAGCGCCTGGGTGAGGAGCAATCACTCTGATGTCGTTGTTCCGCACAGCCCGATGTTTTTCCGGTATGGCCCTGACCCTGCTGCTGGCCGCCTGCGCCAGTGTTCCCCGGGAACCCTTGCCGGATGGCCTGACCCGCCAGCCACCGGCGGACTGGGCCCAGCGCAGCGAGACGCTGACCGGCTTCAGCCGCTGGGAATTACAAGGCAAGCTCGCGGTGCGCCAGCCGGAGGACAGCGGTTCCGCCGTGATCAATCAGTGGCGCCAGGTGGACGAGCAGTACCACCTGCTGCTGTCCTCCGCGTTTCTCGGTATGGGGCGCACCGAACTGCAGGGCATGCCCGGCTTCCTGACCCTGACCACCTCCGACGGCGAGATCTATCGGTCGTCGGATCCCCAGTCACTGGTGGAGGCCGCCACCGGCTGGCAGTTCCCGCTGGACAGCCTGACCTGGTGGATTCGCGGCCTGCCGGCGCCGGAGGGTGACTTCGAACTGCTGTTCGACCAGCAGGACCAGCTCGCGGCCATCCGCCAGCAGGGCTGGGACATCCGCTTCGATCGCTGGAACCGATTCATCGACGACTACCCGGAATTGCCGGCGCGGATCACCGCACTCAAGGGCGAGCGCCGCATCCGTCTGGTGATCACCCAGTGGCAGCCACTGGGAACAGCGCGATGAGCTTTTCCCTGCCAGCACCGGCCAAGCTGAACCTGTTCCTGCACATCACCGGACGACGGGACGACGGCTACCACGAGCTGGAAACCGTGTTCCAGTTTCTCGAGTACGGGGACGAGCTGGCGTTCGGGCCCGCCGACGGACACGACGTCGTCCTGTCCCCGGCCCTGCCCGGCGTGCCGGACGAACACAACCTGATCCTGCGCGCCGCGCGGAAGCTGCAGGCCGAGGCGGGCCGTAACCTGCCCGGCGTGCACATCCAGTTGACCAAGCGACTGCCGATGGGCGGCGGCATCGGTGGCGGCAGCTCGGACGCCGCCACCGCCCTGCTCGGCCTCAACCATTTCTGGGGCCTGGCGCTGTCCATCGACCGCCTGGCGGAGATTGGCCTGCAACTGGGCGCCGACGTGCCCGTTTTCGTGCGCGGATTCGCCGCCTTCGCCCAGGGCGTGGGGGAAAAGCTGAGCCCGGTTCATCCCCCGGAAGACTGGTTCGTGGTGGCCAAACCGGACTGCGAGATCAACACCGGCAAGATTTTTTCGCAGGAAGGGTTGACACGCAACACGCCCCCGAGCACAATACGCCCCGCTTTTGAGGGAGACGCCTCGAGGTACCGAAACGACTGTGAGGATACAGTCTGTAAACTGTATCCCGAGGTTAGGAAAAGTCTGGACTGGCTTTCACAATTCGGACCTGCAAGATTAACCGGAACCGGGGCTTGCATTTTTGGACGTTTCCCAACAGAATCCAAAGCCCTCGAAGTTTGGGCTAGCAGACCCTCCGGCATCACCGGGTTCGTCACAAGAGGGGTGAACGCTTCACCGCTTCACACAAAGCTGACAGAGCTGGAATGATGCCGAAAAAGCACGATACTGGGGTGTCGCCAAGTGGTAAGGCAACGGGTTTTGATCCCGTCATGCGCAGGTTCGAATCCTGCCACCCCAGCCACCTTTCTCCCGCTTCTTCTGAACACAACGCTGAAACTGAGAAGGACTCCGTCGTGTCCAAGTTAATGATCTTCGCCGGTAACGCCCATCCGGAACTCGCCCGTAATATCGCCCAGAAGTTGCACATCCCGTTGGGAGAAGCGACCGTCGGCAAATTCAGCGATGGCGAAACCACCGTTGAAATCAACGAAAATGTCCGCGGTCATGATGTCTTCATCATCCAGCCGACCTGCTACCCGACCAACGACAACCTGATGGAGTTGATGGTCATGACCGACGCTCTGCGTCGA
This sequence comes from Marinobacter sp. JSM 1782161, assembly GCF_011421605.1. Taxonomy (NCBI): domain Bacteria; kingdom Pseudomonadati; phylum Pseudomonadota; class Gammaproteobacteria; order Pseudomonadales; family Marinobacteraceae; genus Marinobacter; species Marinobacter sp. JSM 1782161. The sequence continues at coordinate 624,409 of NZ_WSSA01000003.1, forward strand.
GCATCCGCCACGCGCATCACAGCCGTCGTTCCCTATTATGGCTACGCCCGACAGGATCGCCGCGTGCGCTCCACCCGGGTGTCGATCAGCGCCAAGGTCGTCGCGGACATGATCACCAGCATCGGCATCGACCGGGTCCTGACCGTCGACCTGCACGCCGATCAGATCCAGGGTTTCTTCGACATTCCGGTCGACAACATCTACGCCACTCCAGTCCTGCTCGACGACATCGAACGTCAGCGCTTCGACAACTTCATCGTTGTATCACCGGACGTCGGCGGCGTGGTTCGCGCCCGGGCCGTGGCCAAGCGCCTGAACGACGCCGACCTGGCTATCATCGACAAACGTCGCCCGAAGGCGAACGTGTCCCAGGTGATGCACATCATCGGTGACGTGCAGGACAAGACCTGCATCCTGGTGGACGACATCGTCGATACCGCCGGTACCCTGTGCAAGGCCGCCAACGCGCTCAAAGAGCACGGCGCCTCCCGGGTCGTGGCCTACATCACCCACCCGGTTCTGTCCGGCCCGGCGATTGAGAACATCAACGCCTCGCAACTGGACGAACTCGTGGTTTGTGACACCATCCCGCTGGATGAAAAAGTGCGCAAGTGTGATAGAATCCGCCCGCTTGGAATGGCGGGACTGCTCGCCGAGTCGATCCGTCGCGTGAGCAACGAAGAATCGATCAGCGCGCTGTTCGAGTAATCACTCGGGTAAGCCCGCGTTTTAAAAGGCTTTCCAAGACAGAAAGCCGACAGGATTCAAGCATGGGGCCGTTATCGGCTCCTTGTTTGTTTAAGCACCCGGAAAATGGTTACGGCTGACTTCCGGGAATCATTGAAACCACCCTGCCGGACTTGGTCGCGAGTCGGCAACGGTGAATACTGAGGTTTATGACCATGGCCCAAGATTTTGTTCTCGAAGCATTCCTTCGTGACGACCAGGGGAAAGGTGCGAGCCGCCGCCTGCGTCGCGAAGAACGTAAAATTCCGGCTGTCGTTTACGGCGGTGACAAGGACGCGCAGTCCATCTCCCTGTGGCACAACGATCTGAAGAAGGCGCTGGAAAACGAAGCGTTCTTCTCTCACATCCTGACCCTGGAAGTGGACGGCAAGAAAGAAAGCGTCATCCTGAAGGATCTGCAGCGCCACCCGTACAAGCCGATCCTGACCCACGCTGACTTCCTGCGCGTCGACAAGGACCACGAGATCCACGTCAACGTACCGCTGCACTTCATCAACGAAGACACCGCACCGGTCGTCAAGCTGCAGGGTGGCGCGGTCAACCACCAGCTGAACGAAGTGGAAGTGATCTGTCTGCCGCAGAACCTGCCTGAGTTCATCGAAGTCGACATGACCGACGTCCAGATGGACCAGACGCTGCACCTGAGCGATCTGAAGCTGCCGAAAGGCGTCCAGGTTGCCGCTCTGCTGCAGGGCGAAGACCACGACCAGGCGGTTGTCTCCGTTCACCTGCCCAAGGGCACCAAGGCTGACGAAGCCGAGGACGCCGAAGGCGAAGGTGAAGAAGGCGAAGGTCAGGAGTAATTACTCCCGGGGCGCTGGCACATGTCGCAGTCAATTGTCATGGTGGTGGGTCTGGGTAATCCCGGTGCGGATTACGAGAACACCCGTCACAACGCCGGCGCCCTCTTCGTGGAAGCTCTGGCCCGTGAAGCGGGCCAGAGTCTTCGTCCGGAAAAGAAGTACCACGGGCTGTACGCCCGCGTTCAGTGGCAGGGTCTCGACCTGCACCTGCTGAACCCCACCACCTTCATGAACCGCAGCGGCCAATCCGTTAAGGCCCTGGCGGACTTCTTCAAGATCAAGCCCGAGCAGATCCTCGTCGCCCACGACGAACTGGACCTGCCGCCCGGCACCGCCAAGCTCAAGAAAGACGGCGGCCACGGCGGTCACAACGGTCTGCGGGACATCATCGCCCACCTGGGCACCAAAGAATTTCACCGACTGCGCATCGGCATCGGCCATCCCGGCGACAGCCGCCGCGTGACCGGTTACGTGCTCGGCCGGCTGACCAAGTCCGACGCCACGCACCTGGACAACATCAGCCACGAGATCATGCGGGTCCTGCCGGACGCGCTCAACGGGCAGATGCCCAAGGCCATGAACGCGCTTCACAGCGTTCGTCCGGACGCCTGATTCCACCCGCAACCACCGTCGAAGCGTGCACCGCGCGGAGTCGCACCCGTGCCACCACATCGGTATAATTCGACGTTTTCAACGATTCCACATTTTCACATCCAGCAGAGGCTTTCATGGGTTTCAACTGCGGCATCGTCGGCCTGCCCAACGTCGGCAAATCCACCCTGTTCAACGCGCTGACCAAAGCCGGGATCGGGGCTGAAAACTTCCCGTTCTGCACCATCGAGCCCAACGCGGGCGTGGTGGGCATGCCGGACCCGCGCCTGAACAAACTGGCGGAAATCGTTAAACCCCAGAACGTCATCCCCACCACCATGGAGTTCGTGGACATCGCGGGCCTGGTGGCCGGTGCCTCCAAAGGGGAAGGCCTGGGCAACCAGTTCCTGGCCAACATCCGCCAGACCGACGCCATCGCCCAGGTCGTGCGCTGCTTCGAGGACGACAACGTCATCCACGTCGCCAATAAAGTGGACCCGGCGGCGGACATCGAGATCATCAACACCGAGTTGGCGCTGGCCGACCTGGAAACGGTCGAAAAAGGCGTCAAGCGCGTCGAGCGCGTGGCCAAGAGCGGTGACAAGACCGCCAAGGCCCAGCTGGAAGTCTTCCAGTCCCTGCTGCCGGTACTGAACGAAGGCAAGCCGGTCCGCAGCATGAACCTGGACGCCGACACCATGGCGCTGATCCGCGAGCTGTGCCTGCTGACCGTGAAGCCGATCATGTACATCGCCAACGTCAACGAGGACGGCTTCGAGAACAACCCGCACCTGGACGCGGTCCGCAAGATCGCCGAGGAAGAGAACGCCGTGGTCGTCCCCATCTGCAACAAGATGGAAGCGGAGATCGCCGAGCTGGAAGAGGACGAGAAGAGCGTCTTCCTGGAAGAGATGGGCATGGAAGAACCGGGCCTGGATCGCGTGATCCGCGCCGGTTACGACCTGCTGGGTCTGCAGACTTACTTCACCGCCGGCGTGAAGGAAGTCCGCGCCTGGACCGTCAAGGTCGGCGCCACCGCCCCGCAGGCGGCCGGCGTGATCCACACCGACTTCGAGAAAGGCTTCATCCGCGCCGAAGTGGTGGCCTACGACGACTTCGTCGAAAACAACGGCGAACAGGGCGCCAAGGAAGCTGGCAAATGGCGCCTGGAAGGCAAGGACTACATCGTTCATGACGGCGATGTCATTCACTTCCGCTTTAACGTATAAGCCGGTACAGGGATGTCCCCGATGACTTCCCTGCCCGCCTGCTGCCGCCCCGGAGACGACCGCTGGCCCTGGAGCCAACGGTTGCCGGGGCTGGCTTTCACCACCCTCTCCTTCAATCCGGACGCCCTGAGCGACGACGACTTCGAGCGCTGCGGCATCGAGCCCCCCGAGAACGTCCGCACCGCCGCCGCCAAGCGCCGCACGGAATACCTGGCCGGCCGCCTCTGCGCCCGTCACGTGCTGCAACAGGTCACCGGCATCGCCAGCGTGCCCGCCACCGGCGCCGACCGCGCCCCACAGTGGCCCGATGCCTGCGTTGGCTCCATCACCCACAGCCACGGCTACGCCGCCGTTATCGCCGGACACCGCGATGCCTATCAGGGCCTGGGGCTGGACGCCGAAGTCCCCATGAGCGACCGCCGCGCGCAACGCCTGGCGCGGGAAATCCTCACCCCGGACGAACAGCGGAGATTCGGGCGCGAGCTGGCCGACACACCCGGCCACTGCCTCACTCTGGCCTTTTCCCTCAAGGAAAGTCTGTTCAAGGCTCTCAACCCGATCACCGGCCAGCGCTTCTACTTTCACGATGCCGAGCTTGTGAGCCTGTCCGGGGACGGCTCCAGCCAACTGCGATTGCTCAAGACCCTATCGAACGACTGGCGCGCAGGCGCCGAGCTGGAGGGCCTGTACAGCGAGCATGATGGCGTTATCCTGAGCCTGACTGCCGTTGCACCGAACGGCGCTGCAAGCCGCTGACAGCCCGCAATCCGGGCAAATTTTGAGCAAGCAAAACAGCGTTGCCACATCGCTCCGCCAATTCCCGGAAAAGGGGTTGACAGCCCGCCGCAAAATCCCGAGAATACGCGCCTCGTTGAGAGCGGTTTGCGCTTCCAACGGGATGGCAAGGTAGCTCAGCTGGTTAGAGCACGGCACTCATAATGCCGGGGTCGGCGGTTCGACTCCGCCCCTTGCTACCAGATATCAGAGGGTTACGGTTAACACCGTAACCCTTTTTTATTGGCTGCCCCTTTTTACCCCCCTAAACATTATTCTGGAAATCGTACCGGTACGCTTCTTTCGGCAAGCGTCATGAAAAGATCTTCGACAAGAGCCAGACAACAGCAGCAAAGGCGGCGAAATAAGGCAGACATATCAAAGAAGTCGTCACGCCTACCGCGACAACAGCCCCACACGTAAGAACAAACTCTTTCAACAAAAAATATAAAATCTGAAACGGTGACTTCGAATGTGAAATGCCTGCCCCTCCGCTATCTACGCCCCATTTTTTTGCAAACCTTAAAACAGATTGCATAAATCTCAACACATCTTTAGCGTCATAGCATCACGCTGTTCTAGCTCAGTCTCAAGAAGGTGACCGGTCCAAGCTTAACCGCAGACTCCAGGAGGTCGGGCGCAAGGTGCGCGTAGCGCATAGTCATGGTTATGTTGCCATGCTCCAGGATGTGCTTGAGGGTCAGCAGATCTCCCCCGTTCATCATGGAGTGACTGGCGAAGGTATGACGCAGGACGTGCATCAACTAACTCGGCGTGTTGAGGCCACATCGTTTGTAGGCTTTGCGGGATGCCGACCGGCACTATAAGAACATCCGCCCTGGTCCTGGCAGTGCATCCGTCAGCAACTCTTTCTGCAGATCCTTGTCGATCGGCACGGTTCGACTCTTTCCGCTCTTCGTATCCCGGAACATAACCTTACCCGGCAGGAAGGACGATTGCGTGACGGACTCGGCTTCGATCCAACGGGCCTCGGTCCCAGGCGTCGCGCAGGGTGATCAGACGGTCGAAGGCCGGGCTGTGGCAGTGCTGGCGTTCCAGTTCGGTCAGTAGGGCGTCGGTGAACGCCGATTTGCTGCGGGCGAGGTAGTCGTCCAGCAGGTCGGTCCGCACCTGGGGCAGTTGCTCGAGGCGCTGGCTCAGGGTTGTGAAAAGACCTCCAGGCAAGTCAGGGTCAGATTCTCGGTTGAAGGATGCGCCTGGAAGGCGTGGGAAACGGTTGTGTCGAGCTGTTGGACGCGTTGGAGCAGGTCCATCTGGGCGTCGGACGCTTTTTGATGCAGGCGGCTGTCGAGGCCGTGGTAGGCGTCGCGCATGCCTTCGAGTTTGATGGCGCTGTCGATGGCGGCGCCGCGTTCGCCCAACGTCATGAGGTTGACGCCGACGCGGTGGACGGTGTCGATGGCCTGTTCCCGGGCGATGCGGGTGAAGTCGACGTCCAGGCCCTTGAGGGCTTTGCAGGCCCGCTGCATGGCGTAGGCGGCGAATGGGATCACTTCGCTGGGGCAGGCGCACACGTAGTCGGCCAGCAGGTGGTGCAGGCGCATCGCGGTGCGTTTGTGGGTGCCCCGGCTGCTGGCGTTGTGCAGCAGGATGCGCAGGGAGCTGTGGCCAGTCAGGTCGCGCTGTTCCCAGGCTTTGACGGCTTGCCAGAAGATGGCGTTGAGTTCGGCGTGGTCCATCACAGTTCCTCCGCGTCCATTTGTTCCAGCAGGCGGACGATGTTGACCATGCGGTGACGACCAATCTTGACGGTCGGGATGTAGGCGCGCTTTACCCAGCCTTCGACAGCACCCTGCTCTACGCGGACCCAGTCGGCGAACTCGCGCCACTCCATCATCGGGGGCCAGTTGAGGTCTTTGATGCGCTGGCTCAGCTCGTCGTCTATCATGGGCATAGGTCAAAAACGTCTAAAACCGGTCAAAAGGTACATTTTGGCAGTACAATATTTTAACTTAAGACCGCGATAGCAAACCTTTCGCCTTTGGTAAATAATTTACCCATCGCTCACATGCGTGTTTTTAGATCAATATGGAATCAATCGAAGATCGAGCTAAGCAGTTAATCTCTAAAGCAGGGTTTGACCGTCTTATCAGAGAGAGCGATATCGTCCACGCTAGATGGAAGAGCGTGCGCTACAGGAATATCCGGATAAGCACCAACGAGCTGGAGGTACTGGAAAGGGTGTTCCCTCAGTACGGCTACTGACTCATAAGCGGAAAGGTTGCACCAGAGATCGGGCAAACCAGCCCAGACTATGACGAAGTGAACTCAAAGTTAGACAGTCGCGCCGAGGGATAGCAGTAACCAGGAAAGTTTTGGAAAGGTGGCTCCAGAGAAGGCGGAAAAACTTTGAAGGTAAAAAAAGCTAAGGTGCACAGCACGACTATAAAGACGCAGAGAAAAGAAAGATTTATATAATGTTTGACACCTTTTGCAATGAGCTCCAAAAGAAAAGCTTAAAGAACGTTGCTCAGGAATGGGTTATTGATAGAACCCCTTACATTTTCGAAGAAAAACAAGCGAGCTACGTTCAATGGAAATCAGAATTATCCAACCTGATAAACGTAGACGGGAAAGCCATATCAATTATCGGAAGCTCATGCTTAGGTTTTAGCTTAAATCCATCAAAAGGTTTCCGCGTTTTCAACGAAGACTCAGACATAGATATAGCTATAATTTCACGACATCACTTTGAGCTAGCATGGCATACAATCAGGAACATAGGTACAGAAATGTACAGCCTGAACCAAAAGCAACGCCAATCTCTCGAAGACCATAGAAAGCGCCTAATTTATTGGGGAACATTTGACACGAAGAGTCTTCTAACAAAGCTACCATTCGGTAAACAGTGGTTCGAAGCGTTCTCCAAAATGTCAGAAATATTTCCTACTGAAGGTAGAGAAATTAATGCCCGCATCTATCGAGACTTTGAATCATTGACCGAGTATCAGACAGCAAATCTAGCAAAATTAAGAGATAAGATTTTGGAGGATAAGAATTGAGCAAATCATTCCTCAACACTACGACAAGAAACGTTCATTGGCTAAAAAAAGCACACGACGATGGAGAGCTGCATATGAAGCCTCCATTTCAAAGAAATCCCGTATGGGTTGATAGGCAGAAGAGCTTCCTAATAGATACAATACTATCAGGATTACCAATCCCTGAAGTTTACATGCAAGATACAGTAAATGACTTAGGATTAGCTTCCTATATAGTAGTTGACGGACAACAACGATTAAGAGCAGTCTTAGAATTTCTAGAAGGCAAGTTTACCCTGGATGCAAAAGACAGCCCAGATTGGGCCGACATGGGTTTCGAAGACCTTGCTCCTTCGGACAAAAAGAAAATCTATCAATACGACTTCATTGTTCGGCAACTTCCCGAAATGGACGAAAACCAACTCAGAAAGATATTCCAGAGGCTAAACCGGAACGTAGTGTCTCTTAACAAGCAGGAGTTAAGACAGGCTACATATTGGGGCCCATTCATTGAATTAATGAATTCCATTTCTAACTGGGACGAATGGACATCACTAACCATCTTCTCCCCGAACGATGTAAGAAGAATGCTTGACGTTGAGTTTATCAGCGAGCTCTCCATTGCTTATATCAACGGCCATCAAAACAAGAAGAACAAGCTAGATCATTACTACGAAATCTACGAAGAGTATTTCGAAGATGGAAATCTAATACAGAAAACCTTCCGGAGAGTTCTGGGAGAGATTGAAGAAATACTACCGAACATCTCAAAACTGAGATGGAGCAAGAAAACCGATTTTTACACCCTATTTCTCGTTTTTGCAAACAACATAAAGAAGGTACCTCTAGCCTCGGAAAAACGAGAACGTGCAAATGAGATATTAACTCAATTTGCAGAAAGTATTGACAGATATGTGAAGTCGGAAAAGCAGGATTCGCCTGAATTCTCCGTAAATGTAGTTAACTACGGAGCAGGAATCCGAGCCAGTACGGACCTCGGAAGCAGAAGAAAAAGATTCGAAGCCCTTGAAGCAGAACTATCTGAACTATTTGACGATCAAAGCTGATTACAAAATTCTCTTGAAAGGGACAGCCTCTTTGTCCCTTTAGAATAAATCAGGGAAAAATTCACTTATTCGCGAAAACCACAAAAACAGGAAATACTTTTCAAAAAGCAAAACTCAATTCATTATCATCAACAGCATCAAACGCACGCAGTATTTCCTGAGCAACATAAAGCCCAACAAAATACATAGCATCAATTCCTCCAATTGTAGAAGCAAGAAGAATCGGGACGCCATCGGATAATTCGCCAGTCTCCGGATGCTTCCTTAAGTCTTGAAAGTGTGACGCGTCAATCACCGCATTTGACATTCTTCTTATCAAGAACTCCACACTAAAGTTGCAACGTTCTTCATTTATGTAATAACTCAATATCGAGCTAGACATGAACTGACGAATATCCTTTAGCGGATTTACCGAAAGACGAACAGGACTGACATCACCTTCAACATTACCCAGAAAGTAACCACGAATACTAACAGACCCGTTATGCTTATCGAAACTAACACCTGATATTACAGAGAACTTCTCTTCTGCCCAAAGACTGCGCAAATAGTCGCTAAACCCAACTCTGCCCGATAATACCCGACAAGTCAGGGGTCGAGCCATTTTAATCAGAAGGAATCGCTTATTGCCCCTGGAAATAGCTCGAGAAACTCTTTTAGTAAGCTTGGTGGTTTTAAATTTTTTTATTTTTTTCAAATCCTGATAAGCAGTCTCGTCATTGGCTATTTCACACCACATTCTAAGGCAATGTATAAGGTCCACGAACTCTATCCAATCAATGCGGCTACTTGCTCCAACATACCGTCTCTTCAACCGCCCAAGCTGCAGCTTTACCTTTTCGTTCATCGCGGCCTCGATTGTCATTTAATTTAGAAAAACTTCGACCGTTAACAAAAATGGGACAGATGTATTTATGGCCCGGAGCTGAGAAACAAAATGGGAACAGATTTATTTATCGCCCCCGAAGACAGGTTGACGCATATTCCTGGCTCAGTTCACGTCTGTCAGCCCTCAACCGGTTTCCCTCGCTGACGGTGTAGCCTGACCTCAACCTGTCCTGAATATAGTCCAAACGCTGATTCAATTGCTCGCACCGGCGCTCCAGGGCTTCGGCTTCCCTCTTTTCCCTGGCGGCCTCTGCTCGACGTGCGATGAGAACTTCGCTTTGGTCGTTACGAGTTGTCGACGTAGAAGAGAAATTGATGACTGTCGTGCGTGATCGGCCGCTCAGGCGCTCATATCGACTGCAGGCCTGTTCGCGAAATTTCTTACTCTTGATGGTGCGGTCCGTGGCGTATTCCTTGTTCCAAAACCGGCACATCTGAGCCGAGCTGCGGATGGCTCCCGCATTTTCCTCAGAATCATTGCTTGGTTCCTGAGCCTGTCCGGGCGCTCGTATCTGATCAGCAGGTCGGCTGTATGACGGCTGAGCCGTACGGGTCGCGACATTGCTGCTCAGGTCTTCCGAAACAGTACCGACGGTAATATCGACAGCTGGTAGCTGGATGCCCAGGGCGGTCTCAATAGACCGGACAGCAGGCGTGAGAAAAGCGAGAGCCAGTCCAGTGGCGATAACGACCGTTAAGAGGTTGCCAAGAACAACGGCAAATAGAGTTTTCCAGAAACTCACAGTCAGCTCCTTTGACTGGATGCGGATAAGCGTCTCTGGATAGTAGACAAGGTGCGCCAGGGGCGGCTAGAGGGAAATGTAAAACCGAGTGAAGATTACCACTCCTGGCAACCTGCCTCGACAGTCACAATGAAAAGCAGGCTTCCGAATAGGATTATTCAAAAAGGTGCGCCACTGAACCCAATGGCGCACCAAACAGCTACCCTACTTACTCGTAGAATACATCCAATCGATAGATGTCAGGGTGGCCGTGATAGCAATCGCTAACAGCTATGTTTACTGTCTTTCTCGAAGCAGCCGCCGAAAGTGCTAATGCATACATCTCTCTGTTACTCGATGTGTCATCCTCAAAGTCGATAACCGCTCGCATATTCGAATCCACACAGTCAGCCTGAGAGTGGTTCGAAGCAGGTGTGTAGTAGATCGCTGCGAAGCTATCATAAGAGTTGATTCGCGTTATTGTCTTCTCTTTGAGGGTTTCAGATGCAGCATTCGCAACGGGTGCTGCGGATATCGCAAGGAACAACACGGAAACTAGAAGCCTATTCACGGTTGCAACCTATTTAATCCAAAAGAATGTAGTTGATGATTGGATTCATCGCCTCACCACCAGTGCTGTACTCACTTCTGGGCATGAAGTCAGCATACCCGTCAGCATCAGAGTCAAAATCTGCCGCAGCGGTGTATGAATGCGATGAGTCGCAGAACGATGAGTTATCCCAAACTGAACTCGGATCCGCTTCAACCACATAGCTGAGCGTGGTTCCTGGCTCGCGAATGTCTCCATCGAAGTCGAAATGCGCAGCTCGGCCAACTTCAACATACTTGTTGCCAGAGCCTTCAAGCATGTCTTGGATCTTCTTCACCCAGTCACTGGGCTTCGTAGACCATTCAACTTCACCGCGAATTCGCTGACCGTTGATTTTTGTCATCAGCTGTCGGTTGCCATCGACGACTCTGAAAAGCTTATAAGCGGGCTCGACAGTGTATTCGACCTTCTCATAGAAACCGTCATATGAGCAGTTATCCAGTCCGGTCTGCGGATCGGTGTCGCAGTCCATTTCGACCTTCCACTCATCGCAGTCGAGGTACTCGATTTTACGGTCCCAGGAAACTTCAGTTGTTAGGAATTCCGGCGAATACCGCAGGCTCACATTCAATGAGCCAGATTGACCCGAATCATACTCGGGCATGCTTGAAGCAATTTTATCGGTTACACCTTCGGCCTTTTCACTATCCGATTTGCTGTCGTCGTTAATCACATCTTCGATTTTTTCGACAGCTTTACTGGAAAGCCTATATAGAACCTTTTCCCTTTCATCCGGGTCCGTAATCTTAACGACGAGCTGTTCCCGGATTTGCTCTTCGGCCATCTCCAAAGCACGCTGTAGACCAGCGTCAATCAGAGCATCAAAGTAGTCTTCAACATCATAGTCGGCGTCGTACTTTTCGGACGCACTCACGCTCATTACCGGTAGCAATAGAGCAAATAATATAACAAGATAACGTATTAGATACCTCATAGGAACTTCCTTTGGCATTCAGCATGTAACGGACAAATAGCCAGCGATTATTTAATTCTCGCTGTCTGACCATCCGCATAGCATCTGCCACCTACGCCGTTTACTGTGTTATCAGTTACAACAGCAAACTCCTCTCCAGAGGCCTTTGCAGTCAAAGCCATTGCGAAACTAGCTTTAAACCGGAATTCACCAAGCTTCTCTTTGCTGTACCATACGCGCTGACCTTCACAATCAGCCAAAGAATCGCCTTCCAGCGAAACTAAAAAAATATCCTCAGAATTAACTAAGGTAATTGTGTCTACGTTACCTGAATAACTCTGATTAGCCGCTACTGCTTGGCCTACGATGGCGAGAGAGGAAAGGCATACGAGGAAGAATTTAGAAACAGATGACATTAAAATATTCCCTTGATCTTTTTAATTTATCTGAAAGGAAACAGACGAATACAGTAAAGCCGAGGGAAAAAAAGTGATTCCTGCGACGGATTTCCGTTCCGTTTCGCTGATATCCTTTCAGCTGCGCTAGGCCTGCAACTCAATCGATGCAGGACTGTAGAACTCTAACTTCAACCACGGGATATTCAACTCAGAACCGGGGGATTTAACATTTGTTTATATAGCTACATTTTTCGTAAAGCCACCCGTTGAAATATCGAAAATATGAGGGCTATGTTGGAGTTATCTGCGGAGGTAGCTCGTTGGTGTCCCTGGATACAACGCGGAACTCGTTATCGTAGAGCACGACGTAGACGCCGTTACTGAACAGGCAGCCGACCAGGGCTTCGTTGCGGTCGATCTGTCTCCAGCTGTGGCCAAGGCCCGATCCGGTCCCGCAGGCGCTGGCGCAGATCTTTACGGGTTTGGCGTCCGGGGTGCGCCGCACGATGTCGACGTCTATCCCACCCATCCAGTCGAATAGGCCGACGGAGCCGGAGCGGCGATATACGGGGACAATCCCTCCCGGTCGGTTGGTCCAAAGCGTCAGCGTCTCCCTGCCTACGCGACACATCATCATTCGCATGTACGTTACCCGGTACTGTTCAAACAGACAGTACCAGAGTAACCAATACGCCTCTATATCGGGTCGCCCCCTTGCCTACCGCGTCGTACTTTTTTGCCTGTTTTTGCCCTTTCCTGATTCGCCAAGTGGCCGTTTTGGCTGGATTTGTCGGTTATTGGCCCACGCCACATAGCACTCATAATGCCGGGGTCGGCGGTTCGACCGGAGCACGCGCAGCGTGCGGAGGAACGTCGGAGCGAACGCGACAACGGCCCGAAGGGTGAAGGTCAAAGCCCCGAATACGCCGCCTCATCTCGCCGACTCGAGTCATCCCTGCGCTCGGCCGAAACGAGCTGGAGCGGACCGGCATTATCGCGCCGAACTGCAAGCAGCCCGTCCACGCCTACAGCTCATAAACCACTTCGGCTTGATCCACCCAAGATCCATCCGGACCTGCGCTCTCAAACCCCGTCTCGAGCCGGCATCACGGATAGACCACAGCTACCAGCCCCCTCCCTCAATACAGGTACGGCCTGCACTGATCCATTCTCCGCGAAAATGTAACTGCTTGTAACAAAAACAAAGGATGATAAAGTCATCGGCTGAGAACTTCTAATTCATGGATTCGAATCATCACCCAAGGAGCCGTTGTAATGGGTAAGAAAAAGGCTTTCGTACTGACCGCCTCACTGCTTTGCGCATCTCCGGTATTTGCTGCCCCAGTACTCGATCAGTCGTTCGTCCCTCAGGATGGCCCGCAATACCTGAGCAGTTTTGGATACGATCCCGATTCCGGCGTAACAACAGAACACTTCCAGTCTTTCACTGCAGGTCAAACCGGCACACTTTCCAATATTGACCTCCTCTTTAGCTCATTCGGCCAACCAGGCGGTGACCTGACGCTTTCTATTTATGAAGGCGGTCACATGAACGGCGACTTCCTTGGAAGCACCACTGTCTCCGGAGGCTACACATCGCCCAATGACTTTGTCCGCTTTGATCTCAGCGCATCCAGTATTTTCGTGGAATCTGGTAAGCGGCTGGGATTCGTTATCGGAACGACCCAGGATCTGGCATTCCCCGATACCTACCTTCTTCAGGGTGATGCCAGCAGCGGCAGCTATGACGGCGGCTTCGGGGGTAGCCTTCGCAACGGCGCACTCACCCTGGACTATGAAAAAGACTTCTACTTCAGGTCATACGTTGATGTCGCCACTGTGCCCGAACCGGGCTCAATCACACTGGCCGGCCTGGGTCTCATAGGACTGGCTATCTCGCGAAGAGGACGCGCCAAAGCTTAGCGGCGCCCTCCGTCGGCAATAGATGCCCGCTCCATGCGGGCATCTATTGCCGCTTTCACGCATCAACCACACCGCCCGGTCTCAGTTCCCGGAATCTGGCCGACATTGATGAAACGACTGACCGCGCTATTCACCGCCCTACTTTCCGGCTGCGCCGACCTTTGCAGCAACGAGCCCATCGACGCCATGGCATCCCCGGACAACGCTCTGGAAGCTGTAGTCTTCGAGCGCCACTGCGGAGCCACAACGGGCTACGCTACCCAGGTTTCCATTATCCAGACGGGCGACAAGCTGCCGAACGAAGCCGGCAATGTGCTCTCAGTGGAAGGGCAGCCCTCACTGGAACTGGAATGGATAACGCCGAAACAGCTGCTCATCAGTGGCCTCACCACTACAAAGCCGGTTAACCTGCATAACAAAGTGGATGACGTTACGATCTCAGTCGACCGCTGAGTCGTTTTGCCCGAAAGTATTTAAGGAGCGTTCATTGGAAGAATTGGCGGATGGAGCCGCAAAGAGTGTTCTGCGTCTGGTCAGTTGGGTTGTCCGGTTTGTCATCTGGCTGATCTGGGAGCTGTTTTTCGAGGTGCTGGCCTGGTACGTCGGCTGGGGCGTCATCCGCGTCCTGACCCTGGGCACCTGCCCTCGCGTCTCGATAAACGACCATGATCAGGCCAGTGCCTTGTCGCAATTTCTGGTTTCATCGACAGGCCTGGTGTGCCTGATCGGTTTGGCGACGTTGCTGGCGAGACTGACGGGGTCCGGCTGACCCTTGACGGCTTACCACCGCCAAACTCGAACAGACCTTTCGTCCAGGAACTTCCGCCGTTCCCGGGGCTCGAGCAACGGCGCGCTTCTTTCCATTTGAAGAACCATCGGAAAACGCCATCACAGAAGGACGCCACCCGGTGAGCATTCACGACATCCCCAACGTTATCCCGGTTTCCACAGCACTGACCACCGCCGGCCAACCCTCCGAAGACCAACTGGGCGCCGCCGCCCGCGATGGCTTTGAGGTCGTCATCAACCTCGGCCTGCTCGATCCCCGCTATTGCCTGCCCGACGAAGCCGGGCTGGTCCGTCGGCTCGGCATGCGCTACGTCCATATCCCGGTGGATTTCCAGACGCCGGCAGCGGACGATCTCCAGCGTTTCTTCGACGCCATGGACGACGCCGGTGATCGCAAGGTGCTGGTTCACTGCGCCGCCAATAAGCGTGTGTCGAGCTTTGTCGCGCTCTACGGCGAAGCCCGCCTCGGCTGGTCGCGCCAGCAAGCGGACGATTTTCTGCGCCGTATCTGGGAGCCGAATCCCAACTGGTCGGCGTTTATCGAACGCGCGCGAAACGACCTATACCTATAACAGGCAACAAACCGGGCATTCCAGCCTCCCCCCACCATCCGCATAGCCCGGCAATAGCTATCCGTTGTTTTACAACAGAACGACCTGACCTTGGGCAATGGCCCTGAATATTCATCGTCTACACTGATAATGCCTACCAACCGGCAACCAGGGACGATAACCATGAAAGTGCTTTCAGCTGTACTCGCAATACTCTGTTTACTGTCCGGCACGACAGCCTCGGCCGCCACCGAAAAACCCAACCTGCTGATCATCTGGGGGGACGATGTCGGCATGTGGAACATCAGCGCCTATCACCGCGGAATGATGGGTAACGAAACCCCCAACATCGATCGCATCGCCGACGAAGGCATGCTGTTCATGGATCACTACGCCCAGGCCTCGTGCACCGCCGGGCGTGCGGCGTTCATTACCGGGCAGTACCCGATTCGCACGGGGCTTTCCACCGTTGGCCTGCCTGGCTCGCCCATCGGCCTGCAGAAGGAAGATCCCACGCTGGCCGAGTTCCTCAAGCCTCTGGGCTACGCCACCGGCCAGTTCGGCAAGAACCATCTGGGCGACCTGGATGAGCACTTGCCCACCAACCACGGCTTCGATGAGTTCTACGGTATCCTCTATCACCTCAACGCGGGTGAGTACGTGGAGCAGGACGACTACCCAGAGGACGCCATGGAGAAAGCCGGCTTCGCTCAGCGGGGCATCATTCATTCCAAGGCCACGGCCGACGGCGGGCAGACCATCGAGGATCTGGGCAACTTCGGCCGGGAACGTCAGCGCACGCTGGATCAGGAAGTGCTGGAGGAATCCAAGCGATTCATCCGCGATGCGGTGGCCGCCGACAAGCCGTTCTTCGTCTGGCACAACACCACACGCATGCATTACCGCACCAACCTGAGCGAGGAATACGACGGCGCTACGGGCCAGGGCCTCTACGCGGACGGCATGAAGGAAATGGATGACGACGTCGGCGAACTGCTGGACCTGCTCGACGAACTCGGGGTGGCGGACAACACCATCGTCATGTTCTCCACCGACAACGGCGCCGCCTCCAACAGTTGGCCGGACGGCGGGAATCAGCCCTTCCGCGGCGAGAAAGGCGTAGGCGGTTACGAAGGCGGCTTCAAGGTACCGATGATGGTCAAGTGGCCGGGCCTGATTCCGCAGGACACCACCACCGGCGAGCTGATGACCATGGAAGACTGGCTGCCGACCTTTATGGCGCAGTTGGGGCAGCCGGACCTGAAAGAAAAACTGCTGGACGGTCTCGACGTCGACGGCACGACCTACAACGTGCATCTCGACGGCTACGACCAGACACCGATACTGACGCAATCCGGCCCCAGCAATCGCAAGGAGTTTTTCTTCCTGACCGAGACCACTTTCCACGGCCTGCGCTTCGGCGAGTGGAAGTTCCTGTTTACCGAACAGGACAAGTGGTTCAACGGCGTTCAGAACCGCCTCGTCACACCGCTGATCACGCGCCTCGACATGGACCCGTTCGAACGCTTCCACGATGCCCGGGGTTTTGACGAATGGCAGGAAAATCGCTCCTGGGCTCTCGGTCCGGCCGTTGCGGTCACCCAGACCTTTTTCGATTCCTTCAAGGAGTACCCACCCCGCCAGACCAGTTTCGACCTGGACGTGGACAAGATTATGAGCTCAATGATGGAGGCCAATGCACGCTGAAGAACGCCGTCTTCAGCTTGCGACCGGGCGGGAAACCGATCCCCGCCCGGTCGCCAATTTAGGGCGTCTCCAAACCCTGCGTTTGTCGCTGCGGGAAGACATCGCGGTAAAACTACGCATTCACCTTTTGCCCGCAACCCTCTAAAAAGACACCTACCCAATCCCCTGAGGACGACCTCACCCTTCCCGGGAAGTGTACGCGGGACGACCCGCCTTTTCGGAGACGCATTATGCGAACCACCGGAGATCGTATCCGCCAAGCGATCAGTTTCGAGGCCATTGGGCTGGTGCTGATCATTCCCCTGATTGCCTACGCCTTCCACCTGCCGCTGGACGACACCGGCGTACTGGGCCTGATCGGCGCTACCATGGCGACGCTCTGGAACTATGTCTTCAACCTGGGCTTCGATCACACCCTCAAGCGCCTGACCGGCTCCACCCGCAAATCCCTGAAACTGCGCGTACTGCACGCCATCAGTTTTGAACTGGGACTGCTGCTGGCCTTCCTCCCGGTGGTGATGTGGTGGCTCGGAATCGGTCTGGTCGAGGCGCTGGTGATGGACCTGACTTTCGTCGTCTTCTACGTGGTCTACGCCTTCGTGTTCACCTGGGCCTACGACACGATCTTCCCGGACAGGGACAACGTACCGCCCGCCGCCAACGGGAACTGGCAGGCGGAATCCGGTCGCTGACGGGCCTCTGGCGGCCGGGCACTCCCCCGCTGCGGCCGCTTAACTCCGGTCAATCGGTTGATTTTCAACGCCTGTCACGCTAGTGGTCTAATGTGCCCAGTCACCTCTGGACGTATTTTCCCGACAGCGAAAGGATGGCGTGCCCATGCTCAGACTCTTCCGGATCGATAACGGCCTGATCAAGGAAATGGATGTCTCCCCGGATACCCTGGCGACCGACCTGGACCGGGCCGACTGGATTGACGCCCACGAGCCGGAGGAGGACGAGCGCCCCCTGCTGGAGAAGCTGCTGAGCACCGACGTGCCGGAGCTGGACGAGATGGAGGAAATCGAGGCCTCCGCCCGTTGCTTCGTGGACCAGGCGGGCATTCATGTGCACTCGCTGTTCCTGACCCAGTCCGAGGGCCGCCACGTCACCATTTCCGTGGCCTGCATCCTGCAGCGGGGCCGGCTGATCACCATCCGCGAGGACGACGTGGCGGACTTCCGGCTGATGCGCATGCGCGCCCGGCGCGGCCAGGTGGAAGCCGGTTCACCGTCGGATTTGCTGGTCACCCTGTTCGAACAGAAGATGGAGAATCACGCCGACACCCTGGAGGACCTGCACCGGGAGCTGGAGCAGGTCAGCCACCGGGTTCTGGAAGGCGATGACGGGGACGATCTGTACACCGCCATCGGTGACCTGGCGAATCTGGAGGACAGCAACGGCAAGATGCGCCTGTGCCTGATGGACTCCCAGCGGGACATTTCCTTCCTGCTGCGTCACATGCGCCCGACGCCGGAACAGTCCGACACCCTGCGCGAGATCATGCGGGATATCGAAACCCTGATGTCCCACACCACCTTCCTGTTCGACAAGGTGAACTTCCTGATGGATTCCACCCAGGGGTTCATCAACATCCGCCAGAACCAGATCATCAAGATCTTCTCGATTGCCGCCGTGGTGTTCCTGCCGCCGACACTGGTCGCCAGCATCTACGGCATGAACTTCAAGGTGATGCCGGAAATGGACTGGGCCCTGGGCTACCCCATGGCCATCGGGCTGATGATCATGGCGGGGCTGGCGCCCTATCTGTATTTCAAGAAGAAGGGCTGGCTGTAACAACGGCGCTGTTACTCAGGAAAGACCCGACGCCAGTCCTGCTTCATATCGATCACCACCCAGCCCCGCTCGGGCGCTTCATCCAGCGCCTGGTCGAGCTTGCCAATGGACGACTGGCGATCGTAGGCCCACTCCCGCTCGGCGTCGGTATGATGCAACAGCACGCCCATACGTGGTGTTGTATCCGTGTCGCTGCGGGGAATGGTGGTGTACTGCAGCATTTCCAGGTCGCCGTCAGAGTTGCCCACGGCCATGATCGGGCGACGGCCGATCTGACGATAGATGCCCACCGGCTTGCCCGCCTTATCGTCCACCAGGACGATGTCGCCGGTCTTGATGATCGTGGGAATGCCGTCGCGCATCTCGAATGTGGCGTCGCCGGTGGTGCCCATCACCTGTTCCGGCGGTATACCGTAGACGTCCTCGGCGAAGACACGGATAAAGTCGATCCCCCCACCGGACACGATAAAGGTCTTGAAACCATTGGCGCGCAGGTAGTCCATCAACTCCAGCATGGGCTGATAGATCAGGTCTGTGTAGGCTGTGCCCTTTGTCGGGTGTTTGCTGGTCGCCAGCCACTGCGCCACCGATTCGGTGAACGCCTCGCCCGTCACATCGGAATGGGCGGCGAGCAACACTTTCATGACGCCTTCCATGCCGCTGGCCATCAAGCCTTTCACATCGCCGTCGATCGCGCTCTTGAACGGCTCGGTGTCTTGCCACTCCGGATGCTCCGGCGCCAGGTCACGAACCCGGTCCAGGGCGTAGATGGCCTGGAAATACAGGGGCTGCTCAGCCCAGAGCGTGCCGTCGTTGTCGAAGGTGGCGATGCGCTCGGCGGGGGACACGTAATCGGCAGATTCCTCGTTGGTGACTTTCTGGACAAAGCCAATGATCGCCGATCGGGCCTGACCGTCGTTCCAGGACGGCAACGGGTCATCGCCCGCCGATTGCGCGACGGCCACCGCGCAGAACGGAAACAGGATGAGTGCATGAACGAGCCGGAGGCAAAGCCCCTGCAATGGCCGCCCATGTGCTGATAGGCCTGCTGATCGAGGTGTCATGGAAAGTCTCCCTGGGACGTTAGGCCGCCAACCTGCTGGACATTCGTCAGCGATGACTTCGCGCTATCGCCGCCGTCACTGGCAGCATCGACTTTTCAGTCTAGTCGGAAATCAACAAGGCAGGAGGCGTACCCGGGCAGGAAGGATGATTCGTTAACCCGCCAGCGCCATGCGCCGCCGCGCCCGGTGGGAGGCACCGTTCTGCAAGGCCCAGCGCAAGGTTCCGGCCAACGGTTTCATGCTCCGCTCCACCAGTTTCCTCTGCAGCGTGCTGCGCTGCAGCCCCGCCCGGGCGCGGGCCCAGTCCGGCAGCAGGTCGATTCCCGCCTGCACCATCAATCGGCCCACAGGACGGGTGGTCAGGTTGGGCGCCGGCGCGGTACGCAGCAACTGCAATACCTCGGCCGTGCGCTCGTCGAAAACGAGCTCAGGCGCCATGTTTTCCAGATAAGTTTCCACCGCCTGCCGGGACCGGGGCACATCGTGCGCCCCCAGAGCCTCGGCGATACGCGCCACCTCATCAAAATAGCGATCCTGGTCGGCCCGGCTCAGATCCGGATTGCGGTAACGCAGATAGGCTTCCAGGAAGCTGCGCATTTCCGCCACGTGCACCCAGACCAGCAGTTCAGGATCGCTGGCCGCGTAGGGGCGACCGTCCGGCGCGACGCCGGTGACGCCCGCGTGAATCCGGCGCACCCGCGCGATCAGGCGTTCGGCGTCGGCGGTCGCGGCGAACGTGGTGCCGGCAATGAACTGGCTGGTGCGGCGCAGGCGGCCCAACATGTCCTCACGGAAGTTGGAGTGGTCCCACACGCCGGCCAGGGCGAGCGGGTGCATCATCTGCAGCATCAGGGCGCCGATGCCGCCGCAGAGCATGGATGGGAAGTCCGCGTGCACTTGCCAGCAGACGCTGCCGGGGCCGAATAATCCCGGATCTCCCGGCGGCCGCTCGTAGTCGATGCCGCCCAGAGATAGCCCGGAAAGGGCCATGATCTGCTGTTCGACGCGCTGTCTCAATATGTCCATCGCCTTGTGTCCAGCCACTTCCCATCAACGTCAGGTAGCGGGCCCGATCCGCCCTACGGTTCTGTACGAGCGGCGAGCCGGATCGTCCCAGTGCGCCGGCGCCTTCAGAACAGGCGAACCCCGTTCTCCACCGGCTGATCCGGCGACACCAGCACCACGGCGCCGTCGCGATCCGGAACGCCGGTCACCAGACACTCGGAGCGCATCGGGCCAATCTGTTTGGGCGGGAAGTTGGTCACCGCCAGCACCTGTCGGCCCACCAGTTCCTCGCGGCTGTAGTGATCCGTGATCTGGGCGCTGGATTTACGCACGCCGATTTCCGGCCCGAAGTCCACCTGCAGCTTGTAGGCCGGGCGCCGGGCTTCAGGAAATTCCAGCACCTCGACGATGGTGCCGACGCGCAGTTCGACTCTCTCGAAATCATTCCAGCTGATGGTGTCTGCTTCCTGTTGCGACATGGCTTCACTCCCTAATGGCAAAATTCACAGGCTACCGGGTATCCCGTCAGGTTCATTCGCTGACCGACGGCTTGTCGTTGACGGCTCTGGCCAAGGCGTCACCCCGACTTGCTCTCATGGCGTTCATGGCGTTCATCGGACTCAATAGATCAGTGACTTAACCAGACGGGACACTAGCTTACACGCTGTCCGAGGATTCTGCCTGCGGAGGGCGTCATGATACAGCGCCGGACATCGCATCGATCAACAACGCAAATGCAAATCTTTCTCACTTTTATGTAGAATCACGCACGCGTTCGACATCATGGATGATGGGCGGTTTCCCTTTACCAGGCATCGACTGAAGGCATTGACCAAACCCGGCAGCCCAAGCGGCCCGGATTCCGCCCGCCCTCAAACCCCGGAAGCTTTCAGCACGTGCCGCGACGCGGCACCCATCACTGCATAAGGCTGTACCCATGCCCCCCAATCCGATCCAATTTTCACGCCGGTCGCTGGCCACCGCCATCGCCACCGCGTCTTTCCTTGCCCCCTTTGCCGCACAGGCGCAGGACGACAGCGAAGCCACCGCCCTCGACACCATCGTTGTCAGCGACGAACAGAAAGCCGAGGGCGACACCCCGGCCCCGGCCTTTGCCGGCGGTCAGGTCGCCGCCGGTGCCCGCGCCGGTCTGCTGGGCGAACAGGACGCCGCCGACCTGCCTTTCAACGTGGTGAGCTACACCGAAAAGCTGGTGGAAAACCAGCAGGCCGACACCCTGGCGGACGTGCTGGTAAACGACGCCTCCGTCCAGAGCGGCTTTGGCTACGGTAACTACGCGGAGAAATTCTACATTCGCGGCTTCGAGCTGAACGGCGAGGACATCGCCTACGGCGGCCTGTACGGCGTACTGCCGCGTCAGGTGATCGACATGAGCCTGGCCGGGCGCATTGAGATCTTCAAGGGCGCCAACGCCTTCACCAACGGTATCGCCCCGGGCTCCAGCGGCATCGGCGGCATCGTCAACATCGAGCCCAAGCGCGCCGGCGACGAGCCGCTGACCCGCGTGACCACCGGCTTCGAATCCGACGGTTACGGTGAAGTCGGACTGGACGTCGCCCGCCGCTTCGGCGACCAGAACCAGTGGGGGACCCGCGTCAGCGCCAAGGCCGGTGACGGCGACACGGCCATCGACGACGAATCCCGCAGCGTCAGTGCCGCGGCAGCCGGCCTGGACTATCGTGGCGACCGTTTCCGCGCTTCCCTGGATCTGGGCTACCAGAAACAGGAAATCGAAAGCGGCCGTTCCATCGTCTACATCGACGACAGCCTGACCGAAATTCCGGACGCTCCGGACGCCGATACCAACTACGC
Source organism: Marinobacter sp. JSM 1782161 (assembly GCF_011421605.1). NCBI lineage: Bacteria > Pseudomonadati > Pseudomonadota > Gammaproteobacteria > Pseudomonadales > Marinobacteraceae > Marinobacter > Marinobacter sp. JSM 1782161. The sequence goes on from NZ_WSSA01000003.1 coordinate 646,819, forward strand.
CCCCGACTGGGCCGGCAGCACCCTGGAAACCACCTTCGCCATGCTGCGCGGCGAGTACGACCTGAACAGCGCCTGGACGGCCTACGCCGCTGTCGGCGGAAACAACACCCACGAATCCGGTGACTACGCCTCGCCCACCGTCACCGACACCGACGGCAGCGCCACCGTATCCCGCCTGACCGTCCCCTACGACGCCAAGAGCATCGGCAGCCAGGCCGGACTGCGCGGGGAGCTGGCCACCGGGCCGGTCAGCCATCAGATCAACCTGGGGTACTCAGGGGTCTACCGCCGCACCAGTTCCGCCTACACCATGTCGCTGACCCCGGCCGATACCAACATCTACAATCCGGCCGATGTCGCCTACCCAGCCACGGAATGGTCCGACGGTGACATGAACGACCCCAACGTGCGCAGCCGGACCCGCACCAACGGCGTGGCCCTGGCCGACACCCTCGGCTTCATCGACGATCGCGTCCTGCTGACCCTGGGTACGCGCTACCAGGAAGTGGAGGTCAAGAACTACGACTACCAGGGCGCGTTCAGTGACCGCGCCGCCGACTACACCATGACCCCGGCCTACGGCCTGGTCGTGAAGCCGTTCGAAGGCGTGTCCCTGTACGCCAACCACATGGAATCGCTGCTGCCGGGCGAACAGGCGCCCTCAGGCACCTACGTCAACGGCAGCTATGTCGCCATCAGCAACGCCGGTCACGTCCTCGGCGTGGTTGAAGCCAAGCAGACCGAGGTCGGCGCCAAGTTTGACTACGGCACCATCGGTGGCTCGGTCAGCGCCTTCCAGATCGAGAAGCCGGTGGCCGCGGTCAGCAGCGACGACAGCACCTACGAGTACTACGGCGAGCAGCGCAACCGGGGCGTGGAAGTCAACGTCTACGGCCAGCCTCTCGACAACGTTCGCCTGCTGGCCAGCGCGGTCTGGCTGGATCCGGAAATCACCAACTCGGTCGATGAAAACCTGGAAGGCAAAGATGCCATCGGCGTGCCGGAATACCGCTACGTCCTGGGCGGCGAGTGGGATATGCCCTTCCTGCGCCACCTGACGGCACTGGGCAAGGTCGTGCATAACGGGCCGCAGTACGCCGACAGCGAGAACGAGCTGGAAGTCGACGCCTGGACCCGTGTCGATCTGGGCCTGCGCTACGAAATGCCGGTGAACAGCACCAATATTGTCTGGCGCTTCAATGTGGAGAACGTCGCCAACGAGAACTACTGGGCATCCGCATCCTCCAGCGGTTACCTGACCCAGGGCGATCCGCGCACCTACAAGGTCTCGGCGGAATTCAACTTCTAGGCCGGCCTCTGGCACCGCCCGGGCGGGCGGTGCCCTTCCGCTTTTATTGCCCTGCCCCTGACACAGTCCTACCCCATCGCGCCGCCGGCGCCCATTCCGCTTACAGCTTGCGCAAACGCCACAGGAAGAAGCCGCCGCCAATCAGCGCGGACACCAGACCCGCCGGCAGCTCCTCGGGAAACAACACCTGCCGCCCCAGCCAGTCGGCACCAACCATCAGCACCCCGCCCAGCAGAGCCGCACCGATCACCTGCTCGCGGGCGCGGGCAAACCCCAGCAGTCGCGCCAGATGCGGCGCCAACAGGCCGACGAAACTCAGCGGCCCGACGATCAGCGTGGCACAGGCGGTGAGGAAAGCGACGAGACCCAGCAGCGCGAGACGCGCCCGGTCCACGTTCACCCCCAGGGCCCGGGCCGAGGTGGCGCCCAGCGGCAACAACTCCAGCCAGCGCCGCAGGTGCGGCAGGATTAACGCCATCACAATCGCCAGGATCACCACCGGTATCGCCCCGGAGAGGGTGACGTAATAGGTGGAACCGGACATCCAGGCGGTCAGTTGCTGGCCGCGCGGGTCGCCGTTGGCCAGGATCAGGGTGCGCAGGGGTTCGAACAACGCGGTGATGGCGATGCCGGTCAGCAGCATGCGATCCGGCTGGAAGCCGCTGCGCCGGTTCAGGAACAGCAGCACCGCCAGGGTCGCCAGGGCGCTGAGAAAGCCGGCCACCACCAGCGTCGGCATGCCCACGCCGGGGACCGTCATAATCACCACGATCAAACCGATGGCGGTGCCGCCGCTGATGCCCAGGACTTCGGGACTGGCCATGGGATTGGCCGACACCCGCTGTACCAGCGTGCCGGCCAGCGCCAGCAGGGTGCCAGCCCCGGCGGCCGCCAACACCCGCGGCAGGCGCCACTGCTGAATGGCGTCCCACTGGGCCCAGGCCGCAAGCTGCCAGCCGTCCACGCCCCGGTTCAACACCAGCGCCATGATCGTGGCCAGCACCAGCAGGACGCCGACGTGCCACAGCCGAACGCGCCCGCCCAGACCGGCGCCGACGCTCTGTTTTTCCGTGCTCGGTACGCGACCGGTGCCATGGGTCAGACGACGAATCAGCCACAGCAGTATCGGCGCTCCCAGGGCACCGGTCATGGCGCCGGTGGGGATCAAGGTCGGCAGGGTCTCGGCCAGGTTGAGCAACAACAGGTCCGTGGCCAGGAGCAGCAACGCCCCCAGGACCGGCGCCCAGAACAGCCGCTGGCCCAGGGTGCGCGCGCCGAGCAGGCGCACGATGGCCGGCGCCGCCAGACCGACGAAGCCGATAATGCCGACCGTACCCACCACGCAACCGGTGATGAATACCGCCAGCCCCAGCCCGAAGAACCGCAGCTTGCGCAGGGACACACCCAGGCTCTGCGCCTGGGTCGCGCCCACATCCAGCACCGCCAGCGGACGCACCAGCATCGCGGCGAGGAGGCCGGACACCACCAGCTCCGGCAGCAGCCCGATCACGCCGTCCCAGTCATTCTGGGACAGGGAGCCGGCGGCCCACACCATCACCCCCTGCAGGGCATCCGGATGAAACAGGACCAGCGTGGTGGACAGCGCGCCCAGGTACAGGTTGATCACCAGTCCCGCCAGCACCACCACCAGCGGCGCCAGACCGCTGCGCCAGGACAGCGCAAACACCAGCAGCAGCGCCAGACCGCCGCCGGCCATGGCGACCCATTGCGAGCCCAGGGCCATCAGGCCCGGCGCGTAGAGCGTCGCCAGCAGCATCGCCAACTGCGCCCCACTGGCCACGCCGAGGGTGGTGGGCGACGCCAGCGGGTTGCGCAGGGTCTGTTGCATCAGGGTACCGGCCAGCCCCAGGGCCGCTCCGGCCAGCAACGCAATCGACAACCGCGGCAGCCAGCTGTAGTGAATCAGGGTCAGGCGGATGCTGTCGGCACTGTTGGAAAGCAGCGTGGCGGGCCAGGCCATGGGTGAAACTGACGGCAACTGGTGCGCCAGCGAGAAGCAGGCCAGCACCAGGCAGGCCAGCGCCAGCAGCCCACAGGCCCGCCCCGGCGTCCATCGCAACACAGCCGTCGTCATAGGTCTTCCTCCAGCAGGGCGTTCGCCAGCAGGTCGGCGAAACGAGCCGCGGACGACGGCCCGCCGAAACTCCACACCGCCGGCAGGGTCAGCACGCCGTGGGCCTGGACCGCTGGCAGGCGCCGCCAGACCGGGCTATCCGCCAGAGCTTCGGCGGCCCCCTGAGGTACGGGTTCGACCACCACCAGTTGGGCGTCGTTTACCGTCGCCAGGGCTTCGACGCCCACGTTGGCGAAGCCCCAGTGATTGGTCTGGCCGGGCCAGGCGTTGGCGATGCCCAGCCGCTGCAGCACCATGTCGAACAGGCTGTTGTCGCCATAGACCCGCACGTGACGATCGTCGATCAGTTGCACCACCAGCAGCGGCCGCTGTTGGGTTCGATCGAACGCGTTATGCAGTTTATCCAGACGATGATCGAGCCCCGCCAGCAACGTCCGCGCCTGCGTCCCTCGCCCGACGCGCCTGCCAAGCCGAAGGGTGATGTCCTGCATCCGCTGCCACAGGTCGCCGCCCGGGCCGTACATGGTCATGGATTCCACCGGGCCAATCTGCGACACCACCGGCTCCAGCGCGCCGTAGAGCGGCGAGATCAGGATGAAGTCCAGGTCCAGGCCGGCCAGCAGTTCCCGGTTGGGCTGGGAACGCAGACCGATGTCGATCACCTCCGGCGGCAGCGCGGGCGCCTCCACCCAGCGGCGATAGCCGTCGGTCTCAGCCACGCCAACAGGGGTGACGCCCAGAGCCAGCAGGGTTTCGGTGAGGGTCCAGTCCACGGTGGCAATACGCGGCGCATCGCTGGCATGGGCCGTCGCGGACAGCATCAGTACCAGAGCGGCGAAAAGTGGACGCAGGAAACATCGAAACATCGGGAAGCCTTGTCATCAGTGCCGGGACGTCGGCGGGCCGGGGTCGTCAGTCGGGATCGGGAGTCAACTCGCGCGGGCGCCTCACGCCGGCGCTCCAAGATACCGGAATCACCCGGGATTTCAATGATAGTGATTCTCAGTTGCGGACCTGGATCAAGTAGCGACAACCCGCCCGGTGCCGTTTTCAGTCTTTTCCATGTCGCGCCTGTCCATACTGGCTACGACAATACAGCCCACATTAGAGCCATCTGAAACCGCAACAGCTAGGAGGCGGCGATGGCGATCCAGTTCGAACAGGCACTGCAGGACTACCCTCACCAGCGCGCCGGTGCCGCGCGCCAGCCCGACGGTGTCGACCAGTCCGACCGGCGGGTTCCGATCAACCTGCGCCAGTCCGGGCCGACACCGGTGGAAATGCTGATTTCCACCCGGGTGCGCAAGTCCCCCTACTGGCATCTGTCCTACGAGGCCGGCTGCTGGCGTGCGACGGTGTACAACCGCATGTACCACCCGCGCGGCTACGTCCACCCGGAAGACGGCGGCGCCATGGTCGAATACGACTCGCTGGTGCACGACGTCACCCTCTGGAACGTGGCGGTGGAGCGCCAGATCCAGGTCAAGGGGCCGGACGCGGAAGCCTTCGTGAATTACGTGATCACGCGCGACGCCACCAGGATCAAGCCCATGCGCGGCAAGTACGTGATCCTCTGCAACGAGGACGGCGGCATCCTCAACGACCCGGTACTGCTGCGCATCGCCGAGGACGAGTTCTGGTTCTCCCTGTCCGACAGCGACCTGGAACTGTGGCTGCGCGGCGTGAACCTGGGCAAACGTTTCGACGTCAGCATCGCCGAGATCGACGTGGCGCCGGTGCAGATCCAGGGGCCCAAGTCGGAAGCTCTGATGGTGGACCTGTTCGGCGACGAGGTGCGCCAGCTCCCCTACTACGGCCTGATGGCGGGCCAGGTGGCCGGGCATGACGTGATCGTCTCCCAGACTGGCTTCACCGGTGAGAAGGGCTACGAGATCTACTTGCGTGACGCCACGCTCCACGCCGAGGATCTCTGGTACACGGTGCTGCGTGCCGGTGAACCGCACAACCTGCGGGTGATCGCGCCCGCGCATCATCGCCGGATCGCCGCGGGCATCCTCTCCTGGGGGCAGGACATCGACCAGGAAACCCTGCCCTTCCAGTGCAACCTGGCCTACCAAGTACCGCGCAACAAGGAAGCGGACTACATCGGCAAGGCGCATCTGGAAGCGGTACGCGCCCAGATCGAGGCGGGTCAGCCGCCGTTCCGGCAGATCATGGTGGGCCTGGCCTTCGGCGGCACACCGGTGACCGACTACGCCAACGATTTCTGGCTGATCAGCGAGTCACCCGGCGCCGACGCGGTGGGCTACGTGACCTCGCCCTGGTACTCGCCGGAGCTGCAAAGCAACATCGCGCTGGGCTACGTGCCTTACGAGTTGCGCCATCTGGGCACCGCGCTGACGGTGAAGCTGCCGCCGGAATACGCGGCCCCCGATGGCTCGCTGGAGGTGGCGGCGACGGTCGTGGAAGTGCCCTTCCGGCCCTCGGTGAACCCGAATGCCCGTGAGCGTGCCCGGTCCAAGGGCATCGACTTCGCCGACTGATGCGGTGCGACCGCAAGGGGGTGATTGCGTGATGGAACTGGTGCACGAACAGCAACCCGATCCGGCCACCGCCAGCGCCTGCGACCAGGTGCTGGCCAGTCTGGCGCGCGGCGCCTCCATCGAGCTGACGCCGCGCCAGATCCAGGCCACGGATGATCTGCAGGACTGGCTGTCGCCGGGCACGTCGGTCTACGTGCCCTTCCTGCCCAACGCCGACTACGGCGCCAGCATCGAGGCCTGCCAGCGACTGGTGAACCTGGGCCTGGTGCCGGTGCCCCACTTCCCGGCGCGGGCGATCGAAAGCCACCTGCAGGCGCAGGAATGGCTGGACCGCCTGGACCTGGCCGGCGTGCGCCACCTGATGGTGATCGCCGGCGACAGTCCCAGCCCGGCCGGCCCGTTCGCCGACTCGCTGGCGCTGCTGACCGCCGGGGTGCTGCGGGACAAACCCTTCGCCCTGGGCGTGGCCGGTCACCCGGACGGTCACCCGGTGGCGGGGCACCCGGAGCTGATGGAGGCGTTGCGCATCAAGCGGGATTACGCAGCCGCCACCGACACGCCCATGTGGGTGGTCACCCAGTTCACGTTCGAGGCGGACATCTGCATCGACTGGCTGGAGGCGGCGGAACAGTATCTCTCGCCCCTGCCGGTGTACGTTGGCCTGGCCGGGCCCACCAAGCTGCGCACGCTGATGGCCTATGCCGCCCAGTGCGGTGTCGGCGTGTCCGCGCGGGCGTTGCTGCGGCATCCGGAAACCGCCCGGCTGCTGCGCGCCTGGACACCCGACGGACTGGTCCATGCCCTGGCCCGCCACCAGGTGGAACAGCCCATGACACTGTTCCGGGGCATCCACATCTTCCCGTTTGGCGGCCTCAAGCGAGCTTCCGAGTGGCTGACCGGCCTGGAACAGGAAGCGTCACAGCGGCATCAGGCGGCGAACCGCAACAGTCTCTGAGGCGGTTTGCGCAACCGGACCCCTGAGTCCAGCTCAGGCCAGGAGGACACCACCGTGAGCCTTCAATACAACGAACAACCCAGCCTCGCGCCCCTGGCCCGGGAGCTGCCGCCGCCGGGTACACCGGACATAGAGATCGCCCGGGCGGTACAGCCCCAGTCGATCCTGCTGCTGGCCCAGCAGCGCTTTGGCCTGCCGGCGGACAGCCTGGTGCCGTTCGGCCACTACAAGGCCAAGATCAACATGAAGCACGTGGGTCTGCCGGACCCGGCCCACAACGGGAAGCTGGTACTGGTCACCGCCATGACGCCGACCCCGGCCGGCGAGGGCAAGACCACCACCAGCGTGGGTCTGAACGACGGCCTGAACCGCCTCGGCGCGCGCTCGTCGGTGTGTCTGCGTGAACCGTCGCTGGGCCCCTGTTTCGGTATGAAAGGCGGTGCCGCCGGCGGTGGCCGGGCGCAGGTGATCCCCATGGAGGACATCAACCTGCACTTCAACGGTGACTTCCACGCCATCACCGCCGCCCACAACCTGCTGGCCTCGCTGATCGACAACCACATCCACTGGGGGAACGAGGCGGACCTGGACATCCGCACCATCACCTGGCGCCGGGTCATGGACCTGAACGACCGCGCCCTGCGCAACCTGGTGGTGGGTCTGGGGGGCGGCGCGCACGGCGTACCCCGGGAAACCGGCTTCGATATCACGGTGGCCTCGGAGCTGATGGCCATCCTCTGCATGGCGGACAACACCGCCGACCTGCAGGCCCGGCTGGGGCGCATCATCGTCGGACGGCGCCGGGACCAGTCGCCGGTCACCGTGGCGCAACTGGGCGCCGACGGCGCCATGGCGATCCTGCTGCGCGACGCCCTGCAGCCCAACCTGGTGCAGAGCCTGGAGCACAATCCGGTGTTCATCCACGGCGGGCCGTTTGCCAACATCGCCCACGGCTGCAACTCGGTGATGGCCACCCGCTACGCCCTCAACCTGAACGACATCGTCGTGACCGAAGCGGGCTTCGGTGCCGATCTTGGGGCGGAGAAGTTCATCGACATCAAATGCCGCCAGAGCGGTCTGCGGCCGGACGCGGTGGTGCTGGTCAGCACCGTGCGCGCCCTGAAGATGCAGGGCGGCGTGGCCCGCAAACAACTCGACACGCCGGATGTAGCGGCCGTGTACGCCGGCGGCGCCAACCTGACACGGCATATCCGCAACCTGCTGAGTTTCGGGCTGACACCGGTGGTGGCGATCAACCACTTCCCCGGTGACACCGAAGCGGAGGTGGAGGCGGTACGCGACCTGTGCCGCGACTGGCAGGTCCCGGCGGTGGTGGCCAGTCACTGGGCGGAAGGCGGCGACGGCGCCACCGAACTGGCCCAGGCGGTGCTCGACCAGTTGGCCCAGGGCTCACCCGAGGTGCAGTTGCTCTACCCGGACAGCGCCTCCCTGCAAGACAAGATCGAAACCATCGCCACCCGGGTCTATGACGCGGCCGGGATCGACGTGTCCACGGCCGCGGCGCGGCAACTGGCGGATTTCGAACAGATGGGCTTCGGCCACCTGCCGGTGTGCATCGCCAAGACCCAATACAGCTTCTCCGCCGATCCCAACCGGCGCGGCGCACCGACGGGCCACGTGCTGCCTGTGCGCGAGGCGCGGCTGTGCGCCGGTGCGGGCTTCGTGGTGGCCATCTGCGGCGACATCATGACCATGCCGGGGCTGCCCCGGCACCCGGCCGCACTGAACATGGGGCTCAATGCCGATGGCGATATCTACGGCCTGGTTTGAGACCGCTGGCGTGATGCCAAGACGCGACTAGGCGGAATGGCCGCTGTTGTTACCGACGTCGTCGGGGCCCGGGATGTAGGTGAACACGCCGTAAGTGGGCTCCACCCGCGCCCGGTACAGGGACTCGGCGGCGGGCGAGCGCAGCTCGAAGCCATACAGGGGCGCGCTGCTGCCCGACTGCGGCAGCGGGCACAGGGTACCGCGCGCGGATTTGGGCGCCGTGCCCATATACTTGCGGTAACAGCGACTGAAGTGGGTGGCGGAGACGAAGCCGCACATGGAGGCGATCTCGACAATCGAGCAGGACGTCTGCTTGAGCAGGCGCCGCGCCCGGTCCAGCCGCAGCTTGAGATAGTATCGGGATGGCGTGCAGCCCAGGTGCTTGAAGAACAGCCGCTCCAGTTGGCGTCGCGAAATCCCCGCCAGCAGCGCCAGTTCCTGCAACTCGATGGGTTCCTCGATATTGGCCTCCATGAGCTGGGCCACTTCCGCCAGCTTGGGCTGGGCCACGGCAATCTGGTGGCGCAGGGGCAGCGGCTGCTGTTCGCTGTCCTCCCGAACCCGGTCGCAGATGAACATGTCGGACACCGCGTCGGCGAGGGCCTGACCATGGCGCCGCGCCAGCATGCCCAGCATCATGTGCAGCGGCACCTCGCCGCCGGTGCAGGTCATGCGGTCGCGATCGAGGGTGTAGAGCCGGTTGTTGCAATGAACCCGCGGGAACCCCTCCTGCAGCGCCGCCAGGCACTCCCAGTGCGCGCTGCAGTGGTAGCCATCCAGCAATCCCGCGCTGGCCAGCACATAGGCGCCGGTACACAGGGCGCCGAGGGTGGTCTGGCGACGCGCCTGGCGCCGCAGCCAGGTCACCTCGCGGCTGGTAAAGCTGTTGGTGACGTCGATACCGGCGGTGACAATCACCAGGTCGAAGGGGCCGGCATCGGGTAGGGCCGCATCGGGCATGATGGTGATACCGTCGCTGGCGCGGGCGGGGCGTCCGCCATCGGTGACCAGTTGCCAGCTGTAGAGCTCGGATCCGGCCAGCTGGTTGGCCATACGCAGCGGCTCAATGGCGCTGGCCAGAGCCATCAGCGTGTAGTTGTCGATCAGCAGGAAGCCGACCCGGTAGGTGGCCGGCCCCGACCCGGGTGTCGGATTGCGGTTGGGTTGGGTCACGCCATCACCCCCTCGGGACGCACCGGTCCCGGCTGGCTGCCCCGCCCTGCGGGACAGCGGTTCATTCCCTGACAATAATCCCCGACAACCCGGCTCGCAAGCCTTGCGGACAGACGCACGCAACAACGCACGAAGCCGGCGGTGTATCGGCTTCGTTGTCGCGCCCTTCAGGAACGCTGACGGGCGTTGTCCGGATCGTAGAGACCGCGATAGCCGACCGATTCGATGCGGATCGGATAGTGTTCGCTGAAGTATTCCAGCAGCAGCTCCCGGCCCTCCTGGGCGTATTCGTGGGGGATGTAGCCCAGCAGGATGGTCTGCCCCACCGAGGGCCCAAAGGCGACACTGCTGTTGTACGATCGGCGCCCTTCGCTGTCCACCAGCACCTCACCGGAGTCGGGATCGAGAATCGGCCACTGCCCCACCGGGTAGCGCGCCACACCGTTGGCGTCCCGGTTCTCCAGCAGGGTCAGCGTGCACAGGTAGGCCGGCTGGTGGGCTCGCTCGCGCTGCTCCAGATACGCCGCCTTGCCATGGAATTCCGCCTCTTTCACCTTGGGCCGGGCCAGATCCGCCTCGTACAGGTTGTAGTCGGTCTCCAGGTCGACATTCTGCAGGCGCAGACTGTTTTCCAGACGCCGGGTATTGGCGTAGGTCTCGATACCCACCGGCGTGACGCCAGCTTCGTAGAGCAGATCCCACAGGCGCAGGCCGTAGCTGAACGGCACGTACAGTTCCCAGCCCTGCTCGCCGACGTAGGAAATTCGAAACGCCCAGACCGGGATGCCCTGCACCCAGATGTTGCGGGCGGTGGCGAACGGGAAACGCTCATCGGACAGTTCGTCCGGGTCGTCCATGAACGGTTCCAGGGTGGCCCGGGCGTTGGGGCCCCAGAGCCCCAGCGTGGCCAGCGCGTCGGTGCGGTCTTCCACGTCGTAATCGTTAAAGCCCTTCTCTGCGGCCCGGCGCTTGATCCAGACCAGGTCACGATGGCCGGTGTCGCCGCCGCAGATCACCCGGTAGCGATCGCTCTCCAGTCGCACGATGGTGAGATCGGAATGGATGCCGCCGACGCTGTCCAGAAAATGGGTGTAAACGCCCTTGCCCACCGGCGTGGTGCCGCCCACCTTGGCCACCGACAGGTATTCCAGCAGGGCCTCGGCGTCCGGGCCGGCGATGTCGTAGATGGCGAAGTGGGACAGGTTGATCATGCCCACGTTGTCGCTCATCTCCAGCTGCTCGGCGTTGGAAACCTCCCAGAAGTGGCGCGCATCCCACTCGTTTTCCCGCACCGGGATACGATCCCGGTACTTTGTTAACAGGGTCGCCTCGTTGGATTGGTAGCCATGAGCCCGCTCCCAGCCCGCCGCTTCCATGAAGTACCCGCCCAATTCCACCTCGCGCAGGTAGAAGGGGCTGGTGCGCAGGCGACGGCCGCTCTCGTAGGGCTCGCGCGGATGCACCGCCGGGGTGTAGATCTTCTTGGCGGTCTCGTAACAGCGGTCATAGACGTAACCCGGTCGCTTCTGTACCGGGTAGAAGCGGGCGATGTCGACGCTGTGCGGGTCCATCGGCGCGCGGCCGGTGGTCATCCAGTCCGCCAGCACCTTGCCAGCGCCGGGGCCGTCTTTGACCCAGACCGCCTCGCAGAACCACAGATTCCGAACTTCCGGCGTCTCGCCGATCATGGAACCGCCATCGGGCGTGACCGACAGCAGACCGTTGAAGGAACGCTTCTCCTCCCAGCCCAACTCGCCCAGGATGGGGGTCATCTCGATGGCTTTTTCGTAGGCGGACATCACCTGCTCCAGACTGAGATCGCGCATCGATGGGGAGAGCCGCGCATCGCCCGGCTCGGCGATGTCCCAGGGGTTAACCAGGCGGGGATTGTCCGGCTCGTAATAGCCCCACTCCACGTGGCCGCCTTCGGTGGTGGACGGGTCGCCGGTGTCGCGCACGTAGGCGGAGTTGCCCTGATCGCGGAACAGCGGCCAGACCATCTCCTCGCCGGTGCCCTTGAGTGCTTCGTAGGGTCCGAAAAACAGCAGCGGATGTTCCACCGGCATCAACGGCAAGGGCGCAGCGGCGGTGTTGGCCATCAGCGGCCCCCAGATGCCGATGGTCAGCACCACGTAGTTGGCGCGGATGTAGCCGCGGTCGGTTTCCACGCCACACACCCGGCCGTCCTGCACGTCGATGCGCCGGGCCGGGGTGTTGGCAAACGCCTGCAGGTGGCCGCTGGCCACCGCCTCGTCCACCAGGTCGCCGGCCACCTTCTGGGAGCGCGGCACCACCAGGCCCGCGTCCGGGTCCCACAGGGCGCCCTGGATTTTCGTCTCGTCCACCAGCGGGAACAGCTCCTTGGCCTGGGACGGCGTGATCAGGCTGACGTTGCTGCCGAACGCCTTGCCGGAGGCTACTTTGCGGCGCAGCTCGTCCATGCGTTCCGGGTCGTCCACGTGAGCCACTTCCATACCGCCCTTCTGCAGATAGTTGCCGCGCTTGGCGTAGAACGCCTGGCTGTACCGGGTGGTGTAGATGTTGAGCTTGTCGTGGGAGGTGGTGAAACAGAAATCCGAGGCGTGGGACGTGGAGCCGATGTCGGTGGGAATGGCGGATTTCTCCAGGCCCACGATGTTGGTCCAGCCCTGCCCGATCAGGTGGTGGGCCACAGAGGCCCCGACAATACCGCCCTGACCGATGATGACGACGTCTGCACTTTCCGGAAGCTGAGCCATAGGATCACCTGCGACTGGGGCCACCCGCGGCGGCCGCTGATAACAACCGGTGTGACCGCATCCGGCCCACCTGCCTGTTCTCAATCTGAAAGCCTTTGGCCACCGCTGGCTGAACGAATACGACACACAATCAACCAAAAACGGCATGGCGGTTTTCCGGAACCGAAACCTGATGTCTGCAACTTTCCGCCGAACCCACGGTCACTCCCGGAAGCGGCGACGACTCCAATGGTCTGAAAGGAACCGGCGTCGATTTCCGCTATGCTTGATAAAAACCGATAACACACTGATGGGAGGGAGAAACATGTCGATCAGGGACAACGCCGAGCGTTACGGGCAAGTCAGCCGCTGGCTGCACTGGGGGATGGCCCTGCTGATTCTCTGGCAGTTCCTCAGCGCCACCGCCCATGCACTGCTCAGCGACACGCCGGTCGAGGAATTCCTGTGGGCCACCCACAAGCCGCTCGGCTTCCTGCTGCTGATTCTCGTGGTCATCCGCGCGCTCTGGGCGCTGTCGAACCTGTCCAGCCGACCGGCGTCGATCAACGCCCTCGCCAAACTGGGCCACGTCGGGCTCTATGGCCTGTTATTCGTGGTGCCGGCGCTGGCCCTGCTGCGCCAATACGGCTCAGGACGCGCGTTCGATCCCTTCGGGATCCCCCTGTTCGCAGGCTTTGAAGGCGACGAGATCGCCTGGATGGTCGAGCCGGGCAACTGGCTGCACAGCTGGCTGGGCTGGTTGATGCTGGTGACCATCGTTGGCCACATTGCCATGGTGATCCACCACCGGCGCCGGCCGGACCAGATCGATGTCTTGCCACGCATGGTGCGCTGAGCGGAATTTGGTGCGATAAGCGAAAAGAAGAGGCGGGAAAGTCGGAGTGCTCACCGTGGTTCGCGCTCCCTGCGAACCTCGACGATGGCACGAAAGGCAGTTGGCGTTATCCGCCGCCTGTCGCCGGGCGCCTCAGTGGCGGCGGCTACGTCCGTTCTTCAGACGCGAGTAGGTTGCGGTAGCCACGCCCAGCCAGGCTGCCAGTTGATAGTCGGGCACACGCTCGACCAGTTCGGGGTAGTCGCGCACCATGATCTGGTAGCGCTCCTCGGCGCTCAGGGTCTGGCGTTCGAACTCTCGCATGGTGGCGCGTTCAGCCAGTTCTTCCATCAGGGCCAGGGCAAAGTGGTCCCAGGTCCCTTCGCCTTCCTGCTTGATGCAGTCACGGAATGGCAGGAAGTCGGCCTCCCAGACCGTGCAGGGTGTGACGGTGGTCAGGCACAGGGTGTTTCGTTCGGAGCGGGTCCGGGCGAACACCGGCCAGATGGCACTGCCTTCTTCAAAGAAATGATGGATGCTGACGCGGCCTTCGTCGTTCTTGCGATACAGACGGGCAATGCCGTATTCCACCAGATAGATTTTCTTCCAGGTACTGCCGCGATTCTCCAGGTTAACCTCGGCCCCGTAGGTACGGTGCTCGAACAGGGCCGCCATTTCATCCAGCGACTGGCGACGCTGGCGCGACAGCCGGTCCGGCATGCCCCAGCCCAGGACGCGGGCAAGACTGTTGCGCAGGGCGCGGGCCCGACCTTCGCCGGGATCCTTGGTGGACCAGCCGTAGGGTTCGGGAATTTCGTTGGAGAGGACGCTTGATGATGAAGAGGAAGGTTGGTTCAGAATCTGCGAGGCAGATGAAACGAGTACATCATTATGTTTTCCCATTACATAACTCCACCTGACTGACGTGCGAAATCGTTAGCGCGCTATTATTACACTTGCTTTCACTCATAAAAACTGATTTATATTGATCTTATCTAGCAACATTTTTGATTGAACTTTCGGATTCAATTATGGATACAGAACTGGCCCGTACGTTTTTGGTCGTCGCGGAGACCGGAAGTTTCATTAAAGCCGCCGATCGGCTGAGTATTTCCCAGACCACAGTGACCGCCCGCATCCGCTCGCTGGAAAGCCAGCTGGGCCAGTCGCTGTTCGTGCGGGGCCGCCACGGCGCCAGCCTGACGCCCCAGGGAGACCGCTTCATGCCCTCGGCCATGTCGATCCTGCAGGTGTGGGAGCGGGCCCGGCACGACGTCAACGTGTCCACCGAACACGAACACGTGCTGTCGGTCGGCGGTGAGCTGAGTCTGTGGAATCCCCTGTTACTGAACTGGCTGGTGTGGATGCGCAAGAACTGCCCGGAGGTGGCCGTGCGCACCGAGGTGGGGGATTCCGCCAGCCTGATCGGCAAGGTGGAACGGGGCATCCTCGATATCGCCGTGGTCTATTCGCCGCTGTACCACCCCGGACTGGTGGTGGAGATGCTGGAGGAAGAACGGCTGATCATGGTGACCACCGACCCCTCCGGCTTCACCGCCGAGAACGAACACTATGTCTACGTCGACTGGGGGCCGGAGTTCTCGGCCCATCACGACCAGGCCTTCCCCAACCTCAAGCGTTCAGGAATCTTCGTCGGCGTGGGACCGCTGGGTCTGAGTTACATCCTGTCCGCCGGCGGCGCCGGCTACTTCCGCGAGCGTGCCATCCGCGGCCTGCTGGACGAGGGGCGGCTGTTCCGGGTGCCCAACGCGCCGGCCTTCCCCTACCCGTCCTACATGGTGACCACGGAAAGCGAACCGGCGGATGCCATTGGCCGCGGCATGGTGGGCCTGCGCCGGGTGATTCGCGACGGCATGTCGCCCTGGGTGATGCCGGTATAGGCCGGCTCCGCTGGCCGCCTTGACCGAGGCGGCTCATACCGGTGTTCTATATGGGACATAGGGCTTATACTGCTTGTATGCCTGTTGTGCATTCTTTAGCATTTACCCTGATCTTTTCTCCCCCATTTCCTGTAGTGAGCAGCATTTTTCATGACTGATGGCGCCAGCAACCGCATTTCCAGTGGTTCCAAGTACCGCAGCGAACAGGGATTCTCGGCCATCAAGGACGGCATCAAACGCTCTTCCAACGCCGAGACTCCGGTCTCGCGCAAGCCCAGCTGGTTACGGGCGCGAATGCCCGGCGGCGAGCGTTTCGATGCGGTGCAGCGCAACGTCAAGGAACACCGGCTGAGTACGGTGTGCCAGGAATCCCACTGCCCCAACATCGGGGAATGCTGGAACAACGGCACCGCCACCATCATGGTGATGGGCTCGGTCTGTACCCGCGCCTGCAAGTTCTGCGCGGTGGACACGGGTAACCCCAAAGGTTGGCTGGACCAGGACGAACCGGAAAACACCGCCAAGTCCGTAGAGCTGATGGGCCTGCGCTACATCGTGCTGACATCGGTCGACCGGGACGATCTGGAAGACGGTGGCGCCGCTCACTATGCGGCCTGTGTCAGCGCCATCAAGGCGCGCACACCGCAGGTGGCGGTGGAAGCGCTGACGCCGGATTTCGATGCCGTCGACGCCTATGTGGAGAAAGTGGTGGACTCCGGCCTGGACGTGTTCGCCCAGAACGTGGAAACCGTCGAGCGCCTGACCCACTACGTGCGCGATCCGCGCGCCGGCTACCAGAAAACCCTGAAGGTGCTGGAGCACGCCAAGAAACACCGCCCGGACGTGCTCACCAAAACCAGCATCATGGTCGGCCTGGGAGAAACCGAAGAGGAAATCCTGCAAACCATGGACGACCTGCGCGCCGTGGGTGTGGATATCCTGACCATCGGCCAGTACCTGCGCCCCACCCCGAACCATCTGCCGGTGGAGCGCTACGTCACGCCGGAGGAGTTCAACCGCTATCGGGAGATCGGCCTGGAGAAAGGCTTCATGGAAGTGCCGTCCGGCCCCATGGTCCGCTCCAGCTACCGCGCCGACCGGGTGTTCGAGCAGAACAACCTGGGCCTGGCCATGCCCGCAGTACCGGAAACCCGTGAGCCGAAAGACGACAACCTGATTCCGCTCAAGGCCGTTGAATAGGCAACGCCGTCAGCCCCGTCCCCGTACAGGAAAGCCAGCGCTCATGCGCTGGCTTTCTGCGTTTTAAGTCGGAGACGTCGCTCGGCTAGCTGCCAAACCGCTTCAGGACAGCACGGACCGATCCCGCGTAGCCACCACCGAACAGATTGAGGTGGTTAAGCAGGTGATAGAGGTTGTACAGGGGAATCCGCTCTTCCCAGTCCGGCGCCAGTTCCGAGTGCGCCGCGTAGGCTTCGTAAAACGCTGTTGGCTGACGGCCGAACAGCGTGGTCATGGCCAAGTCGGCTTCCGCCCAGCCGTAATGCGCCGCCGGATCGATCAGCACCGGTTCGCCATCGGGTCCGGCGTGGACGTTGCCGCCCCAGAGGTCGCCGTGGATCAGGCTGGCCGGTTGCACCGGGATCCACTCCGGCAGGCGCGCGGCGATCCGTTCCAGCGACGTCATATCAGCGCTCCCGAGCAGCCCCTGATCCCGCGCCAGACGGCCCTGGTGCAGCAGGCGCGCCTCGCCGAAGAAGGCATGACCGTCGGCCATCCGCGGGTTGGGCTGGGGCGTCAGTCCGCAGAAGTTATCGCAGGAAAAGCCGAAAGCCGTGTCGGTCGTCCGGTGCATTCCAGCCAGTTGCGCCCCCAGTTCCTCGGCAAAGCCGGGGCCCGGTGAGCCGGACAGCCACTCCAGCAGCAGCCCTTCCTCGGCGACCGCCAGCACCCGGGGCACTCGCACCGAATCGCTGGCCAGCATGGCCGCCAGACCGGCCGCTTCGGCCTCGAAAAAGCCGGTCGGCGGCGAACGGTGCCGTTTGAGGAACACCGTGGTGTCGTCCACCAGGGGGACGCGAAAGGCATCGTTGATACAGCCGCCACCGAGTCCCTGCAGATTGGCCGCCTCGGGCAGGCCGGCCTGTTGCAGCAAGGTATCGAGAATCGGGTCAATCGACATCGTGTACGCCTCGTTCACTTCGGGTTGGGCGCGGGAGCGCCTGCGCAGCCGGGCGGTATGCCCGGCATTGATTGCGCCCCGCACGCTTGGCCTGGTAGAGCGCCTGGTCCGCCTGCTGCAACGCCTGCTTCAGCGACAGCTGGCCGTTGGCGGAAAATACCGGTGACAGCCCCGCCGTCAGGGTATGCTGGATCGTACAGCCGCCGTGTCCGGTGGGTTGCCCGGCAAAGTCCTGCCGCATGCGCTCGGCGATGTCCTGCGCCACGTCTTCTGACGGCGCCTGCAGCAGGATGACGAACTCCTCCCCGCCATAACGGATGCACACGTCCGCCGGCCGGCTCACCCGGGACATCAAACTCGCCAGCGCCACCAGCACTCGATCCCCGGCCTCATGGCCGTAGGTGTCGTTCACGTTCTTGAAGTAGTCCAGGTCGATCAGGATCAGGTACACCGGAACCCGCGTCTGCGCGTAGCGTTCCCGGAACGCCTCGTAGGCCGGCACCAGACCGCGCCGATTGGTCAGCCCGGTCAGCGGGTCCTGTTGCGCCAGGCGCAGGGCCAGTCGGCGGTCCCGATCCCAGCCGCTGAGCCGCTCGCCCAGCGCCACCAGCAGCAACAGTGCCTCAAGCACCCCCGCCGCCTGGGCGAAAGCCAGGGACTCCATGCCCCAGGGCAGCCAGCGGGTGGACGCACTGATCACGCTGAGCGTCAGCCCCACCCCGTAAATCACCCAGGCCAGGGCGTACCAGCGAGCATAAACCTGCCCCCGACGATAAGCCATGAAACCCAGCGGCGCCAACAGCACCAACGACACAAGGGAGACATAGGACAACACCAGAACCGGCAGGTAGACACCGGCAAAGCGCAGGACCACGCCCGCCAGCATAACGGCCTGTCCGACGCGAATGAGGCGGTCGATCCATGGGAAGCCCTGGCGGGTAAACAGGAAGCTACGGGAAAACTGGAACGCAGCCGCCGCCATAAGCAGGTAGAGGATGTGAAACCCCTCGTTGTGCCAGAACACCGCCTGCGGCCACAGGTACTGGTAGGCCAGCCCATTCAGCAGCGCCCACATCAGGCCGCTGGCCACCAGGAACAACGCGTAGTGGAAATAGACCCACTGGCGCAGCATCCAGGCCGCCGCCAGCGAGACGAAGACCAACACCAGCAGGGCGCCGTAGTAGAGACCGTAGACGGCATAGGTCTGACGGGACTGGGCGGCGAAAACCGAGGCTTCGGCCAGGTGCAGGTTGAGGCTGACGCTGTCGGGCTTGTCGTTGCTCAGGCGCAGGATCAGATCGGTGTATCCGGCGGCGGGCGTGGCGTGTGCGAAGGCCAACGTACGGTAGGCTTCACTCCGGTTGGCAAAAACCGCGCGGTCGGTCAGCGCCCGCACCTGGCGGGGCCCGCCGTTGTCCGACCAGTGAACCGTCAACCGGTCCAGGTAGGTGGTTTCATGGCTGAGCACCCAACGCACCGGTCGATCGCTGCTGTTGCGCAGTCGCAAGCGGATCCAGAAGGCCTGGTCGCTGATGCCCTGGTTGACGTCTTCGTCCGTCAGTGGTTGGTACGCATCGGGGGAAAGCTGCGCGAGGGGCCGGTCCGTCGACGCTCGCTGAAACATCGCGGGGGCACGGACCAGTTGGTCATGGAGCGAACCGATTTCTATCGCCGCCTCGTTCGCCGGCGCCGCCACAGTCGGAGCCAGCAGGCCCAACACGCACAACACGATCCAGGCGCATCTGCCGGACCACAAGCTGACGACATACAACATGCTGGGGCGAAACACCTCGCGCTCAATCATCCGGTGTGCGCCACACAGCGTGAAATCTCACGGAGGTGAAATGTCACGGGTGGACGGTCCCGGGCTCATACCTTCCCGGCCACAGACAGGACATGGCCGGGCTATTGCCAGAATAGTCTAGCCAAACCGGGCGACACCGCCAGCCCGCCGGCACCATGCGCTCGACCAAGGTCACATTCCGTCGGGACCGGCATAGGGCCTAGAATGGTCGATATCCCCTATTACATGCCACGTCAGGATGGAGACTGCAATGAGACGTGTTGTGATCACCGGTATGGGCATCGTGTCCTGCCTGGGCAACAGCATTGAAGACGTGAACGCCAGCCTGAAGTCGGGCCGTTCCGGTATTCGCTTCAACGAAACCTATCGGGACCAGGGCTTCCGCAGCCAGGTTTCCGGGTCGGTCGACGTCGATACGTCGGTGATCGATCGCAAAGTCCGCCGCTTCATGGGCCAGTCGGCCATGTACAGCTACCTGGCCATGCAGGAGGCGATTGCATCCGCCCAGCTCGACGAGAGCCTGATTTCCAGCGACCGCACCGGCCTGATCGCCGGTTCCGGCGGGGCCTCCTGCTCCAGCCAGGTGGAAGCGGTGGACATCATGCGCGAGCGCGGCGTCAAGCGCATCGGACCGTACATGGTCCCGCGCATCATGACCAGCACCGTGTCCGCGTGCCTGGCCACCGCCTACAAGATCCGTGGTGTGAACTACTCCATGTCCTCCGCCTGCGCGACCAGCGCCCACTGCATCGGCCACGCCATGGAACAGATCCAGGCGGGCAAGCAGGACATCGTCTTCGCCGGCGGCGGCGAGGAAGAGGACTGGACCCTGACCATGCTGTTCGACGCCATGGGCGCCCTGTCCACCAAGTACAACGACGCTCCGGAAACCGCCTCGCGGCCGTTCGACAGCGGTCGTGACGGCTTCATCATCGCCGGCGGCGGCGGCATGCTGGTGGTCGAGGAGCTGGAGCACGCCAAAAAGCGTGGCGCCAACATCATTGCCGAACTGGTCGGCTACGGCGCCACCAGCGACGGCTACGACATGGTCGCGCCCTCCGGCGAAGGCGCCCAGCGCTGCATGAACCAGGCGATGGCCACCGTCGACGGCAAGATCGACTACATCAACGCCCACGGCACCAGTACGCCGGTCGGCGATGTGGCGGAGATGAAGGCGGTGCGCAACACCTTCGGTGAGCACATCCCGGCCATCTCCTCCACCAAGTCCCTGTCCGGCCATTCCCTGGGCGCAGCCGGCGTGCATGAGGCGATCTACTCGCTGCTGATGCTGCAGAACGGCTACATCGCCGGCACCGCCAACTACCACTCACCGGATGCGGAAATTGCTCATATGCCGATTGTCGGCCCTGATGCAAAGTCGGCGCATCTGGATCGGGTCATGTCCAACAGCTTTGGATTCGGCGGCACCAACGCCTCGCTGGTTTTCCAGCGCTTCCAGGACTGAACCGGGTAACATGGGGCGGGAGCCACTCCCGCCCTGCCCCCTTGTCCAGGCGCATCCGTAAGGTTGGCAAAGGCTCCCGTCGCGATTAAGGTGGGAACGGTGACAAGGAATCAGGGTAAGGTTATCCATATGGGCGAACGCATCTCCACACTGCGCGCCTCGGCACTCAAATCCGGCTGCCAGCACTGCAGCCTCAGCAACCTTTGCCTCCCGCTGGCGGTGAGCGATACGGAAATCGAACGCCTGGAGGACATCGTCCAGCAAGGCCGCGCCATCGACCGGGGCAAGCATGTGTTCCGCCAGCGCGATCCCTTTCGCTCCTGCTTTGCGGTGCGCAGCGGTGCCGTGAAGACCTACATCATCTCGGGCTCCGGCGAAGAGCAGATCACCGGCTTCTACCTGCCCGGTGAGATCATCGGTCTGGACAGCATGACTGAGGACGGTTATTCCTGCTCGGCCAAGGCGCTGGAACGCAGCAGCCTGTGCGAGATTCCCTTCGATAAGATGGAAGAGCTGGCCGCCCGCATTCCATCGCTGCAGCACCACTTCTTCCAGTTGATGAGCCGGGAGATCAAGAACGGCCAGAACCTGTCGCTGTTGCTGAGCAAGAACTCCGCCGAGGAGCGAATCGCATCGCTGCTGCTGTCGCTGTCTTCGCGCTTCAGCCGGCGCCGGCTGTCCGCCACACAGCTCTCGCTGCCGATGCCGCGGCACGATATCGCCAATTACCTGGGACTGGCCGTGGAAACGGTGAGCCGGGTGATGACGCGCTTTCACCGCCAGGGGCTGATCGAATCCCACGGCCGGGAAGTCAGCCTGCTCGATATTGCAGGCATTCAGGCCATTGCCCACGGCGGCGCTCAGTAAGCCGCCGCGCCGCTCGCTCCTGCCTCGAATCGTTTACGGCAGCGCCGCTTCGGTGCTTCCGGCCAGCAGCGATGCCTCCTCTTTCAGGCGCGTGCGCCAGGGCTGCTGCTTAATGCCAAAGGTATTGCGGATCTTGATGCAACCCAGAGTGGTGTTTTGCGGCTCCAGTCGCGCCCAGTCGGGAATTTTGTCCACCACGTGCACGGACTCCAGTTCCGGCAACGCGTTAACAATCTCCAGCCCCAACTCGTACTGACTGATTTCCTCGGCGCCGGCGTACTGGTACGTGCCCCAGACCTCGGCCCCGCAGTCGATCTGCAGCACCAACGCGCGAATCACGCGTGCCAGGTCCTTGAGCGCGACCGGCTGGCCTCTGTGGCGGCTGGACAGCTCCAGTTGCGTGGCCCCTTCGGCGGAGGCGGTAATCTTGCGGATAAAGCGCTCCAGGCTCCAGCCAGTGCGCAGGATCAGGTGATGCGGCAGCAGCGTACGCAACCCCTGCTCACATTCCCACTGCCAGTTGCCCAGCTGGCTGAACGGCTGGCCCGGATTGGAGGTGATGTAGGCGCTTTGCTTGCGGCCGTCGAAGACGTAGCAGGTGGTGAGTTGCAGCAGGGCCATCCTGTGGGCGCGAGCGTGTTCCGCAAGGGCCATGGGAATGGAAAAGGTCCACTGGCGAATGGTTTCCGGGTCCGATTCGGCGGCTTCCGGATCGTTATGCCAGAGGGTGTTGACGATCAGGTCGGTTTCCGCGGGAATCCAGTCATCCAGTGCCGCGGCATCCACGTCGTCCGGACTGTTGATCAGTAGCGGGCGTATGGACAGATGCGTGCCCCTGAGGGCTTCGAGCACCAGTCGGCCAAGCGGGCCGTAATCGTGTACAACCAGAACATTCACGCGGGTCTGAACTCTCCGTGCAATTCATCAATTCGGGGCGACTGACCAGAGCATGCCACCAACGGGGTCGCGGACTCAATGACCCGATGGCATGAGTGACAGACGACCGCCGGGCTGCAGCCAATGGCGCGTCGCCGGGTCCCGATAGAATAAGCCATCAGCCGCCGTTGCGCATCACCCGTCAGCCGGGATAGCTGCACCTGCGGTATCAAACACGATTGTAAGGAACCCGCGTCATAATCACCGCGCCGGATCCCTCTCAACCACAGGAACGCCCATGCTCAAACAGCAAAGTCACATCGTCGCGCCCATTCCCGATGCCCTGCGTAACAAGGCCCTGCTCACCGTCGAGGAGTTGCGAGCCCGGGGCAAGGCGGACAAGGCCGCTATCGACGAACTCTACAATCTGATTGTCGAGCTGACCGAGGAAGGCCTGGATTTCTTTTTCCTGGAGCCGCTGCGCCGCCTGCGTGCCAGCAGCATGCTGATGGGCATGGCGAAGATGGGCATCGGCAGCATGCTCAAGGGCAGCAAGATGGTGATCCACAAGGTCCTGAAGAAGCTGGACGATCGCAGCCTGGCCTCCATCCTCGACTTCATCGAGGAAATCATCTGCGAGCCGGAAGAGACCGCCTGACGTCCCCAGGGAGCCCTGATCGCGCCTGAACCGTCCTTGCGCGCTCCGGAAGCCCGAGGTGACTCGGGCGTTAATCAGAGGCGTTAACCAGAGACCACCGGGTTCTCGTAGACCCGCGGCACCCGGGCGGTAACGCCGGTCAACAGCTCGTAGCCGATGGTGCCGGCCCGCTGCGCCACTTCGTCCACAGGCACGCGGGCGCCCCACAACTCCACCCGGTCGCCCGGCCGCGCCTGGGGCGCTGCGGACAGGTCCACCGCCAGCATGTCCATGGAAACCCGGCCCAGCGTGCAAACCCGGGCACCCGCCACCCATACCGGCGTTCCGGTAGGCGCATGACGCGGGTAGCCGTCGCCGTAACCAATGGCCACGATGCCCATGGGCGTGGGCCGCTCGGCGCGCCAGCTTGCGCCATAGCCCACCGCCTCGCCCGGCGCCAGGGTGCGCACGGCGGTGAGCCGCGATTCCAGCGTCATCACCGCGCGCAGGCCCAGTTCGGCCGCGCTTTCCTCGATCATCGGTGTGGCGCCATAAAGCATGATGCCGGGACGGGTCCAATGGAAACGTGGGGCTTCCGGCCGGAAATGACCGGCGGAGTTCGCGGCACTGAACGCCAGCTCGGGATAGCGCGCTGCCAGGTCCGTGAAGAGCGCGTTCTGGTGTGCCGTCATCCCGTCGTTGCGGTCATCGGCGCAGGCATAGTGGGTAACCATGCCCCTGAGAGTAACGCCATCCAGCCCGCGCAGGCGACGCACCCGGTCGTCCACGTCGCCCGGCTCGAATCCCAACCGGTTCATGCCGGTGTTGACCTTGAGCCAGACGGTGACGGTCGATCCGCTGTCCGCCAGGGCGTCGATCTGGTGATCGCTGTGAATCACCGGCTCCAGCCCGAGGGCGTGGCATGTAGCCACATCGGCGTCGTCGTGGAAACCCTGCAGCAGCACCACCGGTTGCTGGATGCCGGCCTCACGCAGCCGCTCCGCCTCCTCCAGCGTTGCCACCGCGTAGCGCTTCGCCATGCCCTCAAGGGCCGAGGCGACCTGCTCCAGTCCGTGACCATAGCCATCGGCCTTGACCACCGCCATGGCTTGGGCATCGCCGGCCAAACGACCGGCCAGCGTGTAGTTGTGGCGCAGGGCCGCCAGATCGATACGTGCGCGGGTGTGCCGTCCCATCCAGCCGTCTCCTAGTAATCGCCGCCGTAATCGCCGTGGGCCAGATCTTCAAACTTGGTGTACTTGCCCAGGAACGCCAGCCGCACGGTGCCGATGGGACCGTTCCGCTGCTTACCGATGATGATCTCGGCGATACCCTTGTCCGGGGTGTCCTCGTTGTAGACCTCGTCCCGGTAGATGAACATGATGACGTCGGCGTCCTGCTCGATCGCACCGGATTCCCGCAGATCCGAGTTGACCGGTCGCTTGTTGGGGCGCTGCTCCAGGCTTCGGTTGAGCTGGGACAACGCCACCACCGGACACTGCAGTTCCTTGGCCAGCGCCTTCAGGGAACGCGAGATCTCGGAGATCTCCGCCGTCCGGCCTTCGGTGTTACCCGGCACCCGCATCAACTGGAGGTAGTCGACCATGATCAGACCGATTTCGCCGTTGTTCTCCCGTGCTACCCGACGCGCCCGCGAGCGCATTTCCGTGGGACTCAGGCCCGGCGTGTCGTCGATATAGAGCGGCTTGTCCTTGAGCAGGCTGACCGCCGAGGTCAGCCGGGGCCAGTCGTCTTCCTCCAGCCGGCCACTGCGCATGCGGGTCTGGTCGATGCGGCCCAGGGAGGACAGCATCCGCATCACGATGGCGTCGGCGGGCATCTCCATACTGAATACCAGGGCCGGCTTCTCACTGCCCAGCAACGCGTTCTCCACCACGTTCATGGAAAACGTGGTCTTACCCATGGACGGCCGGCCGGCGATGATGATCAGGTCGGACGGCTGCATCCCCGACGTCCATTCGTCCAGATCGGAAAAGCCCGTGGTGATACCGGTGATCGCGTCACCGGACTCGAACAGCTCCTCGATCCGGCCCAGCGCCTTGGTCAGGATCGGGTTGATCGACTGGGGACCGCTGCCCTCTTTCGAGCGTGACTCGGCGATCTGGAAAACGTTGCGTTCAGCTTCGTCCAGGAGTTCGTCACTGGTGCGGCCCAGGGGATTGAAAGCGGAGTCGGCGATCTCGCCCGACACTTCGATCAGGCGGCGCAGCACCGCCCGCTCACGCACGATGTTGGCGTACGCCTTGATGTTGGAGGCGCCGGGCGTCTTCTCCGCCAGCTCGGCCAGATAGGTCAGGCCACCGGCGTCCTCAATGTCGCCGGCACGCTCCAGGAATTCGCTGAGGGTGACCACGTCGAGGGGTTCGCCCTCGCCGGCCAGCCGTTCGATGGCGCCGAAAATCAGCCGGTGATCCTGACGATAGAAGTCGGCAGCGGCGATCACTTCGGAAACGGCGTCCCACTTGCTGTTGTCCAGCATGAGACCGCCAAGCACCGCCTGCTCGGCTTCCAGGGAATGGGGAGGCACCTTGATACGGGAGGTATCGGCGTCCTGGACAGTCGCTTTTTCGATGGGATTGGCCATGCTTACCGCGTATTGAAAGACAGGATCCAAAATGGGGTCGTGTCGCCGGAACGTCCTAAGATAACCGGGCACCGGTACCTTCACAAGCCACACGAACCAACAAAAAAGGCCCGGCAGACAGGGATGTCCGCCGGGCCCTTGGCACGGCCGTTATTCAGCCATGCCGGCCGCCACCAGGCCCGGAGGACCCGTTGGCTGCCCCGATCACTCAGCTACAACAGCAACTTTCACTTCAACAGTGACGTCGGTGTGCAGCTGCAGTTCGATGTCGAATTCGCCGATCGCACGGATCGGGCCTTCCGGCATACGAACTTCGCTCTTCTCGACTTCGGTACCGCCAGTGCTGACCGCATCGGCGATATCGCGAACACCGATGGAGCCGAACAGCTTGCCTTCGTCACCCGCCTTGGAGGCGATGGTGAAGGACTGGCCTTCCAGCTTCTCGGCGCGAGCCTGGGCAGCTGCCAGACGCTCGTTGGCGGCTTTTTCCAGCTCGGCGCGACGCGCTTCAAATTCCTTGATATTGGTTTCGGTCGCGGGAACTGCCTTGCCGAACGGCAGCAGGAAGTTACGACCGTAACCCGCCTTAACTTTTACCTTGTCTCCCAGGGAGCCCAGGTTTGCGACTTTCTCGAGCAGAATAACTTCCATCTCGTTAACCTCTTCATGCTTTATTCTGCCGGCCCAGAGGGATTGAAGCGCCCCCTGAAATCCAGCCAGCTATCCACAAACGCCAAAATCAGCAACAGTAACATCAGACTCGGGCTCAGCAGCACCAGGGCAATGTAGAACAACACCAGCCACTGGATACTCATTTTCCGCGCGCCAATCATGCCGTGAATCAGGGCCAGGCCCGCAATCATCAGCGGTACCGCGGCGGCCCAGCCCACCAGGACCGAATTCAGCCCCAGCAGCGGTGCGCCGAACATGACCGCTACGCACAACACGGCAACCGGACGGCTCAGACGCAGTCCGTGGAACTCCGCCCGGAAACCGCCCGGGTTGTAGAGTCCCGACTGCCAGCTTCGCGCCAACAGAGCCACAGCGACGGCAATCAGCAGGTAAGTGCCTGCCATGCTGGCGCTCATGACCTGGGCGACGACGCTTTCGAGCCGTCCACCCAATTCGCCGGCGACCTCCGGGTTGTATTGCTGGTAAAACGCAACACCCGTGGCCACCAGGTCATTGAGCAGCTGCGGAAACAGGGCCGGCAGCAACACACCGGTTGCCAGTGCCAGACCGCTTCCGGTCAGCAGCGTCTTTTCCCAGGAGACGCTGAGGCGCAATACAGACACCATCAGCACCACTTGGATCAAGACGAACAGAGCGGTCGGGTCATTGCCCAACCAGCTCCAGCCCAGAGCCGGCAGCAGCGCCCAGAGCCCGACATTGAGTCCCTGGGAAATGCCCAGTCGGAGAATGACCAGGCCAACAACGGCCGCTCCAATCCAGAAAAGAAGGGGAACCGCGGTGGCAACCGCCGCAACCCCACTCGCCTGCAGGGGACCGCGCATCGCAAACTGTGCCAATGCACGCATGGTCCCGAGTCCTGTTACCGCTTATTTGTCGTGGCTATCGGAATACGGCAGCAGGGCCAGGTAGCGCGCACGTTTGATCGCGGTAGCCAGCTGACGCTGATAGCGTGCCTTGGTGCCGGTGATACGGCTGGGCACGATCTTGCCAGTTTCAGTGATGTAGCTTTTCAGGGTGTCCAGATCCTTGTAATCGATCTCCTTGACACCTTCTGCCGTGAAGCGGCAGAACTTACGACGTCTGAAAAAACGAGCCATGATTTAACTCCTCAACAACCGGTGATGGATTAAGCTTCTTCGCTCTTGGCTTCAGTAGCCGGGCGGCGCTCGCCGGATTCGGAACGACGCGGACGGTCGTCGCCACCGGAACGGCGCTCTTCGCGATTTTCGGAGGCCTTCATCGGCGACGGATCGGTATCGGCGTCGTCACGACGGATAACCAGATCGCGGATGATCGCATCGTTGAAACGGAAGTTGTGAGTCAGCTCGTCGAGCACGTCCTGTGAACATTCAACGTTGAACAGAACGTAGTGAGCCTTGTGGATCTTGTTGATCGGGTAAGCCAGGTGACGGCGGCCCCAGTCTTCAAGACGGTGTACAGCACCACCGGCTTCGGTGATGGTGTTGGTATAACGCTCGATCATCGCGGGCACCTGCTCGCTCTGATCCGGGTGTACCATGATGACGATTTCGTAGTGACGCATGAGTTCTCCCTACGGTTTATACAGCCTCTCCCAGGTCAACCTGAAAGAAGCAAGGAGCTGGTATCGAGTACCAATTTTGATCCGGTATCGGGCTTGTCGGGCTGACGCCAGACAAAAGGACACCGCCCCCGGTTTAGGGGGTGGCGTATTCTAGGCAAGCGTTGGTTATATTGCAAGCAGTTACGCCAGCCGCTGGCGCACCGCTTCGTATAGGCAGACGCCCGTGGCGACGGACACGTTGAGGCTGTCTACCTGGCCGTGCATGGGGATGTGGATCAGGCTGTCGCAGTGTTCACGGGTCAGCCGGCGCATGCCCTTGCCCTCGGCGCCCATCACCAGCGCCACCGAACCGCGGAAATCCGCCTGGTAGACCGTCGCCCGCGCTTCTCCCGCGGTGCCGATCAGCCACACGCCCGCATCCTGCAGGGAACGCATGAAGCGCGCCAGGTTGGTGACCCGCACCAGCGGCACGGATTCGGCGGCACCACAGGCCACCTTGCGCACGGTGGGGTTGAGGGACGCCGACTTGTCCTTGGGCACCACCACCGCCTGGACGCCGGCCGCATCGGCGCTGCGCAGGCAGGCCCCCAGATTGTGTGGGTCGGTGACGCCGTCGAGGATCAGCAGGAACGGCGCGTCCCAGCCGGACAGCGCTGCCAGCAGATCGTCCTCCTGCCACTCCTTCGATGCCGCCACCTGCGCGACGATACCCTGGTGCACACCATCCACCCGACTGTCCAGCTCGCGGCGATGCACTTCCTGCCAGCGCACGCCCAGCTCGTCCAACGCCTGGACAATGCCCTGGGCCCGCTTGTCCTGCCGGCCGGTCTGGATCCAGACCTGCTGCAACCTTGCCGGCTCACGCTTGAGCACGGCATCCACGGCGTGCCAACCAAATACGAATTCCTGCGCCACTGATCAAACCCTTTCTGCTGACAACCTGCTTTCAACCGCCGACCGGCCACGGGCTGCCCGCCATGGGCGGCGGCGAGCCCGTTATGTCATTCCGGGCGTTACTGACCGCCGGACTTCTTCTTGCTTCGCGCTTTGGCGGGCTTTTTGGCGGACGGAGATTTCCGGCCACCGGGTTTGGAGGACGTCTTCTCCGCCTCCCGCGCCGCTTCCTGGGCCAGCATTTCCTTGGCGCTCATCGGCTTGCCGGAACCGGACTTCGGCGATTTGCCGCGACGCGAGGATTTACGCCCGCCATCGCGCTTGCCTTTGCCCTTGTCGCGCCCCTTGCCGGCATCGCCGCCCTTGTCCTGGCGACCGCCCCGCTCGGGCAGCGCATCCCGATCCGCCTTGCGGCGTTGCGGTTTGCTCATCAACTCCAGGTCGATCTTGCGATCTTCCAGGCCGACACGCACGACCTGGACCCGCACGGCATCCCCCAGACGGAAGCTGATGGCGGTACGCTCCCCCACCAGCCGGTGTTTGGCCGCATCGTGGTGGAAGTAATCGCCGCTGAGGGTGGAGACATGCACCAGCCCCTCGATAAAGATGCCTTCCAGCTCCACAAAAAAGCCGAACGGCACGACCGAGGCGATCACGCCGTCGAACTCTTCGCCCACGTGCTCCTTGAGGTATTCGCACTTGAGCCATGCCATCACGTCGCGGGTGGCGTCGTCGGCACGGCGCTCGGTCATGGAGCAATGCTCACCAAGCTGGACCATGCGTGCATGGTCGTAGGGGTACACCGCCAGTTCCTGGTCCCGCTCATCCGGCTGGACCACGGTGCCAGTATCAGCCTGGCCGTGGATGATCGATTTGATGGCCCGGTGCACGATCAAATCCGGGTAGCGCCGGATGGGCGAGGTGAAATGGGCGTAGCTGGCAAAACCCAGGCCGAAGTGACCACTCTCATCCGGACTGTAGACCGCCTGACTCAAGCTGCGCAGCATGACCATCTGGATCACGCTGGCATCGGGCCGATCCCGGACCTGTTCCAACAGCGCCTGAAAATCGGCCGAGGTCGGCTTCTCACCGCCGCCCAGTTGCAGCCCCAGCTCCGCCAGGAACAACCGCAGTGCCGACAGGCGCTCTTCCGCCGGCCCGTCGTGCACCCGGTACAGCGCTGGCACCTTGTGACGCTTGAGGAAGCGCGCGGTGGCGACGTTGGCGCACAGCATGCACTCCTCGACGATCTTGTGGGCGTCGTTACGCGTGACCGGCACGATCTCTTCGATCTTGCGGGACGCGTCGAAGATGATGCGGGTCTCGGTGGTCTCGAAATCGATGGCACCGCGCTCGGTCCGGGCCGCGCGCAACACCTTGTAGAGGGCGTACAGATCATCCAGGTTCGGCGCCACGTGCGCGTACTTGGAACGCAGCTTGCGACCAAGGCCCGACTCCGGACGCTCCAGCATGTCGCTGACCGAGGTGTAGGTCAGCCGTGCCTTGGAATGCATGACAGCCTGGTAGAAGGTGTAGCTGCCGATGCGCCCGTTGGCACTGATGGTCATATCCGCCACCAGGCACAACCGGTCGACTTCCGGATTCAGCGAGCACAGGCCGTTGGAGAGCTTCTCCGGCAGCATCGGCACCACATGATCCGGGAAGTACACCGAGTTCCCGCGGGACAGGGCCTCCTCGTCCAGCGGCGTGCCGGGCCGCACGTAATGGGATACGTCGGCAATCGCCACCAGCAGCCGGAACCCGCCGCGCGGACGACGTTCGCAGAAGATGGCGTCGTCGAAGTCGCGGGCGTCCTCGCCGTCGATGGTGACCAGCGGCAGGTCGCGCAGGTCGACCCGGTTCTGCTTGTCCGGCTCGGTGACCACTTCGGGAATCGCCGCCGCCTGCTTGCCCACGTCGGACGGCCAGGCGTGCGGAATATCGTGGGATCGGATCGCCACCGCGATCTCCATGCCCGGCGCCATGTGATCCCCCAGAACCTCGACGACGCGACCGGTCGCCTTGGTGCGCAGAGTCGGCTGTCGCACTACGTCCACCACCACGTACTGGCCGTGGCGGGCACTGCCGCAATCCTCTTCGGCCACCAGCACATCGTGGCTGACCCGCGGATTCTCGGGCACCACAAACGCAATGCCGCTTTCACGGAACAGGCGACCGACAATCTGCTCGGTGCCGTGCTCCAGCACCTCGACCACCCGACCTTCACGACGGCCACGCTCATCGACGTGATCGACCCGCGCGGCGACCCGGTCACCGTGGAACACCTGGCGCATCTGCCGGGCACTGAGGAACAGATCGCTGCTGCCGTCGTCGGGCACTAGGAAACCGAAACCGTCACGATGCCCCTGCACCCGGCCGGAAATCAGGTCCGCTTCTTCAAGCGGCAGGTAGGCGTTGCGCCGGTTGCAGATCAACTGACCGTCGCGGCACATGGCGATCAGCCGGCGGCGGATGGCTTCGATGCCTTCCTCGCTGGTCTGGCCCAGTTCTTCGCACAGGGTGGGATGAGTGGCGGGAGCGCCGCGCTGACGCAGGTGTTCGAGGATGTATTCGCGGCTCTGCACCGGATTATCATACTTTTGTGCCTCACGTTCGGCGTGAGGATCGTTCTTCGTTCTTTTCTTTGAAACCATTAAATGAATGCCTTAATGCCGGCAGCCAGAAAAATCAGAAATAAAAGGGACTGACTGCGGATTGGATGTGGCCGAAGTATAACCCGCGCCAACGGAGAAACCTAAAAAACGGGAGTTAACAGACTTAAACAATGACGGGGAATATTCGATGCCACTTCCTGGGGAAAGAAGTGGTGCCGAGGAGAGGACTTGAACCTCCACGGGGTTGCCCCCACTAGCACCTGAAGCTAGCGCGTCTACCAATTTCGCCACCTCGGCAGATGACTTGCATTCCGCCTTTCAACCTTGGCCTTGCAGGCTCATGATTTACTTGGCTTTCTGCTGTCGGTGTGGGATGTCCCTCACCAGTGGCGCGTACTTTAATAATTCCCCCTTGCCCTGTCAAACCTTTTTTCCAAAAAAATTCGGAAAACCGAAAAATTCTTTCTGAGGCCCCATGTCCCCGACCGGAGAGCTTGCCCCCCGGCCAGGCACAACACCGCCGGACGGAACGCGGCTACTCACGACGGCTAACTTCTCACAGCGACGAACTAGAAGGTACGCCCCACGATCTCCTTCATGATCTCGTTGGTGCCGGCGTAGATGCGCTGCACGCGGGAATCGGCCCAGGCCCGGGCGATCGGGTATTCCCACATATAGCCGTAGCCGCCGTGCAACTGGACGCATTCGTCCATCACGCGGCACTGCAGGTCCGTGGTCCACTGCTTGAGCATCGCGGCGGTGGGCACATCAAGCTTCTTCTCCAGGTGCAGCTCCAGGCAGCGGTCCACGAACACCCGGGCCGCGGTGATGTCCGCCTTCATTTCCGCCAGTTTGAAGCGGGTGTTCTGGAAGCCGATCACCGGTTTACCGAAGGCCTTGCGCTCTTTGACGTAGTCGCGGGTCCAGTCCCAGGCGGCTTCGGCGGCGGCCACCGCGGTCAGAGCCACCTGCAGGCGCTCGGCGGGCAGCTCCTGCATCAGTTGCATGAACCCCTGCCCTTCGCCGCTGCCCAACAGGTTGCCGACCGGCACCTTGACGTCCTGGAAGAACAGCTCCGAGGTGTCCTGGGCCTTGAGCCCCACCTTCTCCAGGTTCTGGCCACGCTCGAAGCCCTCCCAGGCGGTTTCCACGAGCAACAGACTGGTGCCCTTGGCGCCTTCCTTCGGATCGGTCTTGGCCACCACGATCACCAGGTCCGCCATCTGGCCATTGGTAATGAAGGTCTTGGAGCCGTTCAGGACGTAGTGGTCGCCGTCACGGATGGCGCTGGTCTTGACGCCCTGCAGGTCGGAACCGGCGCCGGGTTCGGTCATGGCGATGGCGCCGATCATCTCACCGCTGGCCAGTTTGGGCAGGTAGGTCCGCTTCTGTTCATCGGTGCCGTAATGCAGGATGTAGGGCGAGACGATGTCCGAATGCAGCGCCCAGCCCAGGCCCGATGTGGTGGCCCGCACGATCTCCTCCATGATCACCGCGCTGTAGCGGAAATCGGCGCCGACACCGCCGTACTCTTCCGGCAGGCAGGGGCACAGGAAGCCCAGCTCGCCGGCCTTGCGCCAGATCTCACGGCTGACCTGGCCGTCTTTCTCCCATTGCGCGTGATACGGCACCGCCTCCTGCTGCAGGAATTTGCGGACCGAGTCCCGGAAGCCCTCCAGATCGGAGTCGAATAACGTGCGTGGAATCATGCTTATCCCCTGTGCTGTCTCGTTGTGGTGTCTTGTTGTTGTGACCCTTGCGGATCAGTCTCCGTCGCGCCGGGGCAGCGCTCAATGATGAAAAGCATCATTCCAGATGGCGAAAACAACCGCGGCGCCAGGGAGGCGCCGCGAAAGGGATCAGGATGCCGGGGCCGCCGTTGCGCGGCCACGCCGGAACCCCGTTAACCGAAATAGTCGGAATAGGTGTTGTAGAAGTGCCGGGCCGCCCGCCCGCTGCGGCCGCCCTTGCCCAGGGCGAAGCGGATCGCCAGCCGGTGCAGCTCCTCCCGGTCTTCCACGTGCGGGAACAGCGCGTCCACCAGATGCAGGTACTCGTCCTGGTTGAACGGGTAAAAGGACAGCCACAGACCAAAGCGATCCGACAGGGACACCTGCTCCTCGATCGCCTCGCCGGGATGCAGCTCACCGTCGACCACTTCCGCCTGCTGGTTGTCCTTCATGTATTCCGGCATCAGGTGGCGGCGGTTGGAGGTGGCGTAGACCTTGATGTTGTCCGGCGGGCTCTCGATGGAACCCTCCATCACGCTCTTCAACGCCTTGTAGGTGCCCTCGCCCCGCTCGAACGACAGGTCGTCGGAGAAGATAATGAAGCGGTAGTCCAGGTCGCGCAGGTCGTCGACGATTTCCGGGAGGTACAGCAGGTCGTCGCGATCGACTTCCACAATGCGCAAGCCGCGCTCGAAATAGGTGTTGAGAATCGCCTTGATCAGCGACGACTTGCCCGTCCCCCGGGCACCCCACAGCAGCGCGTTGTTGGCCGGCAGGCCATCGAGGAAGCGCTCGGTATTGGTGACCAGCGACTGCTTCTGGCGGTCGACTTCCAGCAGTTCGTCCAGCCGCACCGGGTCAATCGCCCGAACGGCACGCAAAGCCTGACGGTGCCGGCGCCAGATGGCCGCCGGCGTGGTTTGCCAATCGATACTCATGATGCTTTCGATTCCTGCGTCGACGCCGGTTACGGGCGTCCGTTGTCCGTTTTACCCGCCAGCTTCCGGGTCACCCGATCCTCGCCCCAGCGGGGCATCAGGTCCTGCGGCAGCCCCAGGTGGTCGAGCAGTCGCGCCACGATGAAGTCCACCAGGTCGGCCACCGATTGCGGGCGGTGGTAGAAACCGGGGCTGGCGGGCATGATCACCGCGCCCATGCGGGTCAGCCGCAGCATGTTCTCCAGATGCACTTCCGAGAACGGCGCCTCGCGCGGCACCAGGATCAGCGGACGGCGCTCCTTCAGGGCTACGTCGCCGGCCCGCTCGATCAGGTTGTTGCTGGCACCGGTGGCCAGCGCCGACAGGGTGCCGGTGCTGCAGGGGCAGATCACCAGCGGGTCGCGGCTGCCCGAGCCCGACGCCGGCGGCGCGAACCAGTCTTCACGCCCGAACACCAGCAACTGATCCGGCTCGGCATCGAACGTCCCGGCCAGATACGCCTGCATCGCGTCCGGCGAGCCGGGCAGGCTCAGCTCGGTTTCGGTGGCGATGACCACCTGGGCCGCCTTGCTGATCATCACATGCACCCGGCAGCCGGCGGCCAGCAGACACTGCAGGAGACGCAGCCCGTACTGGGCACCGGAAGCCCCGGTAAACGCCAGATTAACAGTGGGCCGGGAGGTTGGAGAATCCGCTGCCTTGCCTTCAGTCAAAATGCCGCTCCAGTCTGTCGATCAGTCGGCCATGGATGCCGCCAAATCCGCCGTTGCTCATCACCACCACGTGAGCGGGCGCCGGCAGGTTATCGAGCACCGCGTCAATCAGGCCGTCCAGGGTGGTGTCGGTTACGTGCCGGGCGTCGTCCGCCGGCACCAGCTCGCGCAGCCAGTCCATGTCACTGAGGTTAGCCCAGATTACCCGGTCCGCCTGCTCCGCGCTGGGCAGCAGCGTGTCCCGGTGCACGCCCTGCTGCATGGTGTTCGAGCGGGGCTCGATCAGGGCCACGATGGGCTCGTCGCCGACCTTGTTGCGCAGGCCATCCAGGGTGCTGGCGATGGCCGTCGGGTGGTGGGCGAAATCGTCGTAGACGCGCACACCGTGCACGTCGGCCAGCAGCTCCATCCGACGCTTGACGCCGGAGAAGCGGTTCAGCGCGGCAATGGCATGATCCGGGGTGACGCCCACGTGGCGGGCAGCGGCAATGGCGGCCAGGGCGTTGCGTACGTTGTGCAGACCGGTCAGGGCCCACTTCACGGTCCCCACGGGCTGCTCGTGGTGCACCACCACGAATTCGCTGCCGTCGTCCGCCAGCAGCTCGGCGCGCCAGTTGGCCTGATCCGCCTCGCCGTCGATGGCCGTGGTCTGCAGCGAACTCCAGCACCCCATGGCCAGGGCCGCATCGAGGTGGGTATCGCGCGCCGGCCGGATGATCTGGCCGTTGGACGGCACGGTGCGTACCAGGTGATGAAACTGGCGCTCGATCGCCTCGACGCTGTCGAAGATGTCGGCGTGGTCGAACTCCAGGTTATTGAGGATCAGGGTGTTGGGCCGGTAGTGGACGAACTTGGAGCGCTTGTCGAAAAAGGCGCTGTCGTACTCGTCGGCCTCGATCACGAAGAAATCACTGCCGCCCAGTCGGGCGGAGACGGAAAAATCCTGCGGCACGCCACCCACCAGGTACCCCGGATCGAAACCGGCCTGATCGAGGACGTACAGCAGCATCGACGTGGTGGTGGTCTTGCCGTGGGTGCCGGCCACCGCCAGCACCCAGCGCTTGCGCAGCACCTCGCGGGTCAGCCACTCAGGGCCGGACATGTAGTCGATGCCCCGGTTGAGCACCGCTTCCACCTCCGGATTGCCGCGCGACATGGCGTTGCCGATCAGCACCAGGTCCGGGGCCGGTTTGAGGTTGTCCGGCGAGTAGCCTTCCATCAACCGGATGCCCTGGGCCTCCAACTGAGTGCTCATGGGCGGATAGACGCCCTGGTCGGAACCGGTAACCGTGTGCCCGGCTTCCCGGGCGAGGACCGCGAGGCTGCCCATAAAGGTGCCGCAGATACCGAGGATATGAATGTGCATAGGTTTCCTGAAGCTGGTCCGGGGCGTTGCCGTCAGTCCGCTACACTGAGTAGTCAGAGCATTCGTCGTGCGGGCTTTCATGGCCCGAACGTCGATGATCAACAACCTGCGTGCGCGTCTGCCGGCACCCAATCAAAGGTTGAAGCGTCCAGCATCCACCCGCCGCCGTCAAGCCATCCCGTCGGCAGGACGCCCGGGCACGTGGCATGGCCGCCAAACAGGCGGGAAACTCCCTACGAGACCGTCATGAAAACACCCCGGGTTTCACGTATCATTCGCGCGGAGTGAGCAATCCGCCCCAAATGACCCAATCTGCAGGAGGCGCCAGGAACCATGGCCATCAAGAATGCGTTTTACGCCCAGTCTGGCGGTGTCACCGCCGTGATCAACGCCAGTGCCTGTGGTGTGATCCAGACCGCCCGCAAGCACCCGGAAGCGATCGGTACGGTTTACGCCGGACGCAACGGCATCATCGGGGCTCTCAGGGAAGAGCTGATTGACACCAACGAGGAAAGCGACGAATCCATCGCCGCCCTCATGCACACCCCGGGCGGTGCTTTCGGTTCCTGCCGCTACAAGCTGAAGAATTTCAGCGAGAACAAGCGCGAGTACGAGCGCCTGATCGAGGTGTTCCAGGCTCACAACATCGGCTATTTCTTCTACAACGGCGGTGGCGATTCCCAGGATACCGCGTTCAAGGTATCCCAGCTGGCCGAACGCATGGGTTATCCGATTACCTGCATCGGCGTTCCCAAGACCGTCGATAACGACCTGCCGTTCACCGACTGCTGCCCGGGCTTTGGCTCGGTGGCCAAATACATCGCCACCTCCACCCTGGAAGCGAGCCTGGACATCAAGTCCATGTGCGAATCCTCCACCAAGGTGTTCATCCTGGAAGTCATGGGCCGTCACGCCGGCTGGATCGCGGCCGCCGGTGGCCTGGCGGGCCAAAAAGAAGGGGACGCGCCGCACATCATCCTGTTCCCGGAAGTACCGTTCGACCGTGACGCCTTCCTCAAGCGCGTCGAACACTGCGTGGAGAACTACGGCTACTGCGTGGTGGTCGCCTCCGAGGGGGCCCAATATGAAGACGGCCGATTCCTGGCCGACGCCGGCAGCAAGGATGCCTTCGGCCACACCCAGTTGGGCGGCGTGGCGCCGGCACTTGCCAACATGACCAAGCAGGCCCTGGGCTACAAGTACCACTGGGCGGTGGCGGACTACCTGCAGCGCGCCGCGCGTCACATTGCCTCCGCGACCGACGTGGAGCAGGCCTACGCCGTGGGCAAGGCCGCGGTGGAGATGGCGGTCGCCGGCAAGCAGGCGGTGATGCCGACCATCGTGCGGGAGCAATCGTCCCCGTATCGCTGGCACATCGGCGAGGCGCCGCTGAGCGAAGTCGCCAACCAGGAAAAGAAAATGCCGATCCACTTCATCACCGACGACGGCTTCGGCATCACCCAGGACTGCCGCGAATACCTGCAACCGCTGATCCACGGCGAGAGCTTCCCGCCGTTCGACGACGGCCTGCCCCGCGTCGCCCATATCCAGGGCGTGCTGGCGGAGAAAAAACTGCGCACCGAGTTCGACATCTGATCGATACGGCAAAAACACGAAAGCCGCTCCACGGAGCGGCTTTTTTGTGCGCAGACGGTTTGTTTTCGCGCAGAGCGTCGCGCGCGGACGACCGACCCGGAAACAGGATCAGGTCAGGGACGCCGCCTCACGCTCATGCACGTACGTGGCAAATTCGGTGTAACCGCCGACGTGGGTCTCGCCGATAAAAATCTGCGGAACGGTCTGGACGGGTTTGCCAATCGTCTGCTCGATATCGGCCTTGCTGACCCCCTCTTCGATCATGTTGACGAATTTGAAATCGAAGCCCTTGACCTCACAGAGCTGCTTGGCACGAACGCAGAAACCACAGCTGGGGCGGCCGAATATGGTGATACGATCCATGGACGGACCTCCTGAAAATGAAGCGCCTTGCAAACCGGCGTGACCAAAAAACAGGCAAAGATTGCCAGACGGCCGCGCATTTTCCCATTTGGTGCTGTGAATCACCATCATAGGAATCGCGTATGCGCGGCCGTGCTTACGGTCAGGTATGCAGGCGATTGAGCTGATCTTCCAGAGACACCACCTGGTCACCCAGACTTTCGCCGCTGCCACGCACGCGTTCGGCCAGATCGCGCAGGTCACTGGCGGCATCGCCGATGTTGGTCAGGTTGCGGTTGATTTCCTCGCTGACAGAGCTCTGCTCTTCCGCTGCCGTGGCCACCTGGGTCACGTGCTCCACAATCGTGGCGATGCGGCGCACCACTTCCGCCAGGGATTCGTCCGCCTCGCGGGTCCGGCCCACGGCCGAGGTGGCCCGATCGACACCGCCGCGGATAACGGTCACCGTCTGCTGCACCTCGTTCTGCAGCCCTTCGATCATCTCGCTGATCTCATCGGTGGATTCCCGGGTCTTGGACGCCAGGGTGCGAACCTCATCGGCCACCACCGCAAAACCGCGGCCCTGCTCGCCGGCCCGTGCCGCCTCAATGGCGGCGTTCAGCGCCAGCAGGTTGGTCTGCTCGGCAATGCCCCGGATCACTTCGAGAATGCGGTTGATGTCGTCGCTGCGGCTGGCCACCTGGCCGATGGCACCACTGGCCTCTTCCATATCCGCCGCCAGCTCCTGCACGCCGTTAACGGCGGTGGTCAGGGTCGACTGGGTGCTCTCCACGCCCTCGCTGGCCTCCCGCGCATTGCCGGCAGCGTCGCTGGCAAACGTTGCCACTTCACTGGC
Source organism: Marinobacter sp. JSM 1782161 (assembly GCF_011421605.1). Lineage (NCBI taxonomy): Bacteria > Pseudomonadati > Pseudomonadota > Gammaproteobacteria > Pseudomonadales > Marinobacteraceae > Marinobacter > Marinobacter sp. JSM 1782161. The sequence goes on from NZ_WSSA01000003.1 coordinate 685,779, forward strand.
GGCGGCGGACATTTCGTTCATCGCCGTCACCACGCTGTCGATCTCGCCGTTCTGACGCGAGGTGTTCTGCTCGGTTTCCACGGCGATCCGGCGTACGTCACTGGCCTGCTCACTGACCGTGCCGTTAATCCGCTTGAGGTCGTTGATCATATCGCGCAGTTTGACCAGGAACGCATTGAAGCCGTCCGCCAGGCCAATCAGCTCGGCGTGGGTATCGATTTCCAGTTCCTGGGTCAGGTCGCCCTCGGCGGAAGCCAGATTGCTCATGCGGTCACGGATCTGGTCCAGCGGACGGGTCACCGAGCGCACCAGGAGCACCAGCAGCCCCAGCGCCACAACCAGCACGATGATGCCGGCGGTCAGCTGGCGTGCGGCGGTGCCGTCCACCTCATCCGCCAACAGGTCGGACACGGTCTTGAGATCCGCCAGCGCCACACTGCGGGGCAGCTCGATGATCATCGACCAGCGGGTGTTGGAGGCATCGATATCGATCGGGAACGCCACGGCGATGTCCTCGCCATTGTCGAACACCGGGGTATCCCGCCTGACCAGGTTGCGATAGGTGTCGGCACGCTCCGGCAAAGCTTCCGCCAGCGGGCGCCCCAGCTCGTCGGTATAGGCGCTGGTGCCGGCGATGAGCCCCTTCTCACTGACCAGCGTGACGCGCGCGGCGCCGTCATAGAGCTTCTGGCTGACCTGGTTCAGGGTTTCCTGGATGGAAGACAGATTGATATCCACACCCACGACACCGCCGAAGTCGCCGTCGCTGAAGATCGGCATGGTCAGGCTGGTCATCATCTCCGAGTAGCCGTCGCTGATCTCGTAACTGTAGGGCTCCATGGTGCACGGTTTGAGGGTTTCCATCGCGCACAGGTACCACTCGGCTTCACGGATGCCAAACTCGTCCTGTTGGTCCAGGTATTTGACGGAAGGATCCTCTTCCCGGCTGAACACAACCTTGCCGTCCTGGTCGCGGTAGTAGTAGATCTCCAGGGTGCCTTCGTCGCTGCTGTGCTGTTCCACGCCGCCGGTGAAGTAACGATCCTGGCCGTCGTAGGCGTCCGGCTCGAAGTTGGCATAGATCGCGCTGAGTTCCGGCTGACCTTCCAGAATCGCACCGGTGGTCTCCGTCAGGTCGCGACGACTCATGCGGGCGGAGTCGGAACCTTCCACGTTACGGTGGATCACCTCACGGAAGGTTTCCGGAATCTTGTACGCCTGGTTGAAGATCGCAGCCACCTGTTCGCCATACTGACCGGCGGTGGCGCGCAGCCGCTCGACGACGATATTCTGGACCAGTTCGCTGGCATCGTCGTTGATGCGGGACTCCATGTCGGACAGTGAGACCTGGGCCGTAATGATCATGCTCAGCCCCATCAGGAGCATCAGGACGATCACCAGGGCATAGAGTTTCAGTTTCAGAGACAGCTTTTTCATGGATATCCCGAATCGATGGCAGTGAAAGCAACCTCCGCTGCGGGAGGCGTTCTATCGGTTCCGGCGGCGCACAGGCTCGCCCGGTTCAGCGTCGCAAGACCGGAGGCAGCGTATCCAGGCTGGCCGGGGGACAAACGTTCCGTGTTTGACTCGGGAAGGGCACCAACGCACCCTGACGTTCCCGTTTTCGGACACTGATGGTTATAACTATCGGCACGGCTATCGTTTTCTTGACCATGCGCGGCTAAGGAGTTGATCAGAGGCTCCCTAACTTAGTGGCGTACGAGCCGCCGAACCACTACGGTGTGTAATCGCACCCGACGCATGCTGCCGCGCCGGCCGCCGTGAAACATGCCCGCTTCATTGCAACGGAGTCGATTTGGCCTACCTCTACCTGTTCCTCACCGCCTTCGCGGCGGCCACGCTCCTGCCGGCTTATTCGGAAGTCATGCTGGGCGGGATGGCGACACAGGGCTACTCACTGCTGGGACTGTGGCTGTTCGCCACGGCGGGCAATACGCTGGGATCGGTGGTCAATGGCTGGATCGGGCGGCAGGTGGAGCACTTCCGCCACAAGCGCTGGTTTCCGGTGAGCGAGAAACAGCTGACGCGGGCCCAGGATCGCTTCAACCGCTGGGGGCAATGGTCGCTGCTGATGGCGTGGTTACCGATCGGCGGCGACGCGCTGACGGTGATCGGCGGCATCATGAAAGTGCCCTGGCTCAACTTCATCGTACTGGTGGCCATCGGCAAGGGCGCGCGCTATGCCATGGTGCTTTGGGCGGTAATCGAGGCTACCTGACCGCGCGTTCCGGCGCGGCCAGGCCGGTCAGTCCGCCAGGCTCCTGGCGTCGTCGCTATCGTCGCGATAGAGGTAGTCACGCAGCAGTTCCTCGCCGTTGAACTCCGAACGCAGCACGGCGATGAAGGTGTAGACACCGATCAGTTTGCGGTTGAGGAAAACAAATTCCTTGGGCGGAATCCGGAAGTAGCGGCTGATAGCAGACCGGGCCGCCTGCCGCGCCACACGTGACGGCAGGTCGCTCTGCTTCCAGCGATACTGGCCCCGCTCATTGACCGCGTGCTCCGGCCATTCGCTATTGGCCGGCGCCAGGGGCTCGAGCACCGACATGCAGACTTCGCCGAAGCGCTGCAGTACGTCTTCCGGCCAGTCCTCGCTCATGAAATGCAGTTGGATTCCGCCCTCGATGACCCGTTCCAGGTCCTGCTCGTAGGACGCCTGGATCATCTCCTGCACCGGTTCCAGGAAGTCATCGGGGTAGGATTGCACGGCCCCAAAATCCAGCAGCACGATCTGGTCGGCGCCGGCACCGGAGTCCTCCGCAAGGCGGATGCGGTAGTTGCCGAAGTTGGGGTCGGTCTGCATTTCGCCCCAATCGAACAGTTCCCGGAAGAACAGCTCCAGGGCCGCGCGCCCCAGCTCGCTGCGTCGCTCCAGCGGCAACTGGGCCACCGTCTCCGAGCTCACCGGCCAGCCGGACTCGAAGGTCGCGGCCATCACCCGGGCGGTGGAAAATTCCGGCAGGATGCGTGGCACCACAAATCGGTTGTCGTCCGCCAGCATCTTGCGGAAGTGTTCCGTCGTGCGGGCCTCGAGCGCGTAATCCACCTCCCGGTGCATCATGGCGCGCACTTCCTCAAGCCATTCGTTGAATTCCGGCCCCATGGACACGAAACGCCCGACTTTCAGGATCTGCGCCACGGCGTTAAGGTCACTGTCCACCGCCTCGGCCACGCCGGGGTACTGGATCTTCAAGACGATCTCCAGGCCGTCGCTACGGCGCACGGCGCGGTGCACCTGCCCCAGGGACGCGGCGCCGATGGGCTCGGGATCCACTTCCAACTGGGCCAGGCGATCCGCTCCCAGCTCACTGGCCAGGACTTTTTCCACCGACGGCCAGGCCAGCGAGGTGGTCTGATCCTCCAGTGTGTGCAGCGCTTCGGTGACCTCCGCCGGCAGGAAGTGCTCGCCATAAAGGGCCATGACCTGGCCGATCTTGACCACACTGCCCTTGAGCTTGCCCAGCTCATCCACGAGGAAGCGCGCCTGGCTGGACAACATCTGGCGATGTCGCTCCTCGCGCTTGTCCCGACTGCTGAACAGGTTGGTCGCCATGTGGGTCGCCATTCGGGTGCCGGCAAACAGTCCGGCCCGGGTCAGGCTCAGCCGGCGCTCGAAACTGCCGGTCTTGATACGGGAAACGGAAGAGCGCGATTTCCTGGATGTCATCAGGGGGCCCAAAAGCTGTTGAATGGCGCACTCGGGTGCGACGGTACGTCCGGCCGATGTCCGCGCGTCCGGAACCGGCCCTGACTGATTATACGTGACTGACCGCCCTCACCGGTCACCGACGTGCCACCGCAACGCCGTTGCCGGAGCCAATGGATTCCCGGTGGCTTTGCCGTCTAGTGTCCTATCCGGTTGATTCACTGACCCGCCAAAAGCGACATCAGCACGATAAGACGCCGCTGGCGTCATGTTTACGTTTTAAAACAGAGCGGATCAGGGATTAGCGCTATGCTCGGGTCAGACCAACAATAAATACAACGCTAGCAATGATGCCCCAACCATCCAAGTCTGAGCCACTCCAAACCCGGCCTACAGGGCGCCATGGGCCCAATGGTCCCGGACGCCGACGCATCGAAGGGGAGATCCCGGTCCCCCGTCTGATCAACTGGCTCAGCATCGGCGCACTGCCGGTGCTCGCGTTCTTTGCCTACCGGGCGGCCGATCGCGGTGACACGCTGGTGACGGGCAGCCTGGTCACCGCCGCCAGCCTGCTGCTGCTCAATGCGCTGGCCTATCTTGTGCTGCGGCGACCCACAATGCACCGCCGGACGTTTATCGTGCTGATCGCCCTACTCTTCGTCTACGTCGCCACGGCGGCGCTGGAGGATGGCTCGGCGATCATCTGGCTGTTTGCCTATCCACCGATCATTTTCTACATCAGCACGCCGCGTATCGGCATCCTCAGCTGTGCCCTGGGTCTGACGGCACTGGCCGCCCTGTTCTCGCCCCTGGGCGATACCCTGTTCAACACCCCCTACAGCGACAGCTTCCGCCTGATGATGATCAACGTGCTGGCTTTCGAGATGGTCTCCTGCTACCTGCTCGACCTGAGCCGCCGGCGCAGCAAGGCCAGCCTGCTGACTCTGGCGGCGGAGCATGAATACGCGGCCAAACACGATGTGATGACCGGCCTGACCAACCGCCGCGAGGGCCTGGTCCGGCTGGAGGGAGAGTATCAGCGCTACCTGCGCAACCGGCAGGCGTTTTCGGTCATCCTGATGGACATCGATCTGTTCAAGGGCATCAACGACACGTTCGGCCATCACGCGGGGGATGCGTTGATCGTGATGGTGGCCGACAAACTCAGGGAGGGCTGCCGCCGCATCGATATTGTCTCACGCTGGGGCGGCGAAGAATTCCTGGCGATCCTGCCGGAAACCCGGGTCGACGAGGCGACACACATGGCTGAACGTATTCGTGCGGCGGTGGCGTCGTCATCCATTGAGCTCGATGGTACGCCGGTTGCCGCCTCGATCAGCGCCGGCGTGGCCAGCATCCACGGCGCCGAATCCACCAGTCGGCTGTTGCAGCGGGCGGACGAAGCGCTCTATACGGCCAAGGCCACCGGGCGTAATCAGGTGTGCAGCGGGAACGTTCCGTCTCAGGACAGCGCGTAAAGCGGGTCAGGATGCCGCATGGAGCCGGGGCAGGCCCGCTTCCTGCCGCACGTTGCCCAATTCCAGGCGCCGCACCAGGCTGGCGACCAGGGCCTCGGACACCGACGCCACGGAACTGTCCGGCGCAAAGTCCACTACCTGGGACATGGCCATCCCGGCCAGGCCGCAGGGGTTAATGCGGCGGAAGGGTTCCAGGTCCATGTCGACGTTCAGGGCCAGGCCGTGGAAGGAGCAGCCGCGACGGATACGCAGACCCAGGGACGCGATCTTGGTTCCGCCGGTATACACACCCGGGGCGTCCGGTCGGGCCGCCGCGTCAATCCCCAGATCGCCGAGCACCTCGACGATGCTGTCCTCGATGGCGGACACCAGGTGGCGTACGCCAAAGTGGGCGCGGTGCAGGTCGATCATCAGGTAGATCACCAACTGGCCGGGGCCGTGATAGGTCACCTGGCCGCCCCGGTCCACCTGGACCACCGGGATATCCCCCGGCGCCAGCACGTGCTCCGCCTTGCCGGCCTGGCCCTGGGTGTAGACCCGGGGATGTTCCAGGCACCAGAGCTCGTCCGGCGTCTGCGGGCCGCGCTGGGCGGTGAAGGTTTTCATCGCCTCCCAGGTGTCCAGGTAGGGCTGACTCCCCAACTGGCGAACGATCACGTCGGGCATGGTGGTCACAGGCGTTCTCCGCTTACAGCACCATGTGGACGCGGCCGCTCGCCTTCAGCTCCTCGAACAGGGCCTTGAGCTGGGGCTCCCCGGTGGCAAAGATCTTGATCCGCACCGAGGTGAAACGTCCTTCGCGACTGTCGTTGATGGTGATATCGGCCTCATCGAGGCCCGGCGCGTGCTTTTCCACCACTTCCACGACGAAGTCGCGGAAGTCCGGAGCGGCGTTACCGATCACCTTGATCACGTAATCGCAGGGAAATTCAATTTTCGGGGGTTGCTGTTCGCTCATGACTGACTCCGCTCGTACCTCTCTTTTCGCTTTGCCCGGCTAACCCGTTAGCCGGTTCATCCGCACTTCAGTTAAAGAGCTGTACGAAAAACAACTTGATGGCGTCCCAGATGCGCTTGAAGAAACCGCCCTCAGGTACAGCTTCCAGCGCCACGACGGGCCGCTTCATGATTTCCTGGCCATTAAGGGTCACGCGCACCTGGCCCAGCTCCTGGCCGGCTTCGATGGGCGCCTTGATGACCGAATCGATGTCCATCACCGATTCCAGCGAATCCTTGCTGCCACGGGGGATGGTCACAACCGCGTCGTCGGCCACACCCAGTTTCACGCTGTCCTTCTCGCCACCCCAAACGCGGGTATCGCTCAGCGATTGCCCGGCCGTAAACAGGGACTGGGTCTCGAAATAGCGGAAGCCATAGTTGAGCAGCTTCTGCACTTCCTGGGCGCGGGCATTCTCACTGGACGTGCCCATCACCGTGGCAATCAGTCGCATGTCATTGCGTTTGGCCGAGGCCACCAGACAGAAACCCGCCTCTTCGGTGTGACCGGTCTTCAGACCATCCACCGAGGGATCGCGCCACAGCAGACTGTTGCGATTGGGCTGACGAATGTCGTTGTAGGTGTAGTACTTCTGAGAGTAGATCTCGTAGTTCTCGGGGTAGTCCTGAATGATCGCCCGGGCCAGCAACGCCAGGTCGTGTGCCGAGGAGTAGTGTTCCTCGTGGGGCAGCCCGGTGGCGTTCATGAAGTGGGAATTCTTCATGCCCAGGATCTGCGCCTGCTGGTTCATGATGTCAGCGAAGGCGCCTTCGCTGCCGGCAACAAACTCCGCCAGCGCCACACTGGCGTCGTTACCGGACTGAATGATCACACCGTGGATCAGCTTCTCCACCGGCACCTGTGAACCTTCCTTGACGAACATCCGCGAGCCGCCGGTCTTCCAGGCGTGCACACTGATGGGAACCTGGTCGGCCATGGAGATGCGCCCCTCATCCAGCTCACGCTCGACGATGTAAGCGGTCATCATCTTGGTCAGACTGGCCGGCGGCAAGCGCTCGTCACTGTTCCCCTGAACGATGATGTGGCCACTGTCCGCATCCATCAGCACGTAGGAGCTGGCCGCAATCTGCGGCGGTGACGGAATCAATGCCGGCTGTGATTGGGCGGCGGCCGCCGATACCCAGGCAAATACCAGGGTAAGCGCGCAAAAAAGTGTCTTGAAAACCGTATTCTTAGCCATGGATCCATTCAGTCAGTACATCAATTGACGACACCCATCCGGGCATCTCCTGGTTCGGCAGCTCACCCCGGACCTGCAAATCGCCACCCCCCGACTCGTCGGGTACTGCTGGCATCAGGCGGTCTCGGCTGCCGGGCCCGCAAGCCCTGTCTCAAAGCGGATCGGTCACCACGATGGGGCGACCCAGTCCGTCCTGCTCAATCAGTTTACTGGTCTCTTCGGCCAGTGACCGCTGCTCAAACGGGCCAACCTGCACCCGGTGGTACTGGCCGGCGGCGTATATCCGCACCGGCGTGTCGGTCAACGCCCGCAGTTGCTCGGACAGGCGGCGCGCCGAATCCGCCTGGGTGAACGACGCCACCTGGACGAAAAGGCCCTCTCCGGCGCTGGAGGTGGCGGGAGCCGATTCCTTTGCCGGCGCAGTCCCGGCGACCGACATACTACCATCCGGCGACACCGTAATCGCGGCCACCTCCACGTGCGCCGTACCCTGCTTCTGGTAACCCAGTTTTTTGGCGGCCGCGTACGACAGGTCGATGATGCGGCTACTGTGGAACGGCCCCCGATCGTTGACCCGGACAATCGTACTGCGTCCGTTGTCCAGGTTGGTGACCCGCGCGTAGCTGGGCAGCGGCAGACTGCGGTGCGCCGCCGTCATCTCGTACATGTCGAACACTTCGCCGTTGGACGTCTTGTGCCCGTGGAATTTCTCGCCGTACCAGCTCGCAGTGCCCCGTTCAATGTAGTCGCTGCCGTCCGCCAGTACCGTATACTGCTTGCCCCAGACCGTGTAGGGCGACTTGTTGCCATAGGAGCTGGGCTTCTCATAACGCGGCACCGCGTCTTCCAGCCCGCTGGCATCGAAATCCCCCGACGGCGCCCGATCCTGGCTGATACTGTAGCGCGAGGACGATTGCCCACCGCTGCTGCTCTCCGGTGACGACGCACACCCCGCCAGAAGCAGGGGCAGGACCATACCCAACGCCCAGTATCCAACGGACCGGCTCATGCGTCACCTCCCGTCCCGGCTTGATCGACAACCGATCCGTCGTCGGCCGCCAGGGCCCGGGAAAGTTCCAGTACCGCCATGGCGTAAAGATGACTGTGATTGTAGCGGGTGATGACGTAAAAGTTGGGGTACGTCAGCCAGTCCTGTTGACCTGCCTCAGCTTCGACCCGCAACAACCGCGCGCGAGTGGCCGCGGCCAGCTCCGCCTGGGGCTCTATCCCGGCGGCCCGGTAGTCCGCTATCGTCAGCCGCGGCTTGAGACCGTCCGTGTAGAGCCGGGGGGCGTAATCCGCCGTCGTCACCTGCTCGGCGACCGCCTCCGCGTCGCGCCAGCCGTGACGCGCAAAATAATTGGCAACGCTGCCGATGGCGTCAACCGGGTTCTGGATGATATCGGCCTGGCCGTCGCCGTCGAAATCGATGGCGTAGTGCCGGTAACTGCTGGGAATGAACTGGCCATACCCCATAGCCCCGGCGTACGAGCCCTTTATGACGGCCGGATCCAGTGCCTGTTCCCGAGCCATCAAAAAAAATTCCCCAAGCTGGCCGCGGAAGAACGACGAACGCGGCGGATAATCGAACGCCAGTGTGGCCAGGGCATCCACCACCCGGTAGCGGCCGGCATACTCACCGTACTGGGTTTCAACACCGATAATCGCCGCCACCACGTAGCGGGACACGCCCAGCTCGCGCTCGGCACGGGCAAAGATATCAGCGTACTGGTCGAGAAACGCCCGCCCCTTTTCGATGCGCGACGGTTTGATAAAGATGCGTCGGTACTCAGCCCAGGTCAGCGTCCGTTCAGCGGGGCGGCTGATGGCGTCGAGGATGGCAGGCTGTTGCTGCGCCAGCCCCAGCCAGCGTTCGAGGGTGGAACGATCAAAGGCATAGCGCTGCACCATGTCATCGACGAAGGCGCGACCCTCGGGCGTCTCCACATAACTGGCGGCAGCCGGCATCGCCAATCCCAGCGCCGCTGCAGCCCCGAGATACCGCAGCTTTCGCCCCCAACGGCTTTGTCCCACACTCATCGCAATATCCTGACACATCTTGTTTTTTGACGGCCTGTTCACAACCGTCCTGAAGCCGCGAAAGAGTACCACGGCCCCCGAAAAACCGGCCACTGACGGCCGGTCTTATGAACAAAAGGTAACGCCGGGACCCCGCCCTAGGCCGTGATCATGCGCCGGTGTGTGTGAATCGACATCATGACCCCGAACGCCGCCATCAGCGTGACGATGGAAGTCCCCCCGTAACTGACCATCGGCAGGGGTACACCGACGATGGGCAGGATACCGCTAACCATACCGATATTGACGAAGACATAGATGAAAAAGGTCATGGTCAGGGCGCCGGCCACGAGGCGACCGAAGGAGTCCTGAGCGTTGACGGCGATGTAGAGGCAGCGGGCGATGATCAGGAAGTACAGGGTCATCAGCGCCACCACCCCGATAAAGCCGAACTCTTCGGCCAGCACCGCCACAATAAAGTCGGTGTGGCTTTCGGGCAGAAAATCCAGGTGCGACTGGGTGCCCTGCAGCCAGCCCTTGCCCATGAGCCCGCCCGAACCGATCGCGGTCTTCGACTGGATGATGTTCCAGCCCGCGCCCAGTGGATCGCTTTCCGGGTCCAGCAGGGTCAGGACACGCTGTTTCTGGTATTCGCGCATGACGAAGAACCACATCACCGGCGCCGCCACCCCGGCCATGCCGAAGAAGGCGCCCAGCAGTTTCCAGCTCAGGCCGGCGAAAAACACCACGAACAGGCCCGCAAGGCCCACCAGCAGCGCCGTCCCCAGGTCCGGCTGTTCAACGATGAGAATCATCGGCAGGAAAACGATGGCCAGCGCCACCGCCACCCTTGAGAAACGCGGCGGCAGGTAGTGGCGGGACAGATACCAGGCGGCCATGATCGGCACCGCCAGCTTCATGAACTCGGATGGCTGAAAACGCGGCAGGCCGGGCAGCGCCAGCCAGCGCTGCGCGCCCTTGGCCCCCACCCCGACCAGCAGCACCGCCGCCAGGGCAATCAGGCCCAGCGCGTACAACCAGGGCGCCCAGCGCCGGTAGACCGACGGATCCAGCTGCGCGAACACGAACATGACCACCAGAGCCACACCGATCCGCGCCACCTGGGACTCGACGATGGCCATGCTGCTGTCACCGCCGCTGTACAGCACGAACAGGCCGCCGCCGAGCAGGAGCAGCAACAGCACCAGCAGTATCGGATCCAGGTGGATGCGGTTGAGCAGACCGCGCGGGTTATGCAGGCTCGGCCCCTGCATGTGCCTGACAAAATCACGCTCAGCCATCGCTGCGGGACTCCTCTTCCGACTGACCGGCCACGATTGGCTTGTCTGTATCCGCCGGCTCTTCCCCGGCGTTCATATCCAGCAGCCAGGCATCCATCATCTTGCGGGCCAGCGGCGCGGCGGTGCTGCTGCCGCCACCGCCGTTCTCGACGATCACCGCCACCGCGATCTTGGGATCGTCGGCCGGTGCAAAGGCCACGAACAGGGCGTGGTCGCGCAGGCGCTCCTTGATTTCGTCGGCATCGTATTCCTCGCCCTCGGCCAGACTGAACACCTGGGCGGTGCCGGACTTACCGGCAATGCGGTAGGCCGCATCCGCGCCCGCTTTTCGGCCGGTGCCGTGGGGACCGTGCATGACCGCCTCCATGGACTCCACCACGTGATCCCAGTCCTGTTCGCGCTTGAGGTTCAGGTCCTGGTGCGTCTCCTTGGGCATGACCTCATCCGTGGACTCGGCACCGATGGCGTCCTTGAGCATACGCGGCTGGGCCCACGTGCCGTGATTGGCCACGACCGCGGTGGCCGTAGCCAGTTGCAGTGGCGTGGCCAGCATGAAGCCCTGGCCGATACTCATGTTGACCGAATCCCCCGGGTACCAGGGCGCGTTGCGTACCGCACGCTTCCACTGAGACGACGGCAGCAGGCCCGCCTGGGCGCCACTGATGTCGAGGGAGGTGTCCTTGCCAAAACCGAACTGGTCCAGGTACTCGTGCATGACATCGATGCCCATGCGCTCGCCCAGGTCGTAGAAGTAAGTGTCGCACGACTCGGCAATCGCGCTTTTCAGGTCGACCCAGCCGTGACCGCCCCACTTCCAGTCACGATAGCGGCGACCCTTGCCGTCAATCTGGTAATAGCCCGGATCCCAGATGGTCCGCTCCCAGGTGGTGTGATCGCTGTCCAGTCCGGCCACCGCCATCATCGGCTTGATGGTAGAGCCGGGTGGGTACTGACCGCGCAGGGCCCGGTTAAACAGGGGTTTGTCGGGGGACTCGCTCAGCGCCCGGTACTGCTCCACGCCGATCCCGGTCACGAACAGGTTGGCGTCGAAGCCAGGCACGCTCGCCAGCGCCAGCACGCCGCCGGTCTTGGGTTCAATGGCGACGATGGCGCCACGGCGCCCCTCCAGCAAGTGGAAAGCTTCGCGCTGCAGACGAATGTCCATATGCAGCCGCAGGTCGTCGCCAGGCACGGGGTTTTGCTGCTCCAGCACACGCAGGGTCCGGCCCCGGGCATTGGTTTCCACGTGCTGGTAACCCACCTGGCCGTGCAGAGCATCTTCATAAAAGCGCTCGACCCCGGACTTGCCCACGTAGTTGGTGCCAGCGTAGTCGGTGGGATCGAGCTTGCGTAGCTCATCGCGGTTGATGCGGCCGACATAGCCCAGAGCATGGGAAGTCAGCTCAGCGTATGGGTAGTAGCGCACCAGCTCCGCTTCCACCTCGACACCGGGCAACTCGTAACGGTGGACCGCCATGCGTGCAATGGCGGCTTCATCCAGGTCGTAGCTCAGGGGGACAGCCGAGAACGGCCGACGGTATTCGTCCAGGCGCCGGTTGAAGCGTTCGATGTCCTCGTCGGAGATGTCGAGGATCCGCTGGAGCTGGTCCAGGGTCGCATCCATGTCGGGCACCCGCTCGGGTACGACGGTCACGCTGAACACGGGGCGATTCTCCGCCAGCAGCACATCGTTGCGGTCGTAGATGAGCCCACGCGGCGGCGCCATGGGCTGCACTTGCACCCGGTTTTTTTCCGACAGAGTGGTGAAGTTGTCGTGATTGAGGATCTGTAGGTAATACAGGCGCGTGACCAGGATACCCAGCATCGCAAGCATGACCACGAGTGCCACCAGCACGCGCCGCTGGAACAGGCGACGCTCGGCAGCGGTGTCCTTGAATTCCCCCCAGGGCATGCGTGAATCCTATGCGCGGTGGTATGGATGGTTGCGGGTAATCGACCAGGCGCGATAAAGCTGCTCGGCCAAAAGGATGCGCACCAGCGGATGCGGCAGGGTCAACGGCGACAGCGACCAGAGCTGGTCGGCCCGCGCCCGGCAGCTGGGTGCAAGACCGTCGGGACCGCCCACGAGAAAGGCCACGTCACGACCGTCCATCTGCCAGGTCTCCAGCTGGTCCGCCAGTTTTTCGGTCGACCAGGCCCGACCGCCGACTTCCAGGGCTATCACCCGGTCGCTGCGCCCCAGCGCCGCCAACTGGGCGTCGCCTTCCTTTTGCATCAGTCGGGGGATATCGGGATTCTTGCCCCGCTGGGCCAGCGGGGTCTCCACCAGCTCCAGCGGCAGGTCGGGCGGGAAACGGCGGGCGTATTCCTGATAACCATCGTTCACCCAGCCCGGCATCTTCTGGCCGACGCAGACCAGCTTCAAACGCATGATTACTCGCTACCGGCCGCACCCAGACCCGGCGCATCACGCCAGAGCCGTTCCAGATCGTAGAATTCGCGGGTGGCGGGCATCATCACATGCAGGACCACATCGCCGAGGTCCACCAGCAGCCAGTCGCTGTTCTCTCCACCTTCGACATTGGCGTTGCGTACGCCCTTGGATTTCACCTCGTTCATGACGGACTCCGCCAGGGAGCGGACGTGCCGATTGGACGTGCCCGATGCGATCACCATGTAGTCGGTGACGCTGGTTCTGTCCCGGACATCCATCACACTGATGTCCTGCGCCTTCACTTCCTCCAATGCGTTAACGACCGTATCTCTCAGTTGCTCAGCCTGCATAAGTACCCTGTTTGACGGTGTTTCCACCTGACGTGCCGGTCCCGGCGGAAGCCGGCGATGAATGCCCTGCCCATGGCAGCGGCGACGAATCGGGCATTGTACCATCAAAATTCTCGGACAGGTCACGTTTCGACCAGTTCCGGATGGCCGGGCTCAGTCCCGGTACAGCCCCTCTTCGCGGATCAACCGCCAGACCGGGTCCGGCAGCAGAAAACGCGGCGAACGCCCCTCGCGGATGGCCGCACGCACGGACGTCGCGGAGATGTCCAGCAGCGGCAGGTTCACGGCCCAGACGCGCCCAGCCGGGCAGGCCCGCAGGCTGTCGGCGTCAGTGCCGCGGTTGGCCGCCAGCAACTCGCCCGCCACCGAATCCTCCGGCACGTCGTAGCCCGGGCGCTGGACGACGATGATGTGGGCCAGCTCAAGCAGCTCGCGCCAACGGTCCCAGCGGTCGATGGCGGCGAAACTGTCGGTGCCCACCACCATCGCCAGCGGCTCGCCGGGGCCCACCTCGTCTCTCAGCTCTGCCAGCGTATCGACCGTGTAGGACGGCGCGTCGCGCTTCAGCTCGCGGGCGTCCAGGACCAGTCCGGGCTCACCCGCGACCGCCGCCTCGAGCATCCGCAGACGCTGCTCCGACGTGGCACCCGGCTCGTCCCGGTGCGGTGGCAGGTGACACGGCACCAGCCGCACTTCCGCCACCTGCAAACGTTCCCGCAGCTCCACCGCGGTGCGCAGATGGGCGTGGTGAACGGGATCGAACGTCCCGCCATACATCACCTTCATAGCGCCCTCAGGTCCGGATATGGCCGTCGCCGAACACCACGTATTTCTGCGAGGTGAGGCCCTCCAGCCCCACGGGACCGCGAGCGTGGATCTTGTCGGTGGAGATGCCGATCTCGGCCCCCAGGCCATATTCGAAACCGTCGGCGAAGCGGGTCGAGGCGTTGACCATGACCGAGCTGGAATCCACTTCGGTCAGGAAGCGGCGGGCCCGGGTCACGTTCTCGGTGACGATAGCGTCGGTGTGCTGGGAGCTGTAACGGTTGATGTGGGCAATCGCGTCGTCGAGTCCGTCCACCACACGCACCGCCAGAATCGGCGCCAGGTACTCGGTGGACCAGTCCTCCTCGCTGGCCGCCGCCACATCCGGCAGGATGTCCCGGGTGCGCTCGCAACCACGCAGCTCAACGCCCTTCCCGGCGTAGTCGCGGGCCAGCAGGGGCAGCATATCCGCCGCCACTTCCGCGTCCACCAACAGGGTTTCCATGGTGTTGCAGGTACCGTAGCGCTGGGTTTTGGCGTTCACCGCCACCGCCAGCGCCTTTTCCGGATCGGCATGGCTGTCGATGTAGACGTGGCAGATACCGTCCAGGTGCTTGATGACAGGTACGCGGGCTTCGCGGCTGATGCGCTCGATCAGGCCCTTGCCACCGCGCGGCACGATCACGTCAACGTACTCGGGCATGGTGATCAATTTGCCCACGGCGTCGCGGTCACGGGTCTTGATCACCTGTACCGCCTCCTCCGGCAACCCGGCCTCGCTCAGTCCGCGCGCAATGCAGGCGGCGATGGCCTGGTTCGACTCGAGAGACTCGGAGCCGCCACGCAGGATGGTGGCGTTACCGGATTTCAGGCACAGACTGGCCGCCTCGACGGTGACGTTGGGGCGAGACTCGTAGATAATCCCCACCACGCCGAGCGGCACGCGCATCTTGCCCACCTGGATGCCCGACGGGCGATAACTCAGGCCGGTGATCTCTCCGATGGGATCCGGCAGGGTGGCCACCTGGCGCAAACCCTCGATCATGGTATCGATGCGCGCCGGAGTAAGCTCCAGGCGATCGAGCATCGCCGGCTCCAGGCCAGTGGCACGGCCGGCTTCGAGATCCTTGCGGTTGGCCTCAGCCAGCGCCTCGCGGGAGGCGTCGAGCGCCTCGGCCATGGCCAGCAGGGCCGCATTGCGGTCAGCGGTGCTGGAACGGGCGATGGCGGTCGCGGCGGCGCGCGCCTGTTGACCAACGTCTGCCATGTAAGCCGAAATATCCATCAAGAGGTCCTATCATCTGCTGTTTTGCTTTTGCTAATTTAAGCGTATCGGTCGATATTCCCGGAAAACAGGGCGCCAGGGGGCCTTCTGGTAACGTCGCGGGCGCAGCCGTTTTCACATGGTCTCGTCCCGGTGCTTTCTCCGGATGCCAGTATACGTTGTTGCCGCTATTATACGCGGGCGGCCGATCCGGTTTAAGGAGCCTCTGGAAAACTCCTGCGAAAAACTCTCGGAGCAACAGGGCAAAAGTCAGCGCCGGTAACGCCCGGATGGCTTACCCTTCAAGTAAGGAACACCCAAACATTTCCCCCGCCTGCCGCCGATCCGTCGCCAAGCAAGCCCCGCGGGAAATGTCGTCATGGAGAGCGTGATGCCGAATGTGGCGGAAACATTCCTGTTCAGCCGCTTTGCCCGGTTCGCCGCCACCGCGCTGGTGCTGCTGGCAGCCTTCAGCCTGTGGCAGGCGGCTTTTGCCGCCGCGATCGCCAGCGCCCTGTGCGCCGGAATCGTATGGAGCCGCTACCGGGCGGAAGTCGGCCGCCACCGACACGCCCTGCTGATCACCGCGCGCGTTCTGCACCTGCTGTTCCTGGCGGCGCTGGCGCCGGCGATACTCACCAACGCACCCGGCCTGTCCCAGTGGAGCTACGTGTACCCGCTGGCCACCTTCGGCCTGTGGCCGCTGCGCTGGGCCGCCCTGCTGATGGTGCCTTACCTCGCCCTGGTGGTGGCCGCCGGCCTGGACAGCGACCTGGGGCCGGACCGCCACCAGTTCGTCGCCTGCGGGCTGCTGGCCGTTCTGCTCTCCACCCTGTTCGTATTCCTGCGCGAATACAAGAGCCGGCAGCTCGCTCCCCTACGGCGCACGGATGAGCTGACCCAGGCCGCCAGCCGCGACTACCTGTCCGCCGACCTGCACAAGGAAATCCAGCGCAGCGAACGGGAAGGCATCGAGATGGCGGTGATCCTGATCGGCTTGGACATCCATCGCAGCGGCGCGCTTCCGGAGGCGGACATCCGCGCCATACTGCCCCGCATCGGACGCTACCTGAATTCCCAGTTGCGCGACTTCGACAGCTACTACCGGGTGGCCGACCTGCAGTTCCTGGCGGTACTGCCCGGGGTCAACACGGCAACGGCCACCTCCCGCGCCGAAGTGATCCGCCGCGGCCTGCGTACGCTGCTGGAATCCCACGACCTCGACCTGACGGTCAGCGCCGGGGTGGCCGGCCTGAATATCGGTGACGACGCCGAAACCCTGCAACAGGGTGCCGCGCGGGCCCTGCAGCGAGCCCAGCAGCAGGGCGGCAACCGCACCCAGTCGTTCAGCGCCTGGTCGGGCGCCGGAGCGCCGGACACCGGCCAGGAGGCGCCCAGCGATGACTGAGACGCGCCTGCGAACCCTGACCCACAGCCTGGGCTACAGCCTCACAGCCCTGTTTATGGCGGGCCTGGCGGTACAGAACCTGCGCTACGGGTTCTACGACCTGTTCTACCTGGCGCTGGCACTGGCGGTGGCTTCGGTGACCGGCACCGCTTACACGTTGCTGATGCGCCGGCGCCAACTGTTCGCCCCCGGCCACATCCTGGTACTGAGCGCCATGAACCTGCTGGCCGTGGCCGCCGTGTTCTCCAGCCCTCACCCCGACGTGTCCCACTGGACGCTCGCGCTGATCCTGCTGAACCTGCTGATCCTGCCGCTGCGGGCGGCCCTGACCATCACCCTGTCGCTGGTGGGCTGCGTCGGTTTCTGGCTGTTCCTGGCCACCACGCCGGCCCAGGCGGTGATCACCCTGGGCGGTATTGTCATGCTGACCGGCGCGGCCGGATTCTACAGCTGGCGCTACCGGCACATGGCGCAGTCGGCGGAAGACCTGTCGATCACCGATCATCAGACTGGCGCCCACAACGCGCGCTTCCTCGACGAAACCCTGCAGAAGGAGATTTCCCGCGCCCAGGCCACCGGCAACACCCTGTCGGTCATCCAGGTCCACCTGGATCATCTGGACGAAGCGGTGGAGCTGCATGGCCGCGATCCGGTCGCCGAACTGATGCGGGAAATCACCGAAACCCTGTTCGGCGTCATCCGCGCCGGCGACACGCTCTACTCGCTGAACAACCGGGACTTTTTCCTGGTCTTGCCGTTTACGCCCGAAGAGGGCGTCCGGGTCATTGCCGAACGGGTCCGCCGCACCCTGGGCGAGACCGAATGGCCGATCGTGGGGCGCCTGACGGCGACGCTTGGCTGCACCGCCTGGCATGCCTCGGACGCCACCAGCCACCACCTGCGTGACCGGGCCGAAGCCGCCATGCGGGAAGCCCAGCGTCGCGGTTCGGACCGGGCCTGGTTTATTGCAGGAAGCTCCAACGCAGCATGATGGACTGGTTACAACAGGCACTGGAATGGCTGGGACACAACCCGGCCTGGCTCGCCGCGGCGCTGTTCGGCATTTCGTTCGTGGAATCCCTGGCCATCGCCGGCGTCCTGGTCCCCGGGATCGCCATCCTGCTGGCTGCCTCGACGCTGGCGGGCCAGATCAACATGCCCCTGCTGGAGGCCCTGGGCTGGGCCGCCGCCGGCGCGGTTGCCGGCGACGGTGTCAGCTTCTGGCTGGGGCGCCAGTTCCAGGGCCGCCTGCACACCCTCTGGCCATTCAGCCGCTACCCGCGCATGCTTGATCGCGGCAGCCGCTTCTTCGAGCAGCACGGCGGCAAGAGCGTGGTGATTGGCCGTTTCGTCGGCCCGCTGCGGCCGGTGGTGCCGCTCATCGCCGGCGCGTTCCAGATGCCGGCACGGCGTTTCCTGGCTTTTAACCTGATCTCGGCCCTGGGCTGGGCGCCCATGTTCGTGTTGCCGGGCTACCTGGTGGGCAGCGCCATGGCACTGGACCTGACGCTGCCTCCCCACTTCTACCCGATCATGGCGGCCAGTCTGGGCGTGCTGACGGGCCTCTACCTGGTGTTCTTCCGGCTGCAACTGGGGCTGGGCCACGACGGCGTCCTCTATCGCCGCGTGCAGGTCATGATGCAGCGCCACCCGGTGGCAAACCAGGTCTGGCAGGCCCTGTCCAGCGAGCGGCCGCAAGGCCCGGAATTTCCGCTGGCGTCGATCATGCTTACCCTGGGGAGTCTCGCGCTGTTCGTGCTCTGGTCGCTGCTGTGCCTGGAAACCCGGCTGCTGGAACCTCTGGACCACCAGGCGGCGGCGTTCTTCAGCGCCCTGCGCCACCCGCTGCTGGATCCGCTGGCCGTTACCCTGACACTGCTGGGTGATCCCATTCTGCTGACCCTGCTGAGCGGGATCGTCGTCGTCTTCTTTCTGACGCGCGGCATGCCCGCCGCGGCCCTGCACTGGGTCGGCGCCGGTCTGGCGGCCACACTGGTCACCACCGCCATGAAGAACGGCTTCGCGGTGCCGCGCCCGGAACTGGTCACGCTGCCGCCGGCGTCCTTCGCGTACCCCAGCGGCCACGCCAGCGGTATCACGACCCTGCTGGCCCTGGCGGCCAGCTTTGTCGCCCATGAGTGGCCTCGACAACGGCGCTGGATCGTCTACAGCGTCTTCAGCGCGCCGATCCTGATGATCGCCCTGAGCCGCCTCTACCTGGGCGTACACTGGTTTTCCGACGTGATTGGCGGGCTGCTGCTGGGCCTGAGCCTTTGCGGGCTGGCCCGGGTGAGCTACAGCCGCCATGATCGCCACCGCCTGCGCCAGACACCACTCGCCAACACGGCGCTGGCGGCGATGACGGTGACGGCAGCCCTGTACGTATGGATGGCGCTGCCGGCGGGACTGGCGCGATACGCGCTGGCGGGGTGAGCTCCCGGCTTACTCGAGCGCCTCGAGGATGTCGTGCAGATGGTCCAGGCGCTCCAGCGGATCCTGCAGTTCCATCAGGCGCTGTTTGTCCTGGCGTTCAAGCGGCAGCAGCTCCGTCAGACGCCAGCCCACATCCCGGGCGTTGTCGAAATCAACGGCCATTTCCAGATCCTTGACCACCGGATGGCGCAGCAGCGCCTTGAGCACCACCGCCATTTCGGTCATCCGGTCCGGCAGGGGCAGGTCTTCCTCCATCTGCAGTCCTTCCACGTCGCCCATGTTGAGGCCGTCCGGCGCCTGCCAGCTCTTGAGCACGGCCACTTTGTAAGCGCCCTCCACGGTGATCCCCAACAGGCCGTTCTCCAACTGCTGGAAGTCGACGATGCGGACATAGGTGCCGATGTCGTAGAACGCCGCCAGGGTGTCGGTTTCCAGCCCCTCGCGCAGCAGCACGATGACGAAGCCGCGGTCGTCTTTCAGACAACGGGTCAGCATGTCGATATAGCGGGGCTCGAAAAGCTGAAGCGGAATGCGCCCTTTGGGCAGCACAATGGAGTTCAGCGGAAAAATCGGTACATGCATGACAGAATCGCTACCCTGTTGCCTGTCCAACCTTCGATCCGGTTAATGGACGGCGAAGTGTGTCAGTGGATGGAGAGAAGCCGCTGCACCTCGTCGACCCGTTCCTGCGCCCGGTTGAGAATCTGCAGGCTCCGTGACGCACTCAGCTCCAGTTCACCCAGACGGCTGTACGCGGGCACCGACTCGAAGCGCGGCAGCTGCCGGTTGTTGCGGTCCCGGATCAGCGCGTGCAGTTTGGCCAGGATCACCACATCCACCAGTTGGGGCTCCTCCTGCGACGGCTGATAGGACCAGTCCTGGGCGTGACGGGCGACCGTCACGAAACTCTCGGGAAATTCCCAGCGTTCCAGCAGGGCCGCACCGGTATCGGGCTTGAGTTCGTCGATCACCCGCTCCAGCAGGGTCTTGTCGGCGAACACATTGACGTGGTGCTCGGCCTGCACGATCACCGGCACGGCGCCGATGTCGTGCAGCAACCCCGCCAGCAGCGCCTCCTCGGGATCCAGGTTGGTGACCGCATCCGCCAGCACCCAGCTCAACGCCGCCACTTCCCGCGAGCGCACCCAGAGCAGCTCCATGGCCGTCTGCAGCTCCGGGCGCTGGGTCTTGAAGATTTCCCGCATGGAGAACACCGTCACCAGTTGGCGCGTGGTCTTGGTCCCCAGCCGCACCACGGCATCGCGCACGGTGCGCACGTCGTTGAAGCCGCGATAGAGCGGGCTGTTGCAGGCCCGGACCAGCTTGGCGGAAATCGACGGATCGACGCTGATCACGCGGGCAATGTCATCGGCGGTGGAGTCTTCCCGATCCGTGGCACGACGCACCTTCCAGGCCACGTCGGGCACACTGGGCAGCGCCAGCTTGTTGGAGCGCAGTTCGGCGTAGAACTCCATCAGCAGATCGTGGGCCTCATCACCGCCGTGGTCGGCAACTTCGGCAACGCCCTCTTCCGGCACCGGGGCCGCACGCAGCAACTGGTTCAGCACATCCTGCTCGATGATCAGGAATTCACAGGGCCGTGCCGCGATGACGCTGTACATGCGCGGCTGCAAGCGGGCAATCGGCATCCGCGCCTTGTCACTGCCGGCAACGATGCTGTTGGTGCGGCCGTCCGCCGCTTCCAGCTCCACCTCACCGGCCAGCAGGAAATAGTCCAGACCGTCCTGGCCACCGCGTTCCGCCACCCGCTGCCCGGGCCCGTGACGGCGATGTTCACCGCGGGACGCGAGGAGGATCAGTTGGTCGTCAGTCAGTCGGTCGAGCGGCTGAAACTCTCGCAGCCGTCGGATGGACAGCAGTTCCTCTGCGGGCATCGGCAAAACTCCTGGACGAAAAGAACGCGGCACCCCGGCATTGGCGGCGACCGTCGATTCTTTACATTGTGAACAAAGGTTACGGATTGGGCCAGCCAAGCCTACATCAACTGCGAACCCCGCTTGCCGAAGACTTCTGGTATTCTCTGCAATCCCCGAATTCACCTTGATGAG
This sequence comes from Marinobacter sp. JSM 1782161, assembly GCF_011421605.1. NCBI lineage: Bacteria > Pseudomonadati > Pseudomonadota > Gammaproteobacteria > Pseudomonadales > Marinobacteraceae > Marinobacter > Marinobacter sp. JSM 1782161. The sequence continues at coordinate 707,126 of NZ_WSSA01000003.1, forward strand.
AGAAGACCATGCCCCAGTACCGCTCCAAGACCTCCACAGCGGGTCGCAATATGGCCGGTGCCCGTGCTCTCTGGCGCGCCACCGGGATGAAGAACGACGACTTCAACAAACCCATTATTGCGGTCGCCAACTCCTTCACCCAGTTTGTGCCCGGCCACGTGCACCTGAAGGATCTTGGGCAACTGGTCTGCCGTGAAATCGAAGCAGCCGGCGGCGTGGCCAAGGAATTCAACACCATCGCCGTGGATGACGGCATCGCCATGGGCCACGACGGCATGCTCTACTCGCTGCCCTCCCGCGAAATCATCGCCGATTCCGTGGAATACATGGTCAACGCCCACTGCGCCGACGCACTGGTGTGTATCTCCAACTGCGACAAGATCACCCCGGGCATGCTGATGGCCGCGATGCGCCTGAACATCCCCACCATTTTTGTTTCCGGCGGCCCCATGGAAGCCGGGAAGACCAAGCTGTCCGAACACAAGCTGGACCTGGTGGACGCCATGGTGATCGCCGCCGATCCCAACGCCACCGACGAGGAAGTCGAGGAATACGAACGCAGCGCCTGCCCCACCTGCGGCTCCTGCTCGGGCATGTTCACCGCCAACTCCATGAACTGCCTGACCGAGGCCATCGGCCTGTCGCTGCCGGGCAACGGCTCCATGCTGGCCACCCACGCCGACCGCGAACAGCTGTTCCTCAAGGCCGGTCGCCAGATCGTCGAGAACGCCCGCCGCTACTATGAGCAGGACGACGCCAGCGTGCTGCCGCTGAGCATCGCTTCCATGGACGCGTTCTACAACGCCATGACCCTGGACATCGCCATGGGCGGCTCCACCAACACCATTCTGCACCTGCTGGCCGCCGCACAGGAGGGCCAGGTGCCGTTCACCCTGGCGGAAATCGACCAGCTCTCGCGTAAAGTGCCGCAGCTGTGCAAGGTGGCGCCCAACTCGCCCCAGTACCATATGGAAGACGTGCACCGCGCCGGCGGCATCATGGGCATCCTGGGTGAGCTGGACCGTGCCGGCCTGCTCAACACCGCCGTGCCGACCGTCCACAGCGCCACGCTGGCCGACGCCCTGGATGAATGGGACATCATGCGCCAGCCGTCCGAAGCAGTGGTTGAATTCTTCAAGGCCGGTCCGGCCGGTATCCCGACCCAGCAGGCGTTCAGCCAGAGCACGCGCTGGCCCACTCTGGACGGCGACCGCGCCAATGGCTGCATCCACTCTCTGGACAACGCCTTCTCGCTGGAAGGCGGTCTGGCAGTCCTTTACGGCAATATCGCCCAGGACGGCTGCGTGGTCAAAACCGCCGGTGTCGACGAGAGCATCTACGTATTCGAAGGCCGGGCCCGCGTCTTCGAGAGTCAGGACACCGCCGTGGCCGGCATCCTCAACGACGAAGTCCAGGCCGGTGACGTGGTGGTGATCCGCTACGAAGGCCCCAAAGGCGGCCCGGGCATGCAGGAAATGCTCTACCCGACCAGCTACCTGAAATCCAAGGGCCTGGGCAAGCAGTGCGCCCTGCTGACCGACGGACGCTTCTCCGGCGGCACCTCCGGTCTGTCGATCGGCCACGTGTCTCCGGAAGCCGGCGCCGGCGGAGCCATCGGCCTGATCGAGGACGGCGATACCATTCTCATCAATATCCCGGAGCGCAGCATCAACGTGCTGGTCGATGACCAGGAGATGGACAAGCGTCGCGCCGCCCGCGACGAGCTGGGCTGGAAACCGGCTGCACCACGTCCTCGCAAGGTCTCCGGGGCCCTCAAGGCCTATGCCCTGCTGGCCACCAGTGCCGACAAGGGCGGCGTCCGGGATCTGGAAAAACTGGACTGACCGGTGGGTTGGCGGATGCCGCTTGCGCTCACTCCACGGCGCGCAGACGGGCGTCCGCCGCCTCCAGTTCGTTCTGGTTGAACACCGCGATGCCGGCGGCTTCGAGCCGCGCGGCCGCGGTCCCCATGCCGGGCATCAACCGGCCGCTGAACGAACCGTCGTAGACTTCCCGATTACCGCAGCTTGGGCTGCGCGCCGCCAAAACCGCCAGCACACAGTGCTGCTGTTCAGCCGTGCGCAGGGCCAGACTGGCGCCTTCCACGAAGGCGTCGGTCACATCCTCACCGTCACGCGCGATAATCCGCGCGCGACCGGCAAGCACATCACGACCGTCCCCACCGCGAGCCTCTGCCGGCGGGCGCGGCGTCGGCAGACCGCCGGCCACTTCCGGACACACCTGAACCACCCGCCCTTCCTCGTGCCAGCGGCGAATCACCGGATGCTCGGTCAGCAGGTTGCCGCCGTCGTAGCGCACGTTCTCCCCCAGCAGGCAGGCGCTGATCAGCACCCGCCGTTGCGGGGAGGTCCGGGCGGGATCAGAAGAACAGCCAGTCGCCATCATCTTCCTCTTCCACCGCACCCTCTTCGGGCTCGCTGGCCGGCTCGGGCGCCACGTCAGCCGGCGCGCTGGCTGCGGGCTCCGCAACGCTGGCCGCCGCTACCTGCACAGGCACCATGCCAAGGGCTTTCTTGGTGGGATCGTCGAGCTTGCCGGACACCTGCAGTTCCGGATGATCTGTCTGGAAAGCTTTCAGCGCGGAAACGGTCGACGGCCCCATCCGGCCATCGGCCTGCTCGATGTCATAGCCGGCGCCGTAGAGCGCATTCTGCAAGGCCAGGACCTCCTGCGCAGCCCACGCCGGAGCTCCGGTCAGGGACATCGCCGCCACCAGGGCACCACTCGCCAGCCATTGTTTTCCCGGGATTATTTTATTCATCTTGTTCTCCTGAGGGTTCGAATCCGGGACCCGGCCCGGTGAACAGGCCGTCATCCCCGATTCATGCTAGCGCATTTGCCCCGGTCGGTCAGCCGTCGTCCGCCGTCTCCCCGGGGTGCCGACGCTGCTCGGCCGGATCGCTGAATTCGCGGATGAATATCCCCCAGAAGGCCACGAACAGGGCGGCCACCAGCGGCCCCATGACGAAGCCGTTGATGCCGAACATGACGATACCGCCCAGGGTGGACAGCAGCACCATGTAGTCCGGCAGCTTGGTGTCACGTCCCACCAGGATCGGACGCAGCAGATTGTCCGCCAGCCCGATGACCAGTACGCCGAACGCCGTCAGGATGATCGCCGAGACATAGTCGCCGACCGCCGCCAGGTAGATGGCCGCCGGCGCCCACACCAGTGCCGCGCCGACCGCGGGGATCAGCGACGCAATGGCCATCACCACACCCCACAGCAGGGCCCCGTTGATGCCCAGGATCCAGAAGATCAGGCCACCGAGGGCCCCCTGCACCACCGCCACCAGCAGGTTGCCCTTGACCGTGGCCCGGGTTACCTCCGCGAACTTGGCAAACAGCAGGCGCTCGCGCTCGTCACCCAGCGGCAGTGCCCGGATCAACAGCTCCACCAGGCGCGAGCCGTCGCGCAGCAGGAAAAAGGCCAGGTAAGCCATCAACGAGAAGGACAGGAAAAACTGGAAGGTGTTCTGGCCAATACCCAGGGCCTGCTTCGCCAGCAGCTTGCTGCCACCAACAAAGGTGGACACGACGCCCTCCCGGAGCCGGTCCAGATCAATATCGAAACGGTCGAGAAACGCCTGGAACGCGGGAAAGGCCTGGTTGACCTGGTCGATGTACTGGCCGGGGTTCAACTCCCCGGACTGCACGCGCTGATACAGACCCACGCCTTCGGCGATCAGGGACGAGATCAACAGCAGCGACGGAATCACCACGATGAACAGACACAGCACCAATGTCAGCAAGGCCACCGTATTGTGGCGGCCGGGCATCCGGAGATAGAGCCAGTTCTGGACCGGATTAAAGATCACGGCGATCGCCACCGCCCAGAAAATCGGCCCGGTGAACGGTTTGATCAGGAACAGGAAGGCCAGTGAGACCACCAGCAACATGGCCAGGAACGACCGCCTTTCGAGAACTTCGTACATAAATCGCAAACCTTTGATCCAATCCTTCGGTTGGCTGCCGCATCGGCCTGTCCGGGCTCCGGGGCCCGTCCCGTAAGCATTCCTGACCATGGCCAGCCGGCATCTGGTGAGGCTATAGTACACTTTGGTCTGTTGCAGCTCGATTTTTATCGCGGCCCGAGAGCAGCATGCGGAATGTCGGGCCAGGGCCGCAAGCCGGTAGCTTCATTCATGCGGCGATGACCGGTGGTGCCTGACAGGAACAAACATTGGGAATAGTGGGAGCCTTGAACAGCATCGAGTTTTCCGTGGAGACGGCCATCGAGGCCGCCGAAGCCCTGCAGGCGACCCTGGCCCGCCGTACCCATCGCAAGAAGGTGATGGGCCAGGAAGTGATTCGCCCCGGTCAGTTGGGCGAGGCATTGCGCCTGCCGACGATTCTCGGCAAGCTGCGCAGCCGCCAGGCGCGCCGGCGCGAAGAAGGCCTGGAGGACTTCCAGAGCCTGTGGCCTACCCTGTCGCCCTCGACCCACGAAAAAGTGCTGAGCGAGATGGACTGGTACGACCCGCGCGCCCTCGACTGGGACGACAAGCGTTCCAACCGCCGCCCGCCGCCCCCCGAGAACGGATAGCCCACGACCATGACCGACCTGAGTGAACTGCGCCGGATCCGGCACGAACTGCATCGTCACCCCGAACTGTCCGGCCAGGAACAGGCCACCGCCCGGCGCATCGCTGAGTTGCTGCGTGCCTGTCAGCCGGACGAGCTGGTTGAAGGCCTTGGCGGCGCCGGCGTGCTGGCGGTGTTCGATGGCCGGCAACACGGCCCCGCGACACTGATCCGCTGCGAACTGGATGCCCTGCCCATCCACGAACGCAGCAGCCAGGCCCATCGTTCCACGGTAGACGGTTGCGCCCATGCCTGCGGCCACGATGGCCATATGAGCATCGTCATCGGTCTGGCCCGGACCCTCGCCGAAAGACGCCCGGTTCGCGGCCGGGTCCTCCTGCTGTTCCAGCCGGCGGAAGAGGACGGCCAGGGCGCGCGCCGGGTCTTCGACGATCCGCGCTTTGTCCCTTACCGGCCGGATTACGCCTTCGCGCTGCACAATGTTCCGGGATTACCGCTGGGCGAGGTATTCACACGCCCCGGCCCTTTCAACTGCGCTTCAAGGGGATTGATCGTCCGCCTCACCGGCAAGACGTCCCATGCCGCGCACCCGGAGGACGGCGTCAGCCCGGCGCCGGCGCTGGCGCACCTGATGCAGTCGCTGCCCGGCCTCCCCGAGGCCTTCACCGAGAAAACCTGGGTGACCCTGGTGCACGCCCGCCTGGGCGAGAAAGCCTTCGGTACCGCGGCAGGCGACGCGGTGCTGATGGCGACCCTGCGCAGCGAGACCAACGACGCCATGACCGCCCTGTCGGAACGGGCCTGCGACCTGGCCCGCAAAGCCGCGGCGCGGGCCGGCCTGGGCGTGGCGTTCGAGTGGGAGGACGACTTCCTCGCCAGCGTCAATGGACAGGAGGGCTTCGAGCAGGTGGCACAAGCCTGCCGGAGCCTCGACGTGCCATTTCACCGCATGCCCGAGGGCTTTCGCTGGTCCGAGGACTTCGGCGTCTTCACGCTCCATGCCGAGGGCGCCATGTTTGGCCTGGGAGCCGGCGACGTCCACCCGCAGTTGCACAACCCCGACTACGACTTCCCCGACGAGCTGATTCCGGTCGGCCTTGGCGTATTCCGCACAATCGTTGAACAGATCAACGATTTACAGGAGTAGCCCGGAACACCGCCGACGGCATTGCGTTATTTACGTACAGGCAGACCGAAATTTTGACTTGGAAATGTCATCTTTCGGCCTTAGGTTAGACAGATGGGCGCTGTTAAGGAGAACTCACCCACGATGAAAACCTGAAAGGAGCCATTATGTGTAACCACGAGCATCATGAGCACTATGTTGCGAAACTGGCCGAAGGCAGCGTGATCCCCACGTTCCTGTGCGGTCACTGCAGTTCCCTGCTGCCCAAGGCGCGCATTTTCTCCAACGAAGGCGAGAATCGCCAGGATATGGCCTGTCACACCATCGGCCTGTGTTCGGCCGACGATTGCGGCGCGGTTAACTGCCTGGACGAGGCGATGCGCCAACTGGAGCAACAGAAAGACGATCAGCAGGCGGCCGGTTAATACCGGGGCCGCTCTGCCGGGGATGTGATCCCCGCCCTCCCGAACGCTGTTTTCTCAGCTATCCTGTATCATCAAGACCACCGCCGAAGCGGCGGCCGTCCCGTTTTCGTTGTAAGGAATTTGGACAGAATGCGTATTCTTCGTACTGAGGAACAGCGCTTCGCGCAGTTGCCCGATTTCCCGTTCGAGCCTCACTATGTCGAAGTCGCCCGAGGCCTACGCATGCACTATGTGGACGAGGGGCCAAGCGAAGCCTCCCCGGTGGTGATGCTGCATGGGGAACCCTCGTGGTCGTACCTTTACCGGCACATGATCCCGCCGATTGCCGACGCGGGTTTCCGTGTCCTGGCGCCGGATCTGATCGGCTTCGGCAAATCCGACAAGCCTGCGGAGCCATCAGACTACACCTACCTGACCCACATGGAATGGCTATTGGCCTGGCTCGACGCCCTCGGCCTCGAACGGATCACCCTGGTGTGCCAGAACTGGGGGTCCCTGCTGGGACTGCGCCTCGCCGCAGAGCATCCCGATCGTTTCGAGCGGATCATCGTGGGCAACGGCATGCTGCCCACGGGTGACCACAAGGCCCCGCTGATGTTCAGCCTCTGGAAAAACTTCGCCGTCTACAGCCCCTGGTTCCCAGTGAGCCGGATCATCCAGCTGGGCACCTCGCGGCCCCTGACCGACGCCGAGCGGGCCGCCTACGACGCCCCCTTCCCGTCCGCCGATTTCAAGGCCGGCGCCCGCGCCTTTCCTCGGCTGGTTCCCGTAGCCCCGGACGATCCCGCCAGCGACGCCAACCGCGCCGCCTGGGAAGCACTGGAGCACTGGCACAAGCCGTTCATCACGTGTTTCAGCGATGGCGACCCGATCACTCGCGGCGGCGACCGCTACATGCAGCGGCGTATCCCCGGCGCCCAGGGCCAGCCGCACACCACACTGCGAGGCGGCCACTTCCTGCAGGAGGATGCGCCCCAGGCGTTCGCCCGGGTGATCATCGACGCCTGCCGTCAGCCGGTCGTGCGCCCCGTCTGAACGGACGCCACTCAGCCGAAGACGGTCACCGTCTGGCGACTCAGTGCCACCAGCTCGCCCTGCCGGTTCCAGATACCGGCATGGGTATGACCGTAGCCTCCACCGGCCTGGTCGATCCAGTTGCGGTACAGCAATGGCTCGTCGGGCGCCATCGACGGGCGCGGGTGCACCAGCTCCAGCGACCAGCTCATCGAGCTGGCCGGAACCGGCTGTTTGACGTGCTGCAACACCGCCGGCGGCCAGGCATCCACCAGGGCGATCACATGGGCGTCGGTCATCTCGTCACCCGGTTCACGAAAACGCATCCAGCCGCCCATTTCCCGCGAAGCCTGACCGGAAAACGGCAGATTACCGAACGCCCAGCGCATCTCGATGTGCTGTGTGAACTCCGGCGTCACACCCGGGATGTAATCCAGTGGCTGACAGTCCTCCGGCGCCGGCGCTTCCGGTGCGGGCTGCGCCGCCACCTGCACGCTCGATTCCCGCTCGCCGCCGAAACTGCCCAGGGCGACCAGCCGCACCTCGCCATCCTGCACGATGCGCGCCTCCACCTGGCTCGCCGCCCGCCCCTCACGCAGAAGGGTCGCCTCGATCGACAGCGGCGCGTCCACCGTGACCGGGCCGACAAAGGCCACCTGCAGGGCTCGCAACGGGCGATCATCCGCCACCACCCCCTGCATGCGCTGGTACGCCAACCCCGCGACCAGTCCACCAAAGGTGGCACGGCCCTGCCCCCAACTGCCCGGAATGGCCAGACGACCGCTGTCGGCGCCGGCGAGTAATGCCTCGAATGTCATGGTGTTGTGTCCTTTTTATCGGTTCTGAAAGCTAAAGAAGCGTGGATGCTGCCCCAGCCACGAGCCTCGCGCAAGCGCGACCCGCGTGTATCTACTTATGACCCTGACGGGATTGCGCATATCGATCTGGCGCGCCAGCGTCTATAATACCCAGTTCACCGCTCCCCTTTTCTCGGACGTTGTCAGTCCCGGAGCGCCGTATTTTTTCCCGACCCCTGAGTTTCCTGAATGCAATCAAAGACTTTTGCCGAGCTCGGCCTTCACCCGGCGGTTCTCGACGCCATTGCCACCGTGGGCTACGAAAACCCGTCACCGATCCAGGCGCAATCCATCCCGATCCTGCTCACCGGACGCAACCTGCTGGGCATGGCACAGACCGGCACCGGCAAGACGGCCGCCTTTGCGCTGCCGCTGCTGAGCCGCATCGACCCGGAACTGGCCGCGCCCCAGATCCTGGTGCTGGCTCCGACCCGCGAGCTGGCAATCCAGGTGGCCGAGGCCTTCACCACCTACGCCGGGGGCTTCAGGAACCTGCAGGTATTGCCGATCTACGGGGGCCAGGACTTCCGCCCCCAGCTCAAGGCCCTGCAGCGCGGTGCCCAGGTCGTGGTCGGCACGCCGGGACGCCTGCTGGACCACCTGCGTCGCGGCACCCTGCAGCTTGATCAGTTGAAGTCGGTGGTTCTCGACGAAGCGGATGAAATGCTGCGCATGGGCTTTATCGACGACATCGAGGCAATCCTGGCGCGCACGCCGGAGAGCTGCCAGCGAGCGCTGTTCTCCGCGACCATGCCGGCGCCCATCCGCAAGGTTGCCCAGACTTACCTGAGCGACGCGGACGAGGTGAAGATCGAGAGCCAGACCCGCACCGTATCGCGGATCTCGCAGTTCGTGCTGCCGGTCTTCGCCGAGCGCAAGCTGGACGCCCTGACCCGAATCCTCGAAGTCGAACCGGTGGACGCCACCATCATCTTCGTGCGCACCAAGGCGGAAACCACCCTGCTGGCGGACAAGCTGTCCGCGCGCGGTCATTCCGTGGCGCCCCTGAACGGCGACATCAACCAGCGCCAGCGTGAACAGGCCGTGGAAGACCTGCGCCGGGGCAAACTGGACATCGTGGTGGCCACCGACGTGGCGGCCCGCGGCCTGGACGTGCCCCGCATTACCCACGTCATCAACTACGACGTGCCCTACGACAGCGAAGCCTACATCCACCGGGTGGGCCGTACCGGTCGTGCCGGGCGCGAAGGTAAGGCGATCCTGCTGGTGACGCCGCGCGAGCGCAGCTGGCTGCGCACCCTGGAGCGGGCTACCAACTCGCCCATGAGCGATTACCAGCTGCCGCCACCGGCCGATTTGCAGAAGCTGCGCGTGCAGCAGTTCGAACGCCAGTTGCTGGATTTTGCCGAGGACGGGCGTCAGGCCAAGGCCATGGCCCTGCTGGATGCCATTGCCGAGCGCAACGATCTGGATATGGCAGGCATTGCGGGCGCCCTCGCCTGCTGGCTGGAATCGGCGCAACCGGGCGCGATGCCGCTCGAAGCCCCGGCCGAGCTGCCGATCCCGCCGGCACGCAGCAAGCGCCCGCCCAACAAGGGCGACCGACGCGGCTTCAAGCCGGGCGGCAAGAAGCCGTTCCGCAAGGGCAATGACCGCAAGCGCCCCGGCGGCAACGGCGGCGCGCCGAAAGGCAAGGCGCCGAAGCGTCAGCCGCCGCGGCGCTGATAGACGACGAAACTGTAGTCGTACGGGTTGTTATCGGACGCGGAGAAATCCTCCCGTCCGATTTCCTGCCACTGCCCCCAGTTCACTTCCGGGAACCAGGCGTCCCCCTCCACATCGTCGTGGACCAGGGTGACGTACATGCGATCCACATCGGCCAGGGCGTCGGCGTAGATCTGTCCGCCACCGATGATCATCACTTCCTCACTACCATCCAGCTCCGCCTGGGCTCCGGCGCGGCGATAGGCCGCTTCCAGCGAATGCTCCACCACCACACCAGCCGGCGCCTGCCAGCTTTCATCGCGGGTGATCACCACGTTGAGGCGCCCCGGTAGCGGCTTGCCGATGGATTCAAAGGTCTTGCGCCCCATCAGGATGGGCTTACCCATGGTGGCCTGCTTGAAATAGCGCAGATCCCCTGGCAGGTACCAGGGCAGCGCGTTGTTGCGGCCGATAACCCGGTTCCGGGCCATGGCGACGATCAGTGCCTTGCGCATGTCCACGCTCCTCAGATGGCGATGGGGGCCTTGATGCCGGGCATCGGGTCGTAGCCCTCGAATTCGAAGTCTTCCAGCTCGTAGTCGAACAGGCTGTCCGGCTTGCGGCGGATGTTCAGCGTGGGCAGGGCCCGCGGTTCACGATTGAGCTGCTCGAACACGATCTCGTCGGTCAGGTGGTTCTGGTACAGGTGACAGTCACCGAAAGTGTGCACGAAATCCCCCACGCCCAGATCGCACTGCTGGGCAATCATGTGCGTCAGCAGGCTGTAGGAAGCGATATTGAAGGGGACGCCCAGGAACAGGTCGGCACTGCGCTGGTAGAGCTGGCAGGACAGCTTGCCGTCGGCCACGTAGAACTGGAACAGGCAGTGGCAGGGAGCCAGCGCCATGCGCCCTTCGCGGGCGTTGTCCTGCGGGCTCCGGGTCTCGTCCGGCAGCTCCGCCGGATTCCAGGCAGAGACGATCAGGCGACGCGAGTTGGGCTTGTTGCGGATCTGCTCCACCACCTCGCTGATCTGGTCCACCACCTCGCCGTTGGGGCACTGCCAGCTGCGCCACTGCTTGCCGTAGATCGGCCCCAGGTCGCCGTCTTCCAGCGCCCACTCGTTCCAGATACTGACCTTGCGCTCGCGCAGCCAGTTGTTGTCGGTGGAGCCTTTGAGGAACCACAGCAGCTCGTAGATCACGCTGCGCAGGTGTACTTTCTTGGTGGTCAACAGCGGAAAGCCCTCGGACAGATCGAACCGCAGCTGGCGCCCAAAAACCGAGCGGGTGCCCACACCGGTGCGATCCCCGCGATCGAGGCCGTTGTCGACCACGTCCTGCATCAAGTCCAGATAGGCTTTCATGCTGCCTTTCTCCTGTATGCCCAAACCATCATGAGTATGCCGGCCAGCACCATCGGCAGCGACAGAACCTGCCCCATGGTGACCCAGTCAAACGCCAGGTAACCCAGTTGCGGGTCCGGCTGGCGGAAGAATTCGGCAATGATACGGAAACAGCCGTAGAGAGTCAGGAACAATCCGGACACGGCCATGCGCGGACGCTGCTTGCTGGAGAACAGCCACAGGGCGGCGAACAGCAGCACGCCCTCCATCGCGAACTGGTACAGCTGCGAGGGGTGCCGCGCCAGGGCATCCGGCGCGGTGGGAAAGACCATGCCCCAGGCCACGTCGGTGGGCTTGCCCCAGAGTTCGCCGTTGATGAAGTTGCCGATACGCCCCGCGCCGAGACCGACCGGCACCAGCGGTGCGACGAAATCCGCCAGCGCGAAGAAGCCGCAGTTGAGCTTGCGACCGTACCACCACATGGCCAGGATCACCCCGATCAGGCCGCCGTGGAACGACATGCCCCCTTCCCAAACCCGGAACAGCCACAGCGGATCGTCCATAAAGGTCGGGAAGTTGTAGAAGACGACGTAGCCGAAACGACCGCCCAGGATCACCCCGAGGGCGATGTAGAACAGCAGATCGCCCATCTGCTGCTCGTTGACCGGCGACCAGGGCTTGCGGGTGCGCAGACGCCCGAGCCACCAGCCGACGGCGAAGCCGATCAGGTACATCAGCCCGTACCAGTGGATTTTCAGCGGGCCGAGCGATATCGCGATCGGGTCAATCTGTGGGTAACGCAGCATGCAATCTCTCTCTATGCGAGTCCGGGCAATCGATTATCCGCGCAGCCTCAAAGCAGGAAGCGGACACCAATCACCAACAGGATCAGGGCAAAAATCCGTTTCAGCAGCGCCGCATCCAGCCGATGGGCCAGCGCCGCTCCGAGGCGTGCGAACAGGACACTGGTCGGCACGATGCCAAGCAAAGCCGGCAGGTAAATGAACCCCAGGCTGTACGATGGCAGCTCCGGCGACTGCCAGCCGGTAGCGACGTTGGTCAGGGCGCCGGCGACCGCTATAGGCAGGCCGCAGGCGGCGGAAGTTCCCACCGCCTGCTGCATACGCACGTTGCACCAGCTCAGGAAGGGAACCGTGAGGGTGCCACCGCCGATGCCAAAAATGGCGGACGCCCAGCCCACACCACCGCCGGCGGCGACCAGACCGGCGCGCGCCGGCACATCACGCCCCGGTTTGGGCCTGACGTCGAGCAGCATCTTCAGCCCCACCAGGATCACGAACACGCCGATCACCAGCTCCAGCACATCACCGGGCAGCAGGGAGGCGGTCCAGGCACCCAGCATGGCACCGATCACGATCCCCAGTGCCATGGGTCGGAACAGCTCCCAACGTACCGCGCGATGCTGATGATGGGAGCGGATCGAGCTGAGCGACGTGAAAATGATGGTCGCCAGCGATGTGCCCACGGCCAGATGGGCCGCCACGTCGCCGCTGACGCCCTGCCGGGCGAAGCCGAAGATCAGTACCGGCACGATAACCAGACCGCCGCCGATGCCGAACAGGCCCGCCAGTACGCCGGCGAGGGCGCCCAGAGCCAGGTAGATCGTCAACAGCAACGCCAGGTCCATCGCCAAACCGCTCCAATAGCCATCGCAAAGGCCCGTATGATACACAGGGCTATGCCATGGATCACTTGCCAGATTCCGAATGGCCCTTGACCCAATCCTTTTCCTCGGAGACGACCGGGAACACCATGTGCCTGATCCTGTTTGCCATTGACCAGCATCCCGACCTGCCTCTGGTGGTGGCCGCCAACCGGGATGAGTTCTACGAACGCCCCACCGAGGCCATGCACTGGTGGTCGGCACCGGAGATCCTGGCCGGCCGCGACAGCCGTTCCGGAGGCACCTGGCTGGCCATCACCCGGGACGGCTCTGTCGCCGCGGTAACCAACGTGCGGGACGGTCGGCCGGAAGCCGGCGAGCGGTCGCGGGGAAGCCTGCCCATCGCGGCGCTGGAACGAAAAACCGGCGATCTTAAACGGGAACTGGATACCAGCCACGCGCAGTTCGCCGGCTACAACCTGGTGCGCGCCAATGGCCAGCGGGGCTGGTACTACAGCAATCGCGACAGCCATCCCGGACGCACGCTCTTCCGCGGGGCCTATGGCCTGAGCAATCACCTGCTGCAGAGCCCCTGGCCCAAACTGGTCCGCTTGCGCCACAGCCTGGTGCAGCATATGCGGGGGACACCGGTGGCGGATCTGCACGACGCCCTTATCGAGGCATTGATGGACACCACGCCGGCGCCCGATGGCTTCCTGCCGGATACCGGGGTGGGACTGGAGCGCGAACGCTTCCTCTCGGCGCCGTTTATCCGCAGCGAGCACTACGGCACCCGGGCGACGACCATTGTCAGCGTGCATCGGAACGGTGAGATCCAGGTCACCGAGCAGAACTGGCGGGCCCGGGGGGAGGCCGGACCGCGCCAGACGTTCCGCTGGATCAGGCCATCATGACTCGGCGGGCGGGTCTTCGGGGCCAGACCGGGCCCGGATGCGTTCGCTCTGCAGGCGCATGATGTGCCCCATCAGTATTTCCCGGTCGGCATCCCCCATACGCGCCACGTCCAGTCGCAGCAACTGCCCGCTGGCGGCCGGCTCGCTGGCCACCACCCGGGCCAACGCCCGCACGGTGCGCCTTTCCGGGTAGAACAGCAGATCGATCAACAGGTTCTCGCCGACGGCGATCCGCTCGTCGGTGGCGAAAGCGAAACCACCCACGCTGAGACTGATGTCGCGAGTGATCAGGCTGGGATCGCTGTTGGCCTGCCGCCCCACGCCCGCCGCTTCCAGGGCGAGTTCGAGCTTGCGGTTGAGCAGATCGGCAACGGTCTGCCCGGCCGGCGACTGTTCGGCAAAACGCCCCATGGCTTCGTCCAGCGCCAGATCCAGGTCCGCCAGTCGGGTACGCAGAGAAAGGTCCTGCATTTCTCCGGACAGGGAGGCCTCGTCGGAGAGGCGCACGTAACGCAGGGCGACCCGGTCGTCCACCCGATAGAAACGTCTGCGATCCCTGCCCTGCCAGCCCGTTGACTCCATGCCACTCATCCTGCGCCACCGTTTTCACCAGCATAGCCGTCGATCCGGCGGCAGCCAACGCAAACAGTGTCCGCTCTGGTATACTCCGCCGGAAACCGATCATCCGCGGAGATTTCCCGTCATGAGCGACGAGACCGCCGGCGTCACCATCGCCGACTTCGAAAAGTCCCTGAACGAGCTGGAAACCCTGGTGCGCGACCTGGAACAGGGCGACCTGCCGCTGGAGAAATCCCTGGCGGCGTTCGAGCGTGGCGTCAAACTGACCCGCGAATGCCAGCAGGCCCTAAAACAGGCCGAACAGCGGGTGGAGCAGCTGGTCAAGGCGGACGGCGATGAATTCGTCACGCAACCGTTCCACGAGGAAGACGAGGGGCAATGAGCGCCACCACCCTTCCCGACCAGACGGCTTGGCGCCAGGCCATCGAAACCACCCTCGACGGCTGGCTCGACGACGCCTCCGCACCGGATCCACGCCTGCAGGAGGCCATGCGCTATGCCGTCCTGGGCGGCGGCAAACGCATCCGCCCAATCCTGGCCATGGCGGCTGCCAGCGCCGCTGGAGGCGCCCCCGAGCACGCCCTGGTGCCGGGCTGCGCCATCGAACTGATTCACGCCTACTCACTGGTCCACGACGACCTGCCGGCCATGGACGACGACGCCCTGCGCCGCGGCAAGCCGACCGTGCACATCGCCTACGACGAAGCGACCGCCATCCTCGCCGGTGACGCCCTGCAGGCCCTGGCGTTCGAGGCTCTCGCCGCCTATGGCGATTTCGCCGACGCCACCCGGGTGCCGATGCTGCGCATCCTGGCCAACGCGGCCGGTCGCAACGGCATGGTCGGCGGTCAGGCGATCGATCTGGGCGCGGTGGGGGAAACCCTGCCCCTGGAAGCCCTGCAGCGCATGCATCGCTGCAAGACCGGAGCATTGATCGAGGCCAGCATCCAGCTGGGCGCCCTGGCTTCCGAACGTGCCGATGACGACCAGCGCCAGGCCCTGGCCACTTACGGCCGGGCCCTGGGCCTGGCCTTCCAGGTGCAGGATGACCTGCTCGACATCGAGGGCGCCACCGACACCATCGGCAAACCCCAGGGCTCGGACGCCGCCCGCAACAAGCCGACCTATCCGGCCTGCCTGGGTATTGACGGCACCCGCGATCATCTTCGATGCTTGCAGGAAGAAGCCAATGCGGCGCTCGCGATGTTTGGTAGCAGCGCCGACCCGCTGCGCCAGCTCGCTGATTTCGTCGTTACTCGCACGTATTGAGACACCGGCGACACCTAACCGAACGGAAATGTGAAACCGCGGAAGGTGATCCCGTATAATTGCCCCATATTGAATCAGAAGATACAGAGCGGATGCAGGATACGACCATTTTCAAGGAGATTCCGTCACGCCAGCCGAACACACCGCTGCTGGACGGAATCGACACCCCGGAGCAACTGCGCGACCTGGCGGAGGAGCAACTGCCCCAACTGGCCCGGGAACTGCGCGCGCACCTGCTTTGGAGCGTGGGCCAGTCCGGCGGTCATTTCGGGGCCGGCCTCGGCGTGCTGGAACTGACCGTCGCCCTGCACTACATCTTCAACACGCCGGAAGACCGCCTGGTGTGGGATGTGGGCCACCAGGCCTATCCCCACAAGATCCTGACCGGACGCCGTGCGCAGATGGGCACCATCCGCAAGAAAGACGGCCTGGCCGGCTTTCCCAAGCGTGGCGAAAGCCCCTACGACACCTTCGGCGTGGGCCACTCCAGCACCTCGATCAGCGCCGCCCTGGGCATGGCCATCGCCGCGAAGATGCAGAATCTGCCGCGCAAGACCATTGCCGTGATCGGCGACGGCGCGATGACCGCCGGCATGGCCTTCGAAGCACTCAACCACGCCGGGCACCTGCGCTCCAACATGCTGGTGATCCTCAACGACAACGACATGTCCATTTCCCACAACGTGGGCGGGCTGTCCAACTATTTTGCCAAGCTGCTGGCCAGCCGCACCTACAACCAGGTGCGCGATGGCGGCAAGAAGGTTCTGCAGGGCGCACCCAATCTGATGGCGCTGGCCCGCAAGACCGAGGAGCATTTCAAGGGACTGATTTCCGGCGGCACCCTGTTCGAGGAACTGGGCTTCAACTACATCGGCCCCATCGACGGTCACGATCTGCCACTCCTGATCGATACCCTGCGCAACATCCGCGAGCTGGATGGGCCGCAGTTCCTGCACATCGTGACCAAGAAAGGCAAGGGCTTTGCACCGGCCGAGGCGGACCCGATCGGCTATCACGCCATCAACAAGATCGAGCCCAAACCGCCGGTCACTGCGGCCGAAACCCAACCGGCTCCGAAGAAACCCAAGTACGCCAACGTCTTCGGCCAGTGGCTGTGCGACTGCGCGGAACAGGACGAGCGTGTGGTCGGCATCACCCCGGCCATGTGCGAAGGCTCCGACCTGGTGCGCTTCGCCGAACGCTTCCCGGACCGCTATTACGACGTCGCCATCGCCGAACAGCATTCGGTCACCCTGGCCGCGGGCCTGGCCTGCGACGGCGCCAAACCGGTGGTGGCGATCTACTCCACTTTCCTGCAGCGGGCCTACGACCAGCTGATCCACGACGTAGCGATCCAGAACCTGGATGTGCTGTTCGCCATCGACCGCGCCGGCCTGGTGGGCGAAGACGGCCCGACCCACGCCGGTTCCTTCGACCTGAGCTACCTGCGCTGCGTCCCCAATATGCTGGTAATGGCACCCTCGGACGAAAACGAAACCCGCCTGCTGCTGCAGACCGGCCTGGCCCACAGCGGCCCGGCTGCGGTGCGCTATCCGCGAGGGACCGGCCCGGGCACGATGATCGACACCGACCTGAAAACCGCCCCCATCGGCAAGGGCCGAATCGTGCGCGAAGGCGAACGCATCGCCATCCTCAACTTCGGCGCCCTGCTCGCGGCGGCCATGCCGGCCGCCGAAGCGTTAGGCGCCACCGTCGCCGACATGCGCTTCGTAAAACCGCTTGACGCCGAGCTGGTGCGCGATCTGGTGGAGCGGCATGACCTGGTGGTAACGCTGGAAGAAAATGCGGTGGCCGGTGGCGCCGGCAGCGCCGTGGCGGAATTCCTGAACGAGGAAGGCATCGACGCCTCGCTGCTGCACATAGGCCTGCCGGACCGATTCGTCGACCACGGCAAGCACGGCGAGCTGCTCAGCGAGTGCGGCCTGGATACCGACGGCATCCAGAGCCGGATCGAGAAGCGCCTGGCACGCATGAACGACCAGAAAGCGCTGCGGGCGGTGAAGTAGCGCCGCCCTTCCTCTTCTTCAACCCAATCGAAACGTCAGCATCCGGGTCCGAGAAGGCCCCCATCCCCTTTTTTTCTGGGCGCGTCCTGCTTCGTTAAATAAACGGACGAAGGGCTTGTCGAGCCGCCATCGACAACTCGATAGGAATCCCCCGCACAGAGGCCATGGGCGGGCGCAGGCGCCCGGCATAGGCCTCCGAAACGATCGTTTCAGCGACATAAGCGAGGGGGGAGAGACTATCTCAGGCTTCGTCGTCCTGGTGGGTTTCCAGCCAATGACCCAGCTTGCTCTGCTTGGTGGCGAGATAATTCTCGTTATGGGGATTACGGCCCACGTGCAACGGCACGCGCTCAACGACGTCGATGCCGAGGCCGGTCAGGGCATTCACCTTGCGCGGGTTGTTGGTCATCAGCTTGAGCCGCTTGATGCCCAGGTGCTCGAGCATGTCCTTACACATGCTGTAGTCCCGCAGATCCGCCGCAAACCCGAGTTGCTCGTTGGCTTCGACGGTATCGGCCCCCTGGTCCTGCAGGTTGTAGGCTCGGATCTTGTTGAGCAGGCCAATGCCGCGGCCCTCTTGGCGCAGGTACATGAGGATGCCGCGGCCTTCGCGGGCAATGCTGCGCAGGGCTTCCTCAAGCTGGTAACCGCAGTCGCAGCGCATGCTGTAGAGCGCGTCACCGGTCAGGCATTCCGAGTGGGTGCGTGCCAACAGCGGCTCGTCCCCTTCCAGGGCGCCCAGGGTCAGGGCGATGTGCTCCTTTCCCGTATCCGGTTCCTCGAAACCATGCATGTCGAAGACACCGAACGGGGTCGGGAGTCGGCAGCTCTGGACATAGCGAACAGCCACGGCGTTACCTCACTCGTGTTAACAGGCGGCGCATTTTATCAGAATGGCCGGGGTCGGCGTACCCTGAGAACGTACGTAGGAAATGCGCTTCTGTATCAACCGCCTGTGGCGTTCATGAACCGCAGGATTTGAGGTTCGGAATCGTGGGAGAAGTAATGGCGCTCGGGCTTGAGCTTCATCGCCTCGTGCAGGGCTCGCTGAACAGCCAGGTCATCGCCGGGGCGGGAACGGATAATCTCGCGGAAATCCATGGAGTGTTCGTTGCCCAGGCACAGCAGCAGCCGGCCTTCGGTGGTCAGGCGAACCCGGTTGCAGTCACCACAGAAGTTGTGACTGTGAGGTGAAATGAAGCCGATGCGGTTGGCCTCGTAGCCCTCTGCCCGCCAGTAGCGGGACGGACCACCGGTATCAACGGACATCGGGCTCAGGTCGAACGCTTCGCCCAGACGTTCGCGGATCTCATCGCTGGAACAGAAAGCTTCGGCCCGGTCGTGCTCGGTGATCACACCCAGCGGCATTTCCTCGATAAAGCTGATATCCAGCCCACGCTCCAGGGCAAAACGCACCAGCGGAACCACTTCGTCGTCGTTGCGCCCCTTGAGCACCACCGCATTAAGCTTGGTGTGCTCGAAACCGGCGTCACGGGCAGCGTCAATACCGGCCAGTACGCGCTCCAGACGACCGGTGCGGGTGAGCTGCCGGAAGCGCTCGGGGTCGAGGGTATCGAGGCTGATGTTCAGGCGATCCAGACCAGCGTCTTTCAGCGGAACCGAGTACTTATCGAGCTGGCCACCGTTCGTGGTCATGCACAGCTCCCGCAGGCCGGACATCGCCTTAAGCCGCTCCACCAGACCAACCACTCCCGGCCTGACCAGTGGCTCGCCACCGGTCAGGCGAATCTTGGTGACCCCGCAGGCCACCAGATTACGGGCAATGGCTTCGATCTCTTCCAGCGACAGGATCTGGGACTTGGGGAGGAAGGTCATGTCTTCCGCCATGCAATAGACACAGCGAAAATCGCATCGGTCCGTGACGGAGATGCGCACGTAGGTGACCTCGCGTCCGAAATTGTCGACCAATGCTGCTGTCATGTTCAGCTCCGCTTCCAGTGTCCGGACCGGCCGCCCTGTTTTTCCAACAGCCGGACCCGGCCGATTTCCATGCCGCGGTCCACCGCCTTGCACATGTCGTAGAGGGTCAGCGCCGCGACATTGACCGCCGTCAAGGCCTCCATCTCTACGCCGGTCTGGCCGGTCAGGCGGCACCGCGCCGTGATCTGCACGCCGCTCTCACCGTCTCCGTCGCCCGTCTTCGGCGCCAGTTCCACCTTAACAGACGTCAGGTTCAATGCGTGACACAGCGGAATCAACTCGTGGGTTTTCTTGGCCGCCATGATGCCGGCGATGCGCGCCGTGGCCAGCACATCCCCCTTGGGATGCTCGCCTTCGATGATCATGGCCACCGTCTCCGGCTGCATGGCGATAAAGCCTTCGGCCCGCGCCTCGCGGCTGGTGGCGGCCTTGTCGGTCACATCCACCATGCGCGCGGCGCCGGTGTCATCCAGGTGTGTCAGCTTGCTCAAGGTATCCTGCTTCCTCTGTCGGATGGTCACCACCAGGCGCTGATGCCGGCAACACCCTGGCCGCCCGCATCACGTGCCCTGGCAATGGCCGTGAAATCGAGCCCACCCAGGGCGTAAACCGGCAGCGTGGCGCCGCCAGCCAGGTTGACGAACGCTGACCAGCCCAGGGACGCCGCCCCCGGATGGCTCCGCGTGGCTTCCACCGGGCCCAGCGTTGCGAAATCGGCGCCGATGGCCGCGGCATGCTGCAACTCCGCCTCATTGTGACAGGATACGCCCAACAGCGCCTCGCTGACCAACGGTCGCGCATCCAGACCGGCCGCTACCCGCCATGGCAGGTGTACGCCGGCTGCCGGCAGGCTATCCAGCCTCTCCGGTGCACCGTGGAGCATCACACCGATCTGCCGCGGGCCGCACCAGTCGATCAGGCGGGCGGCCAGGGACCGATAGTCGTTCTCCTCCAGCCAGGGAGCCCGCAATAGGAACAGCTCGGGCCGCAGATGGTCCAGGCGCGCGCACAGATGCTGGTAGAGCGCATCGCCGCCCAGCCCCTCACCGCCGCTGACGGGATAGGCGCGAGGCAGCCGGAGCGCCCGGATGATCGGGCGGTTGGCCGCTGGGAAGGCGTCGTCGCGCAGGGCGTCCTGATCCAGCCACTGCACCGGCTGGCCTTCCCGACCGTGGGGTTCGCCGTCGAACGACGATGTTTGCCAGACGTCGAGGAAGACCCGCTTGTCCCCGTAGTCGTGACGAATGCCGATCACCGGTTCCAGGGAAGCGCCCGCCACGCGGATACCGACTTCCTCCGCCAACTCACGCACCAGCGCCTGCTGGACCGTCTCTCCCGGCTCTACCTTGCCGCCGGGAAACTCCAGCAGACCGCCCTGATGGGCGTCCTCGGGACGGCGCGCGATCAGCACCCGGTCGCCCCGGCGCACCACGCCGACCGCCACATGCACGTGTTTCATGTCAGGTCCGGTACTCGGCGTTGATGGTCACGTAGTCCTGGGACAGGTCGCAGGTCCACACCGTGTCGTTGACCTCTCCCCGACCCAGGCCGACGCGGATGGTAATGTCAGACTCGTCCATCACCGCCTGGCCGCGGGCTTCGGTGTAATCGGCCGCGCGGCCACCGTTGCGCACCAGGGCGACGTCCCCCAGGTCGATTTCAATAGCGGACAGGTCCAAATCGGGCACGCCCGCGCGCCCCACCGCGGCCAGGATGCGGCCCCAATTGGGATCGGAGGCGAACAGCGCAGTCTTGACCAGCGGCGAATGGGCCAGGGTGTAGGCCACATCCAGCGCTTCCTGCGTGCTGGCCGCCTGCTCCACCCGGATGGTGATGAACTTGGTGGCACCCTCACCGTCCCGCACGATGGCGTGAGCGAGGGTCATGAACACCGCTTTCAGCGCTTCGCGGAAGGCATTGAGGTGCGGGCTGTCGGCGGTCAGCCGGGCCGCTTCGCTGCGTCCCGTGGCGACCAGCATGCAGGCGTCGTTGGTGGAGGTGTCGCCGTCGATGGTGATGCGGTTGAACGACTGCTCACCCAGTTCGGACACCAGGCTCTGTAGCAGGGCCGGCTCGATATCCGCGTCGGTGGCCAGGAAGCCCAGCATGGTCGCCATGTTGGGGCGAATCATGCCGGCACCCTTGCTGATGCCGGAAATATGTACCGGCTTGCCGTCCAGCTCCAGCCGACAGGTGGCGCCCTTGGGCAGGGTATCGGTGGTCATGATGCCTTCGGCCGCCTCGGCCCAATGGTTCTCGGCCAGGTTGTCCAGCGCCTCCGGCAAACCATTGCGGATGACCTCGACGGGCAGGGGTTCGCCGATAACACCCGTGGAAAACGGCAGCGTCTGGTTCGGCGCGGTGCCGGTCAGGTCCGCCAGTGCGGCGCAACAGGTCCGGGCATCGGCCACACCCTGCTCGCCATTACCGGCGTTGGCGTTGCCGGTGTTGATTAGCAGGAACCTTGGCGCAGCCTGGGACAGATGCTCGCGGGTCACCAGGACCGGCGCCGCACAGAACTGGTTGCGGGTAAAAATTCCGGCGACCTGGGCGCCTTCCTCCAGCGCCATGACCACCAGGTCGCGCCGCCCAGGCTTTTTGATGCCAGCCCGGGCCACGCCCAGACGCAGGCCGGTGATCGCGTGAAAGTCCGGCAGGGGACCCAATCCAACCGCCATTGGCTTACTCCTCTCTATCTCTGGGCAAGGCGAAAATCGCCGTAAAACAAAAAACGTCCGCAAGAGCGGATTGCCGGG
This sequence comes from Marinobacter sp. JSM 1782161, assembly GCF_011421605.1. Taxonomy (NCBI): domain Bacteria; kingdom Pseudomonadati; phylum Pseudomonadota; class Gammaproteobacteria; order Pseudomonadales; family Marinobacteraceae; genus Marinobacter; species Marinobacter sp. JSM 1782161. Next base: position 729,234 of record NZ_WSSA01000003.1, read on the forward strand.
GCAGATCCGATCCAGCGGACGTTGCTGGTGTCATGCGCATTTCCCGCCCGGAACACCGTCAATCGCGACGCTGCTGGCGCGGGCCCGGAAGTGGCCTCAGGCCACCTTACCGTGACACTGCTTGTACTTCTTGCCGGACCCACAGGGACACGGCTCGTTACGCCCCACCTTGCGCTCATTGCGCACGAAGGTTTCCGGCTGTGGGCGGGGCTGGCCGCCTGGCTCACCGTCGCCGCCCGGGGTGTCACCGCTGGCCTGGGCCGTCGCACTGGCTTCGTCATGCTTGAGGTTGGCGGCCGCCATCTGGCGTTCCAGCTCCTCGCGACGACGACGCTCGATTTCTTCCATTTCCTGCTCACCCTGGACCCGCACATGGCACAGGATGCGCGCCACATCGCGCTTCATCGCATCCAGCATGTTCTCGAACAGGTTGAAGGCCTCGCGCTTGTACTCCTGCTTCGGGTTCTTCTGGGCGTAGCCACGCAGGTGAATACCCCGGCGTAGATGATCCATGTTGGACAGATGCTCTTTCCACAGGGTGTCGAGCACCTGCAGGAAGACCTGCTTCTCGAAGTTGCGCATGGCCTCGGCCCCGGCCACCGCTTCTTTTTCCTGGTAGACCTTGACCACTTCGTCGAGGATGCGCTCGCGCAGACTTTCCTCGTACAGGCGGTCGTCCTCGTCCAGCCACTGCTGGATCGGCAGCTCGATGGCCATCTCGGACTGCAGCTGCGCTTCCAGACCGGCAATGTCCCACTGTTCGGGCATGCTCTGCGGCGGAATGTAGTCGCTGATCAGGTTGTCCACCACGTCGGCGCGGACGGTCTGCACCAGCTCGCTGATGTCCTCGGACGCCATGATCTCGTTGCGCTGCTCGTAGATTACGCTGCGCTGGTCGTTGGCCACATCGTCGTATTCCAGCAGCGTCTTGCGCATGTCGAAGTTGCGACCCTCGACCTTGCGTTGGGACTTCTCGATGGCGTTGGTGACCATGCGGTGCTCGATGGCCTCGCCCTTCTTCATGCCCATCGCCTGCATGATGTTCTTGACGCGATCCGGTGCGAAGATCCGCATCAGGTTATCTTCCAGCGACAGGAAGAAACGGGACGAGCCCGGATCCCCCTGGCGGCCGGCACGGCCCCGCAGCTGGTTGTCGATGCGGCGGGATTCGTGGCGTTCGGTACCAACGATGTGGAGACCGCCGGCCTCCAGCACCTTGTTGTGGGTTTCGGTCCACTCGGCCTTGATCTTGGCGATCTGTTCCTCGGACGGATTGTCCAATTCCGCCACTTCCGTTTCCCAGTTGCCGCCGAGCACGATGTCAGTGCCGCGGCCGGCCATGTTGGTGGCGATGGTCACCGCGCCGGGGCGGCCCGCCTGGGCGATCACGTGGGCCTCGCGCTCGTGCTGCTTGGCGTTGAGGACCTGGTGGTCGATCTTGGCCTTGCGCAGCAGCATCGACAGCAACTCGGATGCCTCGATGGAGCCGGTCCCCACCAGCACCGGGCGACCTTCGCCGGTCACGTCCTTGATTTCGTCGATGATGGCCTGGTACTTCTCTTCCTGGGTCAGATACACCAGATCGTTGTAGTCGATGCGCTGGATCGGCCGGTTGGGCGGAATGACCACAACGTCGAGGCCATAGATCTGACGGAACTCGAAAGCTTCGGTATCGGCGGTGCCGGTCATGCCCGCCAGCTTGTTGTACAGGCGGAAATAGTTCTGGAAGGTGGTGGAGGCCAGGGTCTGGCTCTCGGCCTGGATCTTGACCCCTTCCTTGGCTTCGATGGCCTGGTGCAGCCCCTCGCTCCAGCGACGGCCCGGCATGGTCCGGCCGGTGTGTTCGTCGACGATGACCACCTGGCCACCCTGGACGATGTAGTCGATGTCGCGCTGGAACAGGTGATGCGCCCGCAGGGCGGAATGCACATGGTGCAACAGGCTCAGGTTGGTGGCGGAATAAAGGCTGTCGCCCTCTTCCAGCAGGCCCTTGTCGATCAGCAGCTGTTCGACCTTCTCGTGGCCGGCCTCGGTCAGCTCCACCTGACGGCTCTTCTCGTCGATGGTGAAATCACCGGTGGGCTCACCCTCTTCCACCGGCTCGCCCATGTCCAGGCTCGGCACCAGGGTGTTGACCGCAAGATACAGTTTGGAGCTGTCCTCCGCGGCGCCGGAGATGATCAGCGGCGTCCGCGCTTCGTCGATCAGGATGGAGTCCACTTCATCGACAATGGCGTAGTTCAGCCCGCGCTGGACCTTGTCAGCGGTGCTGAAGGCCATGTTGTCGCGCAGATAGTCGAAACCGAATTCGTTGTTGGTGCCATAGGTGATGTCGGCCGCGTAGGCCTCGCGCTTGGACTGGCCGTCCTGTCCGGCCACGATCACACCCACCTGCAGACCCAGGAAGCGGTACAGCTGGCCCATCCACTCGGCGTCCCGCGAGGCCAGGTAGTCATTCACCGTGACCACGTGCACACCTTCGCCGGGCAGCGCGTTCAGGTAGACGGAAGCGGTCGCCACCAGGGTTTTACCCTCACCGGTCTTCATCTCGGCGATGTGGCCTTCATGCAGGGTGATACCACCAATCAACTGAACATCGAAGTGGCGCATGCCCATGACACGCCGACCGGCCTCACGCACGGTGGCAAAGGCTTCCGGCAGCAGTTGGTCCAGCGTCTCGCCTTCGTCCAGGCGCCGGCGGAATTCCGCGGTCTTGCCTTGCAGTTCGGCATCGGAAAGCGCGGTAAAGGACTCTTCCAGATCGTTGATGCTGGAGACGACCTTGCGCATCCGCTTAATTTCCCTGGCATTCTTGCTGCCGAACATCTTGGTTGCGAGCTTCGTGAACATAGACCACTGCTTCTTTGATTAACGAAATACGCCACCGGGGCGGCGCCTGCCATTCTCAGGATATCCCCACCGGGGAAAGGCATCGTTGAAGACACCGCACCGCGGTACGGTGGGACATGGGGAGCCATCCCGGACATGCCATACAAGAACGGCATTCTAACCTTATTTGTTTTGAAGGCGAAAGGTAGGTCCGGTTTCCCGCGTGACCCGGGCCGTCTGGCCGCTTTGGGTCGGCCAATCAGCCAAAAAAAAGCCACTTGCGGTATCCCGAAGTGGCTTTGTTGTGCAGCCGCTATCGGCTGGCACGTTTGATGTAGTCTTCCGGGTTCTGGCTCTTGCCGTTGCGCCTCACCTCGAAGTGCACATGCGGGCCTGTCGAGCGCCCAGTGCTTCCCATCAGGGCAATCAACTGGCCTTTCTGGACCACGTCGCCGACCTTGACCTTGACGGTCTTGCAGTGACCGTAACGGGTCACCAAGCCATCACCGTGGTCGATCTCCACCAGGTTACCGTAACCATAACGATCCCCGGCCCAGGTGACGACGCCGGCCGCCACGGCAATGATGTCGCTGCCTTCCTTACCGGCCAGGTCAACGCCGTCGTGCCACGTGCGTTTGCCGGTGAAGGGATCTGAACGATAGCCATAACGGGAAGACAGCCAGCCCCAGGTAATGGGCCGACCGGCCACAAAGCGCTCGTCCTCGATGCGCTCCTGGGACAGGAGCTGGTCGAGCAGGCGCAATTGCTGTTCGCGGTCGCCGATACGTTCGTCGAGCTGGTCGATCATGGCGCTCAGTTCCGGGGCACCGTAGCTTTCCCCGTCACCAGGTTCCTCCGGACCACCAACAGCCGGGGCCTGATCAAAATCGAATTCGCCGTTGTCCAGATGCGCGGATTCAACGAGCCGCTGGCCCAAGGCATCCAGGCGCAGCAGGCGACCCTGCATCTGGCCCAGGCGCAGGGTCAGGGCATCGACCTGCTGACCGGTGGTTTCACGCACACGGGTCAGGGCATCGGCCTGCTCATGGATGCGCGCCTCCCAATTCCGGATCAACGACGGCGACGCACCGTAGGCCACGGGCTCGGGCGCAACGGCACCAAGCTGGTAACCCGCCCAGCCAACGCCACCGATGACAGCGCTCGCCAGCACCAGCAGACACGCCACAACCGGCATATTAAGCCGAACCGAACGGGACTTGCCCGGGTTCTTGCCGACGAAAATAATGTTCATAGTTACACGATCACTTATCGGAACCACCCGGCTCACGCCCTGAGCCGCATGGTGATCATCAACAATCCTGCCGGACGTCCATATCCGGATTGCAGAGCATAGCCGCGGTGCTATCATCCACTGGACGGCTTTCGCTCCGTCAATCCACTCGTCGAAGGGTGTTGCAAAAGCGACGGCATGCCCACTGCTCCAGAGCTTGTCATCACTCCGCCGTTTTGCTGCGACACCTTTGGAACACCCTCTTCGGGCAGGATGACAACACTCGTCACCCCCGGGAAAAGCGGGCCATGAAAAGTTATCCCCAAGATTACAGCCAGTTTAATACAGGGCTTCATCCACAAACCGTGCCAAATAGTAACCAATCGTAACGGGCGACGTCGAGTTCCTGTGGCCGTACAATACACAAGCGACCCGCGACCACGGACATCGAGCTCACGACAACCGGCTGGACACTGATGAGACGCAAGACCAACCTTTCCCTGGAACCCAGCGATACCCGGCACCCCCCGAACCTGCGCCGTTTACTCGCCCATGCGGAAGTGCACCGGCGAGCCGAGCAAGTCGTGCTTCACGCGCTGCCGGACAACCTGCGGAACCACTGCCGGTTCCTCAGCTATCACGACGGCGACCTGGTGCTGTCTGCGGAAAGCAGCATGACCGCCAGTCAGCTTCGTCTGCGTCAGCGTGAAATTCTCGAAGTGCTGCGGAAGGAACCGGACTTCCAGCACGCCTGGCGCCTGAAAGTGAAGGTGGCACCGCCCCGCCCCAAGCGGAAGCCGGTGTACCAGAAGGAAGCCTTGAGCAAAGAAAATGCCCGGCTCCTGGATCAGGAGGCCGGGCATACGAAGGACGAAGGTTTACGCGAAGTTCTCGAAAAACTGTCTCGTCACGTCAAGGACTGAGCGTCCTGCTCAGCCCTGTGCCACGAGTACCGGCTTGAGGTAGGAAATCGGAGCCGTGGCTTCGTCGTCGAAGGTCACCACTTCCCACGCATCCTCTTCCGCCAGCAGCTTGCGCAGCAGCCTGTTGTTCAGGTCGTGCCCGGACTTCAGGCCACGGAACTCACCGATCAGACTGTTGCCCAGCTGGTACAGGTCGCCGATAGCGTCCAGAACCTTGTGCTTGACGAACTCATCTTCGTAGCGCAAGCCGTCTTCGTTCAGGATTTTGTAGTCGTCAACGACAATCGCGTTATCGACACTACCACCCAGCGCCAGATTCATGGAGCGCAACTTCTCGATATCGCGCACGAACCCGAAAGTCCGTGCACGACTGACCTCCTTCACGAAGGACGTGCTGGAAAAGTCGACCGTGGCGTACTGGGCGCGGCCCTTGAAGACCGGATGATCGAAGTCGATGCCGAAGCTGACCTTGAAGCCCTCGAACGGCAGGAACGTCGCCTTCTTGTCGCCGTCCTCGACGCTTACTTCCCGCTTGATGCGGATAAAGCGCTTCGCCGCGTCCTGCTCGGCAATGCCCGCCGACTGCAGAAGGAACACGAAAGGACCGGCACTGCCGTCCATGATGGGCACTTCGGCGGCACTCAGCTCGACATAACAGTTGTCGATGCCCAGCCCGGCCATCGCGGACAGCAGATGCTCAACAGTGGCAACCCGGACACCGTCCTTGACCAGCGTCGTGGACAGCATCGTTTCACCGACGTTTTCAGCGTACGCCTTGATCTCGGCAACCGGATCCAGGTCCGTTCTCCGAAATACGATTCCAGTATCAACCGGCGCAGGCTTGAGCGTCAGATAGACTTTCTCACCCGAGTGCAAACCGACCCCGGTCGCACGGATGGTGTTTTTAAGCGTACGTTGTCTAATCATCGTACAAAAATCCGTCACAAAAGTTATCTATCATTCGGGTAAAAACTGCGCGCAGCTTACCAGAAAGACCAACTGAACACCATTTAACCAGCCTTTAATAACACAAGGCTATGGCTATGACCTTTCTAGATTCTCTCTATTCTATCCCGAATCCCTATTGAGACAGTTTATCAGTCAGCCTGGCGACGCAGGAATGCGGGAATATCGAGATAGTCGACACTCTGCTCATCCCCTTCACGCTCCTGGTCAACCGCCACGTTGCCATTGGCAACAGCTCGGCGGCGCAGTACGGCCGGGCGATCCAGCTGGTGATAGTCTGTCTTGCCGTCCAGTGTCCTTGTGTTGTCCACCACTTTGGTCGGTTTCTCGCGATCACCGCCCAAACCGGTGGCGACCACAGTCACCTTCAGCTCATCGGTCATTTCGGGGTCGATCACGGTGCCGACAACCACGGTCGCGGCGTCAGAGGCAAATTCGCGGACAATGTCGCCCACCTCGGAAAATTCGCCCAGGTTGAGGTCCATACCTGCAGTAATGTTAACCAGGATACCCTTGGCGCCCTGCAGGTTGATGTCTTCCAGCAGCGGGCTGCGAACGGCGGCTTCGGCGGCTTCGCGGGCGCGGTTTTCTCCGGTGGCCCGGGCCGTGCCCATCATGGCCATGCCCATTTCCGACATGACGGTTTTCACGTCGGCAAAGTCGACGTTGATCATACCGTTGCGGGTGATCAGGTCGGCAATGCCCTGAACGGCGCCCAGCAACACGTCGTTAGCGGCTGCAAAAGCATCGAGAAGACTAGTCTTCTTGCCCATAACAGCAAGCAGTTTTTCGTTAGGAATCGTAATCAGCGAGTCGACGCTGTCTTCCAGGTCTTTCAGGCCCGCCTCGGCCACGGTCATGCGCTTGCCGCCCTCGAAGGTAAACGGCTTGGTCACGACGGCAACGGTAAGGATACCCAGTTCACGGGCCACTTCCGCCACAATCGGCGCGGCGCCCGTCCCGGTACCGCCACCCATACCGGCGGTAATAAAGACCATATCAGCGCCCTGCAGCGCTTCGGCGATACGGTCGCGGTCTTCCAGAGCCGACTGGCGCCCCACTTCGGGGTTGGCACCGGCACCCAGGCCCTTGGTGATGTTGCCTCCAAGTTGAATGACCTGCTTGGCGCCCATATCGGCGAGCGCCTGGGCGTCGGTATTGGCGCAGATAAAATCCACACCCTCGATGTCGCTGGTCAGCATGTGACGTACGGCGTTGCCGCCACCACCACCGACACCAATGACTTTTATAACAGCGTTTTGCTGAACATTATCGACAAGTTCGAACATTTCCCCTACTCCTTCGTTTTCGTTCCGGCCTTCGCTGACCGGTATTTTTCGAGAGACCTTCGTTTGTGTTGGCCGGCGTTACCGGCCCGGCCACGGGTGACCGGTTCTCAGAAATTCCCTGTGAACCAGTTCTTCATGCGCTCAAACAGCGAGGGGGCATCCTCCTGCTTGAGCACGGGTCCCTTACCCAGGTCCATCTGGCGGAACCCGTGTATCAACAACCCAACCCCCGTGGCATAGATCGGGTTATTGACTACATCGGTCATACCGGACACGGCCTGCGGCGAGGCCAGCCGTACCGGCATGTGAAATATTTCCTCGGCCAGCTCCACCACGCCTTCCATGGTGGACGAGCCGCCGGTGATCACGATGCCGGCGGGGATCATCTCTTCGAAACCGGAGCGGCGCAGTTCGGCCTGAACCAGCGTGAAAAGTTCCTCGTAGCGCGGCTCGACCACTTCGGCCAACGCCTGGCGAGAGAGATCCCGCGGCGCCCGCTCGCCGACGCTGGGAACCTTGATGGTCTCGTCGGCACCGGCCAGTTGCGTCAGCGCGCAGGCATACTTGATCTTGATTTCCTCAGCGTTCTGCGTCGGCGTGCGCAGGGCCATGGCGATGTCATTGGTCACCTGGTCACCGGCGATGGGGATCACGGCGGTGTGACGGATGGCCCCACCGGTGAAGACCGCGATATCGGTCGTCCCGCCACCGATGTCGACCACGCATACGCCCAGTTCCTTCTCGTCCTCGACCAACACGGCATGGCTGGACGCCAGTTGCTCCAGGATCACGTCGTCCACATCCAGACCGCAGCGTCGCACGCACTTCTCGATGTTCTGGGCGGCGTTCACGGCGCAGGTCACCAGGTGAACCTTGGCCTCCAGACGGACACCCGACATACCCAGCGGTTCCTTGATGCCCTCCTGGTTATCGATGACGAACTCCTGGGGCAGAATGTGCAGCACCTTCTGGTCGGCTGGAATCGCCACCGCCTGGGCCGCGTCGATCACCCGGTCGATATCCGCCTGGGTCACTTCCCGGTCGCGGATCGCCACGATGCCGTGGGAGTTGAGGCTGCGGATGTGACTGCCGGCAATACCCGCGTAAACGGAATGGATACGGCATCCAGCCATCAGCTCGGCTTCCTCGACGGCCCGCTGGATGGCGTTGACGGTGGTTTCGATGTTGACCACCACACCCCGCTTGAGACCGCGGGACGGGTGCGAACCGATGCCCACGATTTCGATCGTGCCGTCCAGTTTGCGCTTGCCGACAATGGCCACCACTTTCGAGGTGCCAATATCCAGGCCGACAATCATGTTTTCCGTTTCAACCCCTGACATGTGCTTCACTCACCGGATGAATGGTCTATGAATTTTTCTCAGGCGCTTTCTCAAGCGTCTTCCAGCGCACCGCCACGCCATTGGTGTAGCGCGCGTCGATACGTTCCACCTGGTCAGCCCGGCTGACCAACTTCTTCTCGTATACCGTCAGGAACCGTTCGAACCGGTTCTCGACGTGGTCCCGCCCGAGCGCGACCTCGATGCCGTTGCTCATGTGCAGTGTCCAGGCGCCGCGTTTTTCCAGCGTCAGCCCGGCAAAGCCGATCTTGCGCTCATGCAGCATCTTCGCCATTTGCCGCGCCCGGGCCATGACTTCGTCGATGCGGTCATCCGGCCCGGCCAGATGCGGCAGTGCGCCTGCCACCTCCGGGTTGGCCGGTTCAAAGACGTGCCCCGAATGCCCGATGATCTCGTCATCGTTCCAGTAGGCCAGCGGCTTTTCCTCGCGGATGTCGACGGCCAACTGGTCCGGCCAGACCCGCCGTACGGCGGCCGAATCAACCCAGGGCTCACGCTCCACGGTCCGCTTGACGTCTTCCAGATCCGTGGCAAAAAAGCTGCGTCCGATCAATCCTTTGAGATCAGCCCGCAGGCGGGTCTTGTCCAGACCCTGAAAATCCCCTTCCACCTGAATGTCGACGATCTGCCGGTCCATGGCATTCAGCGCGGCGCCGGTAGCCCAGGGCACCAGCCCCGCCAGCACCAGCACCATCGCACCCAGTGACAACTGAACCCAGGGCAGCACCCGCAGCCATTCCCAGAGCAGCGCCAGCGGATTGAACCGCTCGCGTTCCGGCTCCAGGGATGACGCTCCCCGCCGCCGGGGCGGCTCTGGGGGCTGGCGCATGCGCAGGTTCAGTCGGTCATGCATCGGCGTCCTCCAGCGTGTCCGACAGGATGCGGACCACCAGCTCCTCGAAACTGAAGCCGGCAGCGCGGGCCGCCATCGGCACCAGACTGTGGTCAGTCATTCCGGGCACCGTGTTGACTTCCAGCACCCAGAATTCACCGTCATCGTCCTGCATGACATCGACCCGGCCCCAGGTCTGGCAATCCAGCACCCGGAACGCGTCCAGTGCCAGATGCTGCAGGCGCAGCTCGTCATCCGGCGCCAGGCCGCAAGGCACCCGGTACTGGGTGTCGTTGCTCAGGTACTTGGCGTCGTAGTCATAGAACACGTGATCGGTGCTCAGACCGATCGCCGGCAGCGCCCGTCCCTGCAGGACGCTCACCGTAAACTCCGGGCCCTCGACCCATTCCTCCACCAGCACCAGCGGGTCGTGCTCGCTGGCCACACGGTAGGCCTCGATCAACTCGTCCCGGCTGGTCACCTTGCGAATACCGATGCTGGAGCCTTCACGCGAGGGCTTGACGCTCAACGGCAGGCGCAGCGACCGCAGCAGGTCATCGGCCTCCCGCTCGCCGGCCATGGCGCGGAAGCGGGGCGTCTTCAATCCGCACCCTTCCAGCACGTACTTGGTACGCAGCTTGTCCATCGCCAGCGCCGAGGCCATCACGCCGCTGCCGGTATAGGGAACGCCCGCCTCCGACAGGATGGCCTGGATCGTCCCGTCCTCGCCGCCGCGACCGTGCAGGGCGATGAACACCCGGTCGTAATCCCCCGGGCGCACCACATCGAGCAGGCTGCCCTGGACGTCGACGCCATAGGCATCCACGCCGGCCGCGATCAGCGCATTGAGCACCGCCTCTCCGCTCTTCAGGGATACCGCCCGTTCCGCCGAATCGCCGCCCATCAGCACCGCCACTCGGCCCAGCGCCTTGAGCAGGTCCGGATCGGCCTGGTAGTTGGTGACGGCGTTCATGCGCCACCTCCGCCAACGAAGCCGGATTTGGACAGGCGTGCAGCCAGCCCGCCGATATCACCAGCACCCTGGGTAAACAGGACATCGCCGTCCTTGAGCGTGCGTGACAGTAACCGGTTGATGTCGTCGTCTTTTTCCACGAACACCGGTTCTACATTGCCCCGCTGGCGGATGCTGCGGCACAGGCTGCGGCCATCCGCGCCCGGAATGGCGGGTTCCCCGGCGGCATAGACGTCCATCAGCAGCAGCGCGTCCACGTCGGACAGCACCTTGACGAAATCCTCGTAGAGATCCCGGGTACGGCTATAGCGATGCGGTTGATACAGCATGACCAGCCGCCGGTCCGGCCAGGCCTCGCGAGCGGCACGGATGATCGCGCCGACTTCCGTGGGGTGGTGGCCGTAATCGTCCACCAGCGTCACTGAGCCGTCGGCGATCGGGTAGTCGCCGTACACCTGGAAACGGCGTCCGACACCGGCAAAGCCCGCCAGCCCGGCAGTAATGGCCGAGTCGTCGACTCCTTCGTCACTGGCGACCGCAATCGCTGCCAGCGCGTTCAGCACGTTGTGCCGGCCGGGCATGCGCAGCGACACCTTGAGGTCGGACCGGCCACCCGGGCGCTTGACCAGGAAGTGGGTGCGCAAACCGTCGGACTGGATGTCCACCGCCCGGTAGTCGGCGCTCTCGTCGTCGATCCCGTAAGTGATGATGGCCCGTGAGATGCGCGGGGTAATTTCGCGCACGTAGGCATCGTCACTGCACATCACCGCCACGCCGTAGAACGGCAGGTTGTGGAGGAAGTCGACGAAGGTCTGCTTCAGCTTCTCCAGGTCGTTGCCGTAGGTGTGCATGTGGTCGGCTTCGATGTTGGTGACCACGGAAATCACCGGCGTCAGGTGCAGGAACGAGGCATCGCTCTCGTCCGCTTCCGCCACCAGGTAACGCGACCCGCCCAATTGGGCATTGGTGCCGGCGCTGTTGAGCTTGCCGCCAATAACGAAAGTCGGGTCCAGACCGCCCTCGCCCAGGATCGAGGCGATCAGGCTGGTCGTCGTGGTCTTGCCGTGGGTGCCGGCAACCGCAATGCCGTGGCGATAGCGCATGATTTCCGCCAGCATCTCGGCACGGGGCACGATCGGTACCCGACGCTCCCGCGCCGCGGCCACTTCCGGGTTGTCCGACTGAACGGCGGTGGACACCACCACCACGTCGGCGTCGGCACTGTTCTGCGCCTCGTGGCCGATGAAGATCTGCACCCCGAGGCCTTTCAGGCGCTCGGTGACGGCGCCGGCCTTGAGGTCCGAGCCGGAAACCTCGTAACCCTGGTTATGCAGGACTTCGGCAATGCCGCACATGCCGGCGCCACCGATGCCCACGAAGTGGATCCGGCGGATACGGCGCATCTCAGGCACCTGATAAACCAGCGGCGGATTGGTCGATTCAGCCATGGGCCGCCTCCAGACAATAGTTCACAACTCGCTCCGTAGCGTCGGCACGGGCCAGGGACCGCGCGGCTTCCGCCAATGCCACAACCTGGTTGCGGTCATCGAGCAGGCCGCTCAGCGTTTCGGCCAGCACCTCGTCAGTCAGTTTGTCCTGCGGGATCAGCATCGCGGCTCCCGCCTGTACCATCTGCTGGCCGTTCAGCGTCTGGTGATCGTCAACGGCGTGGGGGAACGGCACCAGGATGGCGCCCAGTCCCACCGCGCAAAGTTCCGCGATGGTCAGAGCTCCGGCGCGGCACAGCACCACGTCTGCCCATCTGTAGGCTTCGGCCATATCCTGGATAAACGGCTCCAGGCTGGCCTCGACACCGGCCTCCCGATAGCAGGCTTCGGTGTCTTCGAGGTTGCGCGTGCCGCACTGGTGACGCACGGTCATCCGATCCGCCCCCAACTGAGCCAGCACGCGCGGCACGGTTTCGTTGATGGCCCGGGCGCCAAGGCTGCCGCCGAGCACCAACAGGCGTAGCGGCCCCTGCCGGCTGTTAAAGCGTGTCCCGGGCGCTTCCATCGTCGCCAGGTCGCCACGCACCGGGTTGCCGGTATAGCGGGTCACCACGTCCTGTCCAAAGCTACCGGGAAAGGCCTCCATGACCGTCTTGGCAAAACGCGCCAGAATACGGTTAGTCATCCCGGCAATGGCGTTCTGCTCGTGCACCAGCAGGGGGGTGCGGGTCAGCCAGGCGGCCATGCCGCCCGGACCGGTGACGAAACCACCCATGCCAATCACGCAATCGGGACGGATCCGGCGAACGATCCCCAAAGCCTGCCCCAGCGCACGCACCAGACGGAACGGCGCCGTTACCAGCGCCAGACGGCCCTTACCTCGCAGGCCGGAGACCGAAATCGTGGCCATGGGGATATCCGTCTCGCTGATCAGGCGCTCTTCCATCCCGCCTTTCGAGCCCAGCCAGAACACTTCATGCCCCTGCTCCTGCAGACGCCGGGCCGTCGCCAGCGCGGGAAACACGTGACCGCCGGTACCGCCGGCCATCACCAGGAAGCGCTTAGTCGTCATAACGGGCGCCCCCCTTTCGCTTCGGTTTGCCGTCGTTCTTCTGTTCGAGGGCATCCAGCCGTTCCATTTCGATCCGTGCCAGCACCCCGATGCACACGCAGGTGGCCAGCAGGCTGCTGCCACCGTAGCTGACCAGCGGCAGGGTCAAACCCTTGGTGGGCAGCAGCCCGGTGTTGACCGCGATATTGATCGCCGCCTGCAGACCGATCAGCAGCGTCAGGCCATAACCGAAACAGGAAGCGAACGGCATTCCCGCCTGCTCCGCCCGCCGGGAAATCTTCAGCCCGACCCAGACCAGCAGACCGAACAGCGCCAGGATGGCCAGCGATCCGGCCAGACCGAATTCCTCGGCGATGATGGCGAAGATAAAATCGGTGTGGGCCTCAGGCAGGTAGAACAGCTTCTGCACCGAATTGCCCAACCCGACGCCAAACCACTCGCCGCGCCCGAAAGCGATCAGCGACTGGGTCAGCTGGTAACCGGTATCGAACTGGTCCTGCCAGGGATCCAGGTAGGACACCACCCGTTTCAGCCGGTACGGCTGAAACACGACCAGCGCCGCGCCCACCGCCACACACACCGCAATCAGCGGCAGGAAACGACTCAGGCGCACGCCGGACAGGAAAATCATGCCCAGTGCCGCCGTCATCAGCACCACCGTGGCGCCGAAATCCGGCTCGGTCACCAGCAGCACCGACGCGATGGCCAGCACGATGACCGGCTTGAGGAACCCCAGCCAGGTGTTGACCAGCTCGTCCCGCCGACGCACCACGTAGCCGGCGAGGTATGCGATCAGACAGATCTTGGCCACTTCCGATACCTGCACGTTGAACAGGCCCAGCGGAATCCAACGGGTCGACCCGTTCACCGTGCGGCCCAGCGGCGTCAGTACCAGCGCCAGGACCAGCAGGCCCACCCCCAGCAACAGCCAGCCGCTGCGCGACCACCAGCTCAGCGGCACATTGGCCACCGCGAGGCACAGCAACGCGCCCATGATCGCGTAGACGAACTGCCGGCCCAGGTAATAGAAGGCGGAGCCGGTGTTCTGGGCCGCGGTATCCATAGAGGCAGAGCCGATCATGACCACACCGATCAGCAACAGGCCGACCGCGCTAAAGATCAGTAGCGGCAAGGGCTGCAGCGACAAGCCGTTGGGACGGAGGGCCAGTGCGCGATTCATGACAGCGCCTCCACCCGTTCGATAAAGGCCGCCCCGCGCGCCTCATAGTTGCGGAACATGTCCAGGCTGGCACACGCCGGTGACAGCAGAACCCGGTCGCCCTTGCGGGCCTGGGCCGCCGCGGCATCGACGGCCTCGGCCAGATCCGCCACCCGGGTCACCACGACCGCGCCGTCCAGAGCCTGCTCCAGGCGTTCCGCGTCCTTGCCGAAAACCACAACACCGCGGCAGCGCCTGCCGGCGGCATCCCGCAGCGGGCCGAAATCGGCGCCCTTGCCGTCGCCGCCGGCTATCAGGACCAGTTGCCCCTCGGCCGGCGCCAGACTTTCGAGTGCGGCAACGGTGGCGCCGACATTCGTGCCCTTGGAATCGTTGATGTAATCCACGCCGTTGACCGAGCGCACGAACTCACAGCGATGCGGCAGACCACGGAACGAACGGGCGGCCTTCAACATGGCGTCCATCGGCAGCCCGGCGCAGTCGCCCAAGGCCAACGCCGCCATGACGTTGAGCAGATTGTGGCGGCCGATCAGCTTCAGCTCGTCGGCGGGAATCAGGTTGTCGAAGCCGTAGGTGATCCAGAGCTGCCCCTCATCCTCACGCAAGCTGAAGGTTTCCGGGTTGATCCGGTGCTCGCCATAGCAGCGGAACGTCAGATTGTCCCGGGCCATCGGCTGGCTCAGGGCGTCGTCCAGGTTGATCACGGCCTTGCGGCAGCCGTTATAGATGCGCTGCTTGGCCTGGAAATAGGCCATCTTCGTCGGATAACGATCCATGTGATCGTCGGTGACATTGAGGATGGTTGCCGCCTCGGCGCCCAGCTCCCCGGTGGTCTCCAACTGGAAACTGGACAGCTCGAGCACGTACAGCTCGACGTCGTCCGCCAGCAAATCCAGAGCCGGTGTACCGATGTTGCCACCGACCTCCACCCGGACGCCGGCTTCACGCGCCATCTCACCCACCAGGGTGGTGACGGTGGTCTTGCCGTTGGAACCGGTGATGGCGACGATCGGCGCCCGGGCCGCCTCACTGAATAGGTCGATATCGCCCCGGATCTGGGCACCCCATTCCCGCGCCCGGGCGATCACCGGTGTCTCAACGCTCAGGCCGGGACTGACGATCAGCTCGTTGTAGCCGGCGAAGAACTCGGGGTCGAAATCGCCACACTTCACCGTGACGTCGGGATACTGCTCGCGCAGCTCCGCCAGACCCGGCGGCTCGACGCGGGAATCGGCCACGGCAACAGACCGCCCCTGCCCATGCAGGTAGCGCACGCAGGAGAGCCCGGTCTTACCGAGCCCGACTACCAATGTGCGACGATCTGAAGCGATAACACTCATCGATTCACCTACGCCCTAGCGTATCTTCAACGTGGCCAGCCCGATCAGGACCAGCACGACGGTCACGACCCAGAAGCGCACGATCACGCGCGGCTCGGGCCAGCCTTTCAATTCAAAGTGATGGTGCAGCGGCGCCATGCGAAAGATGCGGCGACCGGTCAGCCGGTATGACGCCACCTGCAGGATCACCGACACGGTCTCCATGACGAACACGCCGCC
The DNA here is from genome assembly GCF_011421605.1 of Marinobacter sp. JSM 1782161. NCBI lineage: Bacteria > Pseudomonadati > Pseudomonadota > Gammaproteobacteria > Pseudomonadales > Marinobacteraceae > Marinobacter > Marinobacter sp. JSM 1782161. The sequence continues at coordinate 744,897 of NZ_WSSA01000003.1, forward strand.
CATGATGAACAGCACCAGTTCCTGGCGTACGATCACGGCGACCACGCCCAGTGCGGCGCCGAGGGCCAGGGCACCCACGTCCCCCATGAACACCTGTGCCGGATAGGTGTTGAACCAGAGAAACCCCAGCCCGGCACCCACCAGGGATCCACAGAACACGATCAGCTCGCCACTGCCCGGCAGGTGCGGGATCAGCAAATAGGACGCGAACTCGGCGTGGCCGGACAGGTAGCAGAAAATCGCCAGCGCCGCGGCCACCATGACCGTAGGCATGATGGCCAGCCCGTCCAGGCCGTCGGTCAGGTTCACGGCATTACTGCTGCCGACGATCACGAAATAGGTCAGCAGAATGAAAGCCACCGGCCCCATCACCAGACTCACGTTCTTGAAGAACGGCAGGAACAACGACGTCTCCTGCGGCAGTGAGGAGGAATAGAACAGGGCCACCGCGGCGCCCGCACCGATCACGGACTGCCAGAAGTACTTCCAGCGCGCCGGCAACCCGCGCGGGTTACGCTCCACCACCTTGCGATAGTCATCGACCCAGCCGATGGCGCCGAACAACAGTGTCACCAGCAGGGTAACCCAGACATAGCGGTTGGTGAGGTCCGCCCACAGCAGGGTGCTGATGGCGATCGCCACCAGGATCAGGGAGCCGCCCATGGTGGGCGTGCCGGCCTTGCTCAGATGGGTCTGGGGACCGTCATCACGAACCGCCTGACCGATCTGGTACTGCCCCAGCTTGCGAATCATGGTCGGGCCGATAATCAGCGAAATCAGCAGCGCCGTGAGCACGCCGAGAATGCCGCGCAGGGTCAGGTAACGGAAAACCGTCAGTTCATCAAAATACTGTGCCAGGAAGTCTGTCAGCCAGAGCAACATCAGCTATTCACCTTCTTTATTAATGCCCTGACCACGTTATCCATGGCAGAACTGCGAGATCCTTTAACCAGAACGGTTGCGGGTGGATGCACCTCCGTCGACAGCCACTCGGCCGCCTCGTCGTGAGTGGCAAAGACCCGGGCAGCCGGCCCGAAGCCCTTCACGTAACCGTCGACGCCGTCGCCGACCAACACCAGCTGAGCAACGCCAAGGCGGGCGGCGAGCGCGCCCACTTCCCGATGCAGCGATTCAGCGTCGGCCCCCAGCTCGGCCATCTGCCCCAGCACGGCCACCGATTCGCCATCCTGCTCGGCCACGTACTCAATGGCGGCCTTCATGGAGGTGGGATTGGCGTTATAACTGTCATCCACCAGATTGACGCCGGACTGTAACGCAATCTTCTCCAGACGACCTTTAACGGGTTTTAATTCAGTCAGGCCGCGATAGATGGCCTCATCGGACACGCCCATCTCCCGGGTCGCGGCAATGGCCATCATGGCGTTAACCAGGTTGTGCTCTCCGGGCAGGTTCAGGCGCACCGGGCAAAGCCAGCCATCCGGCCCCACCACGTCGAACACCACCGCGCCATCTTCAGCACGAACATTACGATAGTGATAGTCGACGCCATTTTCCCCGGACTTGCCGACCGCCAGCACGCGACGCTCGCCCGCCCGGGCCCGCCATGTAGCGCAGGCCGGATCATCAGCATTGAGGATCACCGCGCCATCGAACGGGACGCCGTCGATGATTTCGCCCTTGGCCTGGACGATGTTCTGGTAACTGCCGAAGCCTTCCAGGTGTGCCTCACCGGCGTTGGTGATGATGGCCACGTCCGGCCGCGCAAGATTCACCGTGTAGGCAATCTCGTTCAGTCCGCTGGCGCCCAGCTCGATCACCGCGTATCGGTGTTGCGGGGCGAGCCGGAACAGGGTCAGCGGAACGCCGATGTGATTGTTCAGGTTGCCCTGGGTCGCCAGTGTTTCACCGGCCTGCCGCAGGATCGCCGCCAGCATTTCCTTGACGGTGGTCTTGCCACTGCTGCCAGTCACCGACACACAGCGAACCGGGCTCGCCAGACGGTTCCCCAAGGCCAGCTTCCCGAGGGCCTGGACCGTGTCGTCCACACACAACTGCGGAGCCTTGATGCCTTCCTGCAGGGAGTCGACAACCACGCCGACAGCACCGGCGTCGATGGCCTGCTGCAGGTACTGGTGCCCGTCAAACCGGTCGCCGCGCAGGGCCACGAACAGGTCGCCCGGTTGCAGAGTCCGGGTATCGGTCGACACGCCGCGATACTCCACCGCCGAGGCCATGGGGTTGGCTCCGATCATTTCAGCGGCATCCCGCAGGGTGAAAGCGTGCATCATGGCTGCGCCTCCCGGTCGACCAACGCCTGGCGAACCACGCCGGCGTCGCTGAAATCGAACCGCTCTCCCTGGATTTCCTGATAGGTTTCGTGCCCTTTGCCGGCCACCAGGATCACGTCACCGGGTTGCGCCTCGAAGACGGCCTGCCGGATGGCCTGCTCCCGATCATGCGCGATGGCCACACGCTCCGCCTCGCGGAAACCGGCCACGATGTCCCGCACAATGTGTTCGGGCGCTTCGCTGCGCGGGTTGTCGTCGGTCACAATCACCTGATCGGCAAACCGCTCCGCTTCGACCGCCATCTCCGGCCGCTTGCCGGCATCGCGATCGCCGCCGCATCCGAACACGCACCACAGCTGCCCCTCGACGTGGGGTTTGATGGCTTCCAGCGCGTTGTGCAGGGCGTCCGGCGTGTGGGCGTAGTCCACCACAACGCGCACACCACCGGCTCCGGCAAAGCTTTCCAGCCGCCCCGGGGGTGGCACCAGCCGCTGCACGGCCCGTTCGATATCGTCCGGCGAAACACCCAGCTGCAGAGCCGTTGCCACGGCCGCCAACAGGTTGCTCACATTAAACGTGCCCATCAATGGCGCCTGCAGAGTCATGGCGCCCCACTTGCCGTCTACCGACGCTTCGAAACCATCGACATGGGCCTTCAGAGCTTTCAGCCAGAGCTCCGTCTGGGACTCGTGAAGGCTGTAGCGAATCAGATCCGCCTCGCCGGTCAGCTGCTCGTAGAGCTGACGGCCGAACGGGTCGTCGAAATTAAGCACGGCGAACTCAAGGCCGTCGCGACGGAACAGCAGGCTCTTGGCCTCTGCGTAGGCATCCATGCTGCCGTGATAGTCCAGGTGATCCCGGGTCAGGTTGGTCAGCACGCCACCGCGGATGTGAAGGTCGTCGACCCGCCCCTGATCCAGCGCGTGGGAGGAAACCTCCATCGCCACCGCTTTGCCACCCGATACGCGAATCCGTCGCAGGGCCTGATTGATGCGCACAACGTCCGGCGTGGTGTGGGTCGCTTCGGTCATCTGCCCGCCGATGCCATAGCCCAGCGTGCCAATCACCCCGCACTGGTGTCCGGCGGCACTGAGCAACTGGCTGATGTAATGGGTCACGGACGTCTTGCCATTGGTGCCGGTCACGCCGATGACATCCATCTCCTGCGACGGCGAGCCATAGAAGCGATCAGCGATGACACCCAGTTGCTGGCGCAGGTCCGCCACCGGCACGACCAGGATACCGGCGCGCTCATAGCACAAACGGGGCTCATCCACCTCCAGAAGGACCGCGACCGCTCCCGCTTCGGTGGCCTGATCCAGATAATGGTCAGCCGGCGTGCGAGCGCCGCGCAGGGCAGCAAAGGCATCACCGGAGCGTACTTCACGGCTGTCCGCCGTCAGCCCATGCACCGTAACGTCGAATACGGAAGGCACATCGGCGATATCGGCAAGAAGGGATTGGAGAGATGTCATACACATGGCTTACCCCCGGCCTCCGGCCTGGCTATCGGGCTTGGATGCCAGTGACTTGTCATCGAGCTCCGGGCGCACGTTCAACAAGCGCAGCGCGTCACCCATGACCCGCGAGAAGACTGGTGCCGCAACTTCCCCTCCATAATACTCCCCGCCTTTGGGCGCATCGACGGCTACAACGCAGACGATACGGGGATTCTCCACCGGAGCGATGCCGGCAAAGATGGCCTTATACTCACTGTCTTCGTAACCGTTCGCGCCAACCAGGTGGACAGTACCGGTCTTGCCACCAGCCTCGTAGAAACCGACACCGGCTCGCTTGCCCGTCCCCTCTTCAATCACCGCCTGGAGCATCTGGCGCACCTCGCCGGTTACCTTTTCGGAAATGATCCGCTGGCCCTGAGGCGGCTCATCGCGTTTCATCAGGCTCAACGGGTAGCGGACGCCACCGTTCGCCAGCACCATGTAGGCCTCGGCCAACTGCAGGGCGTTGACGCTCAGGCCGTAGCCGTAGGACAGGGCCGCCACTTCCACCGGCCGCCAGCGCGGCGGGGACGGCAGCACGCCGACGGCCTCACCCGGGAAGCCAATCCCGGTGGCCTGACCCAGTCCGACGCTGAAGAACATGTCACGGATGGCATTGCCACCCAGTTTGGCCGCAACCTTGCTGATGCCGACGTTGCTGGACTTGGCGATGATGCCCTTGAGATCCAGCACGCCGTGGTTGCCGGTGTCGCGAATTGTGAACCGCCCAAAACGCAGATAACCCGGATTGGTATCGATCCGGGTTTCCGTAGTGACCACGCCCGCCTGCAATGCGGCGGCAGCGGTTATAGGCTTTATGGTCGACCCGGGTTCGAACAAATCCGTAATAGCTTTGTTTCTCAGGTTTTTCGGATCCAGTTGGCTCCGGTCGTTGGGGTTATAGGACCCCTGGTTGACCATCGCCAGCACCTCGCCGGTGCCGGCATCAAGCATCACCAGCGTGCCTCCCCTGGCGTGGTGGGCCTGGACGACCGCTTTCAACTCTCGATAGGCCAGGTACTGAAGCCGCAAATCCAGGCTCAACTCGAGGTTCTGGCCGGGCCGGGCATCTTTGACAAGACTCAGGTCCTTGATGATGTGGCCACGCCGGTCCTTGAGCACCCGCTTGCTGCCGCGCTCGCCGCTGAGGTAGTCGTTGTAGGCTAGCTCAATGCCTTCCTGCCCCTGCTCATCGATATTGGTAAAGCCCACAACGTGAGCGGTCACTTCTCCGGCAGGGTAGTAACGACGGTACTCACGACGGCTGTAGATGCCGGCAATATCCAGCCCCATGACCTGGCGCGCCAGGGCCGGCTGAACCTTGCGGCGGACATAGATGAACTCGCGGCCGGCATAGCGCTTCAGACGTGAACGCAGACGCCCCTCACTGATACCGAGCATCCGCGCCAGGGGGGTCAGGCGGGGATCGTCGGCATCCATCTCACTGGGATTGGCCCACAGGGTCTGAACCGGCGTACTAACCGCCAGCGGTTCGCCGTGGCGGTCGGTGATCATGCCGCGATGGGCGTCGATGGTTTCGCTGCGCACGGTCCGGACATCGCCCTGCTTGCGCAGGAAGTCCTGATCCACCACGTGGAGCTCGACGAGACGACCAGCCAGCACCGCCATGACGACGAGAAAAACGCCAAGCACAGACGCATGGCGCCACGCCGAGAGCTTTGCCTTCAGCGTGGCCGTCACACCTTGTGTCGGTTTCTTCTCGGACACGGGTTACCCTGCTTCCGTCAGGTTCAAGATTCGGGGCCGCCTGGCACCAGGACGATATCCCGCTTGCCAGGCACCACCATGTTCATACCCTGCGACGCCCGCGCCTCAACACGGCTGTGCGCGCTCAGGGCGCTCTGTTCCAGCAGCAGCTGGCTCCATTCTCGCTGGTAGCCGTCACGCTGGGCCTGCAACTGCGCCAGATCGTTGAACAGCACCCGGTTTTCGTGGGCGCTGTAGACCACGCCGACCGCCGATACGACCAGCGCGGTCGCCAGGCCGGCCGATACCAGCACGTGCCGCTGCCAGAGGCCGGCAAAGATACGGCGCGACAGCCGCAGCGCGGTGGTCACCCCAACCTTCACGGTATCCGGGCGCAGTTTGCTGCGTGTCTGAACTTCGGGGCGCTCGATGGTTACGGCGGCCATATCTATTCCTCACTCTTTGCGGGTCGACGCTCGATAATCCGCATCACGGCACTGCGTGCGCGAACGTTGTCGGCCACTTCGTCTGTCTCCGCCTTGCGGGCCTTGCCCACCAGCCGGAAATCCGATTCGGTCTGGTCCGCCTTGACCGGCAGACCTCTTGGCAACTGGGGCCCTCGGGCCAGATCGCGCATGAAGCGTTTGACCATGCGATCTTCCAGCGAATGGAAACTGATCACCACCAGGCGACCGCCGGGTTCAAGACAGTCGACCGCCGCCCGCAGTCCGGTTTCCAGGTCTTCCAGTTCCCGGTTGATGAAGATCCGGATAGCCTGGAAGGTCCGGGTCGCCGGGTGCTTGTGCTTTTCCTTGCGGGGAACCGCCGCGGATACCAGCTCCGCCAGCTCCCGGGTCGTGCTCAAGGGGGTTTCCGCGCGCTGCTCGACGACGGCCCGGGCAATACGGCGGGAGAAGCGCTCCTCGCCGTACTGGAAAATCACATCCGCGATCTCGGCTTCCGGAGCCGAATTCAGCCACTCGGCAGCGCTTGGCGCCTGCTCGGGATTCATCCGCATATCCAGCGGACCCTGGCGCATGAAACTGAAACCTCGCCCGGCGTCGTCCAACTGCGGCGACGACACCCCCAAATCCATCAGCATGCCGCTGATACCGTTCCAGCCGGCGTCTTCCAGGAAACGCGGGAGTTCGGCAAATGAGCCGTGACCAATACGAAACCGGGAGTCAGCGCTCGCTAACTCCCGACCAACCGTAATGGCCTCCGGATCCTTGTCGATGCCCAAAAGCTCACCGTCCCCGGACAGGCGTTCGAGAATCAGGCGACTGTGGCCGCCGCGACCGAACGTCCCGTCCACATAGCGCCCGTCCGGCCGAACGACCAGACCGTCCACCGCTTCATCCAATAGCACCGACAGGTGTGCCGGGGCTGCCCCCTTACGCGTCGTCATAGCGAGAGGGACTCCATCTCGGGCGGCATGTCTTCATCGTCATCACCCTCGTCCAGCCAGGCGAACCAACGCTCCTCACTCCAGAGCTCCAGCTTCTTGCCCTGGCCGACGAGCATCAGCTTCTTTTCCAGTCGCGCGTAACTACGCAGCGTCGGCGGCACCAACACGCGGCCGGAACCGTCAAGTTCCAGCGGCGTAGCATGCCCCAGCATCTTGCGCTGCAGGCGGCGCGCCGCCTTGTTCATGTTCGGTAATGCTTCAATCTGCGGCCGGATCTCTTCCCACTGCGGTTCCGGATAGACCAGCAGGCAGCGCTCTTCATCGGCATTGGCGGTAAGCACAATGCGGCCACCGCAAGCCTCGGCGAGGTCCTCGCGTACACGGGTCGGGATCGCTATGCGTCCCTTTGCGTCCATGTTGATGGCGTGACTGCCGAGAAAGTTGCTCATAGTCGCTGCCGTTTAACGGCCCATTCACGGCACGCTGGCCGCCTAGTTCAGGTTGAGACAGGGCGATTTTCCCACTCTCGACCTCCGAAAACCACAAAAAACCACTTCTATCCACTTTTTCCCACTTCTGCACACTATAGAAACACGAAAAATACAATGCAAGCGCCGCCAATAGCGGCTTGCCGCAAAAACTTTCAGGTATGACAATGAGTTAGGGACAACAAAACAGACTGGATCGCAAAGTGCCGAGAAGAACCTCTGCAAAATCAATCAGCTGAAGAACAAAGCGGACAAAGAACCTTAGAGGTAAGAATTTTTCGCTATATACCTGAGAAAGGACTGGTGCCTGTACACCAGACACGAGGAAGGGAAAAAATGAGCTCGCCTGTAAGCCGGGTTCTGTCGGGGACAGTCATTCGTCTAGGGCCTGCGTCACCACAGGCCTCAAGCAACCTACCCGAGTCCAGCGCGGGCCACGCCATTGGACTCCTATTTGGTCTTGCTCCAGGTGGGGTTTACCATCGCCATGCACTGTTGCCAGGCATGCGGTGCGCTCTTACCGCACCTTTTCAACCTTACCGGCACCCGAGGGTGCTTAGGCGGTTTCCTTTCTGCTGCACTTTCCGTCGACTCGCGCCGCCCAGGCGTTACCTGGCACCTCGCCCTATGGAGCCCGGACTTTCCTCCCCCCTGGGTCGAAACCCAGAGCGGCGACTGTCCGGCGAGCTCAGGCGAGACAATACTGCGCTTGCCGCAGCGGCGCAAGCACAATCGCGCCACTCCGGCGCTGCCGGCTACTTGAGCTCCAGTGCGCGCTGATAAAGAGCGTTGCGAGCCTCACCGGTAATCTCGGCTGCCAGGCGCGCCGCCACCTTGACCGGCACCTCTTTAAGCAGCGTAGCCAGCAACCGATCGGTATCGACGGCCCGCGCCTCGCTGTCCGACTGTTCGGGCGCGCCGGCAAGCATCACCACATACTCGCCTTTTTCCGCGTAGTCATCCTGCGCCAGTTGCTCGACCACCTGCCCGGCCGAACCACTGTAATAGGTCTCGAACGCCTTGGTCAGCTCCCGGGCCAGCACCAGCGGGCGCTCGCCCCCCATCACCTCCACCAGAGTATCGACCGTTTCCCGGATGCGGTGCGGCGCCTCGTAGAACACCATGGTCCGGGGCTCCGACCGCAAGGCCATCAACGCGTCATGGCGGGCCTTGCGCTTGGTGGGCAAAAATCCCTCAAAGGTGAAGCGATCGGTGGGCAGGCCGGCGGCGCTCAGGGCCGTTACAATCGCACAGGGTCCGGGCATCGGCACCACCGGCAATCCGGCCTCGCGGGCTGCCCGCACAAGAATGAACCCCGGGTCTGAAATCAGTGGCGTGCCCGCATCGGAGACCAGCGCAATGGATTCGCCGCCGGCAAGGCGCTCCAGAACCTGTTCGTGCTTGTGGCGCTCGTTGTGTTCGTGCAGGGCCAGCAGCGGCTTGTGCAGGCCCAGAGCCTGCAGCAGGCGCTGGGTGTGGCGCGTGTCTTCCGCCGCGATGCAGTCCACACGGTCGAGCACCTCTATCGCGCGCTGACTGATGTCACCGAGATTGCCGATCGGCGTAGCGACGATATAGAGGGTCCCGGCGTCGGGAGAACGACTTGCTGGCATGGAAACAATCCTGGGAGATGATGCAGATACCCCGGGATGAAAGTAACGTCATGAGAAATCCGGGGCGAACTGGTAAACTCGCTGCTTGGTAATTTCCGGCATGATGCCCCTATTCCGCCAGCGCCACAACCGCCGGCTCGACAAGGGCCCGTCCGCCGACGCGGAGATGCCCAAATCCATGGCCATACTGTGAGCATTGCATGACGATGAGATTTCGATTTCGCATTCGCCCTGCGTTTTTCCTGGCACTGATTGTCCTGACTGCCGGTTGTAGCCCGATGGGGATCCAACCGAACGAGGCGGATACGCCGCAGGGAGCGCTGGCCATTGCCGAAGCCTCCGGCTACAGCGACACGGCACTGCGCGGCCTGCTCAGCACCGCGTCACGCTACCAGCAGGCGGGACGCCATGAGGACGCCCGGGTCATCCTTCGCAGCGACGCCTTTGCTGACGCCCAGGGCGCAACCCTGGACCAGTTCCGGCTGCTGGCCATGAACAGCATCGTCGCCCTGGACGATCGGACCTGGGCCGCCAGCTTCACCCGCGACTTGCCGGTGGAGCAGTTCTCCAGCTACCCGGCGGATCGTCAGCAAAGCGCCGTTGACCTGCAGGCGCAGACCTTCACCATCGCCGGACGCTACCTGCCGGCGGCGCAAAGCCTGATTGCATCCGCTCCACTGCGTCCGGACGCGGGCAGCCTGGCGGACAACGATCGCATCTGGCAACTGCTTAAACGGGCGTCAACCAGTCGCCTGGACCGGGAAGCACGAACCGCCATCGGCTACGAACAACAGGGCTGGCTGGAACTGGCACTGTCGCTGCGCGAGCCGGGCATCACCCTGGAAGCCCAGGGCAAGAGTATTCGCCAGTGGCAATCGAACTGGGCCGATCACCCGGCAGCACAACCACTGCCCAGCGAACTGCAATTGATTACCAACCTGTCGGGAGAACGTCCCGGCTATATCGCACTCGCCCTGCCGCTGACCGGGCCGCTGGCCGAAGCCGGTCAGGCCATTCGCGATGGTTTTTTCGCCGCCTACTATGAGGACGACCAGTCGGACGCGGACACCCAGACGCGCGTCCGCGTCTTCGATACCCACGCCGCCGACTTCCCCGCCATCTACGACCAGATCGATGGCACCCGGCCGGACCTGGTGGTCGGCCCGCTGGACAAGTCAGCCCTCAACACCCTGACCAACCGGACGTCACTGCCCACCCCGGTGCTGGCCCTCAATTACCTGGAAGGCGGTCAGGATCATCCGGCCCAGCTGTTCCAGTACGGCCTGTCCGCCGAAGACGAAGCACGCCAGATTGCCGACCGCCTGATAGCGGACGATCGCCCCCAGGCCGTTGCCCTGATCCCCTGGGGAGACTGGGGTGACCGTGTGGAAAGCGCACTGGTCAAACGCATGAACGAGAACGGCGGCAAGATTCTGGACATTGTCCGTTACGATCGGGAAGAGGACCTGCGCAAGACCGTCGCAGACCTGTTCGATATCAACAGCAGCCGTCAGCGAGCGATCAACATCGAACACACCATCGCACTGAACGTGGAATTTGAACCGCGCCGGCGGCAGGACATCGACGCCGTCGTTCTGGTCGCCTCGCCCACCATCGGCCGCCAGTTCAACCCGCTGTTTGCGTTCTATTTCGGTGGCGACCTGCCGGTGTACGCGCCGTCCACGATCTACACCGGAACGCCGGACGCCTCCCGCGATGGCGACCTGGAGCGGGTGCGCTTCACCGATATCCCGTGGATGCTCAATCCGGACTCCGCGCGCCGCCAGCGCACCTCGGCCGCCCTGCCGAACGCAACCCAGCGCTATGGCCGTTTGTTCGCCATGGGAATGGATGCCTATGCCCTGTCGTCCAAACTGCAGCTGCTGTCGCAAGTCGAGGGCAGCGACATCGAAGGCCTGACCGGCACGCTGAGCATGACGCCCGAAGGCATCGTCCGACGCCAGCAACAGTGGGCCATCTTCCAGCAGGGGGTGCCGACGAGACTGGAGACGCCAACCGATCCATCGGAAGACACCCCGATTGATCCGCAGGACACCCTGCAGCCAACGGACCGGTAAAATCATGAGCCAGACCAGGGACGGTCGGCGGAGACAGGGCCAGGAAGCCGAAGAGGCGGCGGCCCGTTATCTGACGCGTAAAGGATTGAAGGTCGTCACGCGCAACTTTCATTGCCGTGGCGGCGAACTCGATATTGTGGCGTGGGACGCAGAAACCTTGGTTTTCGTCGAGGTTCGCTTCCGCGGTAACGGCAGCTTCGAGAACCCGATGGAATCGGTGACGCCAAACAAGCAGCAGCGCGTGATTCGCGCCGCTTCGGTCTACCTGCAGAAACAGGGGCTGTGGCAGGCCCCCTGCCGGTTCGACGTCATCGCCATCACTCCCGGACGCTGGCGCCGCTTTCGCGCACAGTGGATTCAACATGCATTTGACGCTACCCAATGACTGAACAAAGCCCGGATTTCCTGATCAATTCCATGTTCGCCGAACACATGGAGAACGCTGCGCACACCGCCGGTGAGCTTGGCCCCGCCCTGATTGAAGTGGCGGACACACTGGTCAACTCGCTGCTCACGGACGCCAAGATCCTGATGTGCGCGAACGGCAGCGCCAACTGCCTGACGCAGTACTTCTGCACCAACCTGCTCAATCGATTCGACCAGGACCGCCCGGCGTTACCCGCGATGAATCTGGGTGCCGATGCCACGACCTTTTCGGCCATCTGCCGGGACAATCGATTCAACGAGACGTTTTCCCGCCAGGTCCGCGCCCTGGGCAAAGAGGGCGACACGCTGTTTGTGATCGTCGATGACGGCCACAAGGCCAACCTCATCCAGGCCATCCAGGCTGCTCACGACCGGGGCATGAAAGTCGTGGTACTGAGCGCGCGGGAGAAGACCGACGTCACCTCACTGCTGCACCCCGATGACCATGAGATCGCCCTGCATAACCTCAGCCCCGCGCAGGCCACCAGCGTCTTCGTCCTTGTGCTCAACGCCCTCTGCGCCCTGATCGACCACAAGATCTTCGGCGGCTGAGCATAGCGCCCACCACGCAGGCACAAAAAAGCCGACCCGAGGGTCGGCTTTTGCTTGCGCCGTATAACAGCGTGAGGGCTACTTCACGACTTTAAGGCTCGGCTTGCCGGAAGGGCGTTCGGGCTGACGCTGCCCCTCGTCCGGATCCGTGCCCGTGCCGTCCGGGTCCGGAGTGCCCGGCTCGCTGCCAAACACCATCCCTTCACCGTTTTCCCGCGCGTAGATGGCAAGCACCGCCACCAGCGGCACAGAAACCTGCATGGGAACGCCGCCGAAGCGCGCGCTGAACTCCAGGGCACTGTTGCCAATCATCAACCCCTTGACCGCAGTCGGGCTGATATTCAGCACGATTTGCCCGTTGGCAACATGCTCGGCCGGCACCTGCACGCCCTGGATACTGGCATCCACCAGGATATAGGGAGTGCAGTTGTTGTCGAGAATCCACTCATTGAAAGCCCGCACCAGATAGGGACGGCTCGAAGTCATTCTGAATGCCTTGTCAGACATAACATCTCCCACTCAGGCTCGGATACAAGTCGATCGCTTAGCTGCGAATGTCTTCTTCCAGGTCGGACAGGCTCGCCTTGAAGCCTTCCCGCTGGAACAGGCGCTCCATGTACTTCAGCAGCGGCTTGGCCTGCTTCTCGGGCAGTTCGATTCCCAGGGCCGGCAGGCGCCACAGGATCGGTCCAATGCAGCAGTCGACGATGGTGAATTCCTCGGACAGGAAAAACGGCATTTCGCCGAACAGGGGCGCCGTTGCCAGCAGGCTTTCACGCAGTTCCTTGCGAGCCGCCTCAGATGCCTTGGCGTTGGGCTGCGCCAGGATCTGGTCCACCAGGCCACACCAGTCTTTCTGGATCCGGTGGATCATCAGGCGGCTGTTGGCCCGCGCCACCGGGTACACCGGCAGCAGCGGCGGGTGCGGGAAACGCTCGTCGAGGTACTCCATCATGATGTTCGGCTCATAGAGTACCAGGTCACGATCGACCAGGGTCGGCAACGCGTTATACGGATTCAGGTCGGAGAGTTCCTCCGGCGGGTTGTCAGGATCGACGTCGACAACGTCGACCGTGACGCCTTTCTCGGCAAGTACAATACGCACCCGGTGGCTGTAATGGCTGGCCGGATCAGAAAAAAACGTCATTGATGACCGCTTGGTCACAACGCCCATAGAACTACTCCACGATTACATGAACACAGAGGTGGCAAAACGGAAAATCCAGCGGCAAGCCAACTGGCTCCCGCTGGGATCGGTGAAAACTGCCATTATACCTGATTCTTTAGTGTACGTCTTTCCAGTACTCGCGATTGAGCAGGTAGGCAAACACGAAGAAAATCGCGATAAAGATCAGAACAAACAGCCCCAGCCGCTCTCGCTCCAGTTTGACCGGGTCCCCCATGTAAGACAGGAAATTGGTCAGATCATACATGGCGGCGTCATACTCCTTGGGCGTCATCGAGCCTTCGGTGGCCCACTCGGGGCAGACCGTGTCATTGACGACGCTGCCACTGAGCGGATCGACGCTGGCGCGCCCGCCGATCTGAGGCTCCACGGCGCACAGCCCCTGCAGGTCCACCAACACATGCGGCATGCCGACGTTGGAAAACACGACGTTGTTGACCCCCAGCGGACGGGATTCATCCTTGTAAAAGCCACGCATATAGGAGTAGATCCAGTCCTCACCGCGCAGCCGCGACTCCAGCGTCAGGTCCGGCGGCGGGTTGCCGAACCAGGCCTTGGCCTGCTCCTTGTCCATACTGATCTTCATCAACTCGCCAATCTTGGCGCCGGTGAAAATCAGGTTCTCCTCGTAGAGCTCCTCGGGGATCCCCAGGTCATTGGCCACCCGCTTGTACCGGGCATACTCCATGGAATGGCACCCCATGCAGTAATTGGTAAACAGGGCCGCGCCCCTCTGCAGGGAGGATTTATTGGCATGGTCCGGCTCCATGTGGTCAAGCGGAATGCCGGCCCCACCTGCGGCCAGAGTCAGGGCCGGCAGGCACATTATGAAAAAACCCGCAATCAGTTGTCTCATCAGCCTGTCACCCTTTCCGGTACCGGTTTTGTTGTTTCCATCCTTGTGTAGAACGGCATCAGGATAAAGTAGAGAAAGTACAGGACGGTCAACAGCTGGGCCAACGCGGTCCGACCAGCAGTGGCCGGCATGATTCCGAGATAGCCGAGAATCACAAAACTGATGGCAAATACCGCCAGGGCGATCTTGCTGGGCAGGCCCTTGTAACGGATCGACCGCACTGGACTTCGGTCCAGCCAGGGCAACACGAACAGGATGGCGATGGCCGCCCCCATGACCACCACGCCCCAGAACTTCGCCGGCAAGCCGAACAGATCCACCGTGACCGCACGCAACATGGCGTAGAAAGGCGTGAAGTACCAGACCGGCGCAATGTGCTCAGGTGTCTTGAGTGCGTTGGCCGGCTCGAAGTTGGGCTTTTCGAGAAACAGGCCGCCCATTTCGGGGAAGAAGAAGACCACCACGCAGAATATAAACAGGAAAACCCCGACCCCAAGCAGGTCGTGCACGGTGTAATAGGGATGAAACGGGATACCGTCTTTGGGAATACCGTTTTCGTCCTTGTTCTTCTTGATGTCGATTCCGTCCGGGTTGTTGGAACCAACCTCATGCAAAGCCAGGATATGCAGTACCACCAGCCCAAGGAGCACGATCGGCAGGGCAATGACGTGCAGGGCAAAGAACCGGTTAAGCGTGATGCCGGAGATCAGATAGTCGCCGCGGATCCAGAGGGACAGGTCCTCACCGATCACCGGGATGGCACCGAACAGGTTGACGATAACCTGCGCTCCCCAGTAGGACATCTGCCCCCAGGGCAGCAGGTAACCCATGAACGCTTCCGCCATCAATACCAGGTAGATCAGCATCCCGAAGATCCAGATCAGTTCCCGGGGCTTTTGATAGGAACCGTACATCAACCCGCGGAACATATGCAGGTAGACCACGACGAAAAAGGCCGAGGCGCCGGTCGAGTGCAGGTATCGCAGCAACCAGCCCCACTCCACATCCCGCATGATGTATTCGACGGATGCAAACGCGCCCTCAGCGGAGGGGTTATAGCTCATCGTCAGCCAGATTCCGGTCACCAGTTGGTTAACCAGGACCAGCATCGCCAGTGACCCGAAGAAGTACCAGATGTTGAAGTTCTTGGGGGCGTAGTACTGGCCGAGATGCTTGTTATAGGCATCGATGATCGGGAGTCGTGCATCAATCCACTTTATGAGCTTCTGCATCACGCGGCCTCCGGATCCAGTCCAACGGTCAGGGTGTTGTCGGAATCATAGCGGTAAGGCGGGACTTCCAGATTCAGGGGCGCAGGCTGACTGGAATAGACCCGGCCCGCGAGGTCGTAATGGGATCCGTGGCAGGGACAAAAGAAACCGCCCAGCCAGTCATCCCCGAGATCGGCAGGCGCCACTTCCGGCCGGTAGCTCGGCACACAGCCAAGATGGGTACAGATTCCGACCAGAACGGCAATATCAGGTTTCAGCGAGCGGTAGACGCTCTCTATATAGGAAGGCTGCTGGGAAGCCTGCGTCGACTCGGGGTCCTTGACGCGATCGTTCAGCTTTTCGATGCTTTCCAGCATCTCGTCGGTGCGGCGCACGATCCACACCGGTTTGCCCCGCCACTCAACCGTTACTTGCTGGCCGGGCTCTAATTTCGCAATGTTGACCGAGACCGGCGCGCCTGCGGCCTCCGCTTTTGCACTTGGGTTCCAGGATGCTACGAAAGGCACTGCTGCCCCCACGACGCCGATACCTCCCACTGCGGAGGTCGCCCCAATGAGGAATCGACGCCGGCTGCGGCTCACGTCGCCGTTATTCATTATAGTTTTCTCCCATCAGGCGATGCGAAGCTGATTTTTATAGGCCGCACATCGTATTAGACTTCACAACCCGAAAATGAGTCCGAAAAAATGGTAATGAAATAACCAAACCCTGACAAGCTGACGCCGGCGGGGCCCAAACCTTGCTACCCCCGCCGGCAAGTTTGCATCAACCCGAAGTGTAGACAAAAAAAAGCCCGGTAAAACCGGGCTTTTTCGAAAAAGCAGCGCTGGATCAACGCTTGGAGTACTGAGGACGCTTACGCGCTTTCCGCAGACCCACTTTCTTACGCTCAACACCACGCGCGTCACGGGTAACGTAGCCCGCTTTGCGAAGGGTCGGACGCAGGGATTCATCGTAATCCATCAGGGCACGAGTCAGACCGTGGCGAATGGCGCCGGCCTGGCCACTGGTGCCACCGCCTTCTACAGTGATCTTGATGTCAAAACGCTCTTCTGACTCGGTCAGAACCAGCGGCTGACGAACAATCATCTGCAGGGTTTCGCGACCAAAGAACTGCTCAATGGTGCGGTTGTTGATGGTGATGTTGCCGCTACCCGGCTTGATGAATACACGCGCCGCGGAAGTTTTGCGGCGACCAGTACCGTAATTTTGTGCTACAGACATATTCGCCTTCCGTTAGATGTCGAGTTCTTTGGGCTGCTGGGCTGCATGCGGATGCTCAGCACCGGCGTAGATTTTCAGCTTCTTGAACATGGCGCGACCCAGCGGTCCCTTCGGCAGCATGCCCTTGACGGAATGCGCGATCACCTGTTCAGGCGCCTTGTCGATCAGCTTCTCGAAGTTGATCTCACGGATACCACCCGGGAACCCGGTGTGGTGGTAATACTTTTTAGCACCGGCTTTCTTACCAGTCACACGAACCTGCTCAGCGTTGATCACAACGATGTAATCGCCCGTGTCGACGTGGGGAGTATATTCCGGCTTATGCTTGCCCCGCAGACGAAGGGCGATTTCGGTTGACAGACGACCCAGCGTCTTGCCGGCTGCGTCCACAACGTACCAGTCACGCTTTACGCTTTCTGGTTTCGCACTCAGAGTCTTCATTGATTCCGCCTTGTACGCTTAAAACGAACGTTAAAGATCACCGCAAACCAGCGCCATGCGCTATACGGAGACCTTCGACCATATTTACTTGTGGCGGTGCACCATTCGGGGCTGAGATGGATACATCGCCTTGAAAAGCCAGGGCGCGAAGTATACAGGGTCGAACCAGTGGTGCCAAGCCCCTTTTCACGCCCAATTATGCCGACCAAGTCAGTGCCAGTGGGTTCCGTAGAGGGCTTCCACGTTACGCTGGAGCTGTTCCCGGATCCGCGCCTCGGGCTCGTCCCGCAGGTCACACAGGGCCCGGAACACCCGCGGCAGCGCGGTCGGTGCGTTATCACCTTTGGCGACACCTTCCGGCGGCATGTCCGGCGCGTCAGTTTCGAGCACCAGGTGGTCAAGCGGAGCGCGGGCCAGCGCACGCCGGGTTTTCGCCGCCCGGTGATAGGTAATTACCCCACCCACGCCCAGGAAACACCCCTGGCGAACCAGCGCCAGCGCCTGCTCCGGACTGCCAGAAAAGCCGTGGACAAGACTCCGGCCGCTAAACTGGCGGCGGCGCAGGCACGCGCCCACCTCGTCGTGGGTTCGCACCGAGTGGATAACCAGCGGCATGGCGCAGGCCGCAGCGATGTCAATCTGGGCCTCGAACCAGGGCAGCTGCTGTTCCAGATCCCCCCGGAGGCGGTCCAATCCGCACTCCCCCAGCGCGACACAGCCTTCGGGAGAGCTGGCAAGCCGCGCTTCCAGGCCCTTCAGATCGTCAGGGCCATGCTCGCCAATGAACCAGGGATGAATCCCGAGGCAGTAACGCAACGCCGGGGACTCGGACGCAGCAATCTCAACGCGATCCCAGTCACGGGCCCTTACTCCGGGAATAACCAGCCCGGCCACTCCCGCAGAGCGACACTCATCCAGCACCGCTGCGCGCCGGCCGTCAAAGCAGGGGTAGTCAAAATGACAGTGGGCATCGATCAGCATGGCAGATCCCGCCCGGCTCAGTGCTCCCGGGTCTTGTTGAACTTCACGTCCGGATGGCGTTCCTGGGCCAGTTGCAGGTTGACCATCGTCGGCGCGATATAGGTTAGCCGGTCGCTGCCGTCCAGCGCCAGATTGTCGTACGCCTTGCGCTCGAACTGATCCAGGGTTTTGGCATCTTCGCAGGTAACCCAGCGGGCGGTGGCGACGTTGATGGGCTCGTAGACGGCCTCTACCTTGTATTCGCTTTTCAGTCGCGCCACGACCACATCGAACTGCAGGACACCGACCGCACCGACGATCAGGTCGTTATTCTTCATCGGTCGAAAAACCTGCACGGCGCCTTCCTCGGACAGCTGGATCAGTCCCTTTTGCAGCTGCTTGGCCTTGAGCGGGTCCTTGAGCTGGATCCGCCGGAACAACTCCGGAGCGAAGTTGGGGATGCCGGTAAACTTCATGTTCTCGCCGGCGGTGAACGTGTCGCCCAACTGGATGGTGCCGTGATTGTGCAGGCCGATAATATCGCCAGCATAGGCTTCGTCGGCCTGGGTCCGGTCTCCGGCCATGAACGTCAACGCGTCGGCCAGGCGCACGTCTTTACCGATACGCGAATGCCGCGCTTTCATGCCCTGGCTGTAACGGCCGGACACGATACGCAGGAAGGCAACCCGGTCCCGGTGCTGCGGGTCCATGTTCGCCTGGATTTTGAACACAAAGCCCGAGAACCCGTCTTCGGCCGGCTCGACCTGGCGCTGATCGGTCGCGCGCGGCTGCGGTGACGGCGCCCACTCGACCAGTCCATCCAGCATATGATCCACGCCAAAATTACCCAGTGCCGTACCGAAGAACACCGGCGTCAGCTCGCCCTTCAGGAAGGCCTCCAGGTCAAACTCGTGGGAAGCGCCCTTGACCAGTTCGATCTCGTCGCGCAGGTCCTGGGCGTAGGCGCCGATGGCCTCATCAAGCTCGGGGCTGTCGAGGCCGCTGATGACCCGTTTCTCCTGGATCGTATGACCCTGGCCACTCTGGTACAGGATCACCTCATCACGCAGCAGGTGGTAGACGCCCTTGAAGTTCTTACCCATACCGATCGGCCAGGTGACCGGCGCGCAGGCGATCTTGAGAACGTCCTCCACCTCATCCATCAGCTCGATCGGGTCCCGGGTATCCCGGTCCAGCTTGTTCATGAACGTGAGAATCGGGGTGTCGCGCAGGCGAGTGACTTCCATCAGCTTGATGGTTCTCTCCTCGACACCCTTGGCGCTGTCGATGACCATCAGACAGGAGTCGACGGCCGTGAGCGTGCGATAGGTGTCCTCCGAGAAGTCCTCGTGACCCGGCGTATCCAGCAGGTTCACCAGCTTGTCGGAATAGGGAAACTGCATGACGGATGTCGTAACGGAAATCCCCCGCTCCTTCTCCATCTCCATCCAGTCGGACTTGGCGTGCTGACCGGATTTCTTGCCCTTGACCGTCCCCGCGGTCTGTAGCGCCTGACCGAAGAGCAGGACTTTCTCGGTGATGGTGGTCTTACCGGCGTCCGGGTGCGAGATGATCGCAAACGTCCGACGCTTTTCGATTTCCGCGGGAAGCGACGTCATAGTGATAACAGCCTGAAAGTTGGAACCAATGAACTGGAAAGCCCACCATTATAAATTCTGAGGCGCGCAGACGCGAACCATCAGAGATAGCGGCTTTCATCGAGGGTGATCAGGCGTTGCGGGTGGAAGATCATCAGCCCGGCAACCACAACGCCGTTTACAAAAGCTTCCGGCAACATAATCAGAGGCAGGTAACGGAGATACTCGTGGACCAGCACGCGCCAGGAATAGACATCCGCAAGCCAGAGCAACAACACCATCAATAACCCGCTGCCGGGAAAAGCCAGCGCAGCCCCAAAAAAGCCGCAGAAAAACAGGTAGACGAAAAACAGGCGAAATCCGCGGCGGCGCTCCCAGAGCATCACTTCATAGCTCACCAAAGCGGGCATTACGACGGTGACCAGCCCACTGATGCCGAACGTCGAAAGAGCTTCATCCCCAGGAGATGGCTCGTTAGCCCCAGGGATAGACCGGCCCGCAGCTGCCATAACAGAAACAGCAGCAGGACGCTGGCAAAGAAGCTGTGCTGAAAAAGACGTTCGACGGCCACCTGATCCCAGTCAGCCTCACGAACGGCCCATACCACCACACCGAGCAGGGCGATGTTCGTCAACCATAGCCAGACCGATGAGAAAAGCTTTGGCGTGATGCCCACGTCAGCCTACCGGAGCTTCCAGGGCGAAGACCAGGGCATCTTCCCGCTCCGGTACGCCCGGATAGTACCCCCGGCGCTCACCAATCTGTTCGAACCCTTCGGAGCGGTACAGTCCGGCAGCCACCTGATTAGAGCGCCGAACCTCGAGAATGAGCCGCTGCATGCCATCGCCGAAAGACTCACGGAGGAGGTGGCGTAGCAGGCGGCGCCCCGCTCCCACACCGCGATAGTCTCTCGCGACACACAGGTTCAGGAGGTGGGCTTCGTCGAAAAGGTAGGCAACGACGGCGTATCCGGCCAGCGCCTCGCCATCGGACAACCGCCATAGCCGATAGTCCGGGCGGAAACAGTCGCGGAAAACAGATTCCTTCCAGGGGTGGGAATAGCCGCCGCGCTCGACTTCCATCACCGCAGGCAGGTCTTCCAACTGCAGAGGGGAAATACCCCAGTCGTTTTTCAAACCAATACGGTAGGCGTCACCGGCGCTCATCACGATACCCCGGACACCTGGTCCTGAAGCAGCGTCCAGAGCGCCCGCTTGCGGGCAGGATCGGCGGCGAGGGCGGCCAGTGAGTCCTCTCCGGACAGCCGGTCGTCTGCACCTGACAAGTGAGCCAGAAGCGCTTTATCGGTTCCTTGCTCCTCATGAAGAGCGCCCAGACACACCAGGCGACGCTCGCCAATGATCGATTCACGCAGCGCTTCCAGCAAACGTTCAAGCTGCTGCCCACCGCCCCGCATAACTCTCGGATTGTTGAAAACCGGCCACCCCAGCCGCCGATGCTGCACGTCATCGTCGCCCAAGGCACGCAGAATGTTCTCCGCCAGTTGTGACTGCAGCTCGGCACTGACCTCCCCGGACAGAGCGCTAAGCAGCGTAAACCGCTTCCCGCTCCAGACACCCATGTCCAGGCTGACGTTGTCGAGCGGTGAGGCAGCGACCGTTTCCGCAGGGGATTCCTGGGGGGCAGTCGAAGCCATCCCAGGCTTATTTTCTGTCTCTGCCGCGGGCCTGGCGACCTCCCGGGGTGAAGGCGCATCTTGAGCGGCCGGCTTCTCTGGAGTCGCCGGCTCCTTGCCGTCGTCGATACTCTGCATCAACGCCTTGACACTGCCCTTGCTCGCGGGCGGACGGACTAGCGCCGATGAGCGGTCCGGAACCTCTTCAGGTGCTTCCGGCTCGCTGAAGTCGAGATCCGGCGTCGGAGCCGCCCCCGGTACAGCCGATCGCGCATACCAGAGCTGTATGCCCATACGCGAGAGGTAGTACTGACGTTCGGCTTCGGTCGGTGTCATAGGGTCCTGATCGGTTTCCGGTGCGTACCCGGCATCCCTGGGAGGGCGCGAGCATTTGGAATGATGCGGGGATGATATAACCCTGGAAGCGGTGCGTCCATTGGGTGTTGGTGTAGGTAGCGGTGTGGCGATGACCTACTGTGCTCACGGCTGTCGGCGTTTGTAGCGCCCCGGGAGGTCCGGGCCGGCAGCGCGGAGCGCTGCGGACGATGACCCGGCCCCCACCGAGACGGTGGGGGCGCGCTTCGCTGGCCGAGCGGTGCTCGTCCTGCCTGAC